>JBHOQL010000125.1:0-4428 GCA_042408195.1 Anaerolineae bacterium
CTTCCTTCGTCTCACCGAGATTGATAACCACGTCAGCATTTTCAACACTTACTTGATCCAAACTGGTTACATTCTTGCAAATGTATACCGCTCCTCTCCCTGTAGAGGGAATGAAAAGGGTCTTCGTAATTTCAATCTCAGGAGGCCAGTAATCAGCATAAAGGATAGATTTCCTTGAAGCGAGATCTATATCTGCTGTTAAGGTAACGGTTATGTCCTGGGTAGCCCTCTCAAAGTGCACAAGGAACTCCCCTACTGGCTTGGGCTCTGATAGTTTGAACAGGGTTACCCACGAAGGCGAGTTTTCCGGGACCTGGTTCGTAGGAATCTCAAAGCCGGCATAGTATGCCTGCAGGCCAATTACAGGTTCTGTGCTCATATATACAGGTGTTGGCGCTTGAGGGGCCACTTTTATCCTCTGCCATACTTTGGCGGTAAGCCCTGGAGTGGTCTTATGAGCTACAGTCAAAGTTACAGTGTAAATGCCAGGAGCGGAAAACGTATGAATTATGTCTTTAGTCCGATGGGCCACACCTTCATCGGAGAATAGCCAGACATAGAAATAATCATCATGACTTGATAATGGGCAGGAGCTAAAGGGAGAACCAATACTATCTGGCCTGTAGCAACCAAGAAACTTTACGTTCATTCCAGGGCTTATATCACTGGGCTTGAAGTTAAAGTAAGGGTTCAGATTTGCGTCCAAATTTTCAGGGGGAATGAAGCAGAAACATGGAAGTATAAAGGAGCCTGGCTCGGAATAGCCAATTTTAGCCCCATTATCATAATATACCCACCCAAGCCTCACAATCTCTGATACACCTGAGCTTTCAAGAACAGCCTCTGTTTCAATAATCTTTCCCCTTACTCCTCCGTCATGAACCGGGGCAGTTCCATATAGATGAGTATGTCCAGCAAAATTTGCCAACACTGTAGCCCTAGACTTCCTAATTATTTCCTCTATAGTGCCTATCTCTCTATGATCTTTAATGTTAAATCCCCTTCTTAGTGGATCATAGCGCAATGGATGGTGGGAGAAAATGATGGCATTTCCCCCTGAAGGCAAGGCACCAGCAAGGAAAGTCGCGGTATCACCAAATAATTCAGCATACGAACTGACACCAGGACCCAATCCACTCTTATCACGGGTTGACGTATCCAAGACAATAAACCTTATGCCTGCGTAGTCAAAGTAGTAATTGAGCAACAAAAGTTCAGGAGATGAACTACCAAAATGACACTTTGTGCCTAGCTTTGAGCATTGGGATTGAATAAGGGAATTAGGGAAAGCTTCGTCACGTCTGAAATACTCCCTTGAGGGTTTCCCCTCCCCGTACCTCTCATCAAGCCCTCTCCTATCAGGGTTGGTGCCGGGCTTTATAGCATAAGGGGCAATGTCGTGATTCCCTATCACCGGGAAATAAGGGATAGTTAGTTGGTCAAGTAATTTTCGTGCTTTTTTAAACTGGGACCTCTGCGCAGTATCTGTGATGTCTCCGAGCACGGCTACAAATTTGATCTTATATTTGCTCGCGTTGTTGTTAATCCATTCTACTAATTTCCTGACCCGCTCGGTTAGATAATACTCATCCCAACGCGAATCGCCTGTTAAATCATCCTGCCAACCTTCCGTCCCGTAATCCGGGATTCCGTACCCTATGTGCAAGTCTGTTATCACAGCGAAGCTCCATCTTTCAGCAGTGAAATCCACCCCCGTAGCATCCGGGGGCAGGGTAACCGTGCGTGTAGTAGGAGTAATAACATAGCCGAGCAAGGAAGGCATGCTTGAGTAATTGATTGTGGGTGTGATTATATACGTCCCCGCCGCCAGACCGCTCAACGTGTAGCGGCCATCGCTCCCAGTGGTTGTAGTGTGCCCCGCATTGTCCGAGATGATGACGCCCGGGATCGGGTTGCCGTTCCTATCCACCACCCGGCCGGAGATGGAATATGTCGCCATCTTCGCCACAAAGACGTCGTAGTAACAATTGTAGGTTGTATCAAAGGCCCCCGGGGTGGTGGGAAAGTCGTAGGACAAAGTCCCGCCCGTTACGTAGGCGTTGCCGCTTGAGTCCAAGGCGATGGCAGAGCCCCAATCATCGTCGCTTCCGCCCAGGAAGGTGCTGTAGAGGAGGGTGCTTCCCGAGGGGCTCAGTTTGGCCACGAAGGCGTCGTAGTAGTAGGGACCATTGTAGGTTGTATCAAAGGCCCCCGGGGTGGTGGGAAAGTCGTAGGACAAAGTCCCGCCCGTTACGTAGGCGTTGCCACCACCATCTACGGCAATAGTCTCGCCACCATTATATTCCTCATCCGAGCCGCCCAAGAAGGTGGCGTAGACCAAGCCGCTCCCCGAAGGGTTTAGTTTGGCGACAAAGACGTCACCGTAGCCTCTGTAGGTCCTGTCGTAGGCGCCGGGGGTGGTGGGAAAATTATAGGAATAGGTCCCGCCCGTTACGTAGGCGTTGCCGCTTGAGTCCAAGGCGATGGTAGAGCCCCAATCATCGTCGCTTCCGCCCAGGAAGGTGCTGTAGAGGAGGGCGCTCTGGCCCTGGGCGGAGGCACTGGGGAGCAGGGGAGGGGAGGTGAAGGGGAAGACCACGTCAAAGGCCTCCTCGCCTGCAGGTACCACACCGGCGCGTTCGCCGCTCCAGTCCGCCACAGCCAGAAGGGGTAAGGAGAATTCCCCCACCGCCGTCTTCAGGCGCAGGCGGTCGCCCTCCGCCGTGACCTCCTCCGCTCCTTCCACGCGCATCCGTACTGCGCCCAGATCGGCCCCAGGCTGGACCACCAGGCGTGGCACCACACGGCCGCCCTCACCAGTCAGTTCCAGGTCAATGCCAGGGTAGAGGTCACGGTAGCGCACCCCCGCCCACACAGGAACGTTTGTCCGCCACTGAGCCGGGTCATTGCCGATGAAGTAGTTCACTGAGGTTTCCAGAGGGCTGAAGGGTTCGATTTGGGGGTAGGGGTTTGCGCCGGGGAAGGAGAGTTTTATAGCTACGGCGCGAACCTCACCCTGCTCCTCTATTCTCTCTTCCCTCCCCCCTGCAGAGAGGGAGAAGGGATGTCTGCCGTGAGGCTGAAGGGGCGAGGGGTGAAGCCTCTCCACAACGGTTACCCAGATGCCGTCCTCTGCCAGCCATATGGTTTTATCCCCGCCCCAGACCTGGAAGAGGGCGCGGTGGTCAAACTGGCCTACGTTCTGGATGAACATGACGGGGCTGCTTGAGCGTACGGCTTTCACTAGCGTTTCGGCGGGGTACTTTGTGGGGAGCGGGTTTATCTCCTTTGCTGGCGAAATCCCGGCCGTAACCGGTGCTAACGGCAAGACCAGCAAAAGGACCGCCATCAGGATCATAATTCGCTTCTTCCACATTTTGCAACTCCTTTCATAATCAGACGCAAAGACCAATTTATTTCCGTCAGGCGGCCAGGTGGGGTTCAAATTCATTCGAGGGCGTGTTGGTAAGGCGCGTGAAACCAAAACCGTCGGGACATAATTACCCCACTACCTCGCTATCATCCCCTTCATCCCTGGTGGAGTTCAACCTTTCCTGATGCCTCTACTGCTCTGGGGGCACTCGATTTCAGATTTCGGTCATAGCGGTCCAGGCGGTCCGAGAACCGTCAAAGGAAACCACTGAACTGGCCCTTTGTCCTCCTGGAGCGAAAAGGAGCCTTTGAAGATAGGGGCTGTTCCCATCCCCATATTTCACAGCGTACGGGCAAAGCGTTGTCCAGGGTAGCCTTGTTGAGGGGAAAGCGCAAAATCTCCCAGAAGTACTTGTGAACCATTGTCAGGAAGTTCCCCCCCAGCCAGCCGGTTTCACCAAACCATCCTCCACAGGGGTTCGGTGACGTTGAACTGGGCCAATAGCCTCTAGTCCGTACCGTCCGGGCTGATCACGAAGAAGTTATAGCCGTCTTTTCCCCCGATGCGGTCTGATATGAAGACAAAAGTCCGCCCGTCCGGGGACCAGGCTGGATTGGATGTCATTCGCCGGAGCGGAGCCACGAGGGCCAAGGTTACGGCGTCAGGACGGGCTGGGACGGTGTGGGGAGGGAGCCCTAACCTGCGCCCACGAACCGTAGGATTAATAACCTACCCTCCCCATCGGCAACAAAGTAGAAACCAGCTTCAACTAGGATGCGCCAGGTCGGAGATGTTGATGACGCGCAAGCCTTTCCCCCAACAGCAGCATAAGCGTAATTACCGGCTATCGCCACGCCCACAGCTCCTCCCGGCGCGTCGTAGAAACCGACCTCGGTCGGGCATTTTACCTTTGGCGGGGCCGACGGGCCTCGAACCCGCGACCTCCGGCTTGACAGGCCGGTATTCTAACCAACTGAACTACGGCCCCGCATCTGCGGGGGTGGGACTCGAACCCACAACCAGACGGTTAACAGCCGCCCGCTCTCCCCGTTGAG
>JBHOQL010000126.1:0-24236 GCA_042408195.1 Anaerolineae bacterium
GGGCCGAATTCTTCTTCAAAGTGTTTACGGTGCATGGCTCAGGAATTGCTGCCGGCTCTCTTAAATTTGTGGTTACCTAATTTTGGGATAAAATGGTTAATGGAGGAACTATGTCGCGTTTCCACCTCTTGGATGATAATAGCCCGTTGGAACGGAGCATGCTGTATCTCTTCGCTCGCTACTTTGAACTCCCTTTACTTTCCCTGAGCTTCTCTCTCCTTAGAGGCAAATGGAAACGTGTTGGTGACCATACTTTCATTCGTTTCGCCCTAGGATGGACCTTAGCAGCACTCTTTGCCCGCCTAGCCGATACTGCGCAGCCCTTCCCCTTCCCTCAGATCCTGGATTTCCTTGACCGGCTGGATGGACCAGTGGCCGTAGGGCCGTGCCGCTGCCGCATCTCTCACCAGGCATGTTCGCATCCTTTGGAAACCGATATCGTGATCCGCTCCGGAGTTGAAGCATGGCGAAAAGCCTTCCCTAAGGATTACCGGTTGATAACCCTTGAGGAGGCAAAAGAGATTATAACTGCTTGCCACAAACAAGGCCTATGGCAGATGGTTTTCATCCATTGCCCTGCTCACGGAGGCACCGAATATGTAATCTGCAACTGCTGTTCTTGCGGATGCGTCCCCTACATCCTGAACCGTGAACTCGGCCAAAAGGTCTACCCCTTCATCCTTGGTCCTTATATTTCCAGAACTGACCTAACCCGCTGCCAAGGCCTTGGAGAATGTGTGAAAACTTGCCCCTTTGAGGCGAGGAGGGTTGAGGGGGGAAGAAGCCAAATGGTAGGGCTGTGCTTCGGGTGCGGAAGGTGCGTTGAAGCTTGCCCTAACCGAGCTATATACATGGTGAAACGCCATGAGCCTTGAACCTTTCATTCGGGAACGATGCAACCTCTGCGGGGAATGCTTTCACCGTTGTCCTGTCTTGCATCTGCCTCTGGAAGAGGCTGCAGGGGAAATGGAAAAACTCCTAAGGGGGGAACATTCCAAGGTTCTCAGAATCTGCACTTCATGCGCGGCTTGCAACCTCTTTTGTCCTTATGGAGCCAGACCGGCTAACCTCATCCTGAATCTCTGGCATAAAATCTGGAAGGAAAAGGGGCTCCCCCTTTACGCTCGCTATTTCCTTCCCCACTCCAGGCCCAACTTCCGCACCGATGTTCTGGCCCGGCTCCCCCCGGCAGAGCGCCTGGCAATAGCCGAATGGGGGAAACTGAAGCCAGCCTCTGAATTTCTCTACCCTGGATGCAACCTCCTAATGGTTCCTTACTTCACCTTTTCCGACCTCTTCCGGGGAATGGAGATTCGGGGAAGTCTGGATTACTGTTGTGGCGAGATGCTCTTTAGGATGGGGCTGTACGAGCAAGTAGAGCAAGTAGCTTCAAGGCTGACCTTTTGGTTTCGCCAGCTCAGGGCTGAACGGGTTTACGTTCTCTGCACTGCTTGCTTCAACATGCTCACGAACGTGCTCCCGCGCTTCGGAGCTGATTTCTCGGGCATCGAATTTTCCCACTACTTTGGGTTTATCCTCCAAGGCTTGAGCGAAGGGAAGTTCGGACCCGTGCGACCTCTCGGCTGGAAAGTAACGGTTCAAGATTCGTGCCACTCGCGCCTTCTGGGGAGCAGTTTCGCTGAAATTCCCAGGAAAATTCTGGAGATCATCGGGGTGGAAGTCAGAGAATCTCCCCACAACAGGGAAAACCAGCTATGCTGTGGCATCGGTGGAGGGTTCTCACCTTTCTCAGCTTATCACCCCTTCGCCATTCTGGTCTCGACCAGGGTTACATCACGGGATCACCGTCGGGTTAAGGCTGATGCCACTTGCGTATACTGTGCTGGGTGCCTCGCCATGCTCTCTGTAGCCCGCCTGGCCGACCCGAATTTCCGTCCGGTGGTTCACCTTTTGGAACTCGTTCAATTGGCGATAGGGGAAAAACCAGTACGCCGGCAAGATGCACTTGCTTTCTGGCTTGTGTGGGGGACCGTAAGGCACCAATTCCCCCTACTCTTGAGCCGGAAGCGCTTCCGTCACCCGCCTATATTGGAGGTTCCTGAACATGGTGGGAGTTAAAAGGCTTATCGACACAAGCCTGTATCCCGACGTTCCCGTTTACCGAGGCGTGTCTTTCTGCGACGCAGTTCGCCTTGCCGGAGAGGGACAGATCCTGAAAGTCCTTCCTGGTTCCATTCAAGTCTGCCGCTGGTCTCCAGCCGTTCTGGGCCTCAAGGAACCCAAGCATCCCTTTGAGCTCTCCCTTTCCCCAAGGCTTCCGTTCCCAGTATCCGGGTTCCTCTTGGGTCCGGTGGGGAAGTTTCCAGAAACCCCTGAAGTCGTTGTAGTTCGAGCGGATTTTTTCACCCTGAAGGGGATGGTGGAGGAAGCAGGGAGTGAATGGCTTTGGGAGGGTCACGGCAATCGCCTTGAGATTTCGGCCAATTCACTGGTGGATGGTCAAACCGCAGGTGTGTGGTTCATAACCGCACTCAACAAACTATTGAGCAAACTAGCCCTTTTGAGAAGCTGGCAGAGTTTAACGCGATTCCTTTTCCGAAGCTACCTCATCTCTGCCGGGTTTGAGACTATTATTTCCCGCATCCTCGCTGATATGTCCGTGTGCCGGAATTCTACTGTAATACCCTTGATCACCGGACGGGTGAATATATCGTTTTTCTGCACTGGGGGAATAACATGGGGAAAGAATAATCCAGACCACATGACCTCCGGATGGCCGTGGGAGGTTTTCATCCGCCTAAGGAGGCAAAACGATGGAAGAGCGCGCTCTTTTTGCTAAATTTCCGGCCCTCAGGGGCAAGATACCTTTTATTCCCCTCGCTACCCTTCCAACACCCCTTACACCGATGGAAAAGCTTTCTTCCCGATTGGGAGCCGAAGTCTGGGTCAAGCGAGATGGTCTCAGTCATCCCATTTACGGTGGGAACAAAATCCGCAAGTTTGAATTCATATTTGCCGACATACTGCGCCGGAAAGCCAGGGTAGTGATAACGGGTGGGGCACTTGGTTCTCACCATACCTTGGCCACCGCTGTGATCGCTCGCCAGCTTGGGATAAAAGCCGTTTGCTGTTACTTCTGCGAGCCCATAAACGATGAAGTACGACGGAACCTCCTTATGAGCGCGCCCCTGGGAATTGAAGCCCACTTTTGCGGCGATTATCCTGGGCTTGCCTTGTCCTTCCTCTGGCAGTATTTACGCCACTTCCTCCTTTCCCGGCACTTACCTTATTTCATATACCCGGGCGCTTCGGGAACGCTCGGCATTATTGGTTATGTGAATGCAGCCCTTGAAATCAAGGAGCAATTGGATTCCATGGGCATCCCCGAACCGGAAGCCGTCTTCGTGGCAGTGGGATCCTGCGGGACCTTTGCCGGGCTCCTTCTGGGGGCGAAACTGGTGGGTCTGGGAAGTCGTATAATTGGGGTTAGAGTGATAGAGGAAAACATCGCCAATCAGGCTAAAGTCGCCCGGATGGTTAACAGAACTGTGCGCTTCCTCCGGAAGTTTGATCCCACGGTGCCCCAAGTGCAAATCAGGCCAAAGGATGTAGAACTTCTGGCGGAATACCTGGGGCCAGGCTACGCTCACCCTACCCCGGAAGCTTTGAAAGCTGTAGAACTGGTAGCAGAGCTCGAGGGCTTACCCCTTGAAACCACTTACACAGGTAAAACGATGGCTGCCCTACTGGATTATGCCAGGGCCAGGCCTGGTTCACGCCTTCTCTTCGTGGACACCTTCACTGAGAGACTTCTTCTCGAAGAAGGAGACTACCGCGCGTTTCCCAAACGCTTCTGGCCTGTGTTCAACCCCTCGCACCGGGTGCTGTGCTGGTGCATCACAAGCCTGATCAAACCAGGATACTGCTGGAAAAAGTTTCAGGCTTCAGGGTCTTAAGCCCTTATCTCTTGCCTCTGGAAAAGCACATAGCTAAGAGCAAACAGCAGAATTGTTGAGGCCACCAGCCCCGTCAGATGGGGCCAAATAAGAAGCAGGCTCTGGCTCAACGGAAGAGGAGATCCCAATATAGCCCCATAGAGCTGGAAAGCAAGTAGCGGCCCAAGAGCCCGAACTTCAGGGCGTAAGAGGGCCAGCGTTATTTCCCCATAGAGGGTGTTGGGAGAAAGGCGCGAAAGGACTAGCGCAGCTTGAATTTGCGCAAGATATTCCTCCGGCAAACCGAAGCGTATAGGCCGTACCACCGGGGCAAGCGCGTCTGCAATCATACCCCAGAAAGTTGTCAAGAAAAGCCACACAGCCACTGCAGCCAGAGCCGATGTGGCCGGCTGACGGAAAATTACCGAGAAAAGCAGAGCCACGGTAAGCCATATTCCCCCGTAGAAAAGGCAAGCCCCTAAGTGCAGGAGGCTCCTCACTACTTCCTCCACCCTCGGGGGAACGCCGAGGGAAATAATCCCCAGTCCCATCACTAGAAGCCAAATTGTTACCAGCATTATAGCCAGCGTGAAGAAACCAGCCAGGAACTTACCGAAAAGAAGAGCATCGCGGTAGATGGGCTGAGCCAAAACCCGGGAGATGGTCCGGCGGTTGAATTCTCCATTGACCGAATCAAAAGCCAGTGCTATGCCGACCAAAGGCACAAGGAAGCCCAGAAGGCCCACAAAGGCGGGCAGAGGGTCCCTGTTCACTGTGAAAAGCTTGAGGAACAGGAAGGGGTCATGCCCGATTACGGCCCTTATTTGCTGAATAGCAGCGTAAACGGTCCCGAACGCTGTCAGGGCTATGAGCCCCTCCAGTATCAACATCCTTGCGCTGGTCAAGTTATCGGCCGTTTCCTTAGTAAAAACAGCCCACAGGCCTCTCCAAGGTGAGCCCTCACGGGTAACTCTGAGGGTCATTGTCTCACCTCCACCCTCTCAAAATAGCGAGTGTAAATTTCATCAAGGCTCGGTTCTTCAAGCCACACGCCTAATAAGCTGCCGCCGGCCTCTACTACAGCTTTTACCGCTTCCGAGCGCAAATCTCTTTCAGCTTCGGCTTCGTAAAGTTCGGAGGCCAATTGGTGGGCTTTGAGGATGCCGGGAATCCCCCGCAAAGCGTTGAGGATGGCTTCCGGATTGCCTTTAGCTTCCAGGTGTATCCGGCAGGCACTTCCCAGAACCTGGCGAGCCAGTTCGCTGACGGTGCCCTCTAGGACCATCCTGCCCTTGTAGAAAAGGCCAACACGGTCGCATATTTTCTGGACCTGGGACAGGATGTGGGAAGAAAGCAAAATTGTTATTCCGCGCTCCTTTAATTCGCGAACGAGCTCCAGAAATTCCCTGGCCCCTTCGGGATCAAGCCCCTGGGTGGGTTCATCCAGAATGATTAGACTGGGATTTTTGATGAGGATTTCCGCCAGCCCCAGGCGCTGACGCATCCCCCGGGAAAAAGTGGCTACGGGCTTATCGGCCACATCCTTAAGGCCAACTTGCTCTAAGGCCTGTTCTATTCGTTGGTATGCTTCCCGGCGGGGCAGGTTGTTCAATTTGGCCATGTAAATGATGTTCTCCCTGGCCGTCAGGTCATCGTAAAAGCCCACCAACTCCGGGAGATACCCCACTCTGGATTTAACGCTCAGGGGCTGACGCACAGGGTCAAACCCCAGCACTCTCACACTGCCAGAAGTAGGTTCAGTTAGGCCTAAAAGCATGAGAATGGTGGTGGTCTTTCCGGAACCGTTCGGCCCCAGCAGGCCGAAAACCTCCCCTTGACGGACATTGAGATTAAGCCTGTCTACTGCTGTGAGTTCACCGTAGCGCTTGGTGAGCTCTTTTGTTTCTATAGCCAACTCACCCATAGGCCTATACCCCTTGCTCAAACTTTAACGCCGGCCAAAGCGCATCACAGCCAGTGCCACCACTAAAACCGCTATTCCAATTATCCCAATGCCCACTAACCCCCATAGAGTGGACGTGAGTACAGTTATGCGGAAGTCGGCTGAAGTGCTGGAGCCTTCCTTAGGGGTAGCCCTCAAAGTGAGCATGTAGTCACCGGCTACAGCCTTCTCCCCAGGACGCACCTTTACCGTAACCTCTACTTGCTTTCCGGCGGGTATTTCGGTGATTTCCTCGGAGGGCTCAAATTTCACACTCCACCCTGAAGGTTCGGAAGCGCTCAGCTTGATCCCATAAGCAGGGGCAGTGCCATTGTTTTGGATTATGACCTTGAGGGGCGACTCTTGCCCAGCATAAGCTTGCCCTGAAAGCCTTCCATCGGGGGTTGTTATAGACAGGCGAGGTTGGCCAGTTATCTCAGCCACAAGGGTTGCGGAGGCCTCCACCTCCGGTCCTTGCGCTCTAACGACTATGGAATAGCTTCCGGCCGGCAGTTCGGCGAAAGGCTCAACCTCCACCGTCAAGCGCTCTGAGCTATTGGCCTTTATCGGTATGCTGGATACGTCTTTGCCATAAGATTTGAAGCTGACTATGAACCCTTTAGGGAAATCGGCACTTAGGTTAACCGTTATTTCCTCGTCGCCCTCATTCTTTATGGTTACATCGTAACGGAAAGTGGTAGTAGAGGTGCCTTTAAGAGTAGGAAGCTCAACCTCCATTGAGAGTTTTGGGGGCAGCTTTTCTTTGAAAACCAGTTCGAGCGGGAAAGAAGCGAATACTCCGGAGCCCTCAGCTACTACTGTGAAGGTGAAGGAGCCGGAAGAAAGCCCGGCGGGTGGTTCAAGCCTCAGGGATATAGAGGCCTCTTCCCCTGGCTGGACATATACTGCCTGGATTATATCTCCCCCTCCTCGGAAAGTGGCAGTCCAACCCTCGGGCAAATCTTTGACGCTCAGGCGAACAAAACGCGGCAAAGAGCCATTATTTTTAATGTTAAGGTCAAAGTAGGGGGTCTTTCCGGGTTCTATTACCCGGGATGGATAGCGAGTGAAGATAATCAGTTCCGCGGAAGAGCCTTCTTGTGCGAAAGCCGGTCCAACCACCAGAGCCAGAAGGATCGGCAGAACTATCCAACGAAGCACCTTCATTTCCATCACCTCCTCCGATGGTCTGATGGCATAACATAATTATAAGCTTTGCAGGTAGGCTGTCAAATCGGGTTGCAGAAATAGGTCCGTTAAGAGGGCCTTCCTAGCCCATACCCTCTACACCTTATTTGCTCGTCCCTATAGGCCTCAAGATCGCCCTGGAATTATTCATATCTTTACCCTAAAGAGGGACCATTGGCCTGGATTAATCTGAAGCCACTGGAGGTAAGCAAATGCTCCCGAGAGATAGAATTATTTTCAAGCCATCAGAACCCTGCGCATTACCGCAAGGGCTTTGTCTATATCCTCCGCCGTTATCCCGTAATGAGTAACAGCCCTTATCTTCTTACCCTCTATTGGGAGCATCAGAACACCCTCTTCCTTGAGCCGGGCTGTGAATTCTTGAGAGGTCATCTTTGGGTGTTCAAACTCAAATATTACGATATTGGTCTTGACCTTCTCCGGGTCAATCCTAACGCCGGGGAGCTCAGCAAGCCCCTCGGCCAGACGTCGGGCGTTCTCATGGTCCTCCACAAGCCTGTCCACCATTTTAGTCAGAGCTACAATGCCTGCCGCGGCCAGTACTCCAACCTGCCTCATCCCCCCGCCCACCATCTTGCGGATGCGCCTTGCCTCCGCTATGAAATCGGAGGAACCGCACACTAAAGATCCAACGGGAGCCGAAAGCCCCTTCGAAAGGCAGAACATTACCGAATCCACGTCCTTAACCAGTTCTTTGACATCCGTTCCAAGGGCTATGGCCGCATTGAAGATGCGAGCCCCGTCCAGGTGAACCTTAAGGCCATAGCGGCGGGCAAGCTGAGCCACTTGGGACGTGTATTCAGGGGTTAGAACTGCTCCACCACAGCGGTTGTGGGTATTTTCAAGGCAGATCAAGCGGGTACGGGGGAAGTGGATGTTTTCAGGCCTTATGGCTGCTTCTATATCCTCGAGGGCCATGGTCCCATCAGGCTGGTTGCGGACCGGCCGAGGGTGAACCCCTCCCAGAGCCGCTATCCCCCCTACTTCGTAGAGAAAAGTGTGAGACCAATCGCCCAAGATGACCTCATCACCACGACCACAGTGGGTCAGTATGCTAACCAGATTGCCCATCGTCCCGCTGGCCACAAAAAGGGCGGCCTCCTTGCCCATTTTCTCGGCAGCAAGTTCCTGCAAACGGTTGACCGTAGGGTCCTCGCCAAATACATCATCCCCCACTTCGGCCTCATACATTGCTTTGCGCATCTCGGGAGTGGGTAGAGTAACAGTATCGCTTCGCAGGTCAATCATGGCTAATACCTCCTTACAATCGCTCTATAAGTTTCGGGCTGGCGCCATTGAAGCAATTGGGTTTCCTCCCTTCGTTTGCGGACTTCATCCAGCTCCAGAGTAACAACGGCGTAACCCTCAATAGGCTCATCGATTACGGTACGTTTTTGGCCGTCAGGGCCTATTACCATGCTCATGCCACCGAAGGAATAGGTGTAATCCTCCCCGACCCTGTTAACGGCCACAATGAAAGAGGAGTTCTCGTAAGCGCGGGCTTTGATGTAAGTTTCCCACTCGTCTATGGCGCCTGTTTCCCAATTAGCCAACACAAAAATGATTTCTGCACCGTTCAAGGTAAGAGAGCGAGCCACTTCCGGGAAGGCTAAATCCCAGCCGATCATTACCCCTATCGGACCCAGGCCCGTATCAAAGACAGGGTAGCGGAACCCCGAACGGAAAGCCATCCTCTCCTCACCCCTCAAATGCACTTTCCGGTAATCCCCGATAACTTCACCGTCAGGGCCTAGAAGCACCGCAGCATTGTAGATTATAGTTTCAACCTTCTCCTTGATAGGCATCCCAAATAGGATATGGACACTAAATTCCGAAGCCTTTCTTGAAATTATGTTAACCACATGTCCCGGGACTCTTTCAGCCATCTCGGTGAAACGAACCCCGCATTCGTAACCGGTCACCGCCAGCTCAGGAAAGACTATGAGGTCGACCTTTTGTTCCAGAGCTATCCGCTCTATAAAGTCCACCATCTTGGCCAGATTGACCTCTGGCTCCGAGACCTTCGGGGCCATCTGCACGAGAGCTACCGTGACAGGGGCCATTTTCTTTCCTCCTTTTTCAGCGCTTCTTCCAATTCCTCTGGTGTATTTATGTTCACAAAGGAAGACAGCTCAGGGTCAAAAAACCGGATGACTTCCTCGTCTACATAGCGGACCTTCACTTCCGGCAGAAAGAGGAGGATTTTGTCCTCTTCTTCTGACAAAAGCCTTTCAATAGGGCCAAGGCAGTTTTTTGAGTAAACGGCATGAAGGGGTTCAGCTCCTTTCTTCAATATAGGCATGACCACATCGTAGTTAGGGGCCAGGGCAGCTAAATAGCGGAGAAGGTCCAGGTTCAAGAAAGGCATATCGCATGCCAATACGAGGCAATAGTGGTAGCGTGCTTCCTTAAGGGCTGAGTAGATACCAACCAAAGAACTGCGCCTCGGAAAGGCATCCTTTACTACCCTGAAACCAGTAAAAGCGAACCTTTCTGGCTCCTTAGTTACTATGAAGACATCGTCCGAAAGGGAAGCACACTTGGAAAGGATATGCTCAACAAGGGAGCGACCCCGCCAGGGGATGAGGGCTTTGTTGAAGCCCATCCTGGAGCTTGCCCCCCCTGCTAGGACTGCCGCGCTTATCATTCCTTTTTCTTCCTGGTTTCCTTAAGGGTTCTGAGCTCTCTCTCCGCTTGGCTCTGCCTAAGTTCGATGCTCAAAACCAAAAGGAAAGTAATGAGCCATACCACAGCGTAAGCGGCGAAAAGGTAGGCCATCTCACTCCCCTCCTCTCAATTTCTCCAGTTCCGCCCTGAAATTCTCCAGACGCAGACGCTGAAAGAGAATTACAAAATAGAGGAGAGTAAAAGCTGCCAGACAGAAGAGCAAAGTCCAGAGCATTTTGGGGGTCAAGGAGAAACCCTGGCTGGTGAAAATTACGGGATGAATAGTCCTCCACCAGCGAATAGCAAAGAAATCCAGCGGAACCGAGGCAAAGCCAGCGATTCCGAAGACCGAGGCTAATCTGGCCCTGCGGTCGGGTTCTTCTACCATTGCCCTGAGCATAAGGTAAGCTCCGTAGATTACCCAGACCACGGCTGAAAGGGTTAGCCTCGGGTCCCAAGTCCACCAGGTATTCCAGACTGGCCTTGCCCAAATGGAGCCGGTGACGATGGCAATTGTCATGAAAGCAAAACCTATCTCGGCAGAGGAAAGAGCAAGGCGGTCCCACTTGAGGTCCCTCGTCCAAAGGTAGAGTATGCTCCCCAAGAAAGTTACGAAGAAAGCGAAGAAGCCCACCCATGCCGAAGGTACGTGGAAGTAAAAGATGCGCTGGACGTGGCCCATAGTGGCTTCGGTGGGGGCAAAGATAAGGGCCATGTAAAGCCCCAGGATCAGGGCAACAGCTGCCACCGGGATCAAAAATCGGTTCCACCCCATGCTCCTAATGCCTCCCCTTGAGTTTTGTAAGGTCTTTGTAAGGTGTTGTATATTATAACACCGGACTATTTCCCGGCAAGCCTGCACTTAGGCTCAGACCATCAACCCAGACGTTCAAGGGTGCAGGTCTAATTAGGAAAAAATTGCTCCGATTGCGCAGCACCAAGGCACGAGTTCTCAGTTTACCCTTTCAATTTTGGCTCCGAGGCTTCTAAGCTTTTCGTCTATGTTCTCGTAACCCCGGTCTACCTGTTCTATGTTCAATATTTCGCTTTGCCCTTTGGCGCAAAGGGCTGCTATTATCAAAGCCATCCCTGCCCTTATATCAGGGCTTGAAACCTGTTCCCCGCGGAGCTTAGACGGCCCCACGACTACCGCCCGATGGGGGTCGCAGAGAATTATTCTGGCCCCCATAGCTATTAGTTTATCCACAAAGAAAAGCCTGCTCTCAAACATCTTCTCAAAAAAGAGGACTGTGCCCCGGGATTGGGTAGCGGTAACTATAGCTATGCTCATGAGGTCGGCGGGGAAAGCAGGCCATGGCCCATCCTCCACTTTGGGGATGGAGCCGTCCATTTCATCCCTAATCACCATTTCCTGCTCTGCTGGGACCAGGATGTCCTCCCCTTTTATCCATACCCTTACCCCGAGCTTATCAAAGACCATAAGGGCCATCCGCATGTTTTCGGGGACGGCTTTCCTTATTAGGATTTGCCCTCGAGTAGCGGCCGCAAGCCCGATGAAACTTCCTACCTCGATATGGTCGGAAGGGATCTCAAAAACTGTGCCGTGGAGCCTGTCCACACCTTCCACTACCAGTACATTGGAACCTATGCCCGAGATCTTCGCTCCCATTTGATTGAGACAGCGGGCCAGATCCTGAACATGGGGTTCACAGGCAGCATTGCGTATCACAGTGGTACCCTTTGCCAAAACAGCAGCCATAAGGGCGTTTTCAGTGCCAGTGACGCTGGCTTCGTCAAGGAGTATGTCGGCTCCACAGAGACCTTTAGTGCTGAGGTAATATCTTGCGTCCACGTCCACTTCAGCTCCCATGCTCTGAAAGGCCAGAAAATGGGTATCAAGCCTCCTGCGCCCGATCACATCTCCTCCCGGGGGGCCTAGCTTTACTCTACCACAACGAGCCAACATTGGCCCGGCCAAAAGAATGGAGGCCCTTATTTGCCGGCAGAGGTCTTCCCTGAGGGAAATTTTCCTTATGTTAGAAGCCCTCAGGGTGACCTCCTTTTCCCCGGTGAAGCTTATTTCCACCCCCAGATCCTCCAAAATAGCCAGCATAGTCCTGACATCACCGATGAGGGGGATGTTCTTAAGGATCAGGGGTTCATCAGTAAGTAAAGAAGCAGCCAACAGGGGGAGAGCTGCGTTTTTATTACCGCTTGGAGTGATTTCTCCTTCCAGAGGGATTCCACCTTCGATGATAAACTTACCCATAGCCTTGCCCCTCCACGTAGATTTTATCGCCCCGGCGGAGATTGAAAGTAACGGCCGCATTTCCTTGCCGGATAGCTATTTCCAGGTAGCCTGAGCTTCCTATATAAGCTACAGGCTCACCTACGGCTACATCGCCGAAAGTCCTCTTCAAGCCCTGAATCGTATAGCCGGCTACTCTTATGACCACACCTTCTCCAAGGTCCTCAGCCCTCAAATTAGTTATCAGGTTACCGAAGCGATCTATATGAAGGATGTGGCCCACAATGGTGCCATCGGGGAGTTTCAAAGGGCAAGGCCAGTCCAAAAGCACAGGGTCTTCAATAGACTCCCCTAATTCCTCCAAAGAAATCCCAAGGGAAATATGGGCTGCTGTCGGGGCGAATATATCCCGACCATGAAAAGTGGAGCTGACCTGCGGGAGCCAGTAGCGGGGGTTGGTAAGGGAAATTATTCTCCGAACCTCTCCTGACTTGATCACGGGAGTTAGGAGACCATTATCAGGGGCCAAAAAAATGGCGTGGGCAGTTTCCACAGCGATGGCCCTGCGGGCAGTACCCACCCCCGGATCCACTACCGCCACATGTATAGAGCCTTTTGGGAAGTAAGGCCAGGAGGTTTGCAAGAGGAAAGCCGCTGTCAGCACATCCTGAGGAGGGACTTCATGGGTTATGTCCACAATGATGGCTTTGGGATTTATGGAGAGAATCACTCCCTTCATTACCCCCACGAAGTTATCCGCGGAGCCGAAGTCCGTGAGCAATGTTATGATCATGATTCCGAGGTCCCTCCATCCAGAGCTGGAAAATAAAGGTAAAAGGCAGAGCCTTTTCCAAGCTCACTTTTAACCTCTATCCAGCCCTTATTCTGTTTTACTATGCTGTAAACCACACTCAACCCCAGCCCCACTCCAGTTCCTTTAGTAGTGAAAAAAGGTTCAAACGCGTGCTCCACCATTTCCGGCGTCATTCCAATCCCCGTATCGGCCACAGTTAGGCAGACAAATATCCCGGGATAGGCCTCAGGATGCGCTAAAGCTTCTTTAATATTTATGTTTTCCGTCCTGATGGTTAGCTGTCCTCCAGAGGGCATGGCTTCCTTCGCATTTATTACGAGGTTGATGAGAATCTGCTCAATATGCCTCCTATTAGCCCTTATCGGGAAAAGTTGGGGGGAAAGCTCTAAAACGAGTTTAACTTCACTGCCCAGGGTTCGGATTATAAGGCCTTCCATTTCTTTGATCAAGCCGTTGAGATCAATAACTTCCGGCGCCAGAAGCTCGGGGCGGCCAAATAGGAGGAGCTGTTTAACTAAATCCGAGGCCTTCTCACAGGAGTTCCGGATTTCTTCCAGGAGCACGCGGCTTTCGTGAAGGGGAATATTTCCTGAAAGAAGCAGTTCGATGCCTGCCATTATTGGGGTAAGAAAGTTTTTAAAATCATGGGCTATGGCCAGAGCTACTCGCCCTGCTGCTTCCATCTTTTGAGCTCTCAGATAAAGTCGCTCCATTTGCTTCATTTCGGATACATCTCTCGCTATGCAGAGGGCTCCGTTAGGCAGAGGGTAGAGCCGGACTTCAAGGTTTTTTTCCCCTTCTGCAGTCTGATGAATGATGGAAACGGTGTAAATTGCGTTTTTACTGAGAGCGCGGGAAAAAGCTTCATAAAAATCGGAAAAAGCTGGTTCCCTAAGGCAGTCCTTAAGGCTCTTACCAATTAGCTCTTCTACTCTTACACCTAGAAAGCGCGCACCAGTTTCGTTGATTTCCCGCACTGTTAGGTCGCGGTCCACCACCCATAGACCGTCAGTTATGGAATTAATGAGCAAGCGGTACCATTTTTCATTTTCCTCCAGTTTCCTTTGGCTCGCCTCCAGTGAAGCCAGAAAATCATTGATCCCCTTCCCGAGTTGCGCCAGTTCGTCTTTTCCTTTTACTGTAACCCTTCCGGAAACATCGCCTGAGAGGGCAATATTACTCACCTCTTCCGAGAGCGTAAGCAATCTGGATAGGAGGTTATGCCGAAGAAAGAGGAGGATGGCGCCCCCGAACATAAACCCTATTAGAAGGTTGAAAAAGGAGAAAAAGTAAAAGGTGATCAAACTTTGGCGGTACAGCGTCCTTGGCATTGTTATTTTGATCGCTAAGGCCGGCTTGCCGTAGAGGTCTTTCAAAAGACCGAAAGCCTCAACAGTTCCGGAATCCGTAAAGTCCAAGACAGGGGCTTCTTCTCTTCCAAAGGGAGGGAGGAAAGAAACAGGGAAATGGATTGCTTTGGAGAGCCTTTCAGCCCAAGTCTCGTTCAGGTAATAACCGATGATAAAAGTGCCCATTATGGGCCCTTCCAATTTACTTGTGACTATTGGGTGTAAGGCAACGAGCATGGGACCTGATGGTAAGGCTATCAAGCCTACTTTGCCTTCTTTAGGGCTTGAGTGGATGAGAAGAGGGCTTCCGGGATAGAAGTACTCTTCTAATCCTTCCGGGAGGGGCATTTCCCGGTGGAGTTCCAGATCGTAAGCCTTACTGAATGTGAACTCCCCGGAGGAGTTTATAAATAACATAAGGTTTAGGCCAAGGTCCTCAAAGGTTTCGTCAACAAGATTTGAGCTGATGTACTCTTCCGATAGTGTCTGAATGAAATCGTATGTATCGTCCCAGGCCGCCCAATCTTTTGCCAAGGCCATCAAATTTTGCTCCTGACTTTCCAAGAAAGCCAAAGCACGGTCCAAGTTCCTCCTGGCATATTGTTCCTCGATGAGAGTGAAGTTCCGGAGGAAGAAAAACCGTGAGGATAAATAAAAACCCAGAAACTGGAAAGCGAGGAGGGAAGCGATAATGAGCAAAGTTTTCCTGACAAGGTTCATCTAGCTCCTCCAACTTAGGGCAGGATAGTTTGATTATACGGGCTGAGTTACAAAATTGCAACCTAAGGCAGAGCCTTATTTATGCCTTTCTCTATCCCCTGAGCCTGGGGTCTGACCGCGGACTGGCTTTCCAACACAGGTGGGTCACAAGAGGTAACAACTTGTCCCCTATTTGATCTTTCCAGAGGCATCCCCAACCTAATAATATAGGATTTCGCTCCTTCCCCTTGAGTTTGCCCACCCGTGATAAACCGAGGCTAGCCACAGCTCAAGGTCCTAGTCATGGGTAGGTTACAATAGGTAGCAGCTTACCTACAGCTTAACATCTCTGGTAGATGCCCTCTGCCCCCTAAAAGAGGCCAAAGCCTCTTCCATCCACTCGGGGAAAGCAAGCACCTCTCCCTTCACCTCTTTTCCGGAGCGAGATTTGGAAGGGCCTTCGCAAGTATGGTATAAGGTGGAAAGAAAACCCCGGGAGGGGAAAAATTGAAAAGGGGGCTCTTACCAATAATAGGAGTTGTCCTCTTGATTTGGGCTTGCTCAACTCCCACCCAAACCCCTATCATCCTGGAGGTGGATGGGAAGGTTTACTCCTACTCAACTCAGGCCTCCACGGTCAGGGAAGTACTGGCCGAAGCAGGGGTGCTTCTTGGCCCCTACGATAGGGTTGAGCCAGATCTTTGGGCTGAAGTCACTCCAGGCGTTCACATCCGGGTGATAAGGGTTGAATACAGGCTGGAAAGCATTAGACGCCCCATACCCTTTGAGTCGAGGACCATCCGGAGCGAAGCTCTCCCCCCAGGTGAGAGAAAATTGGTGCAACCCGGCATCAACGGAGAGGAAGAACTCGTTTACAAAGTGACATTTGAGGACGGAGTGGAGAAAGGTAGGGATCTGGTTTCAACGCGGGTGATAACCCCTGCTCAGGACGAGATAATTGTGGTTGGGGTTGAGAAGTTTCTCTCCTCGGTGCCTATAAGCGGCACCATAGCTTACCTTTCCGGTGGGAATGCCTGGCTGATGAGGTTATCCAGCAATTCTCGCCGCCCAATTACTACTTGGGGTGACTTGGACGGAAAGGTCTTTGAGCTTTCACCCGATGGCAAATATCTGCTTTTCACCAGGCGAGAAGAAGGAAATAAATTAAATTCTCTCTGGGTCGTAACCGCGACCATCGCCGGCGAAGAGCCAGTGGCCCTCGGATTAGAGGGAATCCTTTACGCTGAATGGGAACCAGGAACCGGTACGGATGGGATTTATCGGTTCGCTTACTCCACAGGGGAAAAAACTGCTGGCTCTCCAGGTTGGAAAGCCCACAACGATTTGTGGATTGCCACTTGGCAACCCTTTGAATCTCTAAAAGCCTCCCCGGTGATCACCTCTTGGGAAAATATCCCCTACGGATGGTGGGGAGTAAACTTCCGATGGATACCGGGCAAAAATAAATTCGCTTGGGCAACAGCGGAAAGCATTGGTTTGGTGGACGGCGAAACCGGAGCTATAACCCCACTCCTTTCTTTCGCTCCCTATCACACTTATGCAGAATGGGTTTGGGTACCACCTCTGTCTCCTTCTCCTGATGGTGAATTTATTGCTACGGTAGTCCATGGCCCACCCGTAGGCGGAGAATTGCCTCAGGAGAGCCCTCTTTTTGAGGTATGGGTACTGAGTTTGGATGGCAGGATAAAGTTACGCTGGGCGGAAAACGCTGGAATGTGGTCCTACCCCCACTGGTCACCCTCGTATCCTGGGGGAGATTTCATCCTTTATGGCCAAGCTAATGAGCCCTTTTACCCCAGGACTTCCCTTTATAAGCTTTACCTGGCCGATCGCGATGGCTCAAATCGCCGGGTTATATTCCCCCCGCCTCTGGAACCAGGCCTTCAGGACCCTTCCCAAGTAGCTTGGTCACCTTATAGTCCTCAGTTTGTGGTAAGCTACCAGGGCAACCTTTACCTGGTAGATGTAGAAAAAAGGCAATTTTTCCAGCTCACCGGCGATGGGAATAGCTTCAACCCGCGTTGGGCAAGGTAAGCTACTCCTCCCAGCCCATCTTGCGGTAGAGGAGGATAAAATGATGAACAGGCCCGTGGCCCTTGCCAAGGTTGAGTTTAGCACCAGCCTTGAGAGCCTCGGTTAGGTATTCTTTTGCCAACTTCACAGCCTCCGGGACCTCAGCACCGCGGGCGAGCCAGGCCGCAATGGCTGAGGCAAAAGTGCAACCGGTCCCGTGAGTGTTGCGAGTATTAATATGGGGTGCAGTGAACTCCCACCAATCCTTGCCATTGTAAAGGATATCTACGCTTAAATCACCCTCTAGGTGCCCTCCTTTCACTACCACCCACTCCGGCCCCATATCGTGGATAGCTACGGCAGCCCGTCGCATATCCTCCAGAGTTTTGACCGGAAAGCCCACCAGCGCTTCGGCTTCAGGAAGATTGGGAGTGACCACTTTGGCGAGAGGTAAAAGCTCTTTTATGAGGGCTTCCTGAGCTTCTGGCCTGAGAAGGGGGTCACCGCTTTTGGCCCTCATTACCGGATCTACCACCAGATTTGGCAGTTTATACTCCTTGATTTTCTCCGCTACCACGTGGATTATTTCGGAATTGGCCAGCATCCCTGTTTTTACCGCATCGACCCCGATATCCGTCACCACCGAATCTATTTGCTGAGCCACGAAGGAAGGAGGGAGCTCAAAGACAGCTTGAACCCCAAGAGTATTTTGGGCAGTAAGGGCAGTAAGAACGCTCATTCCGTAGACTCCAAGCGCGGAGAAGGTTTTAAGGTCAGCCTGAATACCAGCTCCTCCCCCTGAATCGGAACCTGCTATAGTCAGAGCACGCTTCATTTCTCACCCTCCTTCTCTTCTTTGGCTTCAAGGCCTTTGGAAAGTTCTCTGAGCTTTTTGTCTACCAGGTAGTTCACCGTGTTCTCCTCAAAAGTCCCATCCTCTCGCCTTTCTCCAGCCTTCACACCAGTTAGGATCTCAATGCCTTCATCCACCGTTTCAATAGCCCAAATGTGGAACTTGCCCTCCCTTACTGCTTCCACCACTTCCTCCTTGAGCATCAGGTTGCGGACATTGGCTTTGGGGATTATTACTCCCTGCTGGCCGTTGAGCCCCTTCGCCTTGCATACCTCAAAGAAACCTTCGATCTTCTCGTTGACTCCACCTATAGCCTGTATCTGGCCTTTCTGGTTGAGGGAACCAGTTACGGCTATACCCTGTTTGATGGGGAGGCCCGAAAGTGCCGAAAGGAGAGCGAAAACCTCAGCAGCGGAAGCGCTGTCTCCTTCAACCCCCTCGTAACTCTGTTCAAAGACGAGCCTGGCGGCCAAAGTCAGAGGTTTGTCCTGCGCATATTTGCTCAGAAGGTACCCTGTCAGGATGAGGACTCCTTTTGTATGGATAGGGCCTCCCAGCTTGGTTTCCCTCTCGATATCTACAATCCCTTCTTTCCCGACCCCGATAGAAGCAGTTATACGTGTAGGTCTCCCAAAGGCAAAATCCCCCAGATTGACTACGGAAAGACCGTTCACCTGGCCAACTTTTTCCCCTTCGGTATCGATCAAAATGAGGCCTTTTTCTATCATTTCCTGGATCCGCTTCTGGATTAGGTTGGAACGGTAGACCCTTTCTTCTAATGCCTTCCGGACGTGCTCTGCTCTTACGAAAGGAGAAGCCTCTTTCTCAGCCCAGAAGTTAGCCTCTCGAACTATATCGGCTATCTCGGCAAAGCGGGTGGATAGTTTGTCCTGATCCCCAGCCAGTCTCGACCCAAATTCCACGATTTTGGCCATACCTGAGGCATCAAAGGGCAACAGGTTTTCCCGCCGAACTACTCCGCAGATAAAGGAACAGTAAGCCCGGATGTTTTCGCTGTTGCGGTCCATCTGAGTATCGAAATCGGCCTTTACTTTGAAGAGTTCTTTGAACTGCTCATCCAAGTTGTAAAGCAAATAGTAAAGATAAGGGGTGCCGATTAGGATTACCTTCACATCAAGGGGAATAGGCTCGGGCTGGAGGCCTCGCGTGGTCATGAAACCAAACCTTTCTCCGACCTCTTCGATTATAATTTTGCCGTTGGCGAGGGCAAGCTTGAGACCCTCCCAGGCAAAAGGATTTCGGAGCAGATCTTCAGCTTGAATTACCAGGTAACCGCCGTTGGCCCTGTGCAGAGCGCCGGCTTTTATGAGGGTGAAATCGGTTATCAGAGCACCGAAAACTGCTTCTTTCTCTACTCGCCCTACGAGGTTGGTATAGGTTGGGTTTAGTTCTGTAATCACCGGGGCTCCCTTTAGCTCGCTATTATCTACTAGAACGTTTACCTCGTAGCGGCGCCAAAGCCTCTCCCTTACTTCAGGCGGGATTTTCTCCTGCGGCTGGCGGAACAGGTCAATGTTTTCGTGGACATCATTCCGAATTTCTTCCAGATACTCCTTCACCCCTTGATATTCCCCATAGCTTTCAATCAACTCCTCTAAGTAGCGGCTAATGACATTTTCCACCATCGATTTATCTAGTTCCTTGAGGCGCTTTTGAAATTCCCTTTCCAAGCGTCGCACTTCCCGAAGAGCTTCTCTTAGTTCTGCTTCTATGGCACTTCTTCTCTGGTTGATTTGAGCTTTTTCCTCTTCAGACAGGCTCTCAAAAGCCTCCTGACTAAGAGGCTGGCCTTCTTTAAGGGGTATTATGAAAACGCCTGCAGGGGAAAATTGGAGAAGGAAACCCTGTTCTCGTGCTTTGCGGCTCAATGCGTTGAAAACCTCTTGACGACGGGTGTTGAATTCTACTTCTAAAGCTTCACGACGGGTTGAGTAATCCTCGCTCTCAAAGACAGCAGGGATTTCGCGTCGTGCTGCTTCGATGAACTCCTGAACTTGTTTCCTGAAGAGCTGACCCTTACCAGGAGGTAGGCGTAAGCTCCTCGGCCGGTACGGGTCCTTAAAATTGTAAACGTAACACCAATCAGGTGGGACAGGCTTCTGAGCCGCCAGCTTATCCAGGAAACTCAAGACGGCAGTGGTCCGTCCGGTTCCGGGCATCCCCGCCACGAAAATGTTAAACCCCTTTTTATCCATCTCTAGACCAAAATTGAGGGCTCTAACTGCTCTTTCCTGGCCGATTATTTCAGCAGGGGGCTCCAGTTCAATTGTGGAGGAACACGGAATAACTTCAAGGTGGCAAATCTTGCGGAGATTTTCTGGGCTAAGCCTCTCCAAGGCTTCACCTCCTCGGGAGTTTTGCTTTATTATGACCCAACTTCAATTTAAACGCAAGCGACAGGAGTAGGGGAAAATCAAACTATAGGCAAGCTGCCACTTCCCCGACCCGCCTACAGGTGGAGCTTTTAACCTGGGCTGACCTGAAACCAGAAGGAGCGTGTGAAATTGGAAGAGGCTTTTGGCCTGCTTTATTTTGTTATAAGCCAGAAGGCCCCTCCTCCAAGCAAACTATCCCTCTTGGTAGCAAAAAGTTAGCTCCAAATCCTAGCCCGTTAAAGGCCCTTTGACTATCCCCCGCACCAATGGTATCATTTCATTGGGAGGTGAAAATGCTAACCGAAGTGGAAAAGGCCATAATGGAGAGGCGCTCCATAAGAGTCTATAGAGATGAACCAGTGGCAGATGAACTCTTGCACAGAATTTTGGAAGCCGCTCGTTGGGCTCCGAGCGCTGTTAATTCCCAGCCTTGGCACTTTATTGTGGTCCGAAATAAGAAGAACAGGGAATTTTTGAGCGCCCATTCCCGTTTCCTTTTCGTGCGGAACAAGCACGTTGCTGAAGCCCCCGTGAGCATAATAATTTGCGGCGATCCCCGCCGGAGCAAATGGTATTGGGCGGATTGCTCCTTGGCCGGAGCCAATATAATGCTCGCAGCCCATGCCCTCGGACTCGGAACATGCTGGATAGGAATCTTCGATGCACCAGCCATCAAGAAATACTTTGCTATACCTGACCCATTGGAGATAGTCGCCATCATAACCCTGGGCTATCCCGAAGAAATACCGCACCCACCCCCAAGGCTTCCGTTGGAAAAGATAGTGCACTACGAATCTTTTAGCCCCTCTCAAACTCCTTCTATAATTGAAGTGGCCACTAAAACAGGCCCCTTGACCGTCGCGCGCAAAATAATCAAGCTTATCTTCAGGAGGTAAAGCTATGAAGAGGCTGATAGAAGGGGTTAAAGTGCGTCAGCTCAGGGTCATCCCGGATGAAAGGGGATACCTAATGGAAATGCTCCGCTCGGACTGGGAGGAATTTCAAAAGTTCGGCCAGGTTTATGTAACCGCGGTTTACCCGGGTGTTGTCAAGGGCTGGCACTACCACAAGAAACAGACTGACCACTTTGTTTGTATAAAGGGGATGGCCAAAGTAGTGCTTTACGATGGCCGGGAGGACTCCCCCACTTACGGAGAAATCAACGAGTTCTTCATCGGCGAGCTTAACCCAGTCCTTTTGACAATACCCCCAGGAGTTATCCACGGTTTCAAGGGGATAAGCACTGAAATGACCCTTATAGTCAACATCCCCACTGAACTTTACAATTACGAGAACCCCGATGAATACCGGATACCCCCTCACAGCGGAGAAATCCCTTACGATTGGGCCAGAAAGGATGGATAGATGAACGTTGAGAAAAAACTGGAGTTTCTGGGAAGAGCAGCCCAATACGATCTCTGCGGAGAAGCCTCCAGTCCCACGGTCCACCGCGTAAAGGACGACATAGGACGGTGGCTCTATCCGGCCGTTTTACCCGACGGGAGGAGGGTGATTCTCCTCAAAATCCTCCTGAGCAACGCTTGTGTCAACAATTGCCTTTACTGCGCCAACAGAGTGGAGAGAGATTGCCCCAGGATGTCCTTCACCCCGGAAGAGCTGGCCTCTATTTTCGATAACCTCTGGCGAAAGGGGCTGGTCAATGGTCTTTTCCTGAGTTCCGCTGTGGACGGCAACCCTGATGACGTCATGGCCCGAATGATAGCGGTGGCGGAAATCATACGGCGGCGGTACGGCTTTCCTGGTTACATTCACCTTAAAGTGATCCCCGGGGCTACCAAGGCTGCTGTGGAGGCCATGGCCCGCTGGGCGACCAGGATATCGGTTAACCTTGAAGCCCCATCCCCTGAGGCCCTGAAACGCATAGCCCCCGATAAGGATTTCACTAAAAGCCTTTTTACGCCCATCGCCTGGATAAAAGAGCTTGTAGAAGAGGGGAAAGCCACCTTGCCAGCCGGCCAGACTACCCAGTTCATGGTTGGCCCAGGAGGAGAGAGAGACCGGGATCTCTTACGCCTGGTCCAAACGCTTTACAGGGATTTCGGCCTCCAGCGTGTATATTACAGTGCTTTCCAACCCATTCCTGACACCCCTCTCGAAAATCACCCCCCAACCCCAGCATGGCGTGAGCATCGCCTTTACCAAGCTGATTTCCTCATAAGGCACTACATGTTCACCGTTGAAGAGCTTACCTTTGACTCCGAAGGCAACCTTCCAAGGGAAGGAGACCCCAAACTCCTTTGGGCCCTGAAGCACCCCGAATTTTTCCCAGTGGAGATCAACACTGCTGATTACCACCAGCTTTTAAGAGTACCAGGCATAGGTCCCCGCTCCGCCCGGAGGATAATCTCTGAACGCAAAAGGGAATCCATCCGTTCCCTCGAGGACTTGAGAAAACTGGGAGTAGTCACCGGGCGAGCTGCCCCATTTATAACCCTCAGAGGTAAAAAGCCAGGATTTCAGATGACTCTCCTTTAAATCCGGAGGAAAAAGATGCATTTTCTCATCACCGGAGGAGCTGGATTCATCGGAGCTGCCTTAGCCAATAGGCTTGTCCGGATGGGACACCATGTAAGAGTGATAGATGACCTGAGTGCTGGAGATCCTTCTCGCCTTGACCCCAGAGTGGTCTTTACCCGGGGTGACGTCCGAGATGTGCCGAGGCTGTGGAACCTCCTCCAGGGGGTGGATTGTGTCTATCACCTGGCAGCAAAAGTCTCAGTCCCCGAATCAGTCCTTTACCCGAGGGAATACAACGAGGTAAACGTGGGTGGAACGGTAGCCTTGATGGTGGCCGTAAGGGATGTGGGGGTCAAACGCGTCATCCTTGCCTCTTCAGGTGCCGTCTACGGTGAGCAGAAAGTGCAACCGGTAAAAGAGACCCAAATGCCCAACCCCCAATCTCCTTATGCCGTCAGCAAGTTAGCTTCCGAGTTTTACATTAACACTCTTGGGATGCTCTACGGAATAGAGACAGTTATTCTCAGGATTTTCAACGCTTATGGACCAGGACAATACCTTACTTTCCACCATCCCCCCGTAATCCCCCAGTTCATGAAGAAAGCGGTGGAAGGTGGTACACTGGTAATCTACGGTGATGGTAATCAGACCCGAGATTTCGTTTATATTGACGATGTGGTGGATGCCTTAGTAGCTGCAGCCACAGCCAGCAATGTGAACAGAGCCATTATCAATGTGGGAAGTGGCGAGGAAACCAGTATAAATGATCTGGCCAAGAAAGTAGCCAGGGTGGTTGGCAAAGAGGTGGAAGTAATTCACAATAAGGCTGAAAGCGGGGGAGTATCGCGCCTGGTAGCAGATTTGACCCGGGCCCAGGAACTCCTCGGCTACAGACCAAAAGTCACCCTAATGGAAGGCCTGAGGAGGATGCTGGAAATGGACCCCCGTTTTCGGATCAGCCGATGAAGAGCAGGATCCTGGCTGCTTCCATTACGCTTTTCGCTTTCGGCATCCGCATCAGCGGCATCCTCTCCCAGAGCCTGTGGAGGGATGAAGTTGATGCCATCATCTTCGCTTCGGTTCCTTGGAGAGAAGCGCTCAGATATTTCACCCATCCGGGCTGGAATGGCCCCCTCTACTACCTCTTGCTGAAAGGCTGGCTGAGCCTTACGGGCAAAGGAGAGTTTGCTCTCCGCTACTTCTCCTTGCTTTTCGGGGTTTTATCTCTCCCCCTCACTTTCAAGCTCGCCCAAAAGTTCCTCCCCGCACGCCTCACCCTTATCGCCATGTTGCTCACAGGCCTTTCCCCCTACTTAGTTTGGTACTCCCGGGAAGGGAAAATGTACGGACTTTGGCTCGCCCTGTCGCTCTTAGCTTTCATCCTGCACCTTGAAGCTCTGGAAAAGGGCGGAACACGATATTGGATTCTGTATCTTCTGGCTATGGCGGCCAACTTTTATGTTCACTTTCACACTCTTTTCATGATATTAGGGCAACTGGCACTGTATCTCTGGCACAGGAAAAGGTGGAAAGAAGGTTTGCTGGTTCACTCGACTCTTATCCTGCCTCTGGTTCCAGCGATCCGATGGCTTGTGCCTGCCTTTCTCTCCCATCATCCCACCGGATTCCCTTTTTACCCCCTTCCTGATATGCTCAGCATCCTTTTCACCGGATGGAGCTGTGGCATCCT
>JBHOQL010000006.1:0-37608 GCA_042408195.1 Anaerolineae bacterium
CGCTTTGCCTTCCGGGATCCAGCCACCTAGGGCCCGCTCAATGAAAGGGTGGAATCAGAAGACCCACGCTGTGGCCAGATATGCCTGAAGCGGTGGAAGAATCTTCTGGAGCACCGAGCACCTAGGTGGCTGGATCCCGGAAGGCAAAGCGGGCTTCGTATCGACGGGGCTTCCCTTGCCGGGGGGAGATGGGCGGTTCAGCGGGCCGATACAGGGCCTGGTCCTGTCGCAGCTGGGCGACGAACCTGACCCTTAGCCCCTGCGCCTGCCGCAGGAAGCTCACTGCGTCGTATTGCCCATTCCCCACGACGATGTCCAGGGCTTGGGAGGCATCGGCTCGCCGGCGGGCCAGTTCCTGGATTTGGGCGGCGCCGATCTCCAGAGCGGTCTGGTGGCTAGGGACCTGGCGGACATCTATCGGCAGGGACTAGCTGGAATGGGGTTCGGGGCACCACTCCAGCCAGGAGTAAGGGTAGCCGAGGGTGACGGTGCTGCCGTTGACAGCGCTTGAGGCCTGATGGACATACGACAGTGTGTGGCCTTGACAAAAAAAGCTTTATGCTTTATCATTAAAGGTGGAGGTTAATGTGAAGAGTAAATTTGTGTTGTTTGTACTCTTTGTAACTGTAACCGGAATTTTCTCCCTCGTTAATACTTCTTGCAAAGCCCCCACAGCTCCAACGCCTACTCTCCCATTGATAAGCACTATAGAAATACTTCCTACACCTACGCCTGTCCCAACCCCGCCAATCCCTTCTTTTACACCTACGGCCATTGTTTCTGGAGAGACTCCGAGCCCAACAGCTCCTCTGGATATGCCAATGGTGGTTATTCCTGCTGGTAAATTCATAATGGGTAGTGATAAGGGAATTGAACGCCCCCCTCACGAGGTTTACCTCGAGACCTTTATGATTGATATTTTTGAGGTAACCAATGAAATGTTTGCGCGATTTGTAGAGGAAACGGGTTATATAACCGATGCTGAGAAGGCGGGAGAAGAGATCACCTGGCGTACTTTTGCTGAAGGTAAACCTAAGCACCCTGTAGTGAAAGTTAGTTGGAATGATGCTAAAGCTTTCTGCGAATGGGCTGGCAAAAGATTACCTACTGAAGCTGAATGGGAAAAGGCCGCACGTGGCGTTGATGGACGTATTTATCCTTGGGGCAATGAGTGGGATCCCTCAAAGGCAAATGTTAGAGAGGCTGGCTACCGAGGTACTACTATTGTTGGTAGTTTTCCTGCAGGAGCCAGCCCATATGGTGTGATGGATATGGCTGGTAATGTAGCAGAGTGGGTGAGTGATTGGTTCCTTCCTTATCCGGGGTATCCTGGTGGAGACTCAGAAGCCCAGTATTTTGGTGAGAAATTCAAAGTTATAAGAGGTGGGGGGTGGTTCAGCACTAAAGAACAAGTAAGGACTACTGCCCGAAGCTGCAGCTCTGTAAATCTTGCTAACGATGATGTTGGCTTTCGCTGCGCAAAGTAGAAGCTAAAAGCGCAGTTTATTTAAAAACCAAAGGAGGTTGATAATGAGCAGGAAGAATTTCTTGTGGATTAGCTTGATGGCCGCAATGTTGCTGCTGGTCTCAACTGTTAATGCAGCTCCGCTAATCCAAAAAGGATTTACTTATACGATTAAACTTGGTGACACTCTTTGGGATCTGGCGGAGAAATATTTGGGCTCAGGCACCGCTTGGCCAGCTATAATGGCCCTTACAAACCAGAAGCACATTGAAGATGCTACCTTTGCTCGCATAGAAAATGCTGACCGCATTTACCCCGGATGGAAACTTTATATCCCCAGCGCCGAAGAGGCTAAAGAATTCCTGGCCAAATTTGATATGAGCAGACCGGAATTGCTCTTTGGCAAAAGAGCTAAAGGTCAGCTCATTGTGGGTAGCTGGTGGACGGCGGGAGGTGAGGCAGAAGGACTGGCTGCCCTGTTTAAGATTTATAGCTCCAAATATCCGGATGTAGAAATTGTCAACGCTACTGTAGCTGGCGGTGCTGGCTCGGTCTTCAAGGGAGTTCTTAAAACACGCCTGATCGGTGGTAACCCACCTGACACTTTCCAGCTCCACGCTGGCCTAGAAGTTGAAGGCTATAGCCCTGAGAAATACCTAGAGCCTCTAGATGCTCTCTACGCTTCTGAAGGGCTTGAAAAAGTCTTCCCGCCTGATTTGCTCAAAATGCTGAAATACAAGGGCCATTACTGGGGTGTTCCTGTGAACATCCACCGCTCAAACGTCTTGTGGTACAATAAAAAGATATTTGAGGACGCTGGTCTGAAGGCCCCTACTACTTTTGATGAATTCTTTGCCGTGGCAGATGCCCTTAAGGCCAGAGGCATAGTTCCTTACGTACTGGCCAACAATGGTGGTTGGGAAGCTGCTCATGCCTTTGAAAACGTTCTGGCCGGCGCATGTGGTGCCGATAAATACCGTGGCCTTTGGGATGGAAGCGTCCAGTGGACCGATCCTTGTGTGACCAGCGCGCTTGAAATCTTCAAGAGAATGGTCGGCTACGCCAATGTTGACTATCCTGCCCTCACCTGGGACGGAGCCGCAGGCTATATAGTAGAAGGCAAGGGGGCTATGTACATTATGGGTGACTGGACCAACGGTTATTTTATGGCAAAGGGTTTTGATGGCTATGGATGGGCCCCTGCTCCTAACACGGGTGGAATATTTGTTGCCCTCTCAGACAGCTTTGCCCTGCCAAAGCAAGCTCCCAATAAGGAAAACGCCATTGCCTGGCTGAAAATCTGCGGTTCTAAAGAGGGACAAGAAGCTTTTAACCCCAAGAAAGGTTCAATTTGCGCCCGGGTGGACTGCAATCCCAAGCTCTTCAACGAGTACCTCCAGTCAGCTATGAAAGACTGGGCTACGAATGCTATTGTTCCGAGTGTAATCCACGGGGCCGCAGCTATTGAAAGCTGGGCTACTGACTTCAGAAGTGCCATTAACCTTTTCCTGACCACGGGAGATGTGGCAACCACCCAGGCTGCTCTGCAGCAGGCTTGCGTGGACGCTGGAGTGTGCAAGTAACTTTACCTATTTGCTAAAGCGAGGCAGCCCCTTAGGGCTGCCTCCTTTTTTGCCTTAAACAAGGGGAAGGGGAAAATGAGGAAGCTTGACCGCGAAAGGTTTATTGGAGTGATTTTATTAATGCCTTCCATCTTAGCCATAGCCATCTTTGTTTACAGTTTTATAGGATTCACCTTATTCGTCTCCTTATCTAATTGGAAACAATTGCTGCCAGATTTATCTTTCGCGGGTTTACAGAATTATGCAAAACTCTTCGCTAACCCCCGCTTCCAGATTGATTTACGCAATACTGTTGTCTTTACAATATTATTCCTTGGAGCGTGTTTAACCATAGGATTTACCCTGGCCGTATTGCTGGATCAGAACATTAAAGGAGAGAATTTTTTCCGCACCCTTTACCTTTACCCGATGGCTATCTCTTTTATAGTTACTGGTGTGGCCTGGCGTTGGCTTTTAAATCCAGGGACTCCGGAAACTGGCAGCATAGGATTAAACTACTTGTTGGAAAAGGTTGGCTTAGATTTCCTCAAGTGGGGGTGGTATACTGACCCCACGGTCCTTTACATATCCCCTGAATCAAAATTAGGAACAATTTTAAACAAGATAGGCCTTGGAATATTGACAAAACCCCAAGTCGGAATACCTTTAGCCATAATTTCCTTAGTTATTGCTGCTACTTGGCAAATGTCAGGTTATACTATGGCTTTATATCTTGCTGGATTGCGAGCTATCCCCGACGAAATACGCGAAGCAGCAAGGGTTGATGGCGCTTCCGAATTTCAGGTGCTCAGGTTTATTATTATACCTTTGCTCAAGCCCATAACGCTGAGTTGTGTTATCATTTTAGGCCATATCTCGTTAAAGATATACGATTTGGTCGTAGCAATGACTGGGCCAGGCCCTGGTTTCGCCACAGATGTTCCTGCATATTTTATGTGGGAAACAACGTTCCAAGCTAATCGCTTTAATCAAGGCTCCGCTATCGCTACTATTTTGCTTTTTATGGTCGCTACTTTAGTTATACCTTATTTGATTTCTAGCATCCGCAGGGAGACTGAATTATGAAGGCGAGGAAGAAAAGAGGGATCAGGATTTCCCGGATTTTAATCTACATTTCATTAACTCTTGCTAGTGTTTTTTATCTTATCCCCGTTTATATTTTGCTGACCACAAGCATGAAAAGTTTTGCTGAAGTCAGCCTCTCACGGATGTGGGAGCCCCCCTCTGGTTTGCATTTTCATAGCTTTATTCGCGCTTGGAAGGGAGAACCCGGAATTTATCATGGATTGTCAGCTAACTTCATGAACAGCGTTTATCTCACTATCCCCGCCACCATTATTTCTGCCATGGTAGGCTCCCTTAATGGGTATATATTTTCCAAATGGAAATTCCCAAGTTCAAACATAGTTTTCCCCATTTTGCTTTTTGGAATGTTCATACCCTACCAGAGTATTCTTATCCCCCTTGTACAGGTTTTCCAAAATCTCCGGCTATATGGAACAATCCCAGGCCTTATCCTTGTTCATGTGATATATGGCATACCAATAACCACTCTTATCTTCCGCAACTATTACGCTTCTATACCTACAGAATTAATCGAAGCTGCGCGCATCGATGGAGCTGGTTTCTTCAGCATTTACCGCCATGTCCTTTTCCCCCTTTCAATCCCTGGCTTTGTGGTGGTTATAATATGGCAGTTTACCCAGATATGGAATGACTTCCTTTTTGCTGTAACTCTTATCGGCAACCCAGAGGTGCAGCCCATCACAGTTGCTTTAAACAACCTAGCTGGAAGTTTCATAGTGGAGTGGAATGTCCAAATGGCCGGAGCGCTAATGGCTGCTCTGCCAACGCTACTGGTTTACTTGTTTTTGGGCCGTTACTTTATGCGTGGTTTGCTTGCTGGTTCTCTCAAAGGATAAGAATCAGCCTGTGTCAAGCCAAATGATTTACCGGGGTTAGGATTTCCCCTGGCAAGCTGGAGGGAGATTCAGGTTTTCAATCACTTTCTCTGCCACCTCAACCCTTGTCCCGGGCAGAGAGTATAGTTTTCCTCTCGCAATTTGAGAGGATCAGACAAGCCTAGTCGTATACCCGCCTGTTCCGAACCCTTTCCCCGACTATTGAAACTTGAGCCTCAGACTCTACACGCATCACCTGAAAAGCCGGCCATATCTGATCTAGAACCGAACTAGGAAATGGTTCCATTTCTCTACAAAAGAGTTGTCGTTCTTACAGTATGGACGACCTCAGATGATGAGCTCTGTAAGTAAAGAGGAGCGTTGAAAATTCCCCCTTTGTCAGGATGGGGCTCCCGGATGGGAAAATGGATACGCTTCGTAATTTGTCGGAGGGAATCCTCCAAGACCCGGCAGCTGTGCCTCAGAATAAAGGGCGCACACAAGTAGTGCCTAAAGTCAACCTCCAATTACCTGGCTTTCCAATGTCTTGAGGAATTCGTATGGATGCCTGTTATAGCTTCTATCTTGTCCAGTAGGGAGGAAAGCCCTTTTAACCGAGAATTTACGGCATTTGGTTAGGCTCCTTTGCTCCTCTGCGTGCATACTGGCCTCCCAGTAACATTATCAATCATTTGGTAGCAGTAAAGCAACAGGTAACAATTTACATAAGCGAACGTGCTGAGATTCAGACACGAATTGGGATAGGGAGAACGATGTAGAATCTTCAAAGACACCCCCGCCCTTCTGAATTCTAGAACTTGGGCAGATGCCTGCCTAAGTTGAGGCGAATCACAAAATGAATCCCTTTGGCTACCAGGCGGAGCAACAACTCCAGATAACTGACCTCTTGGTCCAGAACCGGAAGGCACTTCCCCAACAAATCTTTCAGGGTGGCGAAGGCCCAAAAATTCCCCCTGGTGGCAACGGTCCGAGAGGAGTAAGTGACGAGGCCACAGGGGATAGCCTGCTTCCGGTAGGGGATGGCCAAGATAATCTTCCCATCCTTGAGTGCCCCCAAGTATTCGGTCTTCTGGGCTTGCGGTCGCTCAATTTCCGTGGAGTCACCGAGACCAAGAGCCACCAGAGCACCTGGCGAGGGTCGGCCTTCTTAAGGAAGCAGTGGAGGCGCTTGTTCCGCGCATACGGGCAGCGATTTTGGTTAAACAGGGGGGCGAGTCTCCAGAAAGGCCTGGCCAATTTCGGCGGCTTGTTGGGCAATGGCCGGGTCATCAAGAAGCAATTGCATAAATTGGCGCAATTTGATGGAAGGCAGGAACATTACATAAAAGGTTTTCTCTGAAACATACCAACATCAGCAACCCCATGCAATTTGTCCAAACTTATGTTTAAACTTCAGAACCGTGCGGAGTTGCTTTAGAGGTAGGAGGTTGGTATAATAAATTGGTTTTTGCATGGAAAGCGAGGAGGTGAGACTTTGGAAAGTTTAACGTTGCTGGAGCAATCCAGGTGGGAGAATTTTGATCTGAAACTTGAGGATGTTGAATTTCTGTACGAGCTCATTCTAGAAAGAGGCCAGCCTGTACCGCTGGAAGAGCTCGTCCTGGCCTTGGTGGAAAGGACACAGGAGGAGCAAAAAAGGGAACTGATCAAGCTTGCTGAGGAAGGCCTGATCTACAGGCCGAGCAACTCGTACAAGCCAGGGCAAGAAATCTTCCTGCCCTCATTCGGCTTTGCCAAGGTTACGGTTTTAAGCGTGAGGCCAGGTTACAACCCTGATTACGGCGAATTTGAAGTTATGAGAGTTAAATTCTCCGACGGTGGAGAGATAAGGGAATTTGCCTCCTCTCTGAAAAAGCCTCACAAACTTGACCAAGAAACACCAGAAGATTGGCTATCTCGCTTTGGCGTTGATCCAAAGGTTGTCTTTGAGCGTTATGGTCAGGCCATAAGTTCGGCTGTGGCCAGGAGGCTTGCTTTAGAAGAAGAGTTCGTCTCCTTCGGTAACCTTTGGTTTTTGAAAGCTCTCATGCCTGAAATCCACGAGGGCCACCTGAATATAGCTGAAGCAGCCATAGAAATAGCGCAGCGCCCCCTCACATCCACTGAAATCATCAAACATTTGGAGCTCCCCGGCACATATTCCACTAATTTGCAGGTTTTCTCCCTCAACGTAGCTATGGCTCAAGATCCTCGGTTTATCCAGGTGGGACCTAAAGGGCAGCCTCTGTGGTTCCTGCGGCGGTTTGAGCCTCCAGAAGTGAGGGAAAAGCCCGAGCGGCTTGTATATTCCCCCGAGCCTTATAGGAAGGAAGTTCTCTCCCAAGAATTGGTGGAAATAGTTCAAAGCGTGGACGATGAAGCTACTGAGGGAAACTTCTTCGCCAATCTTCCGGCCCCCAGAGACAGCGTAACCATCGCCTTGCCTTACCACCATCTGAGATCGGGCACTTTGCCCATCACTCCCAGAACTGCTCCCTTCTTCCCCGAAGGGGAATCGGACTTAACTCTTATAAGCTTTGTGGACGGAATCAGGGGGGAGAAATTCTATGGCTGGGTTCTCCACTCCAAAGGGTACGTGGCTGGACTCAGGGAGTGGTATGAAAGGATAGGAGCCACAGCTGGCACTTACATAACTCTTTCCCGGGGCAAGAACCCTATGGAAATCACGATAAGGTATACTCCAAGGCGTATAAAGAAAGATTGGGTGAAAGTAGCTAAGGTCCAGAACGATCGCCTAACTTTTGAAATCCAGTTGAGACAGCTTACCTGCGATTTTGATGAGCTCATGATGGTCGTAGAGGGAGACAGAGAGAAGATAGACGCCCTTAAGCGAAAGCTGGACTCAAGCGGGAGGAGTCTTTACGAAATCTTGGTCCAAATCTTCCCCGAGCTCCTCAAGCTCAGCCCCCAGGGCACTGTCCACTCTCTCACACTCTATACTGCTGTAAACCTGATAAGGCGATGCCCTCCTGCTCCCCTCTTGGCAGAGCTTAATTCTTACCCCTGTTTTGTCTACAGAGGCAGCGGTTATTGGTCTTTTGATGAAAGCAGATTATAGGGGTTGGGAATATGAAAGGGTTGGTGAACATTGACACAAAGCTTCACATAGACCTGGATTGGTGGGAAAGAGAGGGCAAAGATTTCAACTATTATCTCTATGAAGAGATGTGCATGGAATGCAAGGAGCGATTTAGGGACTTTGACAAAGCTACTTCCATTGACTGGATAGACCCCGAGACAGCGGAAGTAAGGCAATTGAACGGCCTGTGGGAGGCCCTTGTGGCCTGCTGCAGCCAGAAGCCGGATTACATAAATCCGGAGCTTCCCATCACTACGGCCGTTTTCCGCATTTTCCTGGCCAACCGCAACGAACCCCTTTCCGCAGCGGAATTGGCCGAGCGATATGGCGACAAAATAGGCACGGCAGATCCTCACCGTATTTTGCGCATCTTTACTGCAGGCAAAGTATACAATGGCATAAAGCCCCTCAAATTTTCTAAGCCTAAATAAGCCTTATCCTTAATCGAACAGGCGGAGGAAGCGGAAAGCAATCCCCATTTCATACAATGCCTTAGATTAAAATAATGGCCACTATGCCCGCCTTCACCGCTGACCCTCACCGCAAGAAAATTTGCCAGGATAAACTTTGGCAAAGGAGCCAGGAGGATAACCATGACGGTGTGCGAAGTGCCTTTGATCCTTACTGTGGACTGTGGAACCACTTCCTGTAAGGCGGGATTTGTAACCCCCTATGGTGAAATCCTCGCTTGGGTAAGATCCCAGAAAGTCGCCCCCCTCCTCTTTCTCCCCAAAGGAGGTGCCGAGCAGAATCCTGAAAATTGCTGGGCCACGATCAGAGAAACGGTCCACCGTTTGAGAGAAGAGTTCCCCGTACCACCAGAGCGAGTTGCAGCCATAGCTATGAGTTCTCCCTGGTCTACCACCGTTGCAGTGGATAAAGACGGTAGCCCCATCGGAAATACCATTATGTGGATGGATACCCGCGGAGCTCCGTATGTCAGAGAGATAACGCGGAGCCTGATCAACTTTCAAGGATATGGCCTGGATAAAGCCCTCTACTGGATAAAGACAACCGGTGGTATCCCAACACGCTCGGGTAAGGATCCCATCGGTCACATCCTTTTCCTCAAAAACGAACGCCCGGAAGTTTACAAGTCAGCCTATAAGTTCTTGGAGCTCAAGGATTACCTAAATGCCAAGCTTACCGGGAAAATAGCCTCCGATTACGCCGCCATAGCTCTTTACTGGTTGACTGATAACCGGGACATCAGAAACATCCGATACGATGAGAGGCTTCTGCGGCTGTCAGGCATTGATAGGGAGAAGCTCCCCGATCTTTACCCGACCACCCATGTTCTCGGGCCCCTCCTCCCCAAACCCGCAGAAGAGTTAGGTCTTCCCCCAGGGATTCCAGTGGTCATTTCCACGCCCGATTATCACGCAGCCGTCCTGGGCTCGGGAGCACTGCGGGATTACGAACCTCACATTTACATTGGGACTTCCTCCTGGCTTTCCTGTCACGTGCCCTTCAAGAAGACAGACCTGTCCCACAATATAGGTTCTTTGCCATCTGCTCTCCCTGGAAGGTATTTCGTAGCTAACGAACAGGAGTGCGCTGGTTCGTGTTTGACCTTGCTCCTCAAAATTTTCTTTGCCGAGGATACTTTAGGCCTATGTCTACCTCAGGATAACCCTTACGAGCGAATGAGTGAGCTGGCGGGCTCTGTTCCCCCGGGAAGCGGAGGTTTAATCTTTGCCCCTTGGCTCTACGGAGAACGTACTCCAGTGGAAGACCCATGTCTGCGAGGTTGTTTCTTTAACCTTTCCTTGAGCACGACGCGGGCTCAGATGGTTAGGGCCGTGATGGAAGGAGTCGCCCTTAACATGCGTTGGTTGCTCCCCTGTATAGAAAGTTTCATAGGGAAGAAATTCGGAGATATAAACATCATAGGCGGAGGGGCTTCTTCGGATGTATGGTGCCAGATCTTCTCCGACGTCTTAGGAAGACCCATCCGTCGGGTGAAAGACCCCGCAGCCGCCGGATTGAGAGGCCTGGGGATATTGGCTAGCCTCTCTCTCGGCCTTTCTGACCTGGAAAGTTGCACGCGAGATGTGGTGGTTGTAAAAACCTTTAAGCCTGATCCGGACAATCAGCGGCTTTATGCCGAAATCTTTGAAGCTTTTATGGAATTCTACCGGAGAACAAAGCCTCTTTACCATCGCCTCAATCCAATTTGAGGAGGGCAAATCATGGAACCCTTAAAATTTCTGGGATTGCTCCCCAGGGGCATGGCTCGCCTTTTGGAAAGCGCTGTTGAAAGGGTCCCGGCTCTGAGAAAGCGAGTGGAAAGGGAATACGAACACCTGCTGGCAAACCTAGAAGATTCCCTGAAACCGCACAAAAACGCGCCTGTCTTCACCCGTCTGCCTCAGGAAGGGCTCAGCCCTGAGGAGATCTTCGGCATTATGGAGACTTTGAATGCCCGGGAAGAGTGGCGCTGGAAGGAAGGGTATGCTTCCGGAGCCGTCTACCATGGCTCTGAAGAGCACATTGAATTCATCAGCCGGGTTTATCTCCTCAACTCTCAGAGCAACCCCCTCCATGCTGATCTCTGGCCCAGCACGATAAAGTATGAGGCAGAGATTGTGGCAATGACGGCCCATATGCTGGGGGCAGAAGAAGCCCAAAAGATCGACCCTTCCGCTCGCATCTGTGGTACAGTTACTTCGGGAGGGACAGAAAGCATTCTCATGGCCATGAAGGCTTACCGGGATTGGGCGCGGGATAAGAAAGGTATAACCAGGCCAGAGATGGTCTTACCGGTTACTGCTCACCCGGCCTTCGAGAAAGCAGCCCATTACTTCGGCTATAGAATCGTGCGTATTCCCGTGGATAAGGATTTCAGGGCAGATGTTGAAGCAGCCCGCAGAGCTATTAACCGCAACACAGTGGTAATAGTTGGTTCTGCCCCCTCTTATCCCCACGGAGTGATAGATCCGATACCCGAACTATCCCGCATTGCTCTGGAACACGGCATAGGCTTTCATACCGATGCCTGTCTCGGGGGATTCATCCTACCCTGGGCTGAGAAGTTAGGATACAGAGTAACTCCCTTTGACTTTCGCCTCCCAGGGGTTACTTCCATCTCTGCCGATACTCACAAATATGGTTATGCCGCCAAGGGCACTTCCGTTATCCTGTACCGCTATCCGGAGTTGAGACGCTATCAGTACTTTGTAGCTTCGGACTGGCCTGGTGGTTTGTATGCCTCTCCATCCATAGCAGGCAGTCGCCCTGGGGCATTGATCGCCATCTGCTGGGCTGTGATGCTTAGGATGGGGGAGAGTGGCTATCTGGAAGCCACAAAACGCATTTTGGAAACAGCTCGTAAGATTAGGGAGGGCATAGAGGCAATCCCAGGGTTGAAGGTTCTTGGGGATCCCCTCTGGATAATAGCCTTTGCCTCCGAGGAGTTTGACATCTACCGGGTCATGGAGAAGATGACGCAAAGGGGTTGGAGCCTGAACGGCTTGCAGAACCCTCCGGCCGTGCACATAGCCATTACTCTCCGCCATACTTTACCGGGTGTAGCCGAGCGGTTCCTCAAGGACTTGAGGGAAGCGGTTGAAGAGGTGAAAGCTAACCCGGCTGAAAAAGGGCAGATAGCACCAATATACGGGATGGCCGCGTCGTTGCCTTTCAGGGGGATGGTGAAGGAGCTTCTGAAGCGTTACCTCGATCTACTTTATTCGGTTTAAGAGAACTTGGATCTTGCCTCTTGCACCAGTTAGTTTCGTGTTTGCCGTGGTTGAAGGCCTATCCCGTTGGCAGGCTGCGGGGTTTTGTCACTTGCCCCCTTTTGTTTTCTCCGGATAATCAAAGGCTTACAGTAGGAGTCCGAGGCCTTTTTCTTAATCACCTTCGGTGGGCGAGCAGTGGGGGCATTTGAACTTTGCCATGGCTCAGCCCTAAGTCGGGACAAATCCAATCAATTCCAGAAAAATTTGACTTGCGGCAAATTAACAATTAGAATTCTCCTTACAAGTGAGGTAGAAATGGCGGAAAAGAGAAAGCGAGGCTCTGTAACGGTCTTTGAAAATTGGTGTAAAGGCTGTGGCCTCTGTGTAGCTTTTTGTCCAACCAAGGTTTTCGATCTGAACGGAGAGGGGCGTCCTGTGGTTGCTCGGCAGCAGGATTGTATTGCTTGCAGGTGGTGCGAGTGGCATTGCCCCGACTTCGCCATTGTAGTAAGAGAGCTGCCTGGGGAAGGCGAAAATGCTTAGATTGATGCAAGGAAACGAAGCTGTCGCCTACGGGGCCATAATAGCCGGATGCCGCTTTTATGCTGGTTACCCTATTACCCCCTCTTCCGAAATCGCCCACGTCCTGGCCCGCGAGCTCCCTAAAGTTGGAGGAAAATTCATCCAGATGGAGGACGAAATAGCAAGCCTTGGCGCTGTCCTGGGAGCTTCTGTGGGTGGGGTCAAAGCCATGACAGCCACTTCAGGACCTGGGTTCTCCCTTATGCAGGAGCACATAGGCTATGCAGCCATGGCTGAAATACCCTGCGTGGTGGTCAACGTTCAGAGGCTTGGGCCAAGCACAGGCCAGCCTACAAGCCCGGCTCAAGGAGATGTAATGCAGGCCCGCTGGGGCACCCACGGTGATCATCCCATAATAGTGCTCTGCCCCTCTTCGGTGAAAGAAGCCTTTGAATTGACAATCAAGGCCTTCAACTTTTCCGAAAAATATCGGACCCCCGTTATTCTCCTCATGGACGAAGTGGTCGGGCACATGCGGGAACCTATAGAATATCCTCCAGCCAACCCCCCAGAAGTGGTTGACCGCCTCCAAGCCTCCATTCCTCCTGAGTGGTATTACCCCTATGATGAAGAATTCGGGGATGTGCCTCCTATGGTCCCCTTTGGGATGGGTTACCGTTACCACATAACTGGCCTCCATCACAACCGCTCTGGATTTCCGACTCTTCGCCCAGATGAGATTAGGAGCTGGGTTAACAGGGTTTTCCGCAAGATTGAGGCCAATAAAGCCGAGTTTACCTTGTATGAGGAAGAGTGGCCTGACTCCAGAGTCCTGGTGATAGCTTACGGTGCTACTGCCCGGGCTGCACGCCACGCCGTTAAAATGGCCAGAGCTCGCCGTTACAGAATCGGCTTTCTAAAGCTTTTGACTCTCTGGCCTTTTCCCGAGGAGGTGGTGGAAAGAGCCGCTCGCAACGCAGTAAGAGTTATCGTTCCGGAGATGAACATGGGGCAAATAGTGCTTGAAGTGGAAAGGATAGTGGGAAGGCGTAAAGTCCAGAGGGTCAACAAGGTGGATGGGACTATGATAACCCCCGCGGAAATCCTGAAAGCCATAGAAGGAGGTGCGGGATGACTCGTCAGGATGCATGGGAGCTCCTTACTGAATTCACTAAGAACCCCAACCTCATAAAGCATGCTCTGGCAGTGGAAGCAGCCATGAGGGCGTATGCCCGTAAGTTCGGAGAAGACGAGGAAAAGTGGGGTATAGTTGGGTTGATCCACGATTTTGATTACGAGCAGCATCCAACTCTCGAAGAGCACCCTTTTGCTGGTGCCAAGATCCTTGAGGAGAGGGGGTGGCCCAAGGATGTAATCAAGGCAGTGCTGTCCCATGCCGATCACACAGGAGTTAAGAGGGAGTCTCTAATGGAAAAAGCCCTCTTTGCTGTGGACGAACTTACTGGCTTGATCGTAGCTGTGGCTTTGGTTCGCCCGACCAAAAGCATCTTTGATGTAACAGTGGAATCCGTCAAGAAAAAGTGGAAAGAAAAGTCGTTCGCGGCCGGGGTCAGGCGGGAGGATATAGAGCGAGGAGCTGAAGAGCTCGGAGTGTCTCTTGATGAGCATATAGCCATCGTTCTGGAGGCCATGAAAGGGATTGCTTCAGAGCTTGGGCTTGCCGGAAAGTAGCCTATGGTTCAATTCCGTGCAGAACTGCTGGCCGGGGGGTTTTTCCTCCTGGCCGCATTGTTTTACTTTTTGAGAGAAAGCAAACAGAAAACGCTTTTTCATCCTCTTTCCATTTTCTTGGCTTCTATTGGTGTTCTATGGAGCGCTCTCGCAGGCGATCCCTTCCGGGTTTTGGTGACCACCTTTTCCCTAGCGATTGTCCTGAGTAAGAAGGAAGATTTTGGGTTCCACTCGCTGGCCTTGGCAGGTTCGCTGTTTCTCTTTTTTTCCCCCCACCCCATCAATTTCCTTAGCGCGTGGCTTTTAGTGGACCTCTTGCTCCTTTCGGGCTGGGGGGTGCCTGAAGGTTTACCTGGGCATTTATTTTCTCAGGGTGCAGGGATTCTGGCCTTTATGGGATGGAAACAGACAGGTTTTCCCCCATTGCTCTTCCTTTCAGCTTTCGCTCGAGCGGGGTTTTTCCCCTGGCCCCGTTCCTCGTTCAAATCTCCCCGTCTCGCTTTCCTGCCGGTTGTAATGGCCTTCTATATATTGAAGGATGCTATTCCCCCAGGGTGGCCATGGTTGGGAATTCTGGGTTTGTGGCTGGCCTTTGGAACTGGCTTTGAGCTTCCATCAGAAAGGGGGTTCCCTCAAGCTTTGTGGGGATGCACAGTTCCCTTAGTTTTGTTCGGAGGATGGGGTTTCTTGATCCTGTTCCTGGCTTTTGCAGTGGCCGCTCTGAGGGAAGAAATAGCTAAAGCTTGGCCCATAGGCTCAGTCCTCTTCCAGTGGCTCGGAAAAGGGTTGAGGGGTGTAAGCGAATTCATTGAGGGAGAAGGTGGGTGGCTCTGGGTGGGGCTTTTGGCTGTAATCTTGCTCAGGGGACTGGGTTTGGATCTGAGGGAAGCCTCGCAAGGTATTCTTTGGCGTGAGCTTTTCCCTGAAGGCGTGGGGCTAATGAGCACTTCTTTTTATATTCTAGTGACCGAATCCGAATTCTCCCTGCTCTTTTCCCTTCTGGCCCAATATATAATAAGGGCTTTCCATGGAACTCCGCCATCCCCTGGAAACTGGCTAATAGCCGCAAGGCTGTCCCTTGGAGCGATGGTCTGCCTTATCCTTTACCTTTCGCGCTGGGGAGCGCGTTGGATTCGCCCGTCGGCGGGCGCGGTCCTCTCTCGCAAGGAAAGGGATTGGTGGTTGCTACGCGTGATGCTGGGTATTGGGGGTGGCCTTCTTGCTTTCCTGGCTTTCAACCGCTATCCCCTTTTCTCTTCTGCGCCTGAGGAGAGGCTTGTTGTGTTCTGGGTCCTCATCATGGGTCTATTAGCGACACTGGCCCCGGGTTCCGTCCTTCAGAGAGCGGCGGGAGTTCTTACCTTCATCGCCGGGCTTGAGTTAGCGGGGTTAGTCCCTGAGCCCGCCGTTTGGTTCGTTCACCTCGCAGTAGCCACGGCGGCTTCTTTCCTCGCAGCTTACGATAAAGCGAGGGGCAAATGAGGGAACATTTTCTCCTGTTGGTGCCTTTTGGTGCAGCTCTGGCGATTTACCTGCCCTTTCTTCGGCGGTTCAGTTTCTGGATCGCTTTTGGGGCAAGTCTGGTCATGGCCCTTCTGGAAAGGGGGAGTTTTTCGTGGGTGTGGGGTGTATTTTCCTTTGCGTTCCTTCTGGGATGGTTTGTGGAGGCTTCGCCCTTTGCGCCTTTCTGGGCGATACTGAGTCTCGGGGTGGCGAGAGTTTCATTTCTTTTCCCTGGCTCTATCATCGGGTCCCTGCTCCTGAGTTCTTCCCTGCTTCTGATTTTGCCTTCCTTGTGGGAATTTCAAGAGTTGGACCTTTCCGGGGTTTCGGTATTCTTGCTGCTGGCTTCCGTTCCATTTCTGACCTTCAATTTTCCTGAGGAATGGAGGCTCGTAATAGTTTTGGCAACCCTCCTTGGTGTTTTCCCCTTCCACCTATGGATCCGAAGCGCTATGGAGGGAGGGCCCTCTCTGGGTGCCCTGTTCTTAGTTACGGGTTTCAGGGCCATTGTGATATTTTGGCTGGGGAGGGAAGGACTCGGATTGGCTGATGGGGTTCCAGAGGCTGTTCTCAGTTGGCTGGGGGTAATTTCGATCCTCTGGGGTTCCTTGCGGGCTTTGGCAGCAGCAGACTGGGGAGAAATGTGTGCTTACGCCTCCCTGGCTGAAGCGGGGATGATGCTGATGCTCCTTATCAAAGGAGGTCTTGAGGCTTCGTTTATCTACTCCATTCTAATGGGTCTGAGCCTTCTGGCTCTTGGGGCGGGTTCGTGGGGAACAAAGCTTTTTATGGAGGAAGGACACCCTGTAGCCCCTGCAGCTTTCCTCCTGTTGGTTGGCATCTTGGCCACAGCGGGGCTACCCCTGACACCCGGCTTTTCAGCGATGACATTGGTTTTCGATCATCTTGAGAAATGGGAAGGTTTGCTGGCAGTAGTCTGCGGGATAGGGGTGATGAGTGGCGGGATGAGGCTTCTCAAGCCCCTTGCATTGGCGTTTCGAGTGGATTTGGTCTTAAAATCACCTCGGGTTCTCATCCTTATTGCCACCGCTGTAATATTTTGGGGTCTTGGTTTTGCCCTCTAATAAAGAGGGCTTTATGTCCATTTGAGGCAGCCTCTACTTTTATTGCTCCTCTGCAGGCGCGACCTGGTACCAACTTCTTCGGTATTCAAACTGAGCCCTACCATGATGCAACGGTGTTCCTGGGCTGCAAAGAAACCTTGCGAAAATTCTTGCCCATCTTCCCTCTATAGCTCCGAACAAAACCGGGGACAGCTGGTACCCATCGGACGTTCAGCTTTTGCACCAGGCCGAAGCTGAGAGTATAATGATGAAGATGAAGTGGAAATAACTTTCAAGGAGGAATGAGTTGCTGCGAAAACACATTTCCCGCCTTGTGGAAGGAGAAAGTCTCTCCCCTCAGGAAGCCCAGGAGGCCATGGGCTTGATTCTGGATGAAAAGGTCTCCCCCTGGCAGGCAGGGGGATTCTTGGTAGCTCTCCAGATGAAGGGGCTGACAACTCAGGAACTCTTGGGATGTGCTTTGGCTATGAAGGAAAGGGCTGTGTTCATAAGGCCCACACGCGAAGACTTGGTGGATATTTCTGGAACTGGTGGAGATCCTTGGGGAACCTTCAATATCTCCACCACCGCTGCTTTTGTGGTGGCGGGAGCAGGCCTGGCCGTGGCCAAACACGGAGCAAGAGCTGTGTCCAGCAAGTGCGGCAGCGCCGAGCTCCTGAACGCCTTGGGGGTTAACCTAAACCTCGGCCCCGAAAAGATCTCCCACTGCATTGACGAAGTCGGGATTGGGTTCATCTACGCACCCACCTTTCACCCAGCCCTGTACCACGTCCTCCAGGCCCGAAGGGAAATAGGGGTGCGCACTGTTTTGGACCTTCTCGGTCCTCTTGTGAACCCGGCTGGGGCAAAGAGGCAGGTGCTGGGTCTCTACGATGGCCGCCTCACAGAACTGGTGGCTCAAACCCTTAAAGACTTGGGAAGCCAGTCGGCTTTCGTCGTCTATGGAGCAGATGGATTGGATGAACTCTCTACCACTGGAGTCAACAAAGTGAGTCGCTTGGAAGGAGCGAAGATCACCACTTTTCCTTTGGATCCGGCGGAGTTTGGCTTGGCGAGGGCTAAACTCTCCGACCTGCAGGGCGGAGAACCTGAGGAAAACGCTGCCATAACAAGAGCCGTCCTTGAAGGGGAAAAGGGCCCCCGCAGAGACATTGTCCTGCTCAATGCAGCCGCTGCCATCCTCGTTGGGGGAAAAGCTTCCGACATGGAAGAGGCTTTGGAAATGGCCAAGGAGTCCATAGACTCCGGCCGTGCCATGGAAAAGCTCAAGCAGCTTATCCAATTCACCAATAAGTGAGGGAATGGGGTGTATGGCGCAGTTTAACATTTCGGTTCAGGGTAATGTGCCTGAGGAAGAGATAAACCGGATCGTGGAAACCATTGCTCAACTCTACCGAAAGTCACCCTTTGGGACACCGGAATCCCTGGAGATCGTAGTGGTAGATACGGTAAGCCGGCGGGAAAGGCTAATGCGGGAAGAAGAGAAAAAGCTTGGGGTCAAGATTTCTGAGGATTACCCTATCACTCACGAAGCTTGGTGGGGAACTCCTCGCATCGTTGCCTGCGTGGAGAGCCTCACCAGGCTCGCCCCGATAATAGCCAAAGCCTCTATCCTGGTGGCCGCCGCGCACTCCATCCTCCACGGCTCTCAGGAATATTACCGGTATCACCTTTCCCCCGAGGCAGTCCGCCGGGGGCGGGAGAAGGGTTGGGATATGGAACACCTGGAGAGGTTCCTCTACCTTATAGCTTCGGGGATCAAAAATTTAGCTGTGGCCAAACTCTTGGTTCGCTGCGGATTCATTCCAGAACACATAAACCTGGCCCTGGAGCAGCTCAACCTGGAAGAAAGCGAGAAATCCCTTTGGAAATTCGTAGAGAACAACGCTATCGGCCGGGCCCTGTATCTGGCTAGCTTGCTCAAAAACATACTTTTTGCCTACCCATCAATATCATATGCCCCTTACCTCGCCACCAGGATCCAGGAAATTACCTCCCACCTTTCTGCTACAGCAGCTTGGCAGCTGCGCTCCTTAGGGATGGAATTGGCACAGACTTTCCCTGGTGATAGCAAAAGCTTCTTCCTGCCAGCCTTTGAAAGAGCCTGGAGCAAGCTTGTAGAGGGGGAACTGCTTTGAAAAGAGCCTATCCCTTTCTGTTCGCCCTTTCCCTCCTTCTAAGCTGCTTATATCCCCACCCACCCTATTCACCCTCTCCAACTCCGACTTTTTCTCCATTTCCTTCGCCTTCCCCAACACTTTCGCCCACCCCACTTCCTTTACCGACACCTGACCCCATACCGCCGGAGCTTCCCGTCAGAGACCTCGCCGAAATAGCGGCGAGGCTAGGTAGAATTCCCCCGGGGCCGATACCCACTCCTGCTCCCGTCTTCCATTATCCGGGAGAGGAAGCAGTCTTCTGGCTCCTGGATCACCCTTCCAACCGCTACTTCACAACTACTGCTACGCTATCAATTCTCACGCCGGACTTCTGTGTCTGGGTGGAAAAGGGGGTGGGGGTAGACAATAAAGCCCTCAGAGCATCAATGGGGCAATTTGAGAGGGAGATTTATCCCCGACTTTTGGAGGCCTTTGGCCTATCTTCTAAGGTTTCCCGGCGCGATTCCTGCATCCACATATTCAACGGCTCAGTACCAGGAGTCGGCGGCTACTTCTCTGGGAGCGACCGCTATCCCCGTCAGGTTTTCCCCTATTCCAACGAGAAAGAAGCCCTTTACCTTAACACAAATGTGCTGAGGCCTGGGACCAAGCATTACCTTTCAGTCCTCGCTCACGAATTGCAGCACCTTTTTCAGTGGTATTTGGACCGCAATGAGGACACCTGGGTCAACGAAGGTTTCTCTCAGCTGGCCGAGTTTATAGTAGGCCTCTCTGAGGATGGCTCCGCGAGGGCTTTCCTCCAGAATCCTGACACTCCACTTACTTTCTGGCCCGATAACCCCCAAGATGCCTACCCCAACTACGGGGCGAGCTTCCTTTTCATGGCCTATTTCTGGGAACGCTTCGGCAAGGATGCTTTCCGGGAACTAGTGAAATCCCCCCTCAATGGCCCCCGTGCTTTCGACGAAATTCTTGCCCCTCACGGGCTCAGCTTTGAAGACCTCTTCGCTGACTGGGTTGTGGCTAACTACCTGGATGATCCAGACTCGGGATATGGCTACCGGGAGCTCGAACTCCAGAAGCCCACGCTTTCCGGAGTGATATCAAACGTTCCAACCACCCTGACCGGGACCATCCATCAGTATGCCACCGATTACTTCCGAATCCAGACCGAAGGAACCGTGCTTCTACGTTTCTCTGGGAACTCGGTGGCTCTCCTGGGGCCTCCCTCCCCCTACAGCGGAAATTTCATGTGGTGGTCAGGGCGGGGCGATGAGAGCAATTCAATCCTCACCCGCAGCTTCAGCCTTAAAGATACCGATAGGGCTACGTTGCGCTTCCGTATGTGGTACGACCTGGAAAAAGACTACGATTACGTGTATCTGGAAATCTCCTCCGATGGAGGTAAAACATGGGAAATCCTCCGCGGCCTTCATTCTACTTCGGAGAACCCAATAGGTAACAACCTGGGCTATGGCTACACTGGTAAATCGAATGAATGGGTCGAGGAGATGGTGGATCTCACCCCTTGGGTCGGAAAAGATATTCTCTTACGCTTTGAGCAGGTAACGGATGATGCCGTCAACCGCCCGGGGTTCTTCTTAGACGATGTCTCCATTCCCGAAATCGGTTACTACGAAGATTTTGAAAGAGGGTACGGTGGATGGGTTCCCGATGGGTTCGTCTACACCAATGGAGTGGTCAGGCAAGAGTGGATAATCCAGGCCATTGAGGAAAACACACCCCCTGTGGTGAGACGCTGGAAAAGGACAGGAGAGCGATCCTTTGAGGTCCTTCTGAAGCCAGGGACCGTGCTGGCGGTGAGCGCTATCGCAATTGCAACCTCGGAACCAGCCACCTACACGTTAATTTTCACGAACGTTTCCCCTGGCCAGTGATGCAAAAACCCCTCCAAAGCACATAGCAGCAAAGAGACCAAAGAGGATTTTAACGGCCCTGATAAAGGTCGGGAGGGTCTGAGAGTTGACGGGCGCATTCCCCAGGAATAGATTTAGGACCATGGTAGCGATGCCCATGCTGAGCATTTGGCCTATAAGGCGCATGGTGGCGAGGGTTGCCGAAGCAATGCCGTAAAACCTCTTTTCCACCGAACTCATGACAGCGTTGGTATTGGGCGATGAAAAGAAAGCGAAGCCTAACCCCAAGAGAGCCAAAATTGCTAGCAAGAACCCAACGGGAGAATTCTGCCCCAAGAAGGACAGGGCTGTAAGTCCCACCACTATCACAGCCATTCCGCTGGAAGCCAAAATCCTGGGTTCGACTCGGTCTGAAACCCTGCCTGCTAAGGGAGAGAGTGCAGCCATCATGAGGGGCTGAGCTATTAGAAGAGTGCCGGCTTTGCCTGGCAAAAGGCCCTTAGCGTACTGAAGGTAAAGGCTCAGCAGAAAGCCCACCGCGTGGGTAGCACTGTAATTGATAAGGGCTGCCAGGTTTGAGAAAGTGAAGGCAGGATTCTTCCGAAAGAGCTCCATGTTGATAAGAGGGCTCTGCTCCCTGTTCTCCCACCAAATGAAAGCGAGTAAAGCCCCAATTCCCAAGCCTGTTAACAACCATCCCATTCTCTGAGGGAGATGGGAAAACCCATAAATGAACCCTGAAAGGGCAACAGCGTAGACTAAAGAGCCCGGGAGGTCAAATTTTTCCCCGGGCGCTCCCCTCCACTCCCCCTTGAGGTTTGTTAGGGTAACTACTGCGGTTGCAAAGGCCAGCAGAGCGTTCAGCAAAAAGAGGCTTCTCCAGCCCAGATACTGAGTCATGATTCCCCCTATGAATGGTCCCAGGGATAAGCCCAGGTAGGTGGAAGACACATTTATACCTAGGGCTCTGCCCCTCTCACCGGGAGGAAAGACTGAGGTAATGATAGCCACTCCAGTGCCGAAAAGGGCAGCTGCCCCTATCCCCTGGAGGACACGCAGAGCCATTAGGTGTTCCAGAGAAGTGGCAAGCCCGCACAGCAGAGAGGAGGCAGAGTAGATGAGCAACCCGGTGAGGAAAACCTTTTTCCTTCCGTAGATATCAGCCAACTTCCCGAATGGCACCAGGAAAATGGCCGAAGTGAGCAAGTAAACTGTAGCCAACCACCCCAAGACAACCGCTCCAGCCGAAAATGCCCTTCCGATAGAGGGAAGGGCAATGTTGAAAGAAGATCCCATGAACGGAGTTACAAAAGCTCCCAAGGCTGCTACCGCAAGGGCCGCTCGCTTTTCAACCATATCCCCTCCTCTGAACCGCGAACTCTTTCCATGGTAGGGTAGTAGTACATCCCCACCGCTATTTTAAACCGACCTTAAACGGGCGGAAAATCTGCCCAAGTTATGAGGTAATCACCATCCATCCAGGCCTCAGAGGACGTAGGTCTGTCCTGAACCATGAAGGGTTCATTAGTGCCGTCAAGATAAGGGTGATGGAACTGGTGGATGCGCCCTCTTTCCGGGTTCTTCACCTTCCACAGGGTTTTCACCCTTATTCTATCCTCCTTCTCCTCCAAATTCCAGCCTTCCAGTGTGGCCCCACAGGCAAGGTAGACCGGCTCTACAGGTTTAAATCCCGTAGGCCGTGCCCCTCTGAATTTCAGAATAGCCCAGAGGACTTCTCCTTCCCTTCTGGGGAAGAAATACACTTCGTAACTTTCCGGAGGCAGATGGGCCAAGGCTTCTTCCCAAGCCGGCATCCATGGCCCTACAAAGAGGAGCCATGCTGGTTCTGAGGGTATGATCAAGGAGTGAAGGCCATCCACGATTCGGTGTGGGTAACCCCATAGGAGGACTTCCAGAATTGCTGCATCTCCGTCCTGCTCCGGGCGGTTGCCGGGAGTTATGGCCAAAACAGGGGGCCCATCTTTCACAAAATCAACCGCAGCTTGTTGCAGAACCAAGGGCACATTTATGCCCCCTCTCAGAGGCTTAATAGCACACAGATTGAGGCCCTTTATGAACATTAGCCCTTGCCCAAGGGATATTCCCACCGCCAGGAAAACGGCTAATAGGCTAAGCCTATATGGCAAATGTCTAGTGCCATAACCTATGACCAGGAACAAAGAGGGTAAAGAAATCAGGTGATAGTGGAGAAGAGGAGAAGTGAAGTGGAAAACCCAAAGCACCGGACTGGCCATTCCTGTTATCAGTGTAAGGACATGAAATCCCCCTTTTGCCCGGACGGTTTGCCTCACCAGGCACAGAATGCCCCACACCATTCCGGGAACCAATAGGCCTGCTAAGGGCAGGGCTTTCCAATCGTTGGGGGCTCCAGGCCCGAGCAGGAGAATCTCCCATCCATATCCACTCAATAGTTTGACCGTCTGGAGGAAACTCTTCAACCCAAACTTTATTTCAAGGCCAATACCTTTCGCTGCTCTTACGACCTCTTTTCCGTAAATAAAGGCAGGAACAAGAGCTATCATCAGACCAACAAACCAAGCTTGGCGCAGTTTCGCAGGAATTGTGATCACCAAAAACAGGGAAGGCAGCAGCAGGGCAATGCCAGCATAGTGGACTTGAAAGGCCAACCCGGTTACAAAGCCGTTCAAAAAGAAAGCGATTTTTTTCCTCTTGAAAACCACCGTTGTAAGCCAGATCGCGCTCAGTATGGGAAGCCAGTTCTGGGGCCAGACACTGCGGGAATAGAAAGCAAGGTAAGGCGAGCCGGCTGTGAGCCAGACTGTAACCAGGCCGGCTTCTGGTCCCCACTGTGAGCGTGCTAACCACCAGATGGCCATAAGGGATAGCAGGCTCAAGAGTCCGACAAAAGAGGAAGCCACTTTGGGGTCGGTGGAAAAGGCGTAGGGGATGGCGAAAAGCCAGACCTGAATTGGCAAATTGGGAATTCCAGCGGAAGAGGGGAGACCTACCTTGGGGAAAATCCCGTTCTTAGCCAGCTCCAGAGCCATCAGGCTCAGACGGGATTCATCAAAGGCAAAAGGGTTTAGTCCAGGCCATCCCAGGCGCAGGGTTCCACCCCAGATTAAAGCTGCGGTGAGAGCAACCAATTCAATCCTTGTGAAAATGTTCCTGGGTTCTACCAAACTTTTTTCCTTCAATAGTCTGGACAAAGTATATCAGGACAGAAATTACCCTGCAACCCCCCGGCATAGGACTAAGGTACTATTGCAGCTTTTCGAGCTTGCCTGTATTCTTGAAAGTAGAAAAACAAAAGGAAAGGAGGTGAGTAACCATGTTGCTCCGGCGTGAGAAAGGGCAGGGTCTGGTGGAGTATGCTCTCATCCTGGTGCTGGTGGCCATTGTGGTCATCGCTATCCTGGCTCTCCTGGGCCCGACCATTGGTAACGTCTTCAGCAGGATCATTCAGGCTCTCCAGTTCTAAATTAGAGAGCCCACCAGACTACCAAAGATGCACCAGGCCCCGCCTCTGGAAGGTGGGGCCTGTGTGTTTAAATTGCGCAAATTCAAAATTTGTAGTAAAATGTTGTAGTAAAGATGAAGCGGAAGGAAGAGCGAGGTCAAAGTCTTTTAGAGTTCACAGCGGGAGCGGCTTTTCTTCTTCTGGCCTTGATGGTCCTTTTCGAGTTTGCTATTATCTTCTTCTCTTACCTCAATGTCTTAAGTGCTGCGCGAGCTGGTGCTATTTATGCTTCAAACCATCCTGCATGGCTGCGGCGGGTCCAGCAACCAGGATACAACCCAGCGGGAGATCCCGATTACCAGCAATATCACACCAAGATTTACTACGAAGCTCAGGGAGCAGGTCTTGATACGAGGAACCTTGTAATTTACCTTCCGGAGATGGACCAAGGTGTGGGAGCAGGGAAACCTGTAAGGGTTAGAGTGACTTATTACCTTTCAACTTTCTTCAGCACGGTAGAATTGCCCTTCTTCGGTCGTTTCGGTCTGCCGAACCGTTACAGTATAACAGCTCAGGTGACGATGCCCATAAGGGGTGAATGAAAGATGACAAAGGGGCAATCCCTTGTGGAATTTGCGTTCGTTATAGTCTTATTTACGGCTCTGTTAATTGGCGTTGTTGTATTCAGCCTAGTCTTTTACACTTATATCACCCTTGATCATATGGCCAGAGCGGGGGTTAGTTACATGTTGGATAACGCCCTTACCCTGGCTGAGTGGAACACTCAGCATCCTAATCAGCCCGACAAACCTCTGAAGGATTACATTAAGTCTTTGGCTGGCTTCCTTAACACCAACGAGCCGTATCCTTTAGAGATAAAAATAAGCCCTCCACCATCTCAGAGGATGCCGGGTGGCTACTTTGAGGTGAAAGTGTCCTATTATTTTGATTTATTCTCTATAAGCCTGGCAGATCCCTTGAGCGGCAGAGAAATCCAGGTTATAAGGCCGATCAAAATAAGCGCAGCAGCAGGCTCATTCTTTGAATGAGGGGGTGAAAAACATGCGAAAAGATAAGGGCCAATCAATCTTAATCATAGCGGGGGCAATAGTAGGTATCTTAGCCCTTTTCGCCTTGGTGATAGACATCGGTAACTACTATGCCCAGCAGCGTATGGTTAAAAATGCCGCTGAAGCAGCTGCCCTTGCCGGGGCACACCGGTTAACTCAGCAGAATGTCACCAATCAAAACGTCCTTATGGCCGTCCGAGATTACATACAACGCAATGGCCTCTCCTGGGAGAATGACCGCATAGAGGCATATTACTTGGATCAGAACGGCAACATAATGGGCATGATTCCTGCTAACAATAACCCTCCTCCCTCTGGAGCTAACGGTGTGCTGGTTAGAGCCACCAAAAATTTCGGCACTTACTTTGCCCGCATTATAGGTTTTAATACCCTCTCGGCTTTAGCTAATGCTAAAGCAACCATCGTCTGTGGTTCCTGTTCTGCTGGCAATCTCTTCCCGATAGCTGTGAACGATTCAGTCTTTGATAGCACCGGAGGGGTTCCGGTATTTGGATACGACTACATAATATGGGATACAGGTAACCCTCAGGCGCCTGGAAACTTCGGATGGATAAGGTGGAGGAATCAGAACCCCGATGAGCAGACCCTTGTCCAGAACATGGCTGATACTACTAATAGTGGTAGCTGGAGCGTGGGGGAGTGGGTTGACGGAACTACCGGCGTTACGTGGGGCAGCGGGGTAAGGGATGAACTGCAGAAGCGCATCGATGGCGTTCGTCCTTCTTCGGTTACCTTGATTGTCTACGATCAGAGCAGAGGTCAGGGTGCTAATACTCAATATAGAATTGTAGGCTTCGCCAGGTTCAAGATCAAAGCTTACTGCAGGGGGAAGAGTGGCTACCCACCTTCCTACAACTGCAACCAGTTTGGCACGAACGATAAGGTAATAGTGGGCACCTTTGAGAGGTGGGCAGAACCCTCCGACTTGGCCGGCTGCGTCTCCTACGGCGTTTGCGCTGTAAAATCAGGTGAAGGTTCTCCTCCTCCACAGGCCAATAAGAACATTGTGGGAACCGTGGCCATACAGGCGGTTAGGCTGAACGAGTTCACTCGGGTCGTAACCACAACTCAGCATATTCCGGTGGACGTAGTTCTGGTTATCGATACTTCCGGTAGCATGCTTGACTACTGGGGCAGCGGTGCTAACTACCAGAGAAAGATCGATACGGCCAAAAACGTCCTTTTAACTTTCCTCAACTACCTGCAACCTGATAAGGGCGACAGAGTTGCGTTGGTTAAGTTCCCTGAACAGAGCCAAACCTCCCGTTACTCACTGCTCTGTAAGCCAGGACAGACGAGCAGACTCTATGCCGTAGGAAAGGTGGAGGCTGATCTGACTGCTAACATCTCCCTCGTGAGGCAGAAAATCCAAAACCTTCAAGCAGATGGCGGCACACCTATAGCTGGTGGCCTTAAGAAAGCTAACGATGTCCTCCTCAACTCCCCCAACCGTGGTACCAATGTGCCGGTCATAATCTTGGCTTCTGATGGGATCGCCAACTTCCGCATCAACGGGCAGTGGACCGGCTTTGAAGGTCAAAGCTGGCAGACCAGCCCTCCGTGCAACCAGCCGGCCATTGACGATGCCATAGCTCAGGCCAATGAGAGCAAGAAACCTGCTTCCCAGAACGGGGTGGGAGCTATCGTCTTCTCCATAGCCATTGGCGATAACTTCCAGTACGACCTGCTTAGGGCCATCGCTTCGCCGGATACTGACCCTTCTAAACCTCACTTCTTTGTAGCCCCTGGCCCCACGGAATTGGAGCAGATCTATAAGCACATAGCTGAGCGTGTTCAGAACATCTGGAGTGAGGGTTGTTACGTGGAAGAATATCCTCTCCCCGGCGAAGGGGCCACAGTAATCCTTTACAAGAACGGCCAGGTTTACAGGACCACTACGGCATCAGCGACCGGGGCTTTCCAGTTCATAGGAGTTGAACCCGGAGTCTATCAGATAGCAGCTTGGCTTGAGAAGGATGGTCTTCGCTACGACATCCTGACGGATTCTCTTGGTGGCAACCCACTCCAGTCGCTGCCAACCATTGAAATTTCTGATTCTCCTGCCTATGAGGTCAAGAACGTCAATCTCTACCTCAAGAACTCTACTCCACTGAGTTGCCAGCGCTAAAGACAGCTCTAGAAGTCAGGCCCTCTCTTCCCCATACAGGGGAAGAGAGGGCAAATCTTATTGGAGGGGTGAATGCGTAAGGGCAGACTGCTTTTCTTCCTCCTGGCAGAAGCTTTTTTCATGGTGTTAATACTTTTGTTTTTACTCCCTGCTTCGTCTCTTTCCTTTGCCCTAAAAATTAGCGAAGATTCCACGGAAGACTTTGCTGATGGCTCCTTCCGCTTCACAGCTCTTACCCCTGAGGGGGGAGTGAGACTCCTTCCCCTGTGGCACGGAGGAGAGTGGAGAACAGATGCTCAGAGTTTGCCAGAGGCACTGAGCAGTTTGAGTGCAATAGCCTGGCAGGGGAAAATCTTCGTGGTGGGGGGCGATGACCAAAATGGTTGCCGCCGCCGCGAAGTCTACAGCGCAACCATTAACCCCGATGGCTCCCTCCAGTCCTGGATTACTCTCCCCGAAAGTTCCTGGCTTCCAGATCAAGGGACGCAAGGGCCGGATCAGTGCACTGGGCTAGGGCACGATGGCCTGAGCAGTGGTGCTCTCGTGCTTTACCCACATTCAGAAACAACTGCTACTCTGTATTACATAGGCGGAATCCGGGAAGATAATAGTATTTCCCCTAAAGTCTACATGGCTACGGTGAATGGGGTTACCGGGGAAATAAGCGGGTGGACAGAGACCTCTTCCATCGATCCTCAATCTCAATATGGACGCTATTACCACACAGCCCTGATAGTGGAAGGGTTTATATTCGTACTGGGAGGCAACGAAGGGACTAGTGTAAGCGATGCTAACCCAACTGACTGGGTTTGCAAAGCTCCTATAAACTCCGATGGCTCTTTGGGGGAATGGGCTTGCGAGGAGGGGGAAAAGCTTCCAAGGGCTTTAAGGAACCTGGCCGCCGTTTACTACACCGGTGAAATCAGCAGAACCATTTATGTTATAGGCGGGGAAGAGGTTGTAGAAGGTTCTTCTCGGCCAATAGCCGAGGTTTTTTTCGCTGATGTGATCACTTCTGCAAACCCACCGACTCCTACTCTTACTATGTGGTTCACTTCTTCCGGAGGCGGTTTGCCTCAGCCCCTCTCTAGCCACGGCGCAGTGGAGGCAAGGGGTGAGATTTTCCTTACGGGTGGAGAAGTCGGCCCCGGTCAGCAGGTTTCCAACACCGTTCAGCTTGCTCTGGTAGACGAAGAAAGCCCCAACACCCGTTTATACGATTGGGGTTCCGGAATCGGGACGTGGGTGGGAGGTCCAATATTGCCCCAGGAACGCTCCCTCCACGCCACTGCTATCTGGCAAAGTTTTATATACGTTATAGGTGGAGATGGGCCTGAGAGCCCTCCGCAGAGAAAAAATACAGTTTACAGGGGCAACATAGATCAAGCTGCCACAAGTGAAGCTTATTATGCTCCCAAAGGCTTTTACACTTCCAACGCCCTTCATTTTGAGCCGGGAAGGCCCGTTACGGTTACTCAGGTTAAATACAAGGCTTCGATTCCTCCTACCACTGGATTGAGGTTCAGACAACGCCATCAGACCGCAAGCGGTTGGAGCGATTGGTCAGGGTGGACCGACCTTTACAGCGGGACCCACACCTTGACCTTAAATCTCTCTGGAGTCCTCAGGCTCCAATACCAATTGGAGCTCACCAGAGGCCAAGTTATCACCAGCACGCCGGCTTTGGATTGGATTGAATTCTACTACGAAGTTCCAGACCCTCAGTTGAGCATATCTAAAACTACTTATCTTGGCGTAGCTTCACCGGGAGATATCCTTGATTACATCCTGACCTTCTCTAACACTGGTGGAGTTGATCTGCCCAGCGCCATAATAACCGAGGAGCTTCCTCCGAATACGGAGTTTGTGGGTTGGGGCTGGTATCCAGCTGGGGGTAATTTCTACACGAGGACCGTGAGCCTCGGAAGCTATGGCAAGCTGAGCCAAGCTCGCTTCCGCATCAAAGTTGAAGAAGGCATTACTTCTGAATATATTACAAACACGGCCCTGCTCTCTCACCCGCCCATTACCGACGCTCTGGGTAATGTCTACACCTTCGTACCCGTTTCCGCTACTTACACTATCCAGATCACCGGCGTCCGCTCTCTGCACAAAGGTGCCCATCCGGAACCGGGGACCACCGTTTACTGGGGGCAGCCTATCACTTACACCATCGTTTTCTCCAACCTCTACCGCACTACTTTCGCCCGTTTGAACATAACCGACCTGGTAAACCTCAGTTACATTACCGATATTGTCCCCTTTGGAGGAGGGGTTCTGGAAAACGGGGTGATTTCTTGGACTTTGAATGATGTAGCCCCCGGACAAACTAAAGAAGTGAGCTTTACCGCCCGCGTGAAGCCAGGTTTGCAAGCTGGCACCTCTATCACTGACGCAGCTCGTTCCCAGGCCTTCCTTTTTGGCGAGGTCGATCCTGTCCTTTCACAAGTCAGCAATGAGGTTACACACACCGTAAAAGGCACTACGCTTTTCCTTTCCAAGTCCTCAACCCCGCCCTCTGGCTCTCCGGTAAGCTGGTACGATAACATTACCTATTCCATCACTGTAACCAACGCTGGCTATTACACATTTACCGTCCTCCTGACCGATACCCTTGATACTAATGCGCTTGATTTTGTAAGTGCGCCAGGCGGCTATCACTCTGGCGGCACAATCACTTGGACTGTTGGCCCTCTGGGGCCGAAAGCCTCGGGGACCGTGACCCTTGTAGCCAGGGTCAAGTGCGGGCTCGGAGGGGGTCGTAAAATTGAAAACATAGCTCGCGCCACGGCTATTCATTCTGATGTTTTTCTCTCAAACCGCGTTACCCACACTGTGGTTGGCCCACCCGTTCTGGTAGTAGCAAAAGAGGCTTTTCCGCCCTCTGGTTCTTTGGTCCTTCCAGGGAGCAATATAACCTACACAATCCGCTACACTAACACCGGTTCATCACCGGCCCGGAACGTGGTGATAACAGACCCCCTTGATTCACGGCTTACTCATCTGAGCGGAGGGACTAAAGTCGGCGATACTATAAGCTGGACTGTAGCGGCCGTTGGGCCTGGGGCCTCCGGCTTCGTCACCTTCGTAGCCCAGGTAAAGAGTGAGGCCTCCGGAACCATAACCAATTACGCTTACATTGCGGCAGAATGTCTGGCCGCCGTTCCGAGCAATCCGGTAACCCATACTGTAGCTCCGCTTGCCCCCTACCTTGTCATCAGCAAGACCTCTCAGCCTGCGGCCGGAAGCGAGGTTCAGGCCGGCGACCTGATAACTTACTCCATCCGTATAACCAACACGGGTGGGATAACGGCTTCCAGCGTTGTGGTCACGGACCCACTGGATGCTAAAGTGGAGTTCGTCTCAGGAAGTCCAGCACCGACCTACAGCGGTGGAGTCCTCATATGGAATCCTGGGAACCTGAGCTCGGGGGCTTCTGTCGGGCTAACTTTTACTGCCAGGGTTATAACTTGCACCTCGGGGATCATCTCCAACGTTGCTTATGCTACCGGACAAGGGCTCGGCCTAACCTCTTCTGGACCCATAACTCACGCTATAGCTGGGTGCCCGGCTCTTTCCGTGAGCAAGGGAGCAGTACCTACTCCAGGTACTCCCGTTTTCCCCGGTGATTATATAACCTACACCCTTTACTTCACCAACTCAGGAGGCATTGCCAAAAACGTGGTGGTAACGGACCTTCTCCCTGCCAATGTTGTCCTCGTAGACCCTGGCGGAGCGAGCGTCAGTGGTGGGCTCCTTTCCTGGACGGGGTTTACCCTCGAGAAAGGGGCCTCAGGCCAGAGGAGCTTTACGGTTCGGGTTGACCCAACCATTGTTCGCTGCCAAGTTTACACTATTACCAACGAATCCTTCGGCGCAGAAGCCCGGGAAACCTACGGAACTTTCGCCGGTGCAAGAGGAGCAAGAGTCGAGCATCCCGTTGGGTTCATTCCCGACCTCGCTGTCTCGGTGAGCGATGGTAAAGGCTTAATAAGTGCCTCTGAACTTCTCACTTATACCATCTCTTACTCCAACGTGTGCGGAATTGAAATTGGGAGCGCAATCCTCGGGATAACCCTGAGCGGCGGTCTGAGCGCTGACTCTAACCCTGGCTGGTCTGGCTCCGGAAATTACTTCACCCACACCGTAGGTCCGATACCAGGAGGCACAGGGGCTGCGGTTAACTTCCGCGCAAAGGTCGCTTCTCAGCCCCCGAGTAGCGTCGGGGTTACAGTTACCATTTTTACTTCCCAGCCCGAGTGGGATCCGTGGAACAATGTAGCCAGTGATTGGAATGTAACTGGTGGGGTAGATCTGATAGTAGAAAAGCTGGAGGTTACCCCTGCCGTTGCCCCTATTACCGGCACCATCCGCATTACCGTGACCGTGCTCAATCAGGGCAATCAGTCCATCGATAGAGACAATATAGGTCTCCTGCTTTACCTCAAGCCTCATCCATCATCTCCACCATCTCGCTCGGGCGATTGGGATGGGATCTTGCAGGCTTGTCCTGGCAAGGACGAAAACTACTGCTTTGAGTGGATTCCCGGGGTGAACCTCGGACCCAATGGGCCCCGGAAGGTATCCTTTGAAGTGAAACCAGGATTTAGCACTATTGAGCCTGGGGTTTATGACCTCTACGCTTACATAGATGTTGGCGACTCTTCCTGGCGCGATTTGGGATGCGACGATATAACGGGATGTGTGCAAGAAGGCTGCGAGGTCAATAACTGGGCGGGGTGGCGCGGTCTGCGGATAACGGGTGAGGAAATGCGAAAAGTTTTCCTCCCTCTGGTCTTGCGGAACTACGGGGCACGTTAGAGGCTTTCAAGCGCTTTCTTGATCTTATCTGGGTAATCGGAGCCAATGCAGTCTATCCCCCATGAGGCCAGAAGGCGAGCAATCGCCGGGTCGTTCACCACCCATGTACTTATGGCAAGGCCGGCCTCGTGGGCTCTTTCCACCAGGGTTTCATCCACGTAGGCAAAATGAGGGTGGATAGCATCGGCTAGAGCATCTCTGGCGGCTCTGACCGGATCCACCAGAGCACCAACGTAAAGTATACCGCCTGCTATTTCCGGAGCAATTTCCTTTGCTCTTCTGACAAATCGGTGGTCAAAGGAGATAATTTCCACCTCTTTTTCCATCCCGCAAGCCCTTATAACCTCTACGGTCCTTTCCACAATGTCTTCCCGTTCGCCGAAGCCCCTCTTTATTTCCACTACGATGGGCACTTTCCCTTTGCCCCACTCTAGGACTTCTTCTAACAGGGGTATCCTGGCGCCGGCGAATTCTGGCCCGAACCATTTGCCCGCATCCAGGCTTCGGATTTCTTCCCAGGTGGTTTCTCCGATGAGTTTGCGCAGTCCCGTCGTTCGCTCAAGGGAATCATCGTGGCAGACCACTATGAAGCCATCTCTGGTTATGTGCACGTCAAGCTCAATGACATCCACTCCCAGTTCCAAGGCTTTCTGGAAAGAGGGGAAAGTGTTTTCTGGAGCATATCCTTTGGCTCCGCGGTGACCGAGGACTAAGGTCTTTCCTTGCCTTCGGAGAGGGAATGCCATAGCTTTCCTCCTCAAGCGTAATATCCCCTGTATTGCGGGGGCAACATGGCCGCTATTTCTCGCATGATTTTTTCTGTGAACCCTTCCAGAACAAACTTATCCCTGGAGAAGGGTGGTGGAAAAACGGGCTTTCCGAAGGTCAAAGTGAGGCGAGGCCTCTTAAGACGAAGCAGCTTTTCCACTGCGTCCTCCGTTCCGGTTATGGCTGTGGGGACAACTGGAGCCTGCGCTTTCATGGCTAAATAGGCTACCCCGTTCCGAGCCTTTTCCAGAGCTCTGGAGGGGCTGCGACGTGCTTCCGGGGCTATTGCAAGGGCTTTCCCCTGCGCGAGTGCTTCCAGGGAAAGGCGTATTACATTGCGGTCAAATTCATCGCGGTGCACTGGGATGACCCCGTAGAGGCGCAAGAGCAACCCCACCACAGGCACCCTGTAAAGGTCGGCCAAGGCTATGCCCTCCACCTTCCTCGGGGCAAAGGCCACCACCAGCGGGGCATCTAGATGGCCCAGATGGTTTATGGCTATAATAACAGCCCCCTCTCTGGGGACATTTTCTCCCCCTCGCACTTCTACTCGGCTAAGAAGCCGGAACAAGAACCTCAGGAGGGGTACTGCAAGCCAGCGGAAGATCCTCCTAAACATCGCCGATCATTTCCAGCACTTTATGGAAAACTTCTTCTATTCCCATGAAGGTGGTATCAATGACTATGGCGTCTTCGGCAGGGCGCAGAGGAGCTAAAGGGCGGGTGCTGTCTATCCGATCCCTATCCTGCATGATTTGCAAGACTTCCTGGTAAGATATGCTCTTGCCCATAGCTAAGAGCTCTTTCCAGCGGCGCCTCGCCCTCTCCTCCACGGAAGCATCGAGGTAGATTTTCAAGTCGGCCTCTGGCAGCACCACAGTTCCTATATCCCTGCCCACCATGACAATTTTACCCTTAAGGCCGATGCGGCGCTGCTTTTCTGTCAAAGCCTCTCTTACCCCTGCATAGGCGGAGACGAGGGAGACCGCCCTATCCACTTCTGGCCTTCTGATATCCCAAGTTACGTCTTCTCCATCCACGAAGACTGAACACTGTCTACCATCCTGGATTGTCGGTGGGGTGACTTCAATGTTGAGGGACTTGGCGAGGTCAGTGATAGCCTTCTCATCTTCTATGGGTATCCCGCGTTTGATGGCAATCCAAGTCACTGCTCTGTACATAGTTCCGGTATCAAGATAAGCATAACCAAGGATCTGAGCAAGCCTTTGGCCCAGAGTGCTCTTGCCAGAAGCTGCAGGCCCATCTATGGCTATTATAGAGGGTTTCATCTCAACCTTCTCCAAAACCAATTATCTACATTTAAGCTCTGCAAGGCAAGTCTTGTCTCTCTCCCTTGGCAGTGGGATTCCTGCCTTGTGCCTTTTTTGACAAAAACCTGCTTAGCCCTATAATTCCTATGGAGGGGTGGGAAAATGCGATATCTCATAATCTCGGACATTCACTCAAACCTGGAAGCTCTGGAAGCAGTCCTCAAAGATGCTGATGGACTCTACGAAGCTGTATTATGCCTCGGGGATATAGTGGGTTACGGGCCAGACCCCAACGAGTGCGTGGAGCGGGTGAGAGAACTTCCTTCCCTTCGGTGTGTGGCAGGCAACCACGATTGGGCTGCTATCGGTAAGCTTGGAGTGGAAGAGTTCAACACTGATGCCAGAATAGCTACCTTCTGGACTCAGAAAGTTCTCACCCCAGCATCCGCAGCCTATCTGCACAATTTGCCTGAGACGATCGTTTTAGAAGACAAGCTCACAATAGTCCATGGTAGTCCCCGTTATCCAATATGGGAATACATCCTCACTTGCATAACTGCTCTGGAGAATTCTCAGTACTTTGCCACTCCCTGGTGCCTCGTAGGCCATAGCCACATCCCTGTAATTTTTGCCCTGAATGAAGATAATCGTGAGAAGTGCGCATTCGTCGTCTTGGATGAAAACAAACCCTTCTTTCTAGAGCAGGGTTTTCGCTTCATTATAAATCCGGGTAGTGTAGGACAGCCCAGGGATGGAGACCCCAGAGCGAGTTACATGCTCCTTGATTTAGAAGGAAGTGTGGTGGAACTCAGGAGAGTGCACTATCAGGTGGAAAAGACCCAAGCCAAGATGGAAAAGGTTGGACTTCCATCGCGCCTCATCGCCCGGCTAACCTTCGGGTGGTAGCCTCCGCGAGTTGAAAACTAGTTACCCCACAGCGGGCTTCGAAAAAACTAAATCAGTGTCTGATCAAAATCAACGGCAGTAAAGGGACTAATTTCACAAATCAGTTATCCAATCCTATCTTCATAGGTGTGCTATCCTGGGACCGAAGGGCAGAACGAGCCGCGTCGCTTTAGGATAGAAGCTTGCTTTTTCTTCGCAGTGCAATTATATTAATGCTGGAGGTCGGTTTTTATGGCTATAACCGATGAACTGCAGCGTGAAGTGGTCCTTTTGCATGCCCAGATCTGTCAGGGACTGGCAGATCCCAAACGCATACTTATCCTCTATGCCCTCGCTGATGGCCCCCGTAGGGTAACGGACCTCGTGGAAATCCTCGGCTTCCCTCAACCTACAGTTTCTCATCACTTGAAAATTCTGCGTGAGCGCGGTCTAGTCATTACCGAGCAAGAAGGTCCCGTTGTTTATTACGCACTGGCCGACAGGCGGGTGATCCAGGCTTTGGACATTTTGCGCGAAGTATTAAAAGATAGGTTGACCAAACAGGCCAGCCTATTTCGGTAAATCCAGGTCCCCAATTTACTACTGGCTGGATTTGTTAAATTTGTCTGAGCAACCAGCCTTTGCATCAGTAGAATCGAATAAAGCAGGCACGAACTTAAAATAAGAGGTCAGGAATGGTTAAGCAACTATTTACCGCATACTATAGGGAATTTTCGTCCCGGGTGATGGCTTCTAACAGCGCAAGCATATTCACGCCACCGTTGGATGCTTGCGGGCGGGCCTTTTCACCTGCTATTTCCTCCGTTCCCTCCACGTCAACCTCAGCTCCGTCGCTTCACCAACCGCTGGCGAAAGTAGCTCTGGTCAGGGCAACCGACCGGGCTGAGGGTGTACGCCGCGCCCTGGCTCTTCTGGGCGTACCTGATGTGAGAGGGAAAAGGGTAGTTCTAAAGCCCAACTTTAACAGCGCCGATCCTGCCCCCGGCTCCACCCACAACGATGTCCTGCGCACTCTGGTGGAAGTTCTTTGGGAAAAGGGGGCCCGCTCTATAACTGTCGCTGACCGGAGCGGGATGGGTGATACCCGCAAGGTGATGCAACGGAAGGGCATCTTTGCCCTCGCCGCTGAACTCGGATTTGAAATATTAGTTCTGGACGAACTTGGTCCTGAGGACTGGGTTCCCATCAGGCCACTTGGAAGCCATTGGCTGCGGGGATTTCTTTTCGCTCGCCCCATTATGGAATCTGATGCTATAGTTCAAACCTGCTGCCTAAAAACCCACCGTTTCGGGGGTCATTTCACCTTGTCTCTGAAGAATTCTGTAGGCATGGTGGCAAAGTACGGGCCCGACGGGTACAATTACATGGCTGAGCTGCACAGCTCACCCCAGCAGCGGAAAATGATCGCCGAAATCAACGTTGCCTACAAGCCCACCCTAATTGTGATGGATGGGGTGGAAGCCTTCGTTTCGGGTGGACCTGAAAGGGGAAAGAGAGTGCAGGCAGGAGTGATCCTGGCGGGTGCAGACCGGGTGGCAGTGGATGCAGTAGGGGTGGCGATCTTGAGGCTCTTCGGCACTACTCCGGAGGTGGAAAAGGGACCAGTGTTCGCGCAGGAGCAGATCGCCCGGGCTGTTGAGCTGGGGCTCGGCGTGTCCCGTCCAGAAGATATCCAACTCATTACTGATGATGCTCTCAGTGCAGAGTTTGCCGAACGGGTACGGGAAGTGCTCGAAGGTTAGCTTCAGGATGTGACGATTCACCCTTGCAATCTTTGCGGAGTCGTGGTATTATTGAGCTATCTGAATACAAGCATATTTTAATATCGGAGGAGCTAAAATGACCCAGCACGAGCACGAATCAAAGAAAGCCTCAATAGTTGTTTTCAGTGGTGACATGGACAAAGTAATGGCCGCTTTCATCATTGCCACCACTGCCGCCGCCAGCGGTATTGACACCACTATGTTCTTTACCTTCTGGGGCCTACAAGCCATTAAGAAGAAAGTTCCTACTGGCAAAACTTTCTTTCAGCGCATGCTGAGCTTGTTCCTCAAGGATATCAACGGCATTGGCCCCAGCAAGCTGAACATGGGCGGGCTCGGCCGTTGGATGTTCAAGAAAATGATGAAGCAACACAACGTCACGCCCCTGCCCGAGCTGAGGAAGATGGCCGTTGATATGGGTGTTAAACTCCTGGCCTGCCAAATGAGCATGGAGGTCATGGGCATCCGCCGGGAAGACCTAATTGACGAAGTGGCTGATGTTGTCGGGGCGGCTACTTTCATTGCCGAAGCGAGCAAGTCGCATATAACACTGTTTATCTAAAGCTCAAGGAGGTGCAAATGGCTGAGTTCACTCCTGAAAGGACCCTGGATGCGCGCGGGCTCAAGTGCCCCATGCCGGTGGTCAAGACCAGCCAAGAGATAAAGAACGTCTCCGTGGGTGGCATCCTGGAAGTCCTAGCTACTGACCCGGGCTCTGTCGCTGATATTCAGGCCTGGTGCAAGAGCACCGGAAACGAACTTGTGGGCATGGAGAAGGGCGAAGGCGTCTTTAAGTTTTACATTCGTAGGGTAAAGTAAAAAGATCAACTGCCTTTTGGAGTGCGCCTGGAAACGCATCTTCGAAGGTCAGGGCAGCCTTGGCAATG
>JBHOQL010000008.1:0-7144 GCA_042408195.1 Anaerolineae bacterium
AAGCCCCGGGAGGGGCCAAGAGGACATGCCTTCAGAAACATCAAGAGGGGCAAGATGCCAACTTCAGCCACCTTCCTACAAGCGGAAACCCAAACGGTGGCGACAACGAAGCCCACGAGAGCAGGAAAACCAAGGTGCCAGGTGTGGAGCCCCGCACCCGGAGGAGCAAGGGATGGCTCTCGGAAAGCCCCGAACTGGAAGCGAACTGCCACCACCCATGACTTGCCGATAAGCGGAACTATTGGCCGGAGCGAACTTTAAGCTCGCAAGTTGTATGACGGGCTGGCTTGTAAAACTCGTCCTGCTGTAGGGCCAAAACCAGCAAGAGCAGGCAAGATAAAGGGAAGGACGTTCAGAGAAAGGGCTCCCACACCCTAATCACGATAACCGAGCCCTGCCCCGAAGGGAGACGCAGATAAGAGAGGAGCCTAAAAAGTCGCCCACGCCCTGCTTAACCTTTTCAAAAAGGGCAAGGGCCTTGTTGGGCGGAAGCTCTTTTCGAGCCAAGTCAGAGGATTTACAGCTATACCGTTCACCCTTACTTCCCAGTGAAGGTGAGGGGCAGTGGAGAGACCCGTGTTCCCAACTCTGCCAACCATCTCACCCCGTTTCACTTCCTGACCTTCTTTAACGGTTAGTTCGGAAAGGTGCAGGAAGCCGCTCATTACCCCAGCACCGTGATCCAGGATAACCATCTTGCCCCTCAAAATGAGCTCCCTGGCAAGAACGACCTTCCCCGGGGCTGGAGCATAAACGGGTGTCCCCTCCTGCGCTCTGAAGTCAACCCCGTCGTGGAAACTGGATGGGGGAGCGGAGCCGTAAGCTCTGAGGAGTCCGAAAGGGGAAGTCACTTGCATTTCCCCTGCAAGGGGCGGGGAAAAGGGAAAGAACCACATGGGTTTGCTGGAAAAGGTTGAGTAGGCTTCGGAGACAATCTTCTTCTCTTCCTCTACAACCTTCGGGGTTATCAGGGCTATTTTCTCCGCCGGAAAGCGTATTCTCTCCACAGAGTAAGCTTTCTTGACCACGATCACCTTGTTGATCTGGCATGGGCCCGATGGCAAGCATACCCGCACAGTATATTCCCCTGGCTTGGTCAATGCGTGTATCCCCACGAAGGCTACCCAGTTTTCTCCATCCCGGACAAACCTGAGTTTCTGGCCTGCCATTTCCCCTTCGGGAGGACCAGAAAGGTAGCCTTTTACAAGCACTACTGCTGCCTCACCGGGCACAAGGGAGGCTGGAATAACTTCAACCGAAAACAAAGAGCTTGGAGCGAAACCCGTAGCCGCTACAATTAGAAGGCTAAAGAATTTCAAAATCCAGTTCATCTCCCACCTCTACCCTGTCCAGAAGGGAGACGTGACCCTCCAGATAATATTTGGCAGGATGGGAAGGAAAATACCATGGGTGGAAGGGGTGGGCCAGGACCTTGTCCACAACCCTCTTATTCCGATCGAGCCAGATTACTGCCAATGGTGTGAAGACGAAAAACATATGGATTCCGGAGCCGAGCCGACTCTCCCGCTCGTTTACGAAGAGGAGGACTTCGTCGGGCTGAAGGTTGCGGCGGAACATGAAGCCAAGGCCTTTTTCCCAAATATTTCGGCATAACTTGGCTCTTTCGGTTAATTTAACCCCCTTTGTACGGTTCAAAATGGGAATCGGAAGTTGAGCCAAGTCCTTCCGCCCTCAACAGGGGTTTCCTTTGAGGAACTGTACTATAAGGGTTTCTTTCGTGTCCGCGGTGATGGCTGCCTCTTCAGATATGTGGTGGCCCACTACCCACAGGATTTTGTCGTTGTCCACCAAAAGAGGCCATCTGTTCCGCAGATACTGGGGTATTTTTTCGTCAATCATGAATTCGTGGAGGCTTTTGCTTCCACCTCCAAGGCCAATGGGCCGGAAGCGATCCCCGGGACGCCGGGGTCTCAGCCTAAGGGGGCCGGAAATTTTCGCCCAGTCTAAAAAGGCGCGCCACGGGTCCGGGTTGCGCTCCCAATTGGGGGGGAGTTCAGAGAGAGGGACTACAGAAGCAACCACTTTCCAGCCCAACTGGGAAATGAGAGTTTCCCCAGGGACTTTGATGGGAAGTTCACCCTCCCCTTCAAGCAAAGGCAAGTCCTCTTGGGGCACAAACCCTTCTTCTCCGATGAAGAAAATCCCGTAACCAGTGACAAGAACCAGCCTCTGTGGAAGGGTCACTTTTACCCCAGCTCTGCCTTCTAGAATTGCCTTGCGAGCTTCCTCTATGTGAAGCCAACCAATATCTCTCAACCCGCGGCGCATCCGCCTCACAGCTTCTCTGAGGGTTCCTCTCTGCATGGCGGGATGGAGGCTCCTCCAACGGGGCGAGGAGAAAATTATCCCTTCTTTATCCTCTTTTTCCACCACTTCCTGCCAGCAAGCTTCTACCTGACGGCGGAGGAAATCGTAATCATCAGCGAAGAGCTGGGCGGAACGCCTCACTAGTTCTCGGAAGCGAGGGTTAAAGGTTTCCAAATATGGGATGAGCTCGTGGCGGAGGCGGTTGCGGAAGTAAGTAGTGTCAAGGTTGGAAAGATCAAAGCGAGGTTTAAGCCCGTGCTCGCGGCAGTAAGCTTCAACTTCGGCCCTGGTGATCTCCAGGAGGGGGCGAATGAGCCAGAGGTCGTGTTCTTCTCCTCCTATTATTAATCGGGTACGGGGTAGCATGCCCCTGAGGCCTGCCAATCCTGAGCCCCTCACCCAATGCATCACTACAGTTTCCACTTGGTCATCAGCATTGTGGCCTACAGCTATGGTCCTGGCACCTTCTTTTGTAGCCACTTCGGCCAAGAACTTGTAGCGGGCATAGCGGGCAGCCTCCTCGAGGCTCATCCCCTCTTCCCTTGCCAAAGCTGGTACATCCCTGGCCTCGATCGTGCATGGTATACTCCATTCCCTGCACGTCCTCTCCACAAAAGCGGCATCCTCATCGGCAGCGGCACCCCTTATCATGTGGTTCAAGTGAGCCGCGTGAAGCTTGAGATCCCACTCCCCCTTAAGGCGGTTGAGGACATGCAATAAGCAAAGGGAATCAGGTCCACCTGATACCCCCACTATTATCTTCTCTCCGCGTGCAAAGAGACTATGCTGGGTGGCAAATAGGCGGACTTTCTCTAGCATCTGCTTTTACATTTCCACCACCTTTATGCCCCTTTTCGCCAGTTCTTCCAAGAAGGGCTCCGGCTCTATACAGCCTTCGGGAGCGAAGGCGCCTCTCTGCTGGATAAGGCCGCGGGCGAGCCACTGAGCCCCTATGGAAGCCGGTATCCCCGTGAGGCGCCCCATTCGGTCGGCCACAGCATAGCTTATCGTTTTGGTTTGACCAAATTTGCGCCCCTTCACATCAACTCTGGCACCGGAACAGGCTACTCCTCCAACCCGGAATAAACCTTCGATGGAGTGTATAAAACGGGCCATCCTTTCCATCCTGGCGGGAGTGTTTATCAGTCCAAGGGCAGCGAAAATATCCAGGACTTTGTTGTTCCAATCCGGGACGAGGGCTCCCTTCAGGGTCACTGTTTTAGCTTTTATGTAGCGAGGGATGGTTATTGGTTCGGGGTGACCGCAGTGGAAGACCCTGACTCTGCCTAATGGGGGTGGAAATTCGACCGTTTCATGCCCTGTGGAGGCTTTCACTCGGAAAAGGCGTCCATCAAGCCAGGTGGGTATTTCCCCGGTGGAGGCGTAGAACACGTGCATTATTACCGCTAGGCCTTTTGAATCAGAAGCGCTCCCGGCCCAAGCTATGTTGATCTCTTCTACTTCATCCAGTTGCTGGGCCGCATAGCGGGCCAAGACATTGGTTATGCCCGGGGTCCAACCTAAACCTGTGATTATGGTTATCCCTTTCTGACGCGCGGCCTCATCCAAGGCCAGGATTTCTTCGACGGGACTGTAGTCGTCACAAATATCTACGTAATTGACACCTGCTTCCAAGGCGGCCTTTGCCATGGGCAGAGCGAACTTGTAGAAGGGTCCAATGCATCCCACAGCTGCGTTGGCTCCTTCGAGGACCTTTTTGAGCGAAACCGGGTCAGTGGCATCCACAAAGGCCGCTTTGGCTCTTTCGCCCAACTTTGAAGCCATTTCTTCGGCTACTTTAATCCGGTAATCAGCGATGACTACTTCGGCGTCGGAGGTTTGGAGGAGGTCCTGAACCACGTGGCTGCCCATATCACCACATCCGCCGAGGACTACGATTTTCATGGTTCCTCCCTTTACGTGGTTTGTCGTAATTATACTACAAAGCTGGCAACCCCGAAAGGTCAGAAATTGGCAGGGCATGCGGCAGCTTTCCAAGTGAGCAAAAGTTTGGGCAAGAGGTGGCTTCTATGGCCAGGACGGGAAGGTAAACCCCTGCCCCAGCTAGTGAGTTAGGATCTGCGGGCAATGATGAATATGGAGCCCTCAGGGACGGGTAAAAACTGAAAGAAGCAATTCTTACCTTACCCACCTGTTAGGGGGCTGGAAGACCTATCCTGCTATAAAGCTGACAGCAACAGAGCTATGGCGATGGGTGAGACGAACTTGAAGTTGGCCGATCTTTTAGGATCGAGGGCATTAAAGGGTTTGGCTACTCCAAGTTTAGTAGCATCCTTCCATCCAGAGAGCGTCCAGGACTTCCAAGTCGGGTGGGGTGAGGTGAGCTTCTCTGTCTATTACGACGTCAATGACTGCTGGAAGGCCACTCTTCTGGGCCCTTTCCAGAGCTGGGCGGATCTGGTCAGGATCCTCTACCCTCTCACCGTAACAGCCCATCGCTTCGGCTACTTTATCGTAGCGGATGTCGGTGAAGTCCACCCCGATAAAGCGGCTATCGTATCTCTTGAGTTGGCCGCCTTTTATCATCCCCCATGCTCCATCGTTGAAGACGATGGCTACAATGGGGGTACCCAGGCGACGTGCGGTCTCCAGTTCCTGGATGTTGAAGCCAAAAGCCCCATCGCCGCTGAGGAGGTAGACAGGCCTTTCGGGTCGGGCGAGTTTGGCTGCTATGGCATAGGGCAGACCAGCCCCCAGATGGCCAGAGTCAGCGGCCCAGAGGAAGGAACGGGGTTCGTAAACCCGGTTCAAGTAGTGGCTCCAAACGGCCGTGTTGCCTCCATCCACCACAGTAATTGCTTCCCTTGGGAAGAAGAGGCGCACTTCTTTGACCAGACGGAGGGGATGGATAGGCGCTTCTTCCTTTGAAGCCAATTCCTCAAATTGGGCAAGCCAGGCCCTTTCGGCTTCTTTAGCTCCAGCTACAAACGGGGCAGGGGGACGAGGCCCCGTAAGCTTTTTCACTTCCTCAAGGATAGCCCGAAGGGTAGTACGGGCATCTCCCACAATGGCCAGATCCACGGGCCGGTTCAGAGCGATGTTCTCAGGATCAATGTCGATCTGGATCCACTTCTGTTCCCCAATTTCTCCCCAGGCCGGTGGTCGCCCCCAGAAGTCTATATCCCCGAGCCTCCCACCTACCAGGAGTACCACATCGGCAGAAGCCTGAGCAGCCATTGCCCCAAAGGAAGCGGCCAAGATGCAGAGGGGATGGTCCTCAGGGACTGCTCCCCTGGCACTAGGGCTTGTGGTGACAGCTGCTCCCAGGTATTCGGCCAGCTCCCGGAGTTCGTTCCATGCTCCGGAGCGCAAAACTCCTCCTCCAGCATGGATCAGGGGCGATTGAGCCTCAGCGAGCCACCGAGCAGCTTCCCGTACCAGTTCCGGATCACCAATCGGAGGCGTTTCGGCGCGGTAGGAGGAAGGAGGAAGTATCTGAACCTCTTCCTCTGACCCCTTAGCCGTGAGCACGTCGGAAGGGAAATCTAAGTGTACAGGGCCAGGCCTTCCGGAAAGGGCAATGCGAAAGGCCCACTGGACCAATTGCGGTATCCTGCGCCAGTGGTAGACCACTGCATTCCACTTGGTGATGGGGCGGAAGAGGTTGAGCTGGTCCAGGCTCTGCATTGAGCCGTGCTCAGGATAAATCCTCCAGGTCTGGTTTTGAGCGGTTATAACCAAAATGGGGATAGAGTCGGCGAAAGCGGCGTAAACTCCCGGAACGAGGTTGGCGGCACCGGGTCCAACGGTTCCTGTGCACACTCCTACCTCGCCCGTCACTCTGGCCCAGGCGTCGGCCATGTGAGCAGCGGCTTGTTCATGGCGGGTGGTTACGAACTGGAGGCCCGCTTCTTTTCCGAGTCTATAAATAGCATCGGTGAAAGGGTTGAGCTGGTCGCCTGGGATGCCGAAGACATAACGGACCCCTTCCTGGAGCAAGCATTTTACCAAGATTTCGGCGCCTTTAATTTCCCTCATCGGTAAATATCTCCTTTCCGAGACACCTCTTGGCTATAGCTGGCAATGCCACAGCCACATCATCCTTTATGACCACTTCGGCTATGGAGTCGGCGTAAGTGCTCTGGAGGTTCACCACAATGAGTTTAGCTCCGTTCTGGTAGGCCAAGGCCGGCAATTCAGCGGCAGGGTAAACCTCCAGGGACGAACCAGCAATTATCATAGCATCGCACCGCTGAGCCTCTCCTACAGCTTCCATGAAAACCCATCTGGGCAGTGGTTCACCGAAGAGCACAACTTTGGGTTTGAGGACACCACCACATTGGCACTTTGGTATTTCCCCGAACTCCAAGTATCTTTCTATGAAGCTTTCGGTTGGGTAGGAGCGGCGGCACTTTATACACTCCGCTTCCCTTAGGTGTCCGTGAACTTCCAGAACTCTTTTAGAGCCTGCTTTCTGATGCAGTCCGTCTATATTCTGGGTGATTACAGTTTTGAGGAGGCCAGCTTCTTCAAGCTTGGCCAGGGCTATGTGGGCTGGGTTGGGCCTACTTTCCAGAAGGGTTTTCCCCAAGGGGCGGAACCAATCGAAGAAGGCTTTAGGGTTGAGCCTGAAGGCAGCGAGGGAAGCCACGGCCATGGGGTCCACTTTTTCCCACAAGCCCGTGCCCGGGCTCCTGAAGTCCGGTATGCCCGAAGGTGTGCTTATTCCCGCTCCTGTGAGGGCTACAACGTATTTAGATGAAAGAATTATTTCTGCAGCTTTTTCTATTTCTCTCACGTCTCTCACGTTTGCTCTCCCTGTGGTCCAGTTTTTTAAGAATTGGCGGTTTGTTTC
>JBHOQL010000024.1:0-15636 GCA_042408195.1 Anaerolineae bacterium
AATAAGGAAAGAGCGGGCGAGGCTTTCAGTTGGACTGAGAGCACGAAAGGGCTTCTCTAAGCCAGCGGTTCAATTCATCAATCCCCACCTCCCTCTGAGTGCCGTCGCTCATGCTCCGCACGGTGACATTCCCACGGGCGAACTCTTCCTCCCCAATTATGACGGTGTAAAGGACTCCGGCCCTATCGGCTCTCCTCAGCTGTGCTTTCAGGGAGCGATCGCCCAGAGCATGAGTGGCAGGAATCCCGGAGCGTCTGAGCCGTGAGGTAATCTTTACAGCCTCTTTTTTGAAGTTTTCACTGGCAAAGGCTATGAAAACCCTGGGACCTTCGATAGGTTCAACTTTTATCCCCTGGTGCTTCATTATCATTACAATTCGCTCTATCCCTGCAGCGAAGCCTACGCCGGGCGTTGGAGGACCGCCCAGCTCCTGAGCGAGGCCATCGTACCGGCCCCCTCCGCAGACAGCGTTCTGAGCTCCTATGCCTTCGGCCCAGGTTTCAAAGACCGTTTTGGTGTAGTAGTCCAGCCCTCGGACCAAGCGGTGGTTCAAATTGTACGGATAGCCTTCCATATCGAGGTAGTCCAACAGGGTTCGGAAGTGGGAAGCGCATTCGTCGCACAGATAGTCCTGTATTTTAGGAGCTTCCAGGATGAAAGGCTGACACTGCTCGTCCTTGCAATCTAGCAGCCTCAAAGGGTTCCGCTCAAAGCGCCTGCGACAGTCCTCGCATATGAAGGCTGTTTTACCACCGTAGTAGTCCTTAAGGGCAGCCACGTAAGCAGGACGGCACTTGGGGCAACCAGTACTATTGAGCTGGAAAGAGAGACCTCTGAAACCAAGTTCTTCAAACAACTGCCAGGCCAAGCTCATAATTTCAAAGTCCAAAGCAGGATCGGCCTCTCCCAAGGCTTCTACATTGATCTGGTGGAACTGGCGGAACCGTCCGGCCTGGGGCCTCTCGTACCTAAAAGCAGGACCTATTGAATAAAGGCGGACGGGCTGAGGCCAGAGGTGCATCCCGTGCTCTATGTAGGCCCTAACTACTCCCGCCGTAAATTCTGGCCGCAACGTAAGGGAATCTCCTCCCTTGTCCAGGAAGGTATACATTTCTTTCTCTACGATGTCGGTGGTCTCCCCCACACTCCTTACGAAGAGCCTTGTATCCTCAAAGATGGGGACGTCTATAGGTTGGTAGCCGTAAAGGTGGAGCAGCCTTACGGCGGTGTTTTTGACGTGGATCCAGTAAGGTTGCTCCTGCGGTAGAATGTCTTGAGTACCCCTCGGGGCCCTGTACTGCACTCCTTCTCCTCCCCGGTAGATCTTTAGCGAAAGTTTAATCATTCTGGAGGTTTTTGTCAAAATGTTTCCAATTCCTCGGCCCCTTTTGACCCGCAGGGTGGTTCCTGTTCAGGAGCCCGTGCGTGGATAGTTTATAAAGGCTCGGCTTGAGTACGAAGCCCCTTAGCCGCTCCCACGACCCTTGGGCCTGCGGTGGCTGGGAAGAGCTCACTTGCAGGCAGTGGCAGGAGCTCGTTCTCTTCCATTCCCCAGGTCTTACTCTTCTCTTAGGTCTTGGGTCCGCCCTAAGTTAACCCTACTTACTGGCGAGCTGTAGGAAACTCCCCTCTTTCCCGAGAGCTTCCACGCTCATAAGTGGAATGCTCTGGATTACCCCGGTTTTTCCGCTCTGACTCGGAGTTTGCTGCTGTTAGGGTGCAGGAGACGGAGGCTTACTCACGGCATAGATTTAAGCCCCGTTTACTTTCGCTTCCCACAGTTCTTTAACTTATTTCACTTTTAATGTCCGGAGGCGGTTCAGAGCTGCGGCAAGTTCCTGAGGACGAAAGATAACATAGTGGCCCATAAGGCGGTGGTCCAGAACATCCAGTCCTTCCCTTTCTATATCCCTCATCACCAGGTCCAGAATCTCCGCCACAGTACGGCGACCATCCATGTATCGCTCCCGGGCATAGTACAAAGCCTGACCTATGGCGTGAAGCTGTCCAGGGTGAACCAATTGTTCCACTGCCGATAGATCTATCTCATGACGACCAAAGACGATAGCTCTGGTTCCTTTGGCCGTTATCTTCACTTCATATTTCCCTTTGCTGGGATCCAGACTCCAAGCCAGAGGCACCCGAGGCTTTATCTCTCCAAATCTTTCGCCTCCCTCTTTCTTGCGCTTGGTTTTGTATTTTTCGGCTATAGCGTGGGCTTCGGCGGTAACATCGTGGGGCACATAATCTATCATGGCGATAACTGTATCGGCCACGTCAAAGTAGTCTCCACTTCCCCCCATCACCAATATGGTGGATACTCCGTAATCGGTGTAAAGTTGCCGGACTTTGTCGATGAACGGTGTTATGGGTTCTTTGGCTTTGGCAATGAGTTCCTGCATCCTGTAGTCCCTTATCATGAAATTTGTGGCGCTGGTGTCTTCGTCCAGGAGTAGGAGTTTGGCCCCAGCCTCTAAAGCTTCTATTATGTTAGCAGCTTGGGAAGTAGACCCAGAGGCATTTTCAGTGCAGAAGCGGGTTGTATCCTGACCAAAGGGGAGGTTTGAAATGAAAGGAGAAATATCCACTTTTTCAATCCTGCGGCCATCCTCGGCCCTTATCTTTACGGCCGATGGTATCGTGACCACAAACTCCCTGCCATCGCCAGGGATGTGGTTGTAAACCCCGAACTGGATGGCATTGAGGAGGGTGGATTTGCCGTGGTAACCTCCGCCGACTATGAGGGTAACTCCCTCGGGGATGCCCATTCCCTTTACGAGCCCGCGGTTTGGGAGGTGAAATTCCACTCTGAGGGACTCGGGAGAACGGAAGGGAATGGCTCTTTCGGGAGGGAGAGGGCGGTCGTCAACGCCCGAGCGCCTGGGAAGTACGCTGCCGTCGGCCACAAAGGCTACAAGCCCCCTTCTGGGAAGCTGTTCTCTCAACCAGTCGGCATCTTCTGCAGTAAGGATGTGCAGGTAAAGCCTCTCGCGATCCAGCCGAGGGTAGAAGAGGCTTTCTTTCACCACTTGGGGGACTCTGCGACAGAGAAGCTCAGCAGCCTCTTGTCCGAGGATGCGCCTTCCCCTGGCCGGAAGTCCCACCACGAACCGCACTTCCAAATATTCCTCGGTTATCACCACCGAGGTGCGCTCCAAGATTTCCTGTCCCGGCCTATCTATCCCTATGAGGCCGCTGTGGCCCGTTCCCATTCGCCTTTCAAGCCTATCGGCAGCGGTGGCAAATTGGCGGGTGAGGAAATCGGCCAGAGCAACGCGCCTGCTCCGGGTGGAAAAAGTGTCGAGGGGGAAACCAGCCTCCCGCTGCGCAACCCTGACCCTGACCCTGCTCGGAGGGGCAAAGGGATCGCCTTGGACGTGGTCAACAAAGAGGGTGAAACCAGGGGCACGGTAAACCCCTTCTATCCCCTTGTAAGCTTTATAGCCCTTCCCATCAAGTTTGAAAAGCAGGGCTTCAAGTTCAGCGATGGTCCTCTCACCCATCGAGCCTTATCATCAGCAGCGGAGCAAGCATTTCCTGAGGGGAAAGTCCTCCGTGGCGACCCTTGAGTTTGGGCTCTCTGTACCCCCAAACGAGGTGTTCTTCTCCTCTGGCGATGGCGATTAGGTCGCCGATGCGGGAGGAGAATTCAGGGGTTGGTATCCCTTTTCCGAAAAGACCTCTTTCCACAGCTTCGTGGGAATCTATCACAGTGAAGGACCCGATTTTCTCTTCCAAATAAGCGCGGACCTGTTCTCGCTTGCCATCCCGCACATATAAATAGGAGGCCCTCGATTCCCCTGTTGGAGGAAGGGCGAGAAGCTCCCAAAGCTCTGGGTGCTTAAGGGCCAGGATAGCTCTAGCAGGATTAGCCTGAACCTGGCCGTGGTCAGAGAAAATTATCAAGAGGGTGCCTTTCCTATCCTGAGGCTCGAGGCGCCCCAAGAAGTCCCGCTCCATGGATAAGGCAAAGTTCTGGATTTCCGTTTCCCACGGTTCATCATCGGGGCCGTAAAGGTGTGCGAGGGCATCCAAAAAGCCCCAGTATACGCTTATTATCACCTTCTCACCCTCGTGCTCTCTAAGCAGATGGCGCAGAATTATCCACATTTCCGAGGTGGTTATAAAGCCCTTGGCCTCGGCAACCTCCCTATGGAGAGCCCGAGAGAACGGGCTCATGACGTATTCCTGATGGATGAGGACTACTACGTTCACTCCGAAGGGTTTGAGGAGTTGGGGAAAAGAGGGGGCAGGGATGAGTTTCTCGGGTTCGAGTCCCCATTTCTCCAGGGATTCACCCCCTTTTCCGCGCGTGGGCTCAAGGGTCAGAGTATTGGCCACTACACCGAATTCTTTGAAATAAAGGACGTAACCGGTAAGGCCGTGTTCGATGGGGGGGCGAGCGGTCCAGAAGCTAGCCAGGGCTGTTACAGTCGCGGAGGGGAACACCGATGTTATGGAGTTAAAGGTCCCCCTTCGAGCGAGCCTGGTTAAGGGGAAATCAGGGTCCTTATCCATAAGCCTCTGCAGGGCCAAGTATCCGAGAGCATCTATCATTATGGCTACTATCCTTTCAGTGCCCTGGGCTAAATCCTTCCAGAGAGAAGGCTCAAGAGGAGGTGCCGCTTCCAGATTTGCCCCAAGGATAGCCGCCATAGTGGAAGGCAAATTTACAATGGAGCCTCCTTCGTATTGTGGCCAGACGAATTCCATTTTCTACCTCCGCTTGCTGGCCCGGAATTTTACCATAAAGGGATTGGAAAGTCCAAAGAAGTGGCCAACCACAGAAAATTTGCGCGGCAGTGCGAGGGTCATTAAGATAACAGGGAAACGCAGAAACGGAGGGGAAGCATGGTAGTGATAGATGGCTCTTACGGGGAAGGTGGGGGGCAAGTCCTGAGGATGGCACTGGCCCTATCCGCCATTCTCGGGGAACCTGTGAAAGTGGAGAACATAAGGGCGGGCCGGCCTAACCCGGGCCTTCAAGCTCAGCATCTAACTGGGGTCATGGCCATCGCCCGGATATGCCAGGCCGAACTCAAAGGGGCAGAGCTGGGGTCAAAGGAGCTAATATTCCGGCCCCGTCGCCCGCCCGAACCTGGCTCTTACTCTTTTGACGTCACCGAAGCGAGAAAAGGCGGGAGTGCTGGAGCTACAACTTTGGTCCTGCAGACTTTGCTCGTGCCTCTGGCCCTCGCTCAAGGAACCTCACACCTTACCCTTAAGGGGGGAACTCACGTCTCCTGGAGCCCACCTTTTCACTACGTTAAAGAAGTCCTGTTCCCGACTCTGGCCCGCATGAACATCCGGGCCGATGCTCAGATTAAGCAGTGGGGGTGGTATCCGGTTGGAGGGGGGGAGATAGAGGTTAAGATTTACGGTGGGGGGCAAATAAAGGGCATAACTCTGAACGAAAGGGGAAAGCTCAAGAGCTTAAGGGGGTTATCGGCCTACTCCAACCTTCCGGACCACGTGGGCCAGAGGCAGAAGGAACGCGCCTTAGAGCTTCTGCGTCGCTACGGGTTTCAGGCCACTATTGAGGTGGTAAAAGCTCCATCCCCCGGCAGGGGCTCTTGCCTCTTCCTGATAGCTGAATTTGAAAACGTCCTGGCGGGTTTCACTTCTTTGGGGGAAAGAGACAAATCGGCAGAAAAAGTAGCCGAGGAAGCAGTTCAAGAATTCTTGAATTACATCAAAAGTGGAGCCGCCCTTGACCGCCACCTCGCCGATCAGCTCGTGCTCCCAGCAGCCTTAGCGCAGGGTGCAACTTCTTTCACCACCTCCTGCGTAACAGGGCATCTTCTCACGGGGGTATGGGTTGTGGAGCAATTCATGGGTAAAAAATTCGTGGTAGAAGGGAAAGAGGGGCATCCGGGCAAAATTTCAACTGTCTAAACGTAGAAACGCCCTGTAGCGGGGACAATTTTCTGCTGGAAGTTGGTCACGAACTCAGAGAGGCGTTCCTTTAGCTCTTTGTATTCCCGGCTTTCCAGAAGCTTCCTGGCGGTCTCTAAGTCTTCCACCAGCCCCCCCGTTATTATCTGCGGGCCGTTCCCGAAAATGGTGTACCAAGCCTCTACGATCTGGACGCCCATCTTCATGAGGGCTGGGGCGAACTCCCGCATGACGAAGTCAAAGTACTCTCCCTCTCTGCCGGGCTTTATATCCCAACTCAGGACCAGCTTGACCATAAGGTTCTGCCTCTGAAAATATTTACATTCAAAGCATAACACACAATTGCCACCAGCGCAAGCCCTTTTCAGAAATTTGACGGCTCAGCTTCATTAAGAAGTTCTGTCAGGGCTCATTCATGGGTTCTCCGCCAGCCTGAGGGACCAAACTAAAAGCTTTTCACCCCTTGAAGCTGGCTCCCACTCGAGCTCTATCAAGTTATCGCCAGTTTCGGCCTTCACAGAAAAGGACAAGGTTGTGCGTTCTTGGGGTGGAATCTCAAAGGCGTAAAAAGATGGCCCCGCCCTAACCTTGAGCCTGCCACCGCAAGTAGAGCTCACTTCGATCAGAAGAGAAACAGCAAGTGGTTCTGGGGCATGGAGAAAGAGAGTGCTTCTCTTCCCGAGGGCACGGTGGGAATCGTTCAGCTCTCCCCATCCTTCTCCGAGGAAAAGGAAAGGAACTGGTCGCTCGGGGGGTAGGAGGCGGTATGCGGTCAGCCCTTCGTCCCGATGGACAATCTCGCTGCTTCCGAACGCTTCATAGGCAAAGGCCAAGGTTTTCTCCCTTTCCTCACCGCCAGGCATCTGGTAGAACTCCAGAATCGCATATTTCACTCCGAGATAGGCCATGACGGAAGGGGCAACCTGGGCCAGATCTACCTTGATTATGTCCTCCTTCAATTGGCGTAAATGCTGCAGGACCGGCACTCTTTTCACCAAAGTGCGGGGGTCTTCGCGGCTTATGTAACCGGAAACAAGACGCTTCTGGTGAATAGTCTGGTAAAGTAGGTACTGAGGCCTGTCCCAGTTCATCGGAAGGTTGAGGACGGCGAAGTCTCCTGGCTCCTGGGCTAGCCTCCAGTAAAATTCGTGGATGTGAGGGGGGGTAAAGGGATAAGGAGCAGGCCAGTATTCCAGAAGGATGAGGAAGGCTAAGGCTGGGTAAAAGCGGCGAGCGAGTTGCTTTGTCCCCATAGCCGCCATTACCCCCAGGCTCAGAGTCCCCATCAGAGAGAAACGGCTCACGGAGCGAGCCATGGCAACCAGGGGAATAGAGCGGAGAAAAGCATAGGGCAGAGGGAGGGGTAGGATTTTGCCTGCCACGTGTAAATAAGGACCTAAAGCCATAAGCAGGAAGAAAAGGCCAGTGATCAGCCAGAGGTAAACGCCCCTTTCCCTCCTCTTCCAGGCCACAAGGGCAAGAGCCAAGGGGACATAGCCCAAGAACACCGTCCTTTCCGAAAGGGATGCCGTGAAGTTACTTGCCACTTTACTCGCCCATTTCCCCCACAAGGGGTGGAACTCCGAGGGCGTGATGAAAGCCAGGAGGTCAGCCGAAAGGAGGAGGGCATGCTCGGGTGGGGTAAACATGAACCGGTAACGGAGCATTTCCAAGAGCATAGGAACCAGGAGAGGGGATAAGGCGATACCCCAGAACCCCCAGATTGCCCCAATCTTAAAGGCCATTCTTAAGTTCATGTGCTTCTTCCAGGCGAGCCATGCCAGGTAGAGGGCAGTGAATAAGGCCAGGTACAAGGCCTGATACCAGTCGCAGAGCGAGGATAAGCTCAGAAAAAGGATAGGAAGCAGAAGAGGCCCTCCGCGCACGGCTCGGAATAGGGCGAGGATGAAGAAAGGAATCCATTCAGTGGAAAAGACTTGCATATGGCCCAAGAGGTGAGCGAAACGGAAAGGAGAGAAAGCATACACGATGCCCGCAATGAAAGCTGCCTGGCGGGACTTCGTAACCTTCAGGGCCAGCAAGAATGCCCCATATCCGGAAAGGACAGAGGAAACGAGTACGATAGAATTGTAAGCAACAACAGGGCCGAAGAGGACTAAGAAAGGCATTGCTAACAGGCCGTTGGGTATGTTGAGGGTGTGGAAGAGGAGGCTCACCCCTTGTGGATGGTAGAGGTAACGGGTGTAAAAGGGAGAAGTGTGCTCTTCCAGAAGGGCTCTTGAGACCCACCACAGGTTCCAATAGTTCTGCCAGCCATCAAAGCCATCGCCCGGGATAGCTTTAGTAAAAAGGATGGGGAGGGGCCAGAGCATAAGCAGAGTTAGAGCCAGGTAAGTTCCCGTTACGGCCAGGTGCCTCTTCATAAGCCGGCCACCGCCTCCTCAAGCCTCATCGAGAAAACTTGGGAGACGCCATCATCGTTCATAGTTACCCCCCATATAACATCGGAAACCTCGATAGTGGCCCTGTTGTGGGTTATGACGATGAACTGCATGCGGCGGGAAAGATCCTTGAGGGCGGAGCAGAAGCGCCAGATGTTGGCCTCGTCCAGCATAGCATCCACTTCGTCCAGCACGCAGAAAGGTACAGGCTTAACTTTGAGGATGGCGAAAAGGAAAGCCACCGCCGTAAGAGCGCGCTCCCCTCCTGAGAGCATAGCCAGCTCTTTGAGCTTCTTGCCAGGAGGAGCAGCCTCTATTTCAACACCTGCCCCCTCCCAATTGCCGTAATCCGTCAGGATAAGGCGAGCCTTACCCCCAGAGAAGAGTTCCTGGAAGTAGGAACTAAAAGCCTCGTTCACCGCCTGGAAGATCTCCGTAAAGCGCCTGCCCATCTCCTTGTCCAGCTCCTTTATCATGCCTCTCAGGCGGGAAGCGGTCCCTTCCAGATCGGCTATTTGGGAGGAGAGGAAACGGTGGCGCTCTTCCAAGGCCATGAATTCCTCGGGCGCTTCCAGATTAACGGGACCGAGGCGTTTTATCCGACCCTTAAGGCGTTTGATCTCTTCCTCGAGCCCCGGAGGAACAGAGGTCACGCGCGGAAGGATACGGATCAAATCCCCGAGAGGCAATGGGCGCTGGGGGTCTTCCGCTTCTACAAAGCCCAGGTCTTCCTGAAGGCGGTGGCGCAGAGTAGCCATCTCATCCCGGGCTTTCTCCACGGCCAACTTCACCTGCTGGAGGAGGACTTCGTAGTGGTTCAATGATTTCTGTGCCTCCTCTCTCTTCTTGATAGCTTCCTGTTCCCCCTCACCAAGCCCTTCCAATTCCTTCTCCAAGACCTCTATCCTCCGGACGAGTTCGTCCAGGGCAGGGGCTTTTCCTTCAGTGATCTTGAGATTTTCCTGGAGAATGCGGGTGCTTTCCTCCAGTTCCCTGTAGACGGATCTGGCCTTTTGGTTCAGAGACTGAAGTTCGCTTTCAAGCCTACGCAATTCCTTCTCCAAGGAAGCCCTTTTTTCCTCCCAGACCTGCGGAGATACGGGTATTTCCTCCTCCGCTGACCAGGTCAAGTCCAGCTCGGCTTTCAGTTCCTCCATTTGTTTCTGGATCAGCTCCAGCTCCTCTCGGGCTTCTCTTTCCTCCTGGAGGAGAGAAGCCCTTTCCCTTTCAAGCCTTTTTAGGTGGTGTTCATACCACTGGCATTCCCCTTGGAATTTGTGTCTGCGGAGTTCCAGCTCACCGATGCGCTCACCAAAGGAAGCCTCAAGACGGACCCTCTCCCGCGAGACCTCCCGCAATTTTTCCCTTGCCTCCTGCAGGGATGCCTCAAGTTTTCCCACTCTTGCCCTTAATTCCTCTCTTTTTCTCTGAAGCAGGTGCAGTTCCGTTTCAAGGGATTCCTTCTCTGCTAAGAGGGCGGCTCTTTCCCCCTTTATCTTTTCCACTGCTCCGAAGCTGTGGACCTTTTCCCCATTCAAGGTCACTATCTGGTAAGGCAATTCTTCACTTGATAGTTCCTCAACTGCACGGAAAGCTGCTTCCATATCTCTGACCACAAGAGTGCGGGCCAGGAGAGTGCGGACCAGAGGCATTAGTTCATCCGGAGCCTTCACCAGCTCTGAAGCCAGGCCTATTACCCCTTCCGTCCGGGGAGTTTCAAGGGGTGGTAGCTCCTGGAGGGGCGGGAGGAAAAGGAAGGAAATCGTTCTTCCTTCCAAATTAGAGTTCAGAACCTCCAAGATTTCCGCAATGGAGCCCGTAATCCATCCTTCTTGAAAGGGGGATAGAGCCACTTCCAAGGCCTTTTCCAGCCCGTGGGGCACCTGAAGCAGGTCTATGAGCGGCCCACGAAAATTCCCCGGACTTATAGATTTCAGGGAACTTTCCAGGACTCTGAAGCGAGCGAAAAGGGTTTCCTCTTTGCCCTGAAGGCGGCCCAATTCAGCCCGAAGGCCGGAAAGTTCGGATTCCATTTTGTTAATTTCTATAGAAAGAGCCCTTTCCTGTTGTTTGATTTCTCCGAGCTTTGCCTCTCTTTCCTGCGATAGTGAAGCGAGCTCTTCCCTCACCAAGGCTATGGCTTCCAAAAGCTTCCCTCTCTCCCTCTGAGCCGAAGCGATCTCTCCCTCAAGCTCAGAGAGCTTGCTGCGGGTTCTGCTCAGCCTTTCTTTTATCTCTGCTTCCCTTTTCTTCAGTTCGATCACCCTGCGGTGGGGGGAACTTTCCCACCTTGCACGGGCTTCCTGGAGTTCCTTCAGCTCTTCTCGGATTTCCCGGCAGCGCTTTTCCCGCTTCTCGATTTCTACTTCAAGGTCTTCCTTCTGGCGGTTGAGGTGCCTCATCCTTTCCTCAAGAACTGCTCTGGTACGCTGGGCTTCCTGGAAAGCCCTCTCTTCGTCGAGAGCCCTGCGGCGCAGGGTGGATAGCTCCTCCTGGAGCCGCCGGCGCTTCAACCGGATTTCTTCCAAGTTCTTCTGGTGCTTTTCCAGGTTCAGGCGGGCTTCCTCCAACAGTTTGAGGACTCTCTGCTCCTCCCGGGAGGCTTCCTTGATAGCTTCAGCCTGCAAATGAAGTTTGTAGCCATACCAGATTTTGAGGAGATGGCTGAGCTCCTCAGAGAGAGCAAGGTATTCCTTGGCCCTCTGGCTCTGCTCCCTCAATCTCTCGAGGCGCGGGGATATTTCGGCCAGAACGTCCCTGAGCCGTGTGAGGTTCGCCTCTGCTTCCTCCAATTTGCGGATCGCTTCCTCTCGCTTTTCCTTAAATATGGCTATACCGGCAACCTCCTCCAGGAGCGCTTTTCTCTCTTGGGGCTTCAGGGAAAGCGTGGCATCTACAAGCCCCTGCCCGATGAAGACGTGGGGCAAGTGGTGGAATCCTGCTCTTGCCAGGAGTTCCTCAATATCCCTGAGACGCACTTTTTGGCCGTTGAGGAGGTATTCGTTCTCACCGGAGCGGTAGGCCCGGCGGGTTATGGTTATTTCGGAAAATTCCAGAGGGAAAAAGCCGTCGGCGTTGTCAAGGACGATGGAGACCTGAGCTACCCCCATTTGAGGGCGCTTGGGACTTCCGGCAAATATCATGTCCTCCGTGGAACGTGCTCTCAGGCTCCGGAAACTCTGCTCTCCCAGCACCCACCGGATAGCGTCGGCCAGGTTGGATTTGCCGCTACCGTTGGGCCCTACTATAGCCGTGATGCCTTCATCAAAGGCAATGAAGGTTTTGCTGGCGAAAGATTTGAACCCGTAGAGTTCAATGCTTTTGAGGCGCATTGGTCAAACCTTCACTCAAGAGCTTCCGCACCTCTTCCTTCACGGCTGTAGGCAGCGCACGGCTGCGGAGGAGTTTCCTGAGGAAAGCTTCATCGTAACCTTGGCTCCGGAGGTGGCACGCTATAGCTTCTGCTTTCTCTTTTTTGGCGATAAGAAGATTAACCAGCAATTCCCATTCCTGTGGAACCACGTAAACCTTCTGCCCCGCGAAGGGGAGTTCCCGCACGTATGGCCAGAAATTGAAGCGAAAGAGCCCTTTCCCACTCTTAATGGTGATATCGCCCATGATTTCCACCCTGGTTCCTTCTATTTTAAATTGGGCCAAAAGCGAGGCAAAACTCTCGTTTTCTGTCCACCTGAGGGGAGAGGAAGCGAATTTCTTGAGCCGCAAATTCAGGAGTTTAGCACCCCTACGGTCCGTGACTATATTAACATCGTGAGGGGTTAAAGGCATGCCTTGGAGGACTAAAGCGATGCTTCCAGCCAGAGCCCAGCGGGTGATCCCCTTCAGATGCGGGAGAAGCCCCAGGAGGGAAAGCCTTATGCGGCGCGGCAATCTCCACGAGGGATCATTTTCGGATACTCGGCGGAGGTTTTCCAGAGCATCCTGAGCTGCTTCCATTGAGGCTTGCTGCTTGCTGTGTCCCTCCCCTTTGCCCCAGAGCTTTTCTCCCAGGAACACTCCTACCACGAAGGTCCTGGCATGCTCAGGCCCTTTCTCGTCAAGAGTGCGGTAAACAGGCGTTATCCCCAACCACTCCTGAGTGAACTCCTGGAGCCTGCTCTTGGGATCCATGCCAATAGCTTCCTGAAGGAGCAAATCAAGCTCCGGCTCTATTAGGGGCTCCAGGAAAGACCGCACCGCATCCAAGTCTTTATCTAAGTAGATTGCCCCGATCAAGGCCTCAAAGGCGCTCCCCAAAATAGAAGTGCGTTCCCTGCCCCCCGATTCCTCTTCCCCTTTCCCCAACAGGAGGAAATCACCCAGGGATAACTTCCGGGCAAACTGGGCTAGCGTCTCGCCTTTCACCAAGGAGGACCTCAGCCAGGTGAGTTCCCCCTCTTTCATCTCAGGGAAACGGTGGTAAAGGTAATCGCCCACCACGAAATCCAAGACCGCATCTCCCAGGAACTCCAAGCGTTCGTTATCATCCAGGGGAAAATGGGGGTTTTCGTTCAAGTAAGAGGTGTGGACGAGGGCCTGCAGGAGCAGGGCCTTATCGGAGAAATTTATCCCCACCTTTTCTTCAAGCTCGGCAAAATTGATGGAAGGGATTTCGTCCCTTAGCTCTTTCATGTCCTAAAAAATTGAGGGCACATCCCTCGGTTCAACTAGTGAGGGAGGGCCCTGCCGTAGAATCTATTAAGGCGGAGGGAGTGGGATTCGAACCCACGAGGGGCTTCAAACCCCTACGCGTTTTCGAGACGCGCGCCCTCGGCCTCTAGGCGATCCCTCCAGGAGATATTATAGCAAAACGCCATCACCATTGCAAGCATTTCCGGGACCAGCCCCACCGAATTGGGTTAGCCGCAGTCACTTCACTCAGTGTTTCCTCCAAAATCTATCATAGAGGGCCGATTCTATGGTGTGAGCCAGTCCATCCAAATGCTCCTTTAATAGTCCTCTGATATTAACCTTCGGCTCGGTGAAAACGATTTTCCAGATAGAGGCCAAGGTGCTCACGAGAGCGTCTTCAACCATCCCCCACATATAAGCACCCTTGAAGGCTTTGCCCCGCACGAGACTTTCCCTCACCACTTTCCAATTCAGATCTGTTGTGAACGGCTCCTTGGAGAGCGCTTCCACCCGGGTCGGCAACATCCAGAAAGCCCTGAAGCAAATCTCCTGCATTTTTACGCTGGTCAGAAACCGTATCAATTCCAATGCCGTGGAATGGTGATAGCTGTGCTGCCAGATGACCAAATTTGCCCCTCCTACAAAGGGGACGCCGGGGACAAGAGCGATTCCGAGATTTTCTACTACTTCGGGAGCAGCATCTCCTTGATCTACCGAGAAGAGAACCCATTGACCACTTATGGTGACAGCGGCTTTGCCCGCGCGGAAGGCTTCGTTAGCTGCGTCATCGTTCAGGAAACGAACTTGTGGAGGTATGAAACGGTGAAGACTATAGTAGCAAATAAGTCCTTCTATGGCTTCAGGGCTATTGAAGAGGACTTCCCGCCCATCTTGGCTCATGAAATCCCCGCCTGCACCCCATATGAACGAGGCTGCAATATGAAGGATGGGATGCTCATCTACCGTGGACATGGAGAGAGGTACCTCAACACCTGCCCCCTCAAGTTTTTCTAGGGCTTTATAGAAGCTCTCCCAGGACCTGAAAGCTTCCTTTTCGTCAATTCCCGCTTTCGCAAACAGGTCTCGCCTGTAGTAAACCAGCCGAGTGTCCGCCAGCCAAGGAATGGACCAAACCCTTTCGTCTCCCGCTAACAGGGAGGTTTCCCAGGAAGCCTCCAGAAATTTTTGCTCTCCCTTTATGCGCTCCACTTCTGCCGGAGGGAAAAACCTGAGAGCCTCCATTGTAACCATTCCCTCAACCCAGCTTGTGCCTATCTCCGAGACATCAGGCCCCAATTTGTAGAGGGCGACTTTGATGAGTTCAGACCACCCCTGCTCCCACGGGATAGCTCTTACTCGGACTTTCGCTCCGGTCATGAGGGTAAATTCATGAAGGGCCTCTTCAAAGGTTCTTAACTGATCCCGCACGTTGTACATAACAGTGAGGGAGATGCTCTTCACGGTTCAGGCCTCCCTCATGTTCACAAACCACTGTATTGCTCTGGTAGGAAGGAAACTACTAACCTCAGGGCAAGTTCACTTGCCCTCTGCGAAAAGGCCTCTCGAGTTTTTGCCGCGTGGTCTTTTGCGGTTCGGTAAAGTAGCTCATTCAGCTCAAGGAAACCGAAAAACCCATGCTTGCCAGCCCAGCGCCTCCTTCCCAAATTTCAAAGCCTGCTTCCACCGCATGAAGGTACCAACTTTTTTGGATCCAGCCACGCTGGATGCAATCGTGGATGAAAGCAAGAAGGTCAAAGCTGCTTACCTTCCTGATGGGCCTTTTGCTGATGTAAGCGATGTAAACCCACTCCCTTTTCTTCCCCTCAAACCACACTTCCCACTCCGCTCCGCTGAGGCTTATAATATCAATGAGCGAACCATCGGGAAATGCGTTGCAACGGTCAAGCCATATCATTATTTCGGCCCCACCAGGATAGCCAACCTTGGAGTCGGTTATGGGGCTGAACCACAGGTCATAAGCGGCGTTCCACTTGCCGGAATCAATGGGGACAAAAGACCAATCGCTCGTGAGGGTGGTCAACTTGCCAACTTCAATGGGCATGCCGCTTTCATCGGTGGAAAGCCCCCAATGGCACCCGATTACGATGGCAGGGTAAGAGGCTACCTGATCGCCCCCCTCGTGCTCAGCCCGAACGACGGTGAAATCCCCGTTTCTAACATCAACTCGCAGAGTCTGAGGGGTTGTCGCTCCCCACACATTGTTCATGACGAAGTATTTGGAACCAGCCACCCTGACCACATCAAACAAGCCGTTAAGTTCAACGAAATCCTCACCCGGAGCGGGTTCTATGAATTTCCATTCCATAGCGGGGCCTCCACAAATTTTTTTATTTTGCCCAGGCTCGGGCCTTTCAAGGCCGCTATCCGCGGTGGATTAGAATACGACGCATTACTCCCACTGTATCGCCACGAGATCCGCGAATTTTATCTACCTACCTCTACTTCAACGAAGACCTCCTTCGTTCCTTCTGGAGGGAGGGGGACAACGGTGCCGCTGATAGGTTCGCCATTTACCTTGAGGCGAACTTCGTTACCCCTACCAATGCGTCTTACAGTTATATAGTAAACTACCCCTCGGAACACACGCCTGGCCTTGAAGCCCTCCCAAGAGGTGGGGAAGACGGGCGCTATCTCCAGACCATCATAGGATGGCCTTATGCCCAGTATCCACTGAGTAATGGCCACGTAG
>JBHOQL010000035.1:0-1170 GCA_042408195.1 Anaerolineae bacterium
GGATGGGCTTCAACAAAGCCCTCATCCCCTGGCGGGGTCGCTCCCTTGTTGAGCATATCCTGGAGCTTGCCCCTCCTGCTAGGACTGCCGTGCTTATCATTCCTTTTTCTTCCTGGTTTCCTTAAGGGTTCTGAGCTCTCTCTCCGCTTGGCTCTGTCTAAGTTCGATGCTCAAAACCAAAAGGAAAGTAATGAGCCATACCACAGCGTAAGCGGCGAAAAGGTAGGCCATCTCAATCCCCTCCTCTCAATTTCTCCAGTTCCGCCCTGAAATTCTCCAGACGCAGACGCTGAAAGAGAATTACAAAATAAAGGAGAGTAAAAGCTGCCAGACAGAAGAGCAAAGTCCAGAGCATTTTGGGGGTCAAGGAGAAACCCTGGCTGGTGAAAATTACGGGATGAATAGTCCTCCACCAACGAATAGCAAAGAAATCCAGCGGAACCGAGGCAAAGCCAGCGATTCCGAAGACCGAGGCTAATCTGGCCCTGCGGTCGGGCTCTTCTACCATTGCCCTAAGCATGAGGTAAGCTCCGTAGATTACCCAGACCACGGCTGAAAGGGTTAGCCTTGGGTCCCAAGTCCACCAGGTATTCCAGACTGGCCTTGCCCAAATGGAACCGGTGACGATGGCAATGGTCATGAAAGCAAAACCTATCTCAGCGGAGGAAAGAGCAAGGCGGTCCCACTTGAGGTCCCTCACCCAAAGGTAGAGTATGCTCCCCAAGAAAGTTACGAAGAAAGCGAAGAAACCCACCCAGGCCGAAGGCACGTGGAAGTAAAAAATGCGCTGGACATGGCCCATAGTGGCTTCAGTGGGGGCAAAGATAAGAGCCATGTAAAGCCCCAGGATCAGGGCAACAGCTGCCACCGGGATCAAAAATCGGTTCCACCCCATGCTCCTAATGCCTCCCCTTGAGCTTTGTAAGGCGTTGTATATTATAACACCGGACTACTTCCCGGCAAGCCTGCACTCAGGCTCAGACCATCAACCCAGAGGTTCAAGGGCGCAGGTCTGATTAGTAAAAAATTACTCCGATTGCGCAGCACCAAGGCACGAGTTCTCAGTTTACCCTTTCAATTTTGGCTCCGAGGCTTCTAAGCTTTTCGTCTATGTTCTCGTAACCCCGGTCTACCTGTTCTATGTTCAATATTTCGCTTTGCCCTTTGGCG
>JBHOQL010000041.1:0-19801 GCA_042408195.1 Anaerolineae bacterium
AAGGGCATGGGCGATTAGAAAAACGGAGGCTGTGGATCGTTCCTTGCGAACCAGATATGGAAGCCTATCTGGAGGAACTGGGATGGCCTGGAGTTCAGCGGTGTGGGTGGATAGATATGGAAGCGAAAGATTCTTCGGGCCAAGGACATTTGGGTGGCTGAGCTGGGTTTTGGTGGAGACTTGAGTCCTGCTTCGTCAGCATTGGGAGATAGAGAACGGGGTCTTTTATGTGCGAGATGTGAGTATGGACGAAGACCGACTTTAAGGCTGGAAGGTTGGGCATGGGTTAAGAGGAAGCGGGGAGCCGCTGCGGGGATTCCTAGAAATGCTGACATTGTCCCAGGCAGAATCGGAACCGGTGATGTTGGGCAAGCGAACCTGAGCCTTTGACACCTAAAATTACCGAGGATATAATTCCTCAGAAAGCTATGGTGGCCATTATAATTGTAAGCTACAACGTGCGCCAGTACCTGGAGCGTTGCCTTGAGACTGCGCTGACTGACCTCTTAGCTTCCGGGGCAAGGGGTGAAATATGGGTCTTCGACAACGCTTCATCCGACGGAACCCAGAGTATGGTTGCAGGAAAGTTTCCCCAGGTCAAGCTTCACGCCAGCGAAACTAACGTGGGATTTGCTGCTGCCAACAACTTCGTGATGCGGAAATTAATGGCTTCTCCTTCGCCTCCTAATTACTTATTCCTCCTGAACCCTGATACTGAAGTTCTGCCCGGGACAATCAAAACGCTTCTGGAATTTATGGAAGAAAACCCGAAGGCGGCGGTAGCAAGCCCTAGGCTCTTAAACCCCGATGGATCCCAACAACCCTCCGCCTTCAGGTTCCCAGGCCTTGCCCAGACGTTCTTTGACTTTTTCCCCATCCACCCCCGCCTCTATTCCTCCCCTCTGAACGGCCGCTATCCTGGTTTTCTCTACCGAAGAGGCAAACCTTTCGCCATAGACCATCCCTTGGGAGCCGCAATGATGGTTCGCCAGAAGGCTGTGGAAGAGGTGGGCCTGATGGATGAAGGCTTCTTCATCTATTGCGAGGAAATTGACTGGTGCTTGCGGTTCAGAAAGGCTGGCTGGCTTATCTACTGTGTGCCCCAAGCTAGCGTTATCCACCACGTCGCCCGCAGCACATCCCACTTCCCTGAGAAAGCGATGACGGAGTTGTGGAAGAGCCGCTATAGGCTTTTCTCCAAATACAGGGGACCCCTGTTCCTCAAGGTTTTCCGGATGTTGGTGAAATTGGGCTTCGCTTTCAGAGCTTGGAGGGATTCCCGCTTGGCAAAGAGAGGCTTTATCCCCCCGGAAGAATTATCCAGGCGATTGGCGACTTACAAAGCCATAAGGGAGCTTATGAACTCATGAAAGGGATCACAGCTGTGGTGCTCACCCTGAACGAGGAGGAAAACATAGCAGAGTGCCTCAGGACCATCGCCTGGGCCGACAAGCTCCTGGTTCTGGATTCTGGAAGCACTGATCGAACCGAGGAAATCGCCAGGAGCATGGGGGCAGAAGTCCTCTTCCACCCCTTCCGGAATTATGCCGACCAGCGCAACTTTGCCCTCAGCTTGGTCCAGACCGATTGGGTCCTTTTTGTGGATGCCGATGAGCGGGTGCCCACGGAACTAGCTCAGGAGATACGGGAGGCAGTGGAGAGAGAAGGCATTTGCGGGTGGTGGATCCCCCGGAAGAATTACATATGCGGCCGCTGGATACGCCACGGAGGCTGGTACCCCGATTGCCAACTTCGCCTGATGCGTCCAGAAAAAGCTCGCTACGATTCGGCCTGGGAAGTGCACGAAATCGTGATCGTTGAAGGGGAAACGGGTTATCTGAACAACCCCCTCATCCATTACAATTATAGGACATGGCGGGAATTCATTGCGCGTCAGAAAGGTTACCTACCCTTTGAAGTGAGGACCCTCCGAAAGCGGGGAATAAAGGCAAAACCCTGGAGTCCCCTCTCTATGCCTCTGAGGGAATTCCAGAGGCGTTACTTCAAGCTTGAAGGGTACAAAGACGGCTTTTACGGCCTTATACTGGCCCTGGCTATGGCCTTCTACACTTCGCTTGCCTACGGGCAACTACTGTTCTCGGCTAGACTAGAAGAGCCACGGGCCTGAAAGCTATAGTGCCCCTTTCAAATCTTGCCTTTGGTAAACCCCACTCATCAATAATGGGATCCTCTATTGGATAGCCGAGGGGGCCTTCTGCTCCACCTTTCTCGTAGATGTAGTAGTCCCTTATGGGTCCCCATAGGATATAGGCCCTAGAGGTGCCATCCTTGAGCATTATAATGGACTTAAAGGAGCCATCGGGCTTCTGGAAATCCTGAACCCATCCGTTCCCCCAGCGGTGGACGGGAACCCCACCGCCGTTGTCGAAGGGCAGACCCAGTCTAGCCTCTCCCCCATGTTTTAGGTAACATTCTATTATAGGCCAATACACGCGTCCAGAGGCATCTCTCCCGACCTGCGGTGGGACGTCTAGAAGTTCAGGAGTCCGTGAGATGTTTGTCCATTCCTGAAACCGAAAGTATATAGGCTTACGAGCCATGGCCCCTAAGCCTGCTTGGGTATAGAGGCCGCTGGTGATGCCAGGAAAGTCCCTCAGACAGAACCATATTATCGCTCTAACCCGCTCATCTTTAAGAAGGGTGTAAAAAGCAGCCGACATAGCCGCCGCTTGGAAATCGTCGCCCTGGTCTGATCCCCACCCGATTTCTGAAATATAAAGGCGAGTTGAAGTGGATTTCCCTTCGTAAAGAGTTATACTTTCCCAGATGGCATTGATGTAAGCCTGAAGGGTATTGCGGACATAATCAGCGCCCTTGTCCCTGGTCTGGCCTATATAAGGGTGATACCCAACTCCATCAAGAGGATAGGAACCGAAAGATGCCTTCACTTCTCCCCACCCCAGTTCCCTTATTCCATAATAATACATCTGACGCAAGTATGAGGCACCAGTATCGGCTCCAGTTGGCAAATCATGAGCCAGAACCGGGCCAGCGATTATGTGCACGTTAAAAGTGCGCTTAACTGCCAAGTAAACCTCCTTCTGTATGCGGGCCATCCAATAGGGATGAAACAAGCTTGTGGTTCCCCCGAACCAGCTGTTGGGCTCGTTTATGAGCTCAAAAGCCCAAACCCTGTCATGGAATCGTTCAACAATGGCATAGAAATTCTCTACGTATCTCTTGAGCCATTCCTCGGCTCCGGGGCCGGGGGTCTTTCGGCGGAAGTTGTCTCCGGGGCTGGGCTTTACCGCTTCCAAGCCAATCAATCCATATATGGCTATGTTTCTGGCCAAAAGGCCATCCACTATGGCGTCATACGTTTCAAACCAGGTGCGCCCGCAGTAACGGGTACGGTCGGTAGGAGAATTCCACGGACCGAGGATAAAATTGAGGCGAACCATACTGGCTCCCGTCTCAGCTATTATCTTAGGTTCAGCCATCTGGGGAGCTAGGCAACCAGTCGGATCAATAGGTGCGTTGCCGTCAATGCCAATTTTCGAAGAAGGCGCAAGGACCATTTTCTACCCCTCCTCAAGAACTCTGCGGTACACCTCAAAAGTCTGAGAGGCTATCGCTTTCTGAGTGAACCTCTTCAGAACCCTCTCTCGCCCTTTCTCAGCCAGGGAAAGGCGCAACTCTTCATCTGCTATAAGCTTGAGGATGGATTCCCTAAGAGCTTCGGTATCCCCTTCGGGGAAGACGAAGCCTGCATCCCCTATAACGTTGGGTATTTCCCCGCAGGTAGATCCTACAACCGGGACGCCGCAGGCCATAGCCTCCACCAAAACCCGCCCGAATTGCTCCTTCCAGTTGGGCTTCGTTATCGATGGAAGCACAAGAAGGTCCAGTTTGCGGTAGAAATTGGGGAGTTGAGAGGAAGGCAGAAATTGGAAGAAACGGGTCCGCTGGGCGATTCCCAGGTCCTGAGAAAGCCTTTCCAGTTCCCGTCGCTTCGGCCCTGTGCCCAAGATGAAAAGTTCCCACTCGCCATCTATTCCAGCCATCGCCCTGATGAGCAAGTGAACCCCCTTTTCCTCCACAAGCCTTCCTACATAACCCACCGTGAACGGTCGACCTTTCTCACGAGGTTGGCCGGGGCTAAAGGTTTCCTCATCCACTCCAAACTGAGGTATCAGGCTTATAGGCTTCCTATATCCTTTCCTCCTGAGCACTTCAATGGCTTCCTGGTTTCCCGCAATAGCCCAAGAAGAGCAACGATAATTGTATTTCTCAAACCAAGAGAAAGGTGGCGGATAGAGACGGTATAGGTTCTGCCAGGTGAAAAAGAGCGCTTTGGCCCCCCATCTTCTGGACAGCACCATAGCTTGGAAGGTAGCCAGGTTATAAGGTTCTTCATCGATGTGGACAAGTTCCGGCCGGACATCTCGCATATAGAAGGGCAGGCGCAGGTAGAAATGAAGGTGGTAATTTCCATTGAAAGCAAGATCATCAACAAACATTACGTAGTTCTCCGCTCCTTCTTCCAGGGGTAGGACACCCCTTTCGTCCCGCCAGTAGCGGGGGACCACTAGGAACATTTTGGCCCCGAGTTTAGCCAGCTCTTCCAGCTTTCTCCGGTAAGCTCTGAGAACACAGGCCTTAGAGACCATCAGGACTCGCATGTCAACTCCTCAAGCGTTCCCCACACACCTCTTTCGGGCCCCTCGGAATCTTCATGTGGTTTCATGTCTTCTTTGAGAGCTACCAGACGAACAGATGTTACAATATTGGAGAGGGGACGTGAACTTAAAGCAAAAACCCGTATGTAGTTATCAGTGAGGCCGGAGCAGAGGAAAAGCTCCCCCTGCTTCTCCGGTGTCTCCCAGAGGACCTCCATAACTCGGCCCAAGAAGCGGGACTGAAAGGCTCTTTCGCTCTCCCGCCCTACCTCAGCCACAAGTTTCTCCCTTTCCCTTTTGATTTTCCCTGAAACCTGCCCTTTCATGGTGGCAGCAGGTGTCCCCGGACGAGGGGAATACGGGAAAACGTGGATGCGAGCAAATTGCATTTTTCTTATGAATTCAAGGCTATGCCAGAATTCCTCCCATGTCTCTCCTGGGAAGCCCACCATTACATCCGTGGTCACTGCCAGGTCCGGAATTTGGGCTCGGGCTTCCTCCACGAGACGAGCATACTCAGCTGTAGTGTAGCGTCGTCCCATTCGCCTGAGGGTTTCATCGCACCCGCTCTGGAGAGGAAGGTGCAAATGCCGGCACAGCCTACGATCGCGCCAGAGGGCGAAAAACCCCGGAGTTACATCCCATGGCTCTATGGAGGAAAGCCTTAAGCGCTGGACAGAGGTGCCTTCCAACACCGCTCTGACAAGGCTGGCCAGGTTCGTTCCGATGTCCCGTCCATATCCCCCCAGATGTATTCCGGTCAAGACCACTTCCTTATAGCCGATTTCCACCAACCTCTTCACTTCTTCCACCACCTCCTGCACCGGGCGACTTCTCTCTCGCCCTCTGGCCACCCGGATAATGCAATAAGTGCAGTAATTGTTGCACCCATCCTGCACTTTGACAAATGCCCTGGTAGTACCCGGAGAAGGAGGTAGTGGAGGAGCCTTCGGGGCCCTCATTCCGAACAGAATCTCGGGCAAGAACTCCTTCTCAGAGTTCCTTACCACCATGCTGACCCCTTCTATCGAGGCCACCTCTTCCCAAGCTATCTCAACATGGCAGCCTGTAACTACTATTTTAGCTGCCGGATTAAGGCGATGCATCCTCCTTATAAGCTGGCGCGACTTATGAGAAGCTGTTCCGGTTACAGTGCAGGTGTTAATCACAATATAGTCGGCTTCTTCCGGAGAGGGGGCTAATTCATGCCCCAAGGCCACAGTTTCTCGCTCCCATGCCTCCTGTTCGCTCCTGTTGACTTTGCACCCAAGAAATGTAAAATAAACCTTCATCCGCCCCTCACTTTCTTTACAAACCGTTCAATCCTCTCCAGTGCCTCCTCAATCTTCTCGTAAGCGGTAGCATAGGAACAGCGTACAAACCCTTCCCCGCATGCTCCGAAAGCGTTTCCCGGCACCACTGCGACCCTTTCTTCATAGAGGAGCCTCTCCGAAAACTCTTCCGAACTCAGCCCTACGGATCTGATGGAAGGAAATGCATAAAAGGCTCCTTTTGGCTCAAAGCACTCAAGCCCGATGTCATTCAGCCCTTTTACGATCAGGCGACGGCGACGGTCATATTCCTCCACCATCTGGCGCACATATTCCTCGCCGTTCCGCAGCGCCTCGAGAGCTGCCACCTGAGCAGTAGTAGGGGCACACATTATGGCGTATTGATGGATTTTGCGGATCTGAGCCATTATGTCAGCTGGAGCGCAGGCGTAACCTATACGCCACCCGGTCATGGCATAGGACTTGGAAAAACCTCCCAAGAGGATTGTCCTTTCCTTCATTCCGGGTAGAGAGGCAAAGCAAGTGTGCTCTACCCCATAGACCAAGCGGTCGTAAATCTCATCGGAAATAACCAAGAGGTCGTATTTCTCCGCCAGAGATGCGATTTCCAGAAGTTTTTCCCGGGGCATGACAGCTCCTGTCGGATTGTTGGGATAGCCCAGGAGAATAGCTTTGGTGCGGGGCGTAACCTTCTCCTCAATCTGGCTTGCTGAGATTTCAAAGTTGTCCTCCAACCTGGCTTCTACCACCACTGGAATCCCACCGGCAAAGATGACTGCTGGCTTATAAGCGACGAAGCACGGTTCCACCACGATAACTTCTTCCCCTGGCTCCACTGTTGCCAGCATGGAGATATGAAGGGCCTCCGACACCCCCACTGTTATCAGGATTTCAGTTTCAGGGTCATAGCTTACTCCGTAAAGCTTCTTAAGGTGCTGCGAGAGTGCTTCCCTAAGTTCAAGGATACCGGAGTTAGAAGTATAGTGCGTTTCGCCGCGCCGAAGGGATTCTATCCCAGCCTCAATAATGGGCTCCGGGGTTACGAAGTCTGGCTCTCCTATCCCCAGAGAAATCACATCCTTCATGGTGGCAGCTATGTCAAAGAACTTCCTTATCCCTGAAGGTGGTATTTCCCTTATACGCTTAGCTGTAAAGTCCCTCATTTTCCTCCCTCCTCCTAGAAGATTTGGGAAAACCGCTTTGCCAGATCACCAAACACGACAGCAAACCCTCGGGAACAGTTTCCGCATGGAGGGTAATGACACAAAGTCTATTTTCTTCCCATACGCAATCAAAGCCCTCCAGTATCGCGGTGCCTAACTCTTTGCCAGGGAAGGAACGAATGGTTTCAGATTAACTTCCCCAGGCTCTCGGGTTCCTGACGAACAACCCTTCGCCAAAGGGATTAAGCAAGCAGTGATCAGAAGCAGATAAATATAAGCCTAAAATTCCCGAACAAACCACTCATCGCAATGCTCCCAATAAAGGAGTAAATAACGCCTGCCGCAAGCTTTAACCTTGAAAAGCGGCCCCTCAGGGGTAATGAATTGACCTTCAATCCTTTCCACTTCACACCTTTCAGTTCCGATGCAAAAGGCCCTCGGTTCTTGCGGGTATTTGTAACCCGAATAGCATTCTACTTTACAAGCTTTCCAGTTCAAAGGTCCCTACATTCACCTGGGAGGAATCGCCTACGTTCAACTGCTGATAGGCCCCATAGTAAGTGACCTCGGAGCCTATGAGGGAAAAAGCCAGAATTGCCCTTGCTATGTAGGTCCTTTCGTTGATTACAGAATCCCGAATTATGGACTCCTCCACCACAACCCCTTCAGCGATAGAAACGTATGGGCCTATGATGGAGCGGGATATCTTAGCAGAAGGCGCAATGTAAACCGGAGGGATTATTATTGAATCCTCGCAAGGCGGATAAATGCTACCTATCTTCTCCAGAAGATAGCGATTGGTATCGAGGAGGGTTTCGGGTTTGCCGCAATCCTTCCACACTCTCACTGGGCGAGTAACAAAGCGAGCCCCCTGGTCTATCATGAGCTGGAGGGCATCGGCCAAGTAAAATTCGCCCTTGAGCTGGATATTGCGGGCCATCTGTTCCTCAATACATCTCACAAGCCACTCCGAGTCTTTTATGTAATAAAGACCGATCACAGCCAGCCGGTTATCCTTGGTGGGGGGCTTCTCTATGATCCTTGTCACATACCCATCCCTGACCTCCGCCACCCCAAAACGCCTTGGGTCTTCCACTTCTTTCACGAAAAAAATTCCATCGGCTTCTGTCTCATCGAGGTTCGAAAGGTCCGCCTCGGCAATAGTGTCAGAGTAAATGATTAAAGTGGGGCCGCCTAGGCGTTCCTTAGCCAGCCAGATAGCGTGGGATTGCCCCTTGAGCTCCTTTTGTTCAAAGTAACTGGTTTTGGGAAGGCGGTAGTTGCTCTCAATGTAATCCCGAATTTTATCCCCCAGATGTCCCACTATGAACACAAACTCCTCCACATCGAGGCCGGAGAACTGGTCCAGTATGTGACCTATAATAGGCTTACCGGCCACCACCACAAGAGGTTTAGGTCGGGTATGAGTGTGAGGCCTCAGGCGTGTTCCGAGGCCAGCCAGGGGTATTACCACTTTCATTGGTATATCCCTCCATAGCCTTCACTGAAGCCGGAAAAAGTATACAGGAAGTTTCTAAGCCTGTCAAAAGCTATAAAATCACCGAGAGTTGCGTTGATCAAAGGTGCCCTGACAGCACCAACTCAGATCCACCTACCAGCAGGCAAAATCGCCTCCGGAACAGGAGGTATTTACACTATTTTCCCAAAATTTCCGCTTAATTTGCGTTTTGTGTAAGTGGACTGTATAATACCTCAAAATTTGAGGGCAAAGGAGGTCAGGATGCTGACCGTAAAAGAGCAGCTTGGTATAGAGCCTTCCGCCTTCTTATCCCGAATAGAAGCTCTCGTTTACATCCAGTTTACTCAACTTCAGGCTGCCAGAAGTCCCAAGGCTTTCCGAGAGCTTGTGGCTTCATACCTTCCGGCTCGCTGGGGAGTGGCTTCAGGGTTTGTGCTGCCCCTTAAAGCTCGTCCCGAGGCTTTGAAAATCACTCCGCACCTGGATTTCATCATTTATGATTCCCTCCTCTATGCTCCCATATATAAAGCTGATGATAACTGGGTCCTCCCGCTGGAAGGCGTTGTAGCCGTGGGCGAAATCCTCCCTGTGCTTGCTCCAAGGATTATGGAAAATTCCCTCAAAGCCCTGGCAGCTGTCAAGAGCGCATCCCCTAACATCAGCACCTATATAATCGCTTTCAGGCCAAGCGCCAGGGAATCCACCCTGCGTAAAAAGCTCGCTCCGCCCGCATCAGGATACCACATGGACCTCTTGCCTGATGTTATCTGTGCTTTCGGTGGGATGTATATAGAGAAAAAGGGCCAGGAATACTTCCGGTTTGAAAGCATGGAGGATGAATTTGCCCTTCTGTTCCATCGCATCGTAAGGGACTTAGTTGCTAAAAGCGGGAACCAAGAGCTTCTCTTGGGCCTGGAAGAACTGGAAGAAAGGGCTTCATACAAGATCCTTTAAGGCTTAAACCCAGAGGGAAAAATGCGCATCCTGCTTGTAAATCCACCCTACAATATACCTATCGAAACCAGAGCCTCTCCTCCCCTGGGGCTTGCCTACTTAGCCGCTATTTCCGAACGCAGAGGAGATGAGGTAAGAGTCTGGGATGGAGAGGTGGATCCGGAGCCCCTGGAAAAGATACTAGAAGAATTCAGGCCCGAAGTGGTGGGGATAACAACTACCACCGTGCAAATAAAAATGGCCTGGAAAACGGCCGAAAGGGTCAAGAAAGTCCTTGATGTCCCAGTAGTGCTTGGAGGTGTTCATCCTACCATTATGCCTGAGGAGTCTATCTCCCATCCCGCTGTAGATGTGGTAGTTAGAGGGGAAGGGGAAGAGACTTGGGAAGAACTCATTTCCTCCTTAGAAAAGGGCTTTGACCCCAGCGCCCTTGAGAAAATTCGGGGGTTAACCTTCCGCACCCCTTATGGTGAAATCAAGTCGACCCCTGACAGACCCGTTATAATGGACCTGGATTCCCTTCCATTCCCCTCTTACCGTCCGTTCAAAATGGAGCTCTACACCAACTTGCAGCCCACCATAGATCACCTTCCGAGGGGAAGAAGTTTCCCCATAATGACTTCTAGGGGATGCCCATACCGCTGTTCCTATTGCAGCCAGATAAGTCCGCGCCGTTGGAGAATGCGCTCTCCCGAAAACGTCCTGGCAGAGTGGCGTTGGCTTGTTAAGGAAATGGGCGCCCTAGAAATAGGCGTGCTGGATGATACTTTTAACGTGGATAGAGAAAGGGTTATCCGCATCTGCGACCTCTTGATAAAGGAAAAGCTTAACCATGTGCCATGGATAATGATAAATGGGATAAGAGCAAATTTGGTGGATAAAGAGCTCCTTCGAAAGATGCGGGAGGCTGGTTGCATCCGCGTTGCCTTCGGAGTGGAAAGCGGCGACCAACGCATTTTGGATGAGGTAATCCACAAACAGCTCACCCTGGAACAAATAAGAAATGCCTTCAAATGGGCCAAAGAGGTGGGGCTGGAAACCATCGGCTTTTTCATCATAGGGCTCCCCGGCGAGAATGAAGAAACTATGGAGAAAACCATTCGTTTCGCCATTGAGCTCGACCCCTTGGTGGCCAATTTCTCTATAGCTACCCCTTTCCCAGGTACTGAGATGTACGAAATAGTCAAAAAGGAGGGGAAGCTCCTGGTTAAAGATTGGGATGAATTCGCATTTTTTGAAGGTAGAGCTCACTTTGAGATGCCTGGTATGCCGGCAGAACTGGTTGAGAGAAAGTGGAAGGAAGCTTACCGGCGCTTTTACCTCCGCCCTAAGCGTATCCTCAAAACCCTTACCCGCAAACGCACCTGGCTTGACTTGCCAAGAACTGTAAAGGTAGCATGGAAAACTCTCACAGGCTACAAAGGAAGGAGGCTAAATGGGAATACTTGTGAATAAAGAGACTCGCCTTATCGTCCAAGGGATAACAGGAAGGGAAGGCCGTGTCCATACCCGCAAAATGCTTGAGTACGGCACGAAAGTGGTGGGAGGAGTCACTCCTGGCAGAGGGGGTGAAGAAGTGGAAGGAGTCCCCGTGTTTAACTCCGTAAGAGAAGCCGTTGAAGCCACGGGCGCCAATACTTCCATTATATATGTCCCTGCGCCCTTCGCCCCTGACGCCATATACGAGGCTGCCGATGCTGGTATACCTCTCATAGTGTGTATAACCGAAGGCATACCAGTGCAGGAGACGGTAAAGTTAAAAAGCTATCTGAAGGCAAAAGGAGTCAGACTCATCGGCCCCAATTGCCCGGGAGTAATAACCCCCGGAGAGGCGAAAGTGGGTATAATGCCAAGCCACATCCACATGCCCGGCCCCGTAGGGGTTGTATCCCGGAGCGGAACTTTGACCTACGAAGTGGTCTACACCCTAACCCAACGAGGCATAGGCCAGTCCACTGCTGTGGGCATCGGGGGTGACCCCGTGGTGGGGACCGACTTTATCGAGGTTTTGAGCATGTTTGAGAAGGACCCCCAAACCAAAGCTGTAGTCCTCATCGGGGAAATCGGTGGCAAGGATGAGGAGAGAGCCGCAGAATTCATTTCTTCGTCCATGACCAAACCCGTGGTGGCCTTCGTGGCTGGGCAAACCGCTCCCCCCGGAAAGAGGATGGGGCATGCCGGCGCCATCATCGAAGGGGGGACAGGAACAGCCCAGGAAAAAATGGAAGCCCTCAGAGCCGCTGGAGTTCTCGTCGCTTCTTACATTGAGGAAGTGGCTGAACTGGTGGAAAGATGCCTCTGAAGGTGCTCATTAAAGGGGCAGGAGACCTGGCCACCGGCGTGGCTTATAGGCTCCACCGGGCTGGGATGTTTATAGCCATGACCGAAATCGCCAGGCCGACTGCCATCAGGAGGGCGGTGGCCTTTGCCCAAGCTGTTTACTCGGGTTCCCACACAGTGGAAGGACTGACCGCACGCCGGGTGGAAAGCCTGGACGAAATCCTTAGATCCTGGGAAAAGGGAGAAATCCCTGTAATTGTGGATCCCGAAGCCCGCGTCCGGGAAAGTTTAAGGCCCCAGGTGCTAGTGGATGCGATAATGGCCAAGCGCAATACCGGCACCTCCATAAACGATGCCCCCATCGTCATAGCCTTAGGGCCTGGCTTCACTGCCGGAGTAGATTGTCACGCCGTAATTGAGACTAGCCGAGGACACTACTTGGGTCGTGTTATATTAAAGGGCCAGGCACAACCCAATACCGGCATCCCTGGTGAAGTGGGAGGGGAATCGGAACGGCGGGTTCTCCGGGCGCCCGTTGATGGGGTCTTCCGCCCCCTTAAAGAAATAGGCGACTTCGTGGAAGAAGGGGAAACAGTTGCCGAAGTGGACGGCATCCCGATTAAATCCAGGCTTAAAGGAGTGATCCGGGGCATTTTGTACCCTGGCCTAGAGGTGCGCCAGGGCATGAAAGTCGGGGATGTGGACCCAAGAGGATCGAGGGAATACTGTTTCACTATCTCCGACAAATCCTTGGCTGTGGCAGGCGGCGTTCTTGAAGCTATTCTTTACTTTAAACGTTTACGTTCTATACCCGATTAAAGGAGGTAGCAATGTGCAGGATTGAAAGAGTTAAAGCGAGGGAAATCCTAGACTCAAGGGGTAACCCAACGGTAGAGGTGGAAGTCTTCCTAGAAGATGGCTCATGGGGGAGGGCAGCGGTGCCATCCGGTGCTTCCACCGGGGCTCACGAAGCCCTTGAATTAAGAGACGGTGACAAAGCCCGCTACGGAGGAAAAGGGGTTCTGAAAGCAGTGGAGAATGTTGAGCAGATAATTGCTCCAAAAATCAAAGGGATGTGCGCGCTGGACCAGAGGGGAATTGACTGTCTTCTTCTGGAATTAGACGGCACCCCTTCCAAGAGCAAGCTTGGAGCTAATGCTATCCTCGGGGTTTCCCTTGCAGTGGCTTGGGCCGCTGCTAACCATGTCGGGCTCCCCCTCTACCGATATCTTGGTGGATTGAACGCCTGTATTATTCCAGTTCCTTTCATGAACATCCTGAACGGGGGCAAACATGCTTCCGATTCCACGGACCTGCAGGAATTCATGATAGTGCCAGCGGGTGCCCCATGCTTTGTCGAAGCACTTCGCTGGGGGGCCGAAATATACCAGTCCCTCAAAAAAGTCCTCGCCTCAAAGGGTTACAGCACAAACGTGGGTGACGAAGGAGGATTCGCCCCGTCCCTCAAGTCCAATCGGGAAGCGGTAGAACTATTGCTGGAAGCTATCCAGAAAGCAGGCTACAAGCCGGGCCAGGATGTATTCCTGGCTATTGATTCGGCAGCCACCGAGTTTTACGAGGATGGGCGTTACGTCTTGAAAAAAGAAGGAAAGACCCTCTCCTCAGAAGAGATGGTTGAATTCTACGCCCGCTGGGTCGAAGATTACCCCATCATCTCTATTGAAGATGGTCTCGCTGAAGATGATTGGGAGGGCTGGAAACTCCTCGCCGACCGACTCGGCAATAAAATTCAACTGGTGGGAGATGACCTGTTCGTGACCAATGTGGAAAGGCTCAGGAAGGGTGTAGAACTAGGTGTGGCCAATGCCTTAATTGTAAAACCCAATCAAATCGGAACCCTTACCGAAACCTTGGAAGCGATAGCAGTGGCTAGAGAAGCAGGCTGGGGAGCGATTATCTCCCACCGCAGTGGGGAAACAGAGGACGTGACCATTGCCCATCTCGCTGTAGCCACGGGGGTGGGTCAGATAAAAACAGGAGCACCTTGTCGCAGCGAAAGGGTGGCTAAATACAACGAGCTCCTGAGGATAGAGGAAGAACTGGGCTTATCCGCGCGTTTCGGGGGGCCATTGCTCGTAAAGAAATGGAGGAAATGAGGTAGGCGGTAAACCCTGGCTGCTTTCCCTCACAATAAGCATGGAGCCAATCCGTTTGACATAGCCCACAGAGGTGACTAAAATGATATCACCCTTGTTTATCTAAAATCCCACAAGGAGGTGCAAATTGCTGGAAGGAGCCAGCACCTTTGAGATTATTGGAATCTGGAGCATCCTTCTAGTAGCTATAGGGGGTCTCCTTTACGCCACCCTTCTGGGACGCCAGATCCTCCGGGAACCCAAAGGGACAAGAGCAATGGAGGATGTGGCTGAAGCTATTCGCAGTGGAGCCAGAGCTTACCTTAACACCCAATTCCGTACCATCCTCTGGCTCATTGTCCTTCTGGCCATAGCTTTGTTCTTCTCAGCTCACTTGGCTGGCGAACCCTTGAGAATATCCATTGGGCGAGCCCTTGCCTTCGTCATGGGAGCAACTTTCTCAGGGACCGTCGGCTACGTCGGAATGAGCATGGCTGTCCAGGGGAACGTCAGAGTTGCAGCTGCAGCCCGAAAATCGTTCGCTGATGCCCTCCGCATTGCCTACCGCACAGGGACGATAACGGGAATGCTCACCGATGGCCTTGGACTCCTGGGAGGCAGTATAATTTTCCTTATTTACGGAATACATGCCAAGGAAGTGCTTCTGGGGTTCGGCTTTGGCGGAACTTTGCTGGCCCTCTTCATGCGAGTTGGCGGTGGAATCTACACCAAAGCCGCTGATGTTGGTGCAGATTTGGTGGGCAAAGTTGAGCAAGGCGTGCCTGAGGATGACCCACGCAACGCGGCCGTAGTAGCAGACTTGGTCGGTGACAATGTGGGAGACTGTGCGGGCATGGCCGCTGACATCTTTGAGTCCTATGAAGTCACCATTGTTTCAGCCATGATCCTGGGCATAGGGGTCATGCACTACCTCGGTAACCTGCACGATTACCGGTGGATCGTGTTCCCCCTCATGGTGCGAGCCATCGGGGTTCTGTCCTCAATAATCGGAACATATGCTGTAAGTGCCCGCAGCGAGAAGGAAAACGCCATGGATGCCATAAAGAGGGGATACAATATTTCAGCCATCACCTCCATAATCGGTTTCTTCCTCCTGGCCAAATTCTACGCCCACGACCTCAGGCTGTTCTGGGCCACTCTAGCAGGGATACTCCTTGCGGTGATCATAAACTACCTCACTGACTATTTCACTGGAACCAGGTTCGCCCCTGTGCAGGAGATAGCTCGTTCCACCCGGACTGGCTCAGCCACCACTATTCTAACTGGTCTGGCTACAGGATATGAGAGCACCGTCTGGGCTATCCTGGTCATAGCCGTAGCTGTCGGAACCTCCATCATCATCTTTGCGGGAGAACCAGCCCTTATTTTCTACGGGGTAGCCCTAACCGGCATCGGAATGCTTACCCTCACGGGCAACAATGTTTCCATGGATGCCTTCGGTCCCATAGCTGACAATGCCAACGGCATCGGGGAAATGGTTGGAATGGAACCCTCGGCGCGCAAGATACTGGCTGACCTTGATGCTGTGGGCAACACCACCAAAGCCATAACCAAAGGGATTGCAATAGGTTCAGCAGTAATCGCTGCCGTGTGTCTATTTGGCTCCTTTACGGAAGAAACCGGAATCCAAGCTTTTGCCATAAACGTGGTCAAGCCCGAGGTCTTCATCGGGCTACTGATAGGAGGAGCTATCCCCTTCCTCTTCAGCTCCCTCACGATAAGAGCAGTGGCAAGGGCTGCTTCCCTTATAATTGTTGAAGTGCGGAGACAGTTCCGCATCCCAGGCCTGATGGAGGGCCTGGTCAAGCCTGATTACGCCAGGGCCGTCGCGATCTGCACACGAGCAGCCCAACGCGAACTTGTAGGCCTTGGCTTGCTAGCGGTACTTTCCCCAATAATTGTTGGATTTGCTCTCAGGGAAGAAGCGCTTGGAGCCTTCCTGGCCGGCATAATCCTCACAGGGCAGCTTTTAGCCGTCTTCATGGCCAATGCTGGAGGGGCCTGGGACAATGCCAAGAAGACCATAGAGGACGGCCTCTACGGCGGCAAAGGCTCCGAAGCCCACAAAGCCAGTGTTGTCGGCGACACAGTGGGCGATCCCCTCAAGGATACTGCTGGCCCGGCCCTTAACCCGATGATAAAGGTAGTCAACCTTGTTTCAGTTATAATTGCTCCCATAATCGTTAGGATCTACTCCTCACACTCTTCCCCCAAGTGGCCGGTGTACATCTTTGTGGCCTTATGCCTCCTGGTGGTAGGCATAGCAATTTGGTATAGCAAGAAAGAAGCCCAATTTTTACCGGAAGAGGAGGGATGAAAGCGTGGCTTAAGGAGGCCCAGACCGAGCTGGGCCTCCTTTTGATTTTAACCCTTCCCACCATCCTGCCCCTTTTCAGACCAGGCTTATGGGCTTCTCACGATCCATTTCACCACCTTTTCCGAGCCTTTGATCTAGATCATACCCTCCGAGGGGGTGAACTCTACCCCCGCTGGCTCCCGAACCTAGGTTTCTTCTACGGCTATCCAGTCACTAACTTTTACGCTCCCTTAAGTTATTACCTCATGGTTTTCCTCCACTGGCTTGGCCTTGGGTTCATCAATTCCCTCAAGGCGACCTTCGGCCTTTCCTTCATCTTAGCCGCCTTCACCGCTTACCTATGGGCTAAGGACCTTTTCGGGAAAGAAGCCGGGCTATTGGCAGCAGCTTTCTACACATACTTCACCTATCACGTAGCCAATGCTTACATAAGAGCTGCTTTAGCCGAACACTTGGCCTTCGTCTCTTTCCCCTTTATCCTATGGCTTACCCAGAGAATAGCGAGGGAAAAAAACGCAAAATTTATCCCTCTCCTCACCCTTGGGATAGCCAGCCTTATACTTACCCATAACCTATCAGCTTTCATCTTCGCCCCCTTTTTTCTGATTTACGCCTTGGCTGCGGTGTTAGCCAGCCCCTATGAGAGGGGCAGAACCTTCCTTTTTTTAACAACTGGCGTAGGCCTTGGGCTTGCCCTCAGCGCTTTCTATTGGCTCCCGGCCTTATCCGAGACCAAGTGGATAAGAGCTGGTCAAGTTGTCTCGTTTGTTACAGAACCTCTGAGCTTTCTATTAACTGTTAACGACTTAGTTGCTAAATTCCCTATACATAGATACCCTATTTCCCACCATCTTCTTAACCTCTGGCAAATTTTACTGCCTACTTGTGGCTTAACCCTGGCTCTGACTAGGCTGCGAGCCCTTGACACAGAGAAGAGGGCTTTAACCTTTGCTGCGGCTCTTTCTCTGGCCACCGCAATCTTCATGAACACCACGTATTCCTCTCCCCTTTGGCTCCAGTTTAAACCCTTGACTTTCCTACAGTTCCCATGGAGATTCCAAGCCATGGTCTGCCTCTTTGGCTCTTTCCTGGTGACCCCTTTGGCTTACTTCTCAGCCCTTAAGTTCCCTAAGCTCATAAGACTAATAGGTATTGGCCTTATAACGGCTTTCCTGGCCATTATATCCCTTGCTGGAATACAGTGGGAACCTTTGATATGGCCCGAAACAGGCAACCCAGTGCTCCGAGAAGAAGAAGTAAATTTCCACTCAATGGCTCAATACGATTACCAAACTGCCCTTTGGGCTAGGCTATGGGGAGGACCATGGCTTCTGGAATATTTGCCGGTTACCGTGAAAGTCCCGAGGGAAGAATTCTGGCTCCCGAGGGGAACGCCCTCTCCATGGTTTGAAACTTATTACCCGCCAGAAGAGATAAAATTAGAACGAATCTGCCCGTTGAAATTCAACTTATCTGTTAGGTCTTCCAAGGACACCTACATCCGCTGGCACCAATTCTGGTTTCCTGGATGGCAAGCGACTGCCGATGGGCGTCCAGTTCAAGTTACCCCTTCCCCCCAACTTGGCCTGATAACAGTAGCAATCCCTGCGGGGGAGCACAAAGTTAAAATATGGTTCGGTGACACCCTACCGAGAACCTTGGGGAAAGCCCTCTCCCTGATAGGGTTAGTAGCTCTCATTGCCTTTCTGTGGTGGAGGAAATCGAAGCGGGAACTGCTTGGAATTGCGTTGATCGTCCTCTTCTGGTTTGTTCTATGGGGGTGGCAGAACATCCGCAATCCAACATGTGTTCAACCAAAGGCTACGAAGGCGATTTTTGAAGGAAATATAGCCCTTCTTGGGGCTAATTTTGAACAGGAAAAGGGGGTAGCGGAGGTGATACTTTATTGGATGGCCTTGACGCCCTTAGAGGAGGATTTAACGGCTTTCGTGCATCTCATTGGCCCCGATGGTGAAAAAATCTCCCAGCACGATGGCCCCCCGGGAGAAAGTTTCTCTCCCACAACCCGTTGGGAGCCGGGAGAGATAGTACCCGACCGACACCTTATACCTCTGCCCTCTCGGGCAACTTGGTTGTATTCAAGGGTTGGCTTGTACAGGTTTAAACCAGAATTTAAGAACTTGTTAGTGCATGATTTAAACGCGAGAGAACTAAGAGATGCGGTCGAGATTCCACTTAAAGAGGGCGATTAAGGCGAAAACCTTTAAGCTTTTCGTATTGGGTTGCTTGTTGCTAAGTTTCGCCCTTCGTTTATATAGGCTTGGGTCCTTTGAACTGTGGGGGGATGAGGCAGCCAGTTACTCAATAGCCACTCTCCCTACCGTGATGGATATACTTGCGTATAGCAGCACCAGACTTTATGAACATCCTCCTTTGTATTACATCCTGCTCCATTTCTGGATTAAGTGGGCGGGAAAAACTGAATGGCTGTTACGCTTCCCCTCGGTGTTTTTCGGGGTTCTAAGCGTAAGCTGCGCGTGGCTTCTGTTCAAAAAATTAGGAAATGGGAAAGCCGCCCTATTAACTGTAATCCTGCTAACCCTTTTTCCCCCCTTTGTTGCTTTATCTCAAGAAGTGCGCATGTACACTTTATTCATAACTCTAAGCTTGATCGCAAACTGGGCACTGTTGATATTTTCGGAAAGAAAACGCGTTCTCGGAATCGCTATCTACTTCTCTGTAACCATTTTGGGGTTCTTCACCCATTATTTTTTCCTTTGGCTCTTGATTGCTCATTTATTGTGGGGAATCTATGCGAAATATAAAGGCTATCCCGTGGATTTCAAATTGACGGCAGCAGTGCTATTTTTTCTGCTTCTATCAGCCATATTGACTTTTCCCAGCCTCGTCGGAACCTTATCAAGAGAATTAAGAAGCCCCGCCCTGGATACACCTATAAAAGAGCGCATCTATATTGCCGCTCTTGAGTTAACCCTGATAGGAGAGCCTAAATTACTGCCAAAGTTCTTGCCTCTGTGGGCGATTATTGCCGCTTGCGGTTTGTGGATTTTAGCCTTGTATGGAGGGTTTATATACCTAAAATCTTCGCGCTCGGCTCAGTCATTTTGCCTCTTTTGGTTGACAATCCCTGTGGCCTGCATAATTTTTTCGTACGGATTAGTGCGTGGGCGCTATCTTTCCTTTACAATTCCGGCTTTCGTTTTTTTCATCAGTCAGGGTTTTGATGAATTAATTAAAAAACGAGCTTTAATTGGGCTGAGCCTTGGAATACTTCTCTCCTTAGACCTCACTTACGGGCTAAACGCCTTATATACAATTCCCAAGGGAGCCTTTGGACAGGCAGCTCGCTTCATCCTTGACAACGATTATCCGGGAGATGCTGTTATACTGAGCTTTCCTATGGCAGACTTCTTAGCAAACTACTATCTCGCCTCTGAAAATTTAACCATTTATAGATTACCCGAAAAACTCAGTTTTATCCCTCGCGAATGGGAATTCCTTTCAGATGAGCAGGTTGATGTGAAATTAAAGGAAATCTTCTCCAAACATCCTCGTTTATGGCTGGGCCCTTACACC
>JBHOQL010000049.1:0-59270 GCA_042408195.1 Anaerolineae bacterium
GGGGCTGAAATCTTATTTCGCTACCTGCATCCGTTGCCACAATTGCATGGTGAATTGCCCAATCTGCTATTGCCCCGATTGCGTCTTTCGCACCGAGACCTTCCAAAGGACCTTTTCCCAATACCTGGCCTGGGCTGAGCGTAAGGGAGCCGTGCCGATGTTGCCAGATCTTCTGCTCTTCCACCTTACCCGCATGAATCACATGGTAACTTCATGCGTGGCATGCGGCATGTGTACGACAGCGTGCCCTGTGGGAATAGATGTAGGAACGCTTTTTACAGCTATCGGTGAGAAAGTTCAGGCCTTGTTCAACTACCTCCCAGGTCGCAGCTTTGAGGAACCACCGCCAGTGGCAACTTTCAAGGAGGATGAGTTTGTGGAGTTGGGAAGTTGAGGTAAAATTTGAAAGTGAAACGGACTTTAAGCACGTAGTCAAAGGTCAAATCAATAAATCTGACGCTAATGAAGTCCTCAATGCCCCAGAATGTGTCCTGCCAGTGCAGGGAAAGTTGACGATTTATCAGCTTTCCACTGGAGCGAGGGAGCTCCTAAGGTTCTGGTGGCAGAAAGTAATGAGGAGGAACTGGAAGTCACACCGGATATTATATGAGATTCCGGCCGCATCGCGCCAGGAAGTAGTGCTTAATGGGATAGAAATCAGCAACACCCTCCTTAGGAGGTCATTTCATGGCTGGGGAGATGGTTCCCATCTACATCATGGGCAAGCGGTATGAGGTTCCCGCTGGCTTCACCATTATGAAAGCTATGGAATATGCTGGCTACAGGCTCATACGAGGAGTAGGGTGTAGGGGTGGATTTTGCGGGGCGTGCGCCACTGTGTATCGTATTGCCAATGACCCCAAACTCTATGTAGGTCTGGCATGCCAAACAGTGGTGCAGCCTGAGATGTATCTGGCCCAGATACCCTTCTTCCCTGCTGAAAAAGCTACTTATGACATCAACAAAATCAAACCTGAGCCCGAGACTATCTTCAAGCTTTACCCTCAGGTGCTGCGCTGCCTTGGGTGTGGCACCTGCACTAAATCGTGTCCACAGGAGCTGGACGTGCGGGCATACATGGCGGCAGCCATGCGAGGCGACATAGCTAGGGTTGCTGACCTTTCTTTTGACTGCATAATGTGTGGGCTATGTTCGGCCCGCTGCCCCGCCGAGGAGCCCCAGTACAACATCGCCATCCTGTGTCGCCGTCTCTATGGCAAATATCTTGCCCCACGATCCAAGCACCTGGAAGAGCGTCTCCGGGAAATCCAAGAGGGCAAGTTCAGGGAGGAAATGAATAAGATCAAATCCATGAGCCTGGACGAGCTTCGCAAGATGTATAACGAGCGGGATATAGAGCCAGAGTAAGCTACTCCAATAGACTTGTGAGGAGGTAAGCATGGGATATACGCCGGAGATGCGGGAGTCCATAAGGAAGGTGGAGGCTACGAGGCCATACCGCTTGCACAACGATTTCCCGCCCATGGATCCTCACGAAAAGCAGGAAATCCTGCGCAAATTCCACCCGGACTATATTGAGGACCAGATGCGTCCCATCCGAGTGGGGGTAAGCAAGGGGCAGCGTATGCCCCTGGAGTTGGCGGATGTCATGGAGGGTAAACCTCGGATTGACCCTGACAAATTTGACCTTTCCGTGATTGATTATGAGACGGATGTGCTGGTGATTGGAGGAGGGGGGGCAGGAGCAGCGGCTGCTCTCATGGCTCAGGAGCACGGAGCTAAGGTTATCCTGGCCACGAAATTGCGCTTTGGCGATGCCAATACCATGATGGCCCAGGGGGGGATCCAGGCTGCCGACAAGCCCAACGATTCCCCAGTTATCCATTACCTGGATGTAGTCGGAGGCGGCCATTTCGTCAATATCCCTGAACTTGTAGAAGCTTTAGTGACGGATGCCCCCTTCATCATAAAATGGCTTGAAGACCTGGGGATGATGTTTGACAAAGAGCCCGATGGCACGATGCGGACCCAGCACGGCGGAGGGACCTCCCGCAAGAGGATGCACTCTGCCAGGGACTACTCAGGCGCCGAAATTATGCGCACTTTGAGGGATGAAGTACGCAACCGCTATCAGGATATAATGGTCCTGGAATTTTCCCCGGCGATAGAGCTAATCCTGGATGAAAACGGCCAATGTGCTGGAGCTATCCTCATGAACCTGGAAACCGGGGAGCATCTTGTGGTCAAGGCCAAATGCACTGTCCTGGCCACCGGGGGAAGTGGTCGCCTTCACTACCAGGGATTCCCCACCACTAACCATTATGGTGCCACCGCCGACGGTTTGGTAATCGGCTATCGGGCTGGTGTGCCCCTTATCTTCTTGGACACAATGCAGTACCACCCCACTGGTGCTGCTTACCCCGAGCAACTTGTTGGGTTGCTGGTGACAGAAAAGGTGCGAGGGCTGGGGGCTCAGGTCTTGAACGTGGATGGAGAACAGTTCGTCTTCCCCAGGGAGCCGAGGGATGTGGAATCGGCGGCGATAATAAGGGAGTGTGTGGAAAGGAAGAAAGGGGTCAGGACTCCGAGTGGGATGTACGGGGTCTGGCTTGATTCCCCTATGATCGATATCCTGCATGGCCCCGGGACAATCCAACGGGAGCTACCGGCCATGGTACGCCAGTTTAAGCGCTTCGGCATTGATATAACCAAAGAGCCTATTTTGGTTTACCCCACCCTTCACTACCAGAACGGTGGTCTCCAGTACAACCCTGATGGCTCCACTGTTGTGCCCAACCTTTTCGCTGCGGGCGAAGTTACAGGAGGCGTGCACGGCCGCAACAGGCTCATGGGTAACTCCCTGCTGGATGTCCTGGTCTTTGGGAGAAGGGCGGGGACATCAGCGGCTCTCCGGAGCAAGGAGGTGAAGCTTGGGCGTCTAACGCTGGATCATGTCCGTCAATGGATAAAGGAACTTAAGGAAGCGGGCATTGAACCCAAAGTGGAATCGCCCATCCTCCTGCCAGATTACACCCGCAAGGTAAAGTAAATGCACGAACTGGGGGTAACTCAAGGCCTTTTGAACCTCGTTCTGGAGGAGGCAAATAAAATAAGGGCTAAACGCATACTGGCGATAGAAATCGTGATAGGTGAGTTGAGCAGTTACGTGGACGATTCAGTCCAATTTTACTTTGACATCCTCAGCCAGGGGACTATAGCAGAAGGGGCCAGGCTTATATTCCACCGTCGCAAGGGCCAGGCTCTTTGTCTGGATTGCGGACATCAATTTGAAGTAGGGCTCCCTTTGCCCGATGGATGCCCGAAGTGCGGAAGCCCTTACCTGAGGATAACCGGCGGAAGAGAATTCTACGTTGAAAGCTTTGAAGTGGAGGGGGAGGAAGAGATAACCACTTCAGCTGCGAATTGAAAGTCATCACTAATCCGTCGAATGGAAGATTTTAATCGGGGGAAAATACGAAGCCAATGAAGGCAAGAAAGCCGGGGGTGGATGGAACATGATGCTCCTTCCTGGAGTAGCTCGGGGACTCCTCCTGGGAAAACAAAGTCGGGGAAAGAAGCCAACCTCCCGCTCCTGCCCAAGGTAGGACTTTCAGCCAAGCAAACCCGAAGCTTACGGGGGCGAAACTGGGTCGAAGGAAGCTTTGCTCCCATTTTGGGGGCTTGGAGGTGAGGGATGCACTCCTACCCAAGAGTGAGGCTCTGGGCCGAAGCAAGCTCTGAGCTCACAGGAGTGGGCGAAACTGGAGCAAAAGGGGTATGATAGTCCCTTCGTGAGTTGCTCGGAGGTGTTCAGAGGCAAAGGCCAAACTCCCGCCCCTACCCGCGAGCGGGGTCTTAAGCATGGTGAACCCAAGGCCGACAGCGGGGGGCAAAAGCCTGGGGTATAATAGGCGAAGCCCGTTAGCAAAAGGTGGTTTAAAACCTTTAACAGTCGGGTTTATCACTCCCGATAAGGGGTGAAAGGGGGCTCAGGAATGGAATCAAGAGTTATAACTGTGACTTCGGGGAAAGGAGGAGTTGGAAAGACCACGATCACCGCTAACCTTGCAACAGCCCTGGCCATGGCCGGCCACCACGTTGTTGCCATCGATGCCGATATCGGTCTAAGAAACCTGGACGTTATGCTGGGGCTTGAAAACCGCATTGTCTACGATCTGGTTGACGTGGCCGAGGGAAGATGTCGCTTGCGTCAGGCCCTAATCCGGGACAAAAGGCTCAGCAATCTTTTCCTTTTGCCGGCAGCTCAAACCAAAGACAAAACGGCCGTGCAGCCTGCTGACATGGTGAAAATATGCGAAGAACTGCGTTCGGATTTCCCTTTCGTCTTAGTGGACTCACCTGCAGGCATAGAGCACGGTTTCCGAACAGCCCTCGCACCAGCTGATGAGGTTATCATAGTTACAACTCCGGAGGTGGCGGCGGTCCGGGATGCCGATAGAGTCATAGGCCTTGTGGAAGCGGCTGGGAAGGAATCTGTGAGACTAGCAATAAACCGGGTCAACCCCGGAATGGTTCAGCGGGGGGATATGCTATCGGTGGAGGATGTGCTGGAAATCTTGGCTATCCCTCTTGTGGGGGTAATCCCGGAAGACCCGGAAGTCATAGTGGCCACCAACAAAGGGATCCCCGTAGTTTTGAACACTTCATCCCCTTCAGGGCAAGCTATAAAGGACATGGCCCGCCGGCTTTTGGGTGAGGAAGTACCTTTCCCTTCCTTAAAAGAAACCGGAGGCCTGCTGAGCTCCTTGACCCGATGGTTCCGCCGCAGGTAAAGGGGGAAAAATGGGACTCTTCCAGATCAGGAGGCCGGAAAACAGCCGAAATATAGCTAAAGAGCGCCTCAAGCTGATGCTTATTCGAGATCGGATCGAAATTTCCCCTGGCTTCATGGAAGAATTGCGAGAGGCATTGCTCTCTTCTCTTGGAAAATACTTAGATGTGGACAGGGAAGGGACGGAACTGAGCTTGGAACTGGGGGAAAAACGGAGCCAACTCGTAGCCACCTTTCCGATAAAAAGGGTGAAACGGAAAGGTGAAAAATGATTAAGTGGCGCGACTTTGATTACTGGCTCTTAGGAGCTACTCTGCTTTTGATGTTCATTGGCCTAGCTATGGTTTACAGTGCCACTAGAGGGGTGGAAGGGCTAGAAAACCTTCACATCAATCAGATGATCTACGGAGCCATCGGTCTAGGGCTTATGTTTGCCCTGGCTGCCCTGGATTACGGCGTGTTGGAGCATTTCATCTGGCCCCTCTACGCCTTTGCTATTTTCCTACTTGGATTGGTGCTTTTAGAAGGCAAGAGCATCTATGGAGCTCAGCGCTGGCTTGAGCTGGGGCCTATCACCTTCCAGCCCTCGGAACCTGTCAAAGTCTTCGTTATATTAGTCCTGGCCGCCTATTTCTCTAGACTTGGAGAGAGGGTCAAGAGGTTTCGCTACATCCTTTTATCGATAGCTATAGCAGCAATTCCTGCCTTCCTCATTTACCTTCAGCCCGATCTGGGGACGGCTATTGTTCTGGGGGTCATATGGCTTGCTCTGACCTGGCAGGGAGGAGCAAAGCTCTCACACTTAGGCATTCTGGGTTTTACGGGTTTGCTTCTATCTCCCCTTGTCTGGTTTTCCCTCAAAGATTACATGCGCAAGCGCATCCTTATTTTCCTCAATCCCAACCTGGACCCGATAGCCAATTACAATCTCCATCAGGCCATTATAGGCCTCGGTTCCGGGGGGTTTTTCGGCAAGGGTTTTGCCAAAGGAAGCCAGAGCCAGCTTCAGTTCTTGCGAGTCCGCCATACCGATTTCATCTTTTCGGTAATAGGTGAGGAACTGGGCTTTGTGGGAGCACTTCTGGTGCTCTCCTTGCTCTCGTTTGTCATATGGCGTCTCTTCCTAATTGCTTCCAGGGCGAAAGATAAATTCGGAACCCTGATCGCTACAGGGGTAGGGGTTTTAATCCTTTTCCAGGTAATGGTGAATGTGGGGATGAACCTCGGACTTATGCCAGTCGCTGGGATACCGCTCCCTTTCATAAGCTCCGGGGGAAGTGCTCTTCTGGCCCTCCTTGCTGGCGAAGGTCTGGCTCAGAGTGTCTATATGCGAAGGAGGAAGCTTGACTTTGTCCCGTGACAACCAATGTAAGGGAGTAATCCCATGAAGTGCCCGGTATGCGGTGAAGGGGTGAGGGGAAAAGCTAAAATATGCTTTCGTTGCGGTAATTCTCTCCCTCAATCCAGAAGGCGGCAATGTCCCCGCTGCGGCGCAAGAGTTTCCCACCATGCCAAGGATTGCTTTATGTGCGGCACTCCCCTCGATGGCCGCTTTCTTTTCGTCCCCTGGCCCGATGTAGCAGTGGTGGTTCTGATTGCTGCTTTAATAGGAGTGTGGTTTCTGCGGCCTCCGCGCCCTTCGCTGGAACTAGCCAGAGCTACTCCGCAGCCTTCACCCACGTTCACCTCTACCCCAACTCCGACTTTTACCCCCTATCCAACCCCTTTCGTTCAGCCCTTTCCTACTCCTACTCCCACGCCTGTTTACATAATCCACATAGTGCAGCCAGACGAGAACCTATTAGCCATCGCAGCCCGTTACGGCACGACTGTGGAGGCTATCGTCAAAGCTAACAATCTCCAGAGTCCCGACCTCATCTGGGAAGGGGAAAAACTGATAATTCCTGTCACGCCAACCCCTTCTACCCCTTTGACTTCAACCCAACCTATTACTTATACCGTCCAGAAAGGCCAGAGCCTAATAGATATAGCCGTAATGTTCAGGGTACCGGTCAAGGCTCTGATGGAAGCCAACCGTATTCCCGAACCCAGGGCTTTAAGAGAAGGGGAAATGCTCATAATCCCGGCAGTAACTCCTTCTGCGACACCCTCTTTACTTGCCATTGGGGGACCAGAAGAGGTACTAGAGTACCCTGAGCCCATCCTTCTTACCCCGGTCGATGGGGCAATATACAAAGGCCCTGAGGCAAAGATCATCCTGAGCTGGACGAGCCTCTATACCCTTGGAGAAAATGAATGGTTTGAAGTCAGGGTAAAATACAAAGACAGGAACAACACGGATTGGAGCGGAGAAGAGCGCTTCTGGACTCAGGCCACAAGCTTTCTATTACCTTCTCGGTTGGCTCCCCCGGCCGAGGCTTCTCCGAGGCTGTTCCGTTGGGATGTGACCATAGTCCAGAAAAACATTACCCCCGATGGCCGGACTGAAACGGTGGCTCTCAGCCCGATAAGCAAGCCCAAGGAATTTTACTGGCATTAATCTTTATCCAGGATGATCGTCACTGGCCCATCGTTGTGGATCTCCACCAGCATCATGGCCCCGAAGATTCCGCTTTGGACTGGAACGCCTTCTTCCTTTAGGGCTTGGATGAAGCTATCAATTAGGGGTTCAGCTTCCTCTGGAGGGGCAGCATCGGAAAAGCTCGGCCTGAAGCCTCTCCGTATGTCGCCATAGAGGGTGAATTGGGAAACTACAAGGGCTTCTCCTTTCACATCCAAGAGAGAGAGGTTGAACTTTCCAGCTTCATCGGGGAAAACTCTGAGATTGGCAATCTTGTGGGCCATCCAGCGGGCATGCTCTTCAGTATCACCCCTTTTGACTGCGATCAAGATCACAAAACCCTTACCAATGGCTCCGACTGTTTCTCCGTTGACCTGGACTGAAGCCTTCCTCACCCTTTGCACTACGGCTCGCATCCTTTCCTCCTCTTCATTTTGGCATTTCTTTAAGCATAACGTAGGCTGGGCGAAGGCATAATTCCGGATAGCACGGATCCAGTAGTGCCCACCAATATTCTTCCCGGTCGGGAGTCCAGGTTACATCAGGAATGTATATGGTGACCATAAGGCCGATCCACGGAGCCCAGTTCTCCCGCGCATACTTATACGCCCGAACGAGATATTCGCCCTTGGTCTGTTCATCAACTGAGTGCCAATGGTAGGGAGAATTAGGGCGAGGGTCACTCGTCCAGCCCATTTCCAGAATTACAATCTGCTTGTCTTCATCTCCGTATTTGACCATGATGCGGCGCAAGTCCTCCACACGGCGGAAACAGAAGAAGCGCTTCCCACCGTATTCTGGCCTTCTCTCCACCTCATCAGGGCTCATTTCGGGCGGAGCTCTGTAGCCAGGGGCATTCACCCCAAGAGCATCAAAGTAGCCATCGCTGGAGTGGTTTTCCATGGCCTGATACATCATCTCTAAGTAGACATCATCAGGGATCGCCCTCGGAGGCATATCGCCTGTTGGGGTTAGCCCTGCCGAGACTACGAGAGCGTTAGGGTCGGCTTCCTTTATACGTCTGTAGGCTATCCGGAGCAGGCGGACATATTCGGCCGGGTCGGGGGATTGTCCACCCCATTCTCCTCCCCCGTCGGGGCGGTTGAGGTTAGGTTCATTCCATATTTGATAGGCGTGGATTCGTCCTCGGTAACGGCTGGCAAGGGCGTAGAGGAAATCGCCGAAATCTTCGTAATTATCCGGGGGGCCATTGACTGGGTAACCCCCTCCGGCCCAGGCAGGTTGTCGGTCAACCCTTACCAGAAGTTTGAGGCCGTACTGCTCGACTTGTTCTACAATTCTGTCGGTTCGGGTCCAGTCAAAATGTCCTTTGGCTGCCCCTTCTATGTCCCTCCAGGCGAAGCTCTGCTTTACCCATTGAAATCCAGCCTGCTTTATAAGCTGAAGGTCTCGGTCAGCCACCTCGGGGCGCCACCATAGGAAAGCATGCATCCCATATTCTGGGGATTGCATCCGCCAAGGAGGAGAGGAGTAGGCGGGTTCGGTTTTTCTCGGGATATAACTGTGGCAAAAAGTTATAACCAGAAAGGAAGTCAGGGTTATGCCGAGGAAAAAGAGGAGGTTAAGGGGGCGACGGTTTTGCCCCGTCGCCCCCGCTTTTTTATTTCCGCATATTCTTAAGGGCATGGTATACTGGGCGAGGCAACCAGTTGTGATCCACTATACTCCAAGCCGCTTTTTCATCCTGTGGTCCAGCTACGGGGGCAAAGTTCAAGTTCCAGAGGAACATGACCCCCACCCAGCCCCAGTTCCTGGCGATCTCAAAGGCTCTGACGGTCCACTCAGCCTGTTCCTGAGCAGTGTTATCAGCAGCGTACTCGTAACCAGGAGCTGGTCCCACACCCAGACCATCTACTGAAGCCCAACCCCACTCGGTGGGCCAGATCTTTTTGGCACCATCACCATATTTGAGCATTACGTTGCGATACCCTTCCATAGTGCCACGGAAGCACCAGGAATGGTGTCGATTGTCAAAGGGACCGCGGAACTTGGCAGTGGGGTCGGTGACAGTGCGCCAGTCGCCATCGGGAGGACAGTTATATCCGCTGGGGTGAGCGCCAATTGCATCGCAGTAGTTTTTGAGGCCATGCTGATACATCGCGTCCAGGTAATTTATATCATCAACTGCTCTCCACTGCCCTCCTATGGTTACATCGCCAGCTGGGGTTAAGGCTCCGCTTACCACTATCATTTGGGGACATGCGGCCTTTATGGCCCTGTAAGCAGCGGCCAGGAGCCGCACATAACGGGCCGGATCCGGTGGTTCATTGCCCCATTCGTAGTTTATATTCTGCTCGTTCCATACCTCAATGGCCTTGAGCCTTCCGCAGTAACGGGCAGCCACGGCTCCGACGAAATTGGCATAAGTATTGGGGTCAGCGGGAGGCCCTTCCACGCTGAAGTCAGTGTGCGGGGGACGGGCCCATTTGGGGGCCTTTACAATGCTGAAGAGAAGGTTGATGCCGTATTGCTCGCTCTTATTCACGATCCAGTCCATTTCACCCCAGTCTATCTGACCAGGGGCAGGTTCAAAGGCTTTCCACTCAATCTGCACTTTCAGCCAGTTAAACCCGATGTCCTTAATGGCATGAAAGACCCGTTCGTCGTGATTGTGGACCAGATGGGCCTGGATCCCGTAGCCAAACCCGGTTCCCCTGACCGATGGTGGAGGAGCCGCAGGCTGAGTTGGGGTTGTAGCCTGGCTTGCAGGCCTTGGCGTTGGGGTGGGAGTGGGTTTGGGGGTTGGAGTAGGAATTGGGGTCGGAGTCGGCTCGGCTACCTTGAGGGATAGTCTGTGGATGAGGTTCTGCGTCCGGCCACCATCGGCAGATATGCTGGCTTCAATGGTGTATTCGCCGGGGAGATTGGGAACCTGCCACTTATAGAAAGCTCCCTGGAGCGGAGTTGTGTCCTGAGCGTGGACAACTCCATTAGCATCCTGAACTTTCCAGATTACGGCAAAATTGCTCTCCACCGTTTGGACCGCATACTCATGGAAGCCCCGGAGTACGTCCCAGACGAGGTGATCGTTCTCTTCTTCCAGAAGATTCTGGATGGCCACACCCCTGATTTTGTATCGGGAAGCCAGCTGGAGTTTGCGGGCTAGACTGGAGGCGTTCTCAATCCAGACTATATGCTCGTTTCCGGAAGGATCAGTGTAACTGAACCAGTAGTGGCCAGTACTGGGGTCGTACTGGATTCCAGCGATTTGGGCTAATCCCTCCAACGTGAAAGTTACCTCTTCGCCAGGCACTGCCATTTCCCTATCGGTCCTGATGGAGGCAGCCAATGCTTTCAGAACTTCGCTGTAAGGTTTTAAGGTCAGGGTGTTGCCAACCTTTTCCACGCTCCTTGTGGAGACCACCAATTGGACCTTGTAGCGGTTTACCTGACCGGTAGCCCAGGTCAGAAGTTGTTCCATCTGACCACCAGGAGCGTAAGCTTTGGGATCGGGTATGGCTGGTATTTTGAACAGGTCCGCGGCTTGACCCAAAGCATACCAATCGTAAATGCCTGTATCCCAGCGGTCCTCAGCTATCTGATTTGGAAGGTCAACCCGTATAGAAAGGATCTTGTTCTCTCTGTGGAGGGCGTCGGCAAGCTTGCGGATGAAATTGACGAACTCGGGCTTGAGATCCGGACTGAATTCACGGTAATAGATGTCAATGCCTGGATAATGGTTGTGCACCACAAAATTGAGGATTTCCTTAATGTGTCTATCCTGAAGGGCCGGGTCCACCAGCAAGTTGTCAATGTAGTCGCTCCGAACGACACCGTCAAGGCCCCAGTTGGTTATAGTAGGGATAATGAAAAAGGAAGCGGAGCGTTCTTCTGGGGTCAACTCCCGCATCTTGCCCCCAAGAGTGCCATCTCCTTCCAGGTAAAGGCCTTGGGGATTTATTTCCACCAGTGCTTCCTTCGCTTCAGGGGTTATGGAACCGCCGTGGGGCAGATCGGCCGAAACGAAAGGAGGGATTAACTTTGTCTGCATTACTGCAAAAGCCTGCGGGATGAAATCAATGCGGGCTTCTAAGATCTCATCCTCGGGTATGAGTTGGTGGGGAAGCCACTTCCACTGAGAACCGTCCCAGTAGTATAAGTCGAGGGTTTCGTGCGGTTCGGCATCGTTCGGGATAGGGACAGTTAGGATTACGGAGCTGGGCATAGTCCCTCTGAAGTTTACTTTGTAAAGGGGGCTCTTTATTTCAAGATTGGTAGGTATGCTTTTGGCTGCTTCCGCCATCCCACCGGCTCCTCTAAGGAAATCAACGCGGGGGATGCTGGAAAGGCGAATTCGTAAAGGAGCAGTCATTCCTTCCGGCAAGATGGTAATCTGAGTGCCGTCAGGGTCCAGAACCGAGCCGCCTACTTCGTCGTCAAGGGTGGTGAAACCTGCTTCCAGGACCCTTTCCCGCAGGGAAATGGGCGGAAGCCAGAGAGCTGCAAAAAGCAAGGCGGGTATCACAACTAAATTTATCAGCCACTTCCCCCATTTCCCCTCAAATATTTGGGTTAACAGGTCCAGAAAGCTTCCATTGCCCATAAGCAATTACCTCCCTGGGAGAAATAAATAAGCCTGGGAAGCAGGAAAGAGCTTCCAGGCTCTGTTTTTGGAGCTACCGGGAGTTTCTTCCCCCTTCATAGTAAAAGACATTTTAGCATAAAGCAATGTATTTGCCAAACCAGGCCTGTCCTTTTGCTGGCCCATCAGAGATACGCCTCAGTCATTTCTAGGTTCGGAGAAATCATCAGCGCTTCAGCCTCAGAATGATGTTCAGAATAATAGTGAGGAGGAGGCTTAAGAGGAGGGAGGTGGCTAAAGGTATGTAACAACCGAAGTTTTCCCGCCTGATAATTATATCCCCCGGCAGGTGGCCGAAATGGGGGAGCCGTCCAGCCAAGATGAAGAACAGTCCCATCAGAACCACCAGAAGGCCCATGAACACCAAGAGTTTACCCATTTCCTCAAAGCCCTGCATATCTCCTCCTTTAGTTCCCTGCCTCTACGTTGAGCTTTCTATCAGGCCTTCGGCAACTCTGTTTACGTTTTAGAATAACACGGAAATCATAGACGTGCAAGCTTTTGGAGAAACTCTTCCGCTTCAGGGCCGATTGAAGTCTGCTCGGGCTTTACACCCCTGTCGGCCTGGAGCCAAGCTCTGTAATCGGTGCAAGCTCCTTCGGCAAAAGTGAGAACAACTCCCTCAAGCCCGCAGATAAGGCAGGCCAGAGCAAAAGGATGGAGGGAGTAAGGGCAGACGAAAGCTAATATTCGGGATGGCCCCTTTCCTTCCAGCGCGGGCAAGAGGATATCTTGCCCTATTTTTAAGGCGCTCGTCATTACGTAAACTTTGCCCCCAAGCTTCAAGCCAGCACTGATAAGGCCCTTGATGGAACACGCTTCAGGACAGGGCTGAGGCAGAATGCATTCAGAACTGAAGCGACCAGCAGGGCAGCTGAAGGGTTTCTGGCAGTATCCCGGAGCTATTATCAGGTTCTGAGGCTCGCTGAGTAAGCTCTGCTCATCTCTGAGGTAGAGCAGGTTCACACTGCTGCCCAGGAGGCCCTTGGATACAAGGTGGCGATATTTTAGGATGCCTCTCAACACGGCAAGGGGATGACGGAGGACTACGCGTTTCAGAAACCATAGCCCATAAGGGCGGAAAAAACTCTGGAAAGAAAATTCCCACGCTCTAAAACACAGGAAAGCGTGTTCGTCCAAACGCCTAAGGAAAGCTGCCACCATTTCTGGCCTGACATCACGCAGCTGGGCTCTCTTTGGCTTCAGGGACAAATTTGTAGACTTTTACTGGAGCCTCAAAGCCTTTCACTATAAGAGGAGTAGGCATAGATGAAAGTGGAACGCGGCCTTTCACCAGTTGAGCAGTGGTTTCATCTACCAGGATTTCTCCTAAAGCCTTGCTTCTGGCCGAGAGGCGAGAGGCTAATATCACGGGGTAACCTGCTATTATACTTTCAGACCAGATAATGTCCATGGCCACGAAGCCTGTACTTATCCCTATCCCGAGCTTGTGTTCCCGCAGCTCTGGATATTTCTCAAGCCAACGCTCCAACAAGCGAGAGAAAGCTGCCTGCATTTTGGGAGCAACTCTCAGGGCTTCTTCTGGTTCCTTGAACACTGCCAGGACCTGATCTCCAGTATACTGTTTTATGAAGCCCTTAGTGCCGACAGCTTCAGCCATCTCCAGGTAGAACTCCCTGAGGAACCGGAGGGTTGACTTAGGACCAAGGATAGCTGCTAGCTGTGTGGAGGCCTGTACATCGGCTATAAGTACGGTCAGAGTTTGTTCGGGCTCGACGAGCTCTTCCTCTGCGGAGGAGGTCATCATTTTAACAAGGGGGGATTGCGCAGCTTGCTCTTCCAACACTCTGCTTATGTCTCTTTGGAGGCGCTCGTTCCTGGTCTGAACTAGGTTTTCCATAACGGATGGCAGCGAGGCCATCACTTCATCAAAATCTTCCTTCTCTAAGGCCCACCCTTTTACAGGTGTGAGGGCCACGACGGAGGCTGTCCGGACAGGTGTTTCTTCCAATAGGGCAATTTCTCCAAAGTAGCTTCCTGGCCCTAGGATGCTGAGAGTCACCTTTCGCCCTTCCAATCCATGGATGTAGACTTCCACTTTGCCTTCTGCTATAAGGTAAAAAGTTGAGCCGATTTCCCCTTGCCTGATAATTATCTCCCCTCCCCTGAAACTCACAGGCTTTAGGCGTTCAGCCAGGATGAGGAGCTTCTCAAGTGGAACGTCGCGCAAGAAGTAAATCTGTTTGAGGAAAGACAGAACAGGGGTATTGAGGGCTTTTTCTACAGTCTCCATCTGAATCCTTGCTTCCTCGTAATCGGGCTTGAGGGTGAGAGCCCGTCGGAATGAGCCTATTGCCCTCTCGTACTCTCCTAGGGCCTTGTAAGCTAGGCCCAAGTTGTAGTGGTGATGAGGGTTCCGAGGCTCCAGAGATATTGTTTGAAGGAAGTTGGCAATGGCCTTGGTGTAATTCTTTTCCTCATAATAGATTATGCCCAGAAGGTTGTAAGCATCCACAAAACCCGGGGAATACTCTATCGCTTTCCTGAGCGCTTCAATGGCTAGCTCACTCTGCCCCAGGGCTCGGCGTATCCAACCCAGTTCATAATAGGCGTAGTATAAATCGGGGTTCAAGCGCACTGCTTCTGTGAGATGCTCTATTGCCCCCGCAAAATCGCCGGATAACTCGCAGGCCATCCCCCACACCACATGGAATAGAGCCTGATCTCCCCCTCCTCGGCCGATTTCGGCTTCAAGCCTTTCGGCTTCTCCCTCGGGCAGGACACTGGCAAGGCACGAAGCAGTCAACCATAAGCGGTTGATGTCAGAGCCATCTTGGATCATTTCCCTGTAGAGGTTGGCTTTGGCGGGGGTGAGGCCGAACATGCAAATAGCAACGCCGGACCAGTAAGCTATATCCTCAGGGCTCGTAAGATACCAAGATATGGGCTCTCCACGTTTGAGGAGTCCAAGAGCAGCAAAGTATTCTCTCACTGAGTGGTGCATGAACTCCACCATATCCCTGTCTTTAGATAGGCGGAGGAGGCCACTGTAGAGGAGTCCTTCCAAGATCTCCTGAGCCGAAGCTTTCACACTCATCCCAAAGGTAGTTTCCCTTATAAGCCAGTAAACCCTTTCCCGGTGGATAGATTCGGCTTTTTCCCGCTGCATCGTAAGGCCAAGGTAGGCGAGGGCCTCCCAGCTTACCTCCAGTGCTACTTTCCCCTTTGTCCTGCCCAGGACAGTCCACCACTCTGTTTCTGTCCGGCGCAGAAGGTTTTCGGCGAACTTCTGGAAGAGAAGACCACGGTTGCGGGGGAAAATTTCATCCCTTGAGGGATAGATGTTGGTGAGCATGGAAAGGGCTAGGGGGTTGGAAGCCAATTCTCTGAGGGCAGGGTCGCCCTTTATAATCTGCGCGAACTTCTGGCCCTTTTCCTCACCCAGGTAAGTCTTTATGTAGAGGTCAATGTCTTCCTCCCTCAATCCCTGGAGCAGTAGGGAAGGGAACCTTCCGGCCAGAGCCTCATCGTAGAAGCGGCTTGTAAGTATGAAACGATGGTCCCGGTAACGGTGGAGGAACTGGTCCAGAGCCGATCTGGATTCCGGGGGCATCTCGTTTAACCCATCAAGGATGAAGAGGAAGCGGATCCTTTTTCTATCCACAAGCTCCATGGCTTCAGGGGTCTGAAGGAGAAGCCCTTCCAGGTCGTTCAAATCCTTTATCTCCTTGAGGCCGTAAGTGTGAAATTGGTTCAGGACGAGCTCTTCAAGCCGGTGGGCTCTGCGGAGCAAGTGCAAGCGGAGGAAGACTGGTATCAGCAACGGCCGGCGAGTTTCCTCATCGTAGCGCTCCCAGGCCCTGCGGGCTAGAAGCCAGGTCAGGTATTTGACCACAGTGGTCTTTCCGGCACCTGGTTCTCCCAGCAGGATGACTGATTCCCCCTTTTCCAAGAGGGAAATGACGTCTCGGCTCTCTCCGGCTGGCCCGCGGCGCAAGAAGGTTGGGAAAAGGATTTTGGCTTCCGCCATTGGCACAGCTTTAAGGGGCACGTAAAGCTCATTCCAGACAGAGAAGTCCGGATCCTCCAGGATGCTCTGGAGGTAACGCTTCAGCGGGGGTAACTTTGCTCTTCTTACGGCTCCCGTGGGGAGGCTTTCAAACCGGAAAAGCATCCCTTTCCAGGTCCAAAAATCAGGGGCCTCCCGAGCCATTTTGTCCACCAAATCACTTGTCGCCCACAGCACTATGGGCTGGCGGATGGTGGTTGTGGCATCTCGGAAGAGGTTCAGCCAGACGAGGAACTTTTCCTGTTCTTCTTCTGTAAGCTTTTCTAACCCGTAGACGAAAAAAACGATGTTATCGTATTTACCGAGAAGCTCCAGTTCCTTGAAGCCAGACCTGTCGGTTAGGTTTCTCAGAACGCGGACTAGGTTCAAGTCCTCCTCGGTTATTTCCACAGGGTAGAGGTAAATGTTCATTTCCCGGAAGCGTCTTTCAAAGTAGCGGAAAAGACGCTCCCTCAATTCCAGGTCATCACACTCTGCAGTGGCAATGCCCCCGAGTCGGCTCATCCGGACCATGGAAAGGAGAAGCTTTATCTGCTCCGGATAGCGCTTCTCAATAGGATCGCTGAAGTTTTCCTTTACCTGTGCCTGGCTCATATCAGCCCCTTTTCCCTGAGCAAAAGTTCCACCACAGGGTGGACATCGTACCAGTAGTTCCCGTTGGAATATTCCAGCACACAGAGAGACTGCAAGTATTCCCAGGCGTTTTCCAAACCTGGTAGTTCTTTGAGTTCGTAGACCTTCCTTAGGTTAAGGTAGTCATCGTTGGAGAGGCGCCGGGAGTAGTCTTTCTTGAATTCGTTCACAACCCAATCCACCACTTTGTGGTTTATCTTGGGGATGTTGAAAGTAGCGCAGTACAGACAGCTATCCTGCACCATTTTCACCAGATGTCGGGCAACTCCACCGCTGAGCAGTGCCAGCCGCCTTACCACTCCTTCTTCAAAAAGCTCCGGATGAACCCTTCTGTAAACCATCTCTTCAAGCTTGGTTACTCCTTCTTCGTTGACCTGGCGGTTTTCCCTCTTAAAGACGTTGAACATAGGGACAGGGTAGGTCTTGTACGGTTCCAGGGCAGGCGAATCCCCCAGTTCATACATGAGGGAAACGGGAGCAGTATAAATGGCCATGCAATCCAGCAGTGTAAGGAAAGGCCCCTCTTCCCGGAAAACCTGCAGCGCCTCCACCCGGGGAAGTTTATCCAAGTCATCTATCACCACCAGGATGCTCTTACCAGTGATTTCTTTCACCCTTCTTATAATGCTGTTGACCAAGTCCCTTAGCTCAGAAGCTCTCTTGCGGACTCGGAAGCGGGTTTCCTCAACTCTTTCTCCGCGGCCCTTGAGACTTATTCCGATGAGGGAAATGAGGCTTAGAAGTTTCCCAAGCCCCTCACTTGTTCCCACATCCACTTCTGCCTGAAGGGTCTTACGAGTAAAACTCTCCACCTCTTTGTTTATCCAGTCCGATACCTTTAGGGCTTCCTCCGGGGGGAGGACTATATCCAGGCTCTGGAGTTTGTTGTAGAGGGCCACCACTATGGAAAAAGCGATATCAGTATAATCAATCCCCTGCAGGTCAAGGATTTCGTTTATGGAATAGGAAACCACCAGCAGGCTGTGGCGCGTGCTCTCGTCCCTTTCCAGATCCCTGGTAAGGCGGTTGAGCTCGGTGGATTTGCCGCATCCCACATGACCCGAAAGGATGAATTTTGTAGGGAGGTCCTTTTCAGCCCCCCACATTATCTCTTTCTTGAGAAGTTCAAGGCGCGAGGCATCTTTTTCCCGGGAAACGTAGAAACGGTCCAACTGGTAGTCATGAAGGGGCATCCTGTAATCGGTGTTGGAATAAGCGTCCAGAAAATTGCGGGCGGCAAAAGGGTAGATATTTTCAGCCATCCCTGCCTCCTCTGCAAATCAGTGATGAAATTATACCATGTTTTCGCTAAAAGCAAAATTTAACCCGGTCTTAATCAGCCTGGAGGTTAAAGGCCTGCTACCTAAAGCGACGAGGTCTGCAGGCAGGGGCCGGCAACTTTATTTAAAAGAATCGGAACGGAAACAGGATTTTGCCTTTTGGCCTGGATTTATCTATAATACATTCTGAACCGAACCAGGCTGGGAGGGCTTTATGGAATTGACGGAACTCTACCAGGAACTTCTGGAAATCCCCCATATATCCCCTGGAAGCATCGTAAAAGGGGTCCTGGTGAAAATATCGCCCAATGAAGTGCTGGTGGACATTGGCACTAAAACTGAGGCGGTCCTGCACCACAAAGAGTTGACAGGACCAGCCCGGGAAATCCTCAAAAACTACAAAGAAGGCGATGAAATCCCTGTCTGCATCATAAGGCCTGAGACTGACACGAGTCAGGCTGTTGTCTCCATCTTGAGGGCTCGCTTTGAGGCCGATTGGGAATACGTTAAGGAACTCCACCGCACAAAGGCTACCTTTGAAGCCGAAGTGGTGGATTACAACAAGGGTGGCTTGCTGGTGAAAATTGGAGTCCTCAGGGGTTTTGTCCCCGTATCTCAGATAGACCCATCCCACTACCGCAACCACCGGGGCGGTTCCAGGACAAAAGTCCTATCAGAACTGGTAGGACAGAAAATAAAATTGAAGGTGATGGAAGCTCAGAGGGAGCGGGGACGCCTCATCCTTTCGGAAAGGTTGGCAATGGAAGAGTGGAGAAATGAGCAAAGGAGCCGCCTCATCCGGGAGTTGCAGGAGGGAGATATATGCACTGGAGTTGTAACTGGAATAAGTGACTTCGGTGCTTTCGTGGATATCGGGGGAATCGAAGGATTGATCCATCTCTCAGAACTATCCTGGACGAGGGTTTCCCATCCGAGCGAGGTGGTCAAGGTAGGGGACAAAGTTGAAGTTTACGTCCTGGAAGTGGACAGGGAAAGAAACAAGGTCAGCCTGAGCCTGAAGCGGCTCCAGCCTGAACCATGGAGCGCAGTGGAGGAAAAGTATCGGGTCGGCCAATTTGTGGAAGGGACTGTGACTAAACTTGCTCCGTTCGGAGCTTTCGTCCAGATAGAAGAGGGGATAGAAGGCTTGATACACATCTCTGAACTTTCTTTCCAGCGCATCAGCCACCCAAAGGAGGTAGTGAAGGTTGGGGATGTCCTTCGCCTCCAGATAATAAGCCTCGACCCTGTTCACCGCCGGATGGGGCTGAGCCTCAAGAGGGTGGCGGAGCACAACAGATCCAGCGAAGACTGGCGCAAGGATTACGAGGAATTTTCCCGGAGGAGTTATGGGAGATAAGTTGGAGAAGTTTACCAAACAGGCCCGCAAAGTCTTGAAGCTGGCCCAGGAAGAGGCCATAAGGTTTAACCACAGCTACATAGGAACCGAGCACCTTCTCCTGGGCTTGCTCCACGACAAAGACAGCGTAGCGGTCAAAGTCTTGGAAGAGCTTGGTGTAAACCCTGCCCACGTCCGCCGCAGTCTTGAGAGGCTCATCAAGCCTGGTAGGCATGCTCCTACCCAACTCACTCTTACCCCCAGAACCAAAAGGGTTCTGGCTTTGGCTATGGATGAAGCCCGTCGTCTGGGCCACAATTACGTTGGAACTGAACACCTCCTTCTGGCTCTGGCAAAGGAAGAGGAGGGCCTGGCCATAGAAGTCCTCCGGAACCTAGGGGTTGACTTGGAAGCCATTAGGCGCCAGACCACCAAATTTTTGATCGAAAGCAAACCCCAGCCTTCCCCGCGCCCTCCTGAAAGCACAACCCCACTCCTGGACCAACTTTCGGTGGATCTCACAGCTTTGGCAGCGGAAGGCAAGCTTGACCCGGTAATAGGCCGGGAGAAGGAAATTGAAAGGGTGATGCAGATTCTGGCCCGGCGCACTAAGAACAACCCTGCTCTTATAGGGGAACCTGGAGTTGGTAAGACAGCCATCGTGGAAGGGCTCGCCCAACGCATAGTGGCCGGGGAAGTTCCGGAGCCACTCCTGGATAAGAGGGTTGTCATGCTGGATGTGGGTGCGCTGGTGGCTGGAACCATCTACAGGGGGCAGTTTGAGGAACGTCTGAAGAAAGTCATAGAAGAAATACGCCGTTCACCCATTATCCTCTTCATAGACGAGATGCACATGTTGGTGGGGGCTGGGGCTGCTGGCTCAGCTGTGGATGCCGCCAACATCCTCAAGCCAGCCCTGGCCCGGGGTGAACTCCAATGCATAGGAGCCACTACCCCCGATGATTACCGGAAATACATTGAGAAAGATGCCGCTCTGGAACGTCGCTTCCAGCCCGTGTACGTTGCCGAACCAACCCCACAGGAAACAATTGAAATCCTGAAGGGAATCCGGAGCCGATATGAGGCCCACCACAAAGTCAGGATAACCGATGAGGCAATCCTAAGCGCTGTGAACCTTTCCATCCGCTACATTACCGACCGTTACCTTCCCGATAAGGCCATCGACCTTATAGACGAAGCCGCCGCCAGGGTTCGTATGTACAAATCCCCCTACGCCCGCCAGCTCATGGAAATATTCCGCAACCTAAGGCAGATACGCCAGAGGAAAGAAGAAATCCTGGAATTTGGCGACTACGAAGAAGCCGTAGCCTTACGCTTAGAAGAAGTAGAACTAGAAAAACGGCTCTCAGCTCTGAGAGAAGAATGGGACCTGGCCGAAGATCTACCATTGGTAACTCCTGAAGATATAGCGGAAGTGGTTTCCATGTGGACAGGCATACCGGTAACTTCTCTTGCGGAGGAAGAGACCAAACGCCTCCTCAGGATGGAGGAAGAGCTCCATAAGCGCATTGTGAGCCAGGACGAAGCCATTGAAACAGTCGCCAAAGCTGTACGCAGGGCAAGGGCTGGTCTCAAAGACCCACGCCGCCCGATCGGCACTTTCATCTTCATGGGACCGACAGGCGTGGGCAAAACCGAACTGGCAAAGGCCCTGGCAGAGTTCATGTTCGGCAAGGAGGACGCTCTCATCCAGATAGACATGTCCGAATTCATGGAGCGCCACACTGTCTCTCGCCTTATCGGAGCTCCCCCTGGCTACGTGGGATACGAGGAAGGAGGACAATTGACCGAAGCCGTTCGCCATCGCCCATACAGCGTCATCCTTCTCGATGAAATAGAGAAAGCTCACCCTGAAGTCTTCAATATCCTCCTTCAGATAATGGAAGAAGGCCACCTAACCGATGGCCGTGGCCGTAGGGTTGACTTCCGCAACTGCATCATAATCATGACCTCTAACATCGGCGTGGAAAGGCTCAACAAAGCTGCGGCTCTCGGCTTCAAAGCCACCAGGGATGAGGTAAAGGACTTCCAAACCCGCTATGAGACCATGAAAGAGCAAGTTATGGCTGAGCTCAAGCGCACATTCCGCCCAGAGTTCCTCAACCGCATAGACGCTGTGGTTGTCTTCAAACCCCTTACCAAAGAAGACATCAAGAAAATCGTGGACCTGGAAATAGGCAAGTTGGCTAAAAGGCTCGAGGAACAAAAGCTTGCTATAGAACTGACTGAGGAGGCTAAGGAATTCCTGGCTGAGAAAGGTTACGATCCCAACTTCGGTGCCCGCCCCCTCAAGAGAGCGATCCAGCGTCACGTAGAAGAGCCCCTATCCGAAGCCCTCCTGGAAGGCCGCTTCAAGATGGGCGACATAATTTTGGTGAGCGTACGGGATGGCGAAATCCATCTTGAGTCCAAGAGGGTCCTTCGAGAAGAAACCCTTTCCTTCGGTAGGGCCTTGAACTGAACTTACTTTTAAACTGAAAAATTCTTGACTATTTAGCCCGGTTTAGTTATAATTTGTGTTGCCTGCGTACGGCGGCCTTTGTGGCTTATAAGGTCGCCACGGGGAATGGGAATCGTTTAATTTTAAAAAGGAGGTCACCTATGAAGAAGTATGAATGCACCGTTTGCGGTTACATCTACGACCCCGAAAAGGGAGATCCCGACAGGAACGTTCCCCCTGGCACCCCCTTTGAGCAACTCCCCGTTGATTGGGTTTGCCCCGATTGCGGAGCAACTAAGGACATGTTCAATCCTATTGACTGAAAGAGGAGGATAACTGATGCCTCCCATCCCTATAGCCCCTGAGATCTTCTGGGTCGGCATAAATGACCGCACCACTGACCTTTTTGAAGGTCTCTGGCCCATTGACAGAGAAGGAGTGTCCTATAACTACTATATCATCCTGGACGAAAAAAAGGCCCTCATCGACCTGGCCAAAAGCTTCAAAACGGATGAATTCTTCTCCAACATAGCCGAAGTCACCGATCCTACAGGGATTGACTATATTGTCATAAACCACATGGAGCCCGACCACACAGGGACTCTTTACACTTTGCGTCAGCTTGTTCCCAAAGCTACCATCGTTGTAAGCCCCAGGGGAGCCGAACTTTTGAAGAACTTTTTCGGCATAACGGAAAACGTAAAAGTAGTTGAAGATGGGGAGACTCTTTCCCTGGGCCAGCGGACCCTTCGCTTCATTCATGCCCCTTTCGTGCATTGGCCCGAAACTATAATGACTTACGAAGTCAACTCTCGCATCCTTTTCTCCTGCGATGCCTTCGGTGGATATGGAGCCCTCAGGGGAGCAATATTTGACGATGAGTGCCCCGACTTGGAATTCTATAAGAAAGAGGCGCTTCGCTACTATGTCACCGTTGTGGCTAAGTTCAGTGGCCCCGTGCTTAAAGCCATCGATAAAATCAAGGACTTGCAGGTGGACATCATAGCTCCTTCTCATGGGCTCCTTTGGCGTAAGAATCCTTCCACTATAGTGGAACTCTACCGCCTTTGGGCAAGTTATGCCTCTTCACCTGGTGAACCTGCCATTACCCTCATCTATGGTTCCATGTATGGCCACACCGAAAAATTCATGAACGCCGTGGCTCAAGGGGTATCACGAGAAGGAGTCCCTGTGGAGATATTCGATGCTGCCCGCACGCACCCAGCCTACATTCTCCCCTACCTTTGGACGCGCCAGGGAGTCATAATTGGCGCCCCAACATATGAAGGAGAGCTTTTCCCGCCCGTTGCCCAGGTCCTCGACATAGCTGCCCTTAAGCGTGTGATGAATAAAAAGGTCGCTTACTTCGGGAGCTACGGCTGGAGCGGCGGAGCCCTAAGGAGGTTGAAGGAAATCATTGAACCCCTCAAGTGGGAATTAGTAGATTCCCTGACTTTCCCCGGCAGGCCCGGTCCTGAAGATCTCAGGAAAGGGGAAGAATTTGGAGCCCGGTTCGCCCGCCTTATCAAAGGAACCCAATGAATCCTGTTTATTTGAACCTGAGCATCATAGGCAACGGGGTGGCGGGAATCACCGCAGCAATAGAGCTTGCAAAACGCAAGGCAGGAGAGATCGACGTTTTTACAGCCGAACCCCACCATTATTATTACCGCCCACGCTTACCCGCTTTCATTGCGGGGGAAGCATCAGAAGAAGAGCTCTTCGTCCGCCCTCCTTCATGGTACGAAACCCAAGGGATAAAGGTGCACCTTAACACCCCAATTGTTCGCCTTTTGCCCGAACGTAAGGCCATATTAACCGCCGATGGCCGAGAGTATCGTTTCCAGAAACTACTCCTGGCTACAGGAAGTCAGCCGGTTATTCCCCCTCTGGAAGGGGTTAATCGTAAGGGAGTTTTTACTCTCCGCACCTTGGATGATGCAAAGGCCATAAAGGATTATGCTAACCGTTGCCACGAAGCAGTGGTGCTTGGAGGGGGATTGCTGGGACTTGAAGTGGCAAGGGCTCTGAGGATGCGTGGCCTCTCTGTTACGGTCCTGGAGAGAGCTCCTCACCTTCTCCCTCGACAACTGGATAGAGAAGGTGCCTTTGTTTTTCAGAAATTCCTTGAAGATATGGGAATAAAGGTGGTCCTTTCGGCAGAAACGCGCGCCATCCTCGGCAATGGAGAGGTCAGGGGCATACTGCTTCAGGATGGCCGAGAACTCCAGGCACAACTTGCCATCATAGCCGCTGGTGTTCGCTGCAATGCTGAATTGGCCATAGAAGCAGGCCTTCTGGTGGACGGAGGAATTGTAGTGGATGAGAGAATGGCCACATCAGTCCCGGATATATATGCCGCTGGCGACGTAGCCTCTTTCCGGGGCCGATCCTGGGGAATAATCCCCGTGGCCCTTGCCCAGGCCCAGGTAGCTGCCGCTTCCATGGCTGGAGAGGAAGCCCGTTACAGAGAAATCGTTCCCTCCACCTCGCTTAAGATCACCGGAATAGAAGTAACTTCAGTGGGGGAAGTGAACGCTCCGGAAAACCAGGCAATTCACCTGCGTTTCTCCAGACCGGAAATCGGAATTTACAGAAAGCTTGTCTTCCGCGACGGCTTGGCCGTGGGCGGAATATCCATAGGCGATAAAGCGTGGGGGCAAGCGGTGGAAAAGCTCGTAAAAAGCGCTGCGCCCATGACTCGCGAAGAAGCCCTAGAATTCCTGAGAGGAGGTTTGCCATGATAGGAGAACTTTATCAGAAAGCCGACTGGAAGGCTGAAAAGCACGTTCCAGTCATTGAAGCTCCTTCGGAGGTTAAGGCAGGTGAACTCTTCCAGGTGAAGGTCACTATTGGCAAGGAAATACCACATCCCAACACTACCGAGCACCACATACGCTGGATAGCTGTTTACTTCCATCCCGAAGGAGACAAATACGCTTACGAGGTCGGACACTTTGCTTTCAATGCCCATGGAGAATCAGTGCAAGGTCCCAACACTGGTCCTGTTTACACCCACCATGAAGTCACATTCTGGATGAAAGTTCAGAAATCGGGCACCCTTTACGCCACCTCTTACTGCAACATCCACGGGCTCTGGGAGTATTCACATACCATTAAGGTGATAGAATAACTTTAAGGGGCCTGGGGAGTTCCTCTCCAGGCCCCTCAGGGAGGCAACGATGGTTGAAGAAGCCCTTGCCATCCTCGCCATAGCTATAAAGAATGAAAAAATGGGCAAAGACTTCTACGCTGAAGCTTCTGGGCGCAGCCTGGATGAGCGTGGACGCAGGACTTTCGCTTACCTGGCCCAGATGGAGGAAGAGCACCTCCGCATAATCCTGGCGGAATACGAAGCTGTTCAAAAGGGGCAATCCTGGCTTCCCCGGGAAGAAGCCCTGGAAAGGGGCAAGAAGCTGGACATTTCCCAACTGCCCGAGCCTCAGACAGTCCCCGAAGGTGTTCTCTTGCCACCTTTCATATTCCCATCTCCCGAGGAAGCGCCAGGTATAAAGGAAGATGTGGCTGTCCTGGAATATGCCCTTAAGATGGAAGAACGGAGCTACAATCTCTACAGAGAAGCCAGGGACAAAACCTCAGCCCCTATAGGGCGAGAAATTTACGGGCTACTCATGGAGGAAGAAAACAAGCACTACAAAGTCTTACGAGAAGCTTTGGAATACCTGACCGCCAATCAGACATGGTGGGACGATTGGGAAAAGCCCTTCTTTGAAGGATAATAAGGAGGCGGGACCATGTTTAAGCCTAATGAAAGCCCGATTGACCGCATAATAAGAGCTATTTTAGGCATAATCCTTCTGCTGGTAAGCGTATTGTATCTTGGAGCTTTCAAAGGCAGCGTGCTCGGTATAGTGGTTTTCATCGTAAGCCTCGTGCTTCTGTTTACTGCGGCTACGGGCTTCTGCCTTCTCTACAAAGTCTTCGGAGTCTCAACTTTAAAGAAATAATACGAGGGGAGAGCCATGGTGGAAATTGGAGAAGTCGCTCCAGACTTTACCCTCAAGGACCAGGATGAAAAGGAAGTAACCTTGAGCAGTTTTAGAGGGAAGAAAGTAATCCTTTCCTTTCACCCTCTGGCCTGGACCAACGTTTGCACACTCCAGATGCAGGACCTGGAGAAAAACAGGGAAGAGTTTGCCAAGCTGAACGCGGTGGCTTTAGGGATAAGCGTGGATAGTGTTCCTTGCAAGAAAGCCTGGGGTGATGCCATAGGAGTAAAGGAAACCCGCCTCCTGGCTGATTTTTGGCCTCACGGTGGAGTAGCCCAGGCCTATGGGATTTTCCGGGAGAAAAACGGCTTCAGCGAGCGAGCAGTCTTCATTGTGGACGAAGAGGGCAAGGTAAGGTTCAAAAAGATATACCCTATAAAGGAAGTTCCTGATATCAAGGAGATCCTGAAAGCTTTAGAAGAAATCGGCCGATAACAAATGGGCGAGAAGACGAAGAGAAACCTTTACACAGCTTTCGTTGGGGAGGCAAAGGCTTATTTTCGTTTACTTGCTTATGCTGAAAAGGCGGAAGAGGAAGGCTACCCCCAGGTAGCAGCTCTTTTCAGGGCCGTAGCCGAGGCCGAACGTATCCACGCTACCCGCAACCTTAAACTCCTGGGTGAAGTCGTGGTCAAAGACACCGAAACTAACTTGAAAGCCTCCTTTGAAAGGGAGGAAAGGGCCAGCGATGTGTTCTATCCCCAATTTATCAAAGAGGCAGAGGAGGAAGGAGAGCGCCAAGCTGCCATCTCTTTCAGCCATGCCCGAGATGTGGAGGAAGAACACGCTTCCCTCTACAAGCGAGCCCTTCAGCACCTCATAGCGGAAACGCCCCCAAAATATTATGTTTGTCAAATCTGCGGTTACATAGTTGAGGGGGAACCGCCGGAGCGTTGTCCCGTCTGCAACGCGCCGCAGGATAAATTCAAAGAGATCCAATAAAGGAGGAAACTATGGATTGGCTCAACTTTCTCAAAGTCATGATGATTGAAGAGATGGCCGCCCGCGACAAGTACCAACTGGCTATGGAGCTTGCTGATGATCCTCAAATAAAGGCCATCTTCGAGAAGCTCCGTGACGAGGAAGCCTTTCACGCTAATTTCCTCGAAGGGGAATACAATCGCCTCCAGCAAATTCTCAAAAAAGGAGGATAAAAAATGGCTGATCTGGTAGAGATGCTAAGGGCCGCGGCTAGAGAAGAACACGCAGCCATAATCCAGTACCTCCTCCACGCCTATGCTATGGGTGAGGGAGAGGAAGCCTGTGAGATTGAGGGCATCGCCAGGGATGAAATGCGCCACTTCTGGATACTCTCCCGTTGGATCGTCAAACTTCAGGGGACCCCCACTATAGAGCGAGGATTCACGGACCTGGGAGGCGAGACCAAAGCCGATTGGATGGATCGGGATGTCCAAGCCGAAGATAGAGCTATAGCCATGTATCGCTCATACATCTCTGTAATAGAAGATCCAGCCCTTCGCTCCGATCTGGAAAGAATTCTGAACGATGAGGAGCGTCATCGAGAGGATTTCGTAAAGTTCGGCCAGAAATTCCGGATGGAAGAGGAGGAAACATATGAGGAGGCTGTTAGCCCTCCTACCCCTTCTCCTTCTGTCCTGGAAGCTCTGGACTGGGGTATCCGCCATGAATATGCTGCCATCCTCCAGTATCTTTTCCACTCCTTTGTGATAAAAGACGAGGAAACTTCCCGCCAGTTAGAGCTTCAGGCCATCAATGAAATGCAGCACATGGGCTGGCTTGCGGAGAAGCTCGCAGGTTTGGGCAAACCTATACCCATTGAGCACCACCCAGTAAGTCTGCCGAAGGACGTCCAGCATATGCTCAAAGCTGATATAAATCTAGAGGTGGACACCGCGCAGAAATACGAGATGTTTTCTGGAAAAGTTGAAGAGCCGTCGGTTAAAGAACTTCTGGAAACTCTAAAGATCCACGAACTCTACCATGAAGGGCTCTTCCGCAGATTGCTAGAAAGGATAAAGCATCTCAGCCCATCCGGTTGGACTGTTGGAAGTCTACTCAAAACCGAAAAGGAGGGGTAAAAATGGAGCACATCCTTATGCGAAGTGCAGCTCCCTTGAGCCCAGAACAGTGGGAATTGATTGATAAAACCGTGAACGAAGTTGCCAGGCAAATCCTCGTGGGAAGGCGTTTCCTCCAGCTTTACGGTCCCCTGGGCTACGGGGTTTACACCGTACCACTTTACCGTTGCCGAGTCAGTGAGGGTGAACCGATAAGGGTTGAATACGAGAAAGCCCTTCCGCTGGTGGAAATCTCCCGCGATTTTATCATTACAGGACGTGACCTTGATTCCTTTGATAGGGGATTGCCTTTTGATGTGGGACCTGTTGCCGGAGCTGCCGCTCTCTGCGCTACAGCAGAGGACGAACTTATTTTCAAGGGCTGTGAAGAGACTGGTCTTGAGGGCCTTTTGAACGCCTCCGGCCGTCAGGTCTTGCCCATGAGCGATTGGGAGATAGAAGGCCAGGCCTTAGCTGATATTTCCAAAGCAGTAGCTAAACTCACTGGCTCTGGATTCTATGGCCCCTATGCTGTGGTAATGAACCCTTCTTCCTATGCCTTGCTCCAGCGAGTTGTGGGGAAACAGGGAATTCTGGAGCTGGAACTGGTCAAGAAAGTAGCAGAAGCTGGCCTCTTTTACTCACCAGCTGTTCCGGAAAACAGAGTTGTAGTTCTTTCTCCCAAACCTGTCTATGTGGATCTGGCAGTTGGACAAGACATAGTTACCGCCTATCTTGAAAGCTCCAACATGGAGCATAAGTTCCGGGTCTTTGAAACCATAGCCCTCCGGATAAAGCAACCGGCAGCTATCTGCACCCTGGAAAGATAAGCTGAGGTTTTCTCCTGCGATAAATAAAAAAATCGGGGCGGCCGGATTTGAACCGGCGACCACTTGAACCCCATTCAAGTGCGCTCCCAGGCTGCGCCACGCCCCGATTTCGCTATATAATTATACTCAAAAGAGCCGGTTTTGGCAAATTCCTCCAAGGAGGAGCGATGCTCGAGAACGATATCGCCGAAATCCTCATTGATGAAAGAACACTCCAGGCCAGAATTAAGGAGCTGGGTGCGCAGATATCCCGAGATTACGAGGGAAAAAGACCAGTATTGGTAGGAGTTCTCAAAGGAGCTTTTGTATTCATGGCCGATCTCACAAGGCATATATCCATCCCCCATGAGGTGGATTTTATGGCCACCTCAAGTTATGGCAATGCCACTGAAACTAGTGGCATCGTTCGTATCCTGAAGGACCTGGATACTCCTATTTCGGGCAGGCATGTCCTGATAGTGGAAGACATCATTGATACAGGTCTTACTTTGGATTACCTAACCAGGATTCTCAAGGCCCGCCACCCCGCTTCTCTCCGTATTTGCACCTTGCTCGATAAAAGGGAGCGCCGCCGCGTCCATATCCCTTTGGATTATGTAGGCTTTGAAATACCAAACAAGTTCGTGGTCGGATACGGTTTGGACTTCGGGGAAATCTACAGGAATCTCCCCTTTATAGCAGTCCTCAAACCTGAAATTTACAGTGGGCAAAATTTACCCAAGTAGAATTTTCTCGCGGTTGGCGCTTTCCCCATGGGATAGGCCTCAGTTTTTGTCACCTGAGCTTCTACTCGTTGGTCGCCGAGGAGTAACTCCTAACCAATTCTGCACCGCTCAGGGGAAATATGTCCAAATAGGAAAAGTCCTTTTTAGACATGGTTGCAGGCCTTGGCGACCTGAGTTGTGGCTTTTCCACCCTGGCCGGTGAGGGGAAATATGCAGCGCTACGAGCAGGATAGGTCTAAGGTTCGCCAAAGGATGGGGAAATCTCAGAAAATCAGCTTTAGTAACAGAGAAAGCAACCTCTTCTTACGCGTGGGAACGTGAACTCTGTGTTTTGACACAGATGGGTAGGTGTAATATAATTTGGGAACTTAATCGGAGGTGATGAAGTTGCTTACTTTTAATGTGGCGCAACTCCTTAAGGAGCCCACAGGGGCTTTCCGGGAATATGAAATTAGCGAATCTGTAGACGGGCTGGATGAGAGTTTCAGCCCTGCCGGACCCCTCACGGGCAAAATAATTTTACTCCATGCTGGCCGCCACACTATCCTGGTGACGGGCTCCTTTAAAATACCTCTGAACCTTTTCTGCAGCCGTTGCCTGGAGCCTGTGGTGGAAATGGTTGAATTTCAGATTGAAGAGGAATTCAAAGCCACAATAGATGTGGAGATGGGTTCACATCTTTCTTGGGACCCAGTGGAAGTGGAGGAGAGCAATCTGATTGATGCTTCCCACACCCTTGACCTTACAGAGGTCATACGCCAGCATATTATCCTAAACATACCGATGAAACCTCTGTGTAAGCCCGATTGCCTTGGACTCTGTCCCCGCTGCGGTGGTAACCTTAACTTTGGGCCGTGTGGGTGCGAGGAGGAGGAGATAGACCCGCGTTGGGTCGCTCTGAAAGCCTTGAAAGCAGCCCTTAAAAACTGAAGGAGGTGTCTGGAGATGGGAGCTCTGCCTAAGAAAAAGGTCTCCAAAGGCCGAAGGGACCGACGCCGAAGCCATTACGCTGTAATACCACCCATGCTTGTCTCTTGTCCTTCCTGCCATAAACCTGTCCTCCCTCACAGGGTATGTCCTCATTGCGGAAACTACCGAGGGGTAAAGGTGTTAAAGGTAGAAGAGAAGTAAATCCCCTCGGGAGGTATACATGTTAAGGACTCCTCTCTGCGACCTTCTGGGAATAAAATACCCGATAATTCAAGGGGGAATGGCATGGGTAGCTACTGCTGAGCTGGTTTCGGCCGTCTCTGAGGCGGGGGGGCTAGGGGTGCTGGGGGCAGGAAGTGCTCCTCCAGATTACATAAGGGACCAAATACGGAAAGTCCGGGAACGAACCGATAAACCCTTCGGAGTGAACGTTCCTCTCTTCTCACCTTACGCTGCAGAAGTGGTTAAGGTATGCATAGAGGAAAAGGTCCCGGTAATGACCACCGGAGGAGGAAATCCTGCCCCCTTCATCGGGCCTCTCAAAGAAGCAGGGATAATCGTAATTCCGGTGGTGGCTTCCGTTGCACTGGCCAAACGCCTTGAGAGAATGGGGGCTGATGCCCTGGTGGCCGAAGGGATGGAGTCGGGTGGGCATATCGGAGATGTGGCTACTATGCCCCTTGTCCCCCAAGTGGTAGACGCAGTGAAGATTCCAGTGATTGCTGCAGGAGGCATTGCCGATGGCCGCGGGCTCGCTGCAGCTCTGGCTCTTGGGGCGGTCGGAGTCCAGATGGGTACGCGCTTCATATGCACCGAAGAGTGTATAGCTCATCCAGTTTACAAAGAGCAGATAGTGAAAGCCCATGATAGGTCCACTATGGTGACAGGTCAGAGCCTTGGTCACCCCGTGAGGGCTCTCAAAAACCCGATGGTCCACCGTTTCCAAGAGATGGAGAAGAAGGGGGTTTCGGAGGAAGAGCTAATCGCTTTTGGTACTGGAGCTCTCCGCAAGGCAGTTCTTGAGGGGGACTGGGAGGGTGGGTCCTTCATGGCTGGGCAATCTTGTGGCCTGATCCACGATATTGTTCCGGTGAAAGTCCTCATTGAGCGTATAGTGGCTGAGGCCGAAGAAATTCTGACCCGCAAACTGCCTTCTTACATAGTAAAATGAAGGTGGCTTTTGTCTTTCCTGGGCAGGGCTCCCAGTATGTAGGGATGGGTAAAGAAGCGTTTGAGGCCTACCCGGAAGCGGCAAGAGTCTTTTCCATGGCCGATGAGATCCTCCGTTTTCCTCTTTCTCGCCTGTGTTTTGATGGCCCAGAAGAAGCCCTTAACGACACCCTTAACACTCAGCCGGCGGTCTTTGTTGTCTCACTGGCTCTTTGGGAAGCTCTGAAAGAAAAGATAGGAGTAAATGAAATACTCTTTGTGGCCGGGCACAGCTTGGGGGAATACACAGCTCTTGTGGCTTCGAACGTTATGAGCTTTGAAGAAGGTCTGAGGCTGGTAGCGCTGAGGGCTCGCTTTACTAAAGAAGCCGGGGGAAAGAACCGAGGGGGAATGGTAGCCGTCATCGGTGCGGATCTTGATAGACTGGAGGAAGTATGTCAGGAGATCTCTTCCAGCACAGGCTTGTGCCTTAGGGTTGCCAATCATAATTCTCCGGAGCAATATGTCCTAGCGGGCCACAAAGAGGCGTTGGATAAAGCTCTTCCCGCCTTGAAAGCCCATGGAGTCAAGGTGGTGCCCCTAAAAGTGAGTGGGGCCTTTCACACGGAACTGATGGCTTCCGCTCAGGAAAACCTCACCGAAGCTCTGGCCGAGGTCAAATTCAATCCTGCAACCTGGCCGGTGGTAGCTAATACCACTGCTCGCCCCATTAGGGAGCCGGAAGAGATTCGGGAGGAATTGGCCGCTCAACTGGTAAAGCCTGTGCTCTGGAAAGAGTCGGTGGAATTCATGGCTGGAAGTGGAGTAGAAATTTTTGTGGAAATCGGTCCCGGCAAAGTTCTCACAGGCCTGATCAGAAGGACGGTACCAGAGGCCAAGGTTTTCAACATCAGTAACCCTTCGGACCTTGAAAGGTTCGCTTTGCTGTTAGATAAATAAGTGAGCAAAGGGTGAGTATCCCTAAAGAGAAACTGTGGAATGGGAGCAAATTTGCCAGGCCGATTGACCCTTTCCAACAATTTCGAGGTACATTCCTGACGTCCTCCATGGCCAAATTGACGCTCTGGGGAAAGATGTGGATGAGAGGATTGAATAAAAGGATGGAGTCCTTGAGGGAAGACGTGGATAATTGGTTTTATGCCTTCCAAAGAGATCTTAATGTTCGGGTAGATTCTGTCAGTGGCTGGATAGACACCTTTTGAACCGATTTTGAATCTTTCCAGAGGAGCGTGAGGAGGAAGCTTGAGCTCATCCAAGAGAGGAGGTTGGTTCAGGCTCACTGGCTAACAGGCTCCGTAGTTATCCCAGGTACGGCGGATAAGCATTCTTCTGGCCACAGCTCAATTTTTGGGGCGGTAACCCGGTTGCCCAAGGGGGGCTTGAAATTTATTTGCCCAAGGGTTAAAATTAAAGAGCAATGTTAGGAGGATAAAAATGAGGCTCGATGGGAAAGTGGCCATTGTCACGGGAAGTTCCCGGGGGATAGGGAGAGCTATTGCCCTGAAGCTAGCTTCCCTGGGAGCAAAGGTGGCGGTAAATTACAACAAGGGAGCTCAGGCTGCTCAAGAGGTGGTGGAGGAAATCAAGGCACTGGGTGGAGAAGCCATCGCTATCCAGGCCGATGTGAGCAAGTTTGAAGAGGCTCAGCGCCTTGTGGATGAAACCCTTAAGGTCTTCGGCAAGGTAGATATTTTGGTGAACAACGCGGGTATAAACCGCGATAATCTCCTGGCGATGATGAAGGAATCGGATTGGGATGAAGTGATTGATACCAATCTCAAGAGCGCCTTCAATTGTTGCAAAGCGGCTCTGCGCCCTATGCTCAAGCAGCGTTACGGCCGTATAATAAACATCACCTCGGTGGCGGGAATAAGAGGCAACCCTGGGCAAACAAATTACTGTGCTTCCAAAGCAGGCCTTATTGGCTTTACAAAAGCCCTAGCTAAAGAGTTGGGCCCACGCAATATAACGGTCAACGCTGTAGCTCCTGGTTTCATTGAAACTGATATGACTGCTTCTCTCCCGGAAGAGCTCAAGAAGAAGGCTATAGAACTCACTCCCCTGGGTAGGGCTGGAAAGCCCGAAGATGTAGCAAATGCTGTGGCATTTCTGGCTTCGGATGAGGCCAGCTTCATAACAGGTCAAGTTTTAGCTGTGGATGGAGGCTTGGCGGTATAAAATGGAGCGCCGAATCCCTGGCAAAGTTGTAATATCGCCGAAAGTGCTTAAAACTATTGTTAAGCTCACGGCCCTTTCTCATCCGGAAGTAGTTGCCGTGGCTCTCCCTGGCCCCTTCAGGCTCCGTATCCCCGAGGGAGGGGTGGGGGTAAGGGTGCAAGACGACAAGGTCTGGGTTAGCCTTCACATTGTGGCCAGCGCCGACGCTAACATGTATAAGCTGGGGCTTGAGCTCCAGAACGAAGTAGCCAGGGCTATTCAGAACATCACGGGTATGGAAGTGGCAGAAGTTAACATACGTATTGAAGGGGTGAGGAAGAAGGCCTAGGAAATGGTCAGCAAGAGAAGAGATGCTCGCATCCTCGCCCTGCAGGCACTCTTTGAAATTGACATAGTAGGGCATGATCCTGTAATTGTCCTTCAGGACAGGCTAGAGGATAACCCTTTGCCTGAAAAGCAAGCTCAGTACGCACAGCGTCTGGTAATGGGAGTTCTGGTCAATCTCAAGCAACTGGATGCCCTGATAAGCAAATACGCTCCTGCCTGGCCTGTCCAACAGTTGCCTTACATTGACCGCAATATCCTCAGGCTTGCGCTTTATGAGATGGGTTACGTGCCTGAAACCCCTGTAAAAGTGGCTATAAACGAAGCTGTCGAGCTCGCCAAAATTTTTGGAAGCGATAGTTCATATCGTTTCGTAAACGGAGTATTGGGGGCAGTTTTTGAGAAAGAAACAGAGTTTGTCACAGGTCTCAGGGGTAGACGGAAGAAAAAGGAGAGGAAGAAATGAACTTCATGGGCATAGGTCCTGGTGAGCTTTTGCTAATTCTGCTTATAGCTCTTATAATCTTTGGCCCAGGCAAACTCCCAGAGCTTGGTAAAGCTCTGGGCCGAACCATCCGGGAATTCCGGGAAGCCACTAGGGATGTGGCTACCCAAATAACCCGTGAACTAAGGGAAACGGAAAAAGAGCTCAGTCTTAAGGAACGTGAAGCCGGAGAAGGAAAGGGACAATAGAAACGCAGCTGAGGCCCGCATGGGCCTCTTGGAACACCTTGAGGAGCTCAGAGAGAGGCTGATTAAATCGGCCATTGCTTTAATTTTAGCCATCTTCTTTAGCCTTTTCTTTACTGGAAGACTGCTAAAAATCCTCATTTCCCCCATGGGCGAGCTCAAGCCCGTCTTCCTCCGTCCAACAGAGATGATCGTAACTTACCTTAGAGTAGCTTTCATCGCAGGTATGGCCCTGGCTACGCCTGTCATCGTCTATCAGCTGGTCAAGTTTATCCTGCCTGCCCTCTATCCCCATGAGAGGCGTTACCTTTATTGGCTCATTCCCGCCGCCAGTTTCTCTTTCCTGGCAGGCCTGGCTTTCGCTTACTTTGTGATGCTTCCCTTTGCAGTGAAATACCTCCTTACCTTTGGTGGGGATGTGGCTAGGGCTCAGTGGACCATTGGGGAATACATAAACTTTGTAACTAATCTCCTTTTCTGGATCGGGATGACCTTTGAGCTGCCGCTGGTAATTTACTTTCTGTCCAGGCTCGGCCTTGTATCTCCCAAGTGGCTGAGCCGCAATCGCAAGTATGCTGTAGTGTTGATAGCCATCATAGCGGCAGTAATAACCCCTACTCCCGATCCCTTCAACATGAGCCTTGTGATGATTCCATTGCTTCTGCTCTACGAGGTGGGAGTGATTCTGGCCAAAATCGCTCGCTGAAGGAGGGTAAAATATGAGCAAAAGGCGTGTCATAATTATGGGGGCTGCGGGTAGAGATTTCCACAACTTCAATGTCTTCTTCCGTTCCAATCCCGATTATGAGGTGGTAGCCTTTACCGCAGCGCAAATCCCCAATATCGAGGGTAGGATTTATCCACCGGAGCTGGCTGGTCCCCTGTATCCCGACGGAATCCCAATTTATCCGGAAGAAGAGCTTCCTAAACTCATAGAGCGATACAAAGTGGACGAGGTGGTCTTTGCCTATAGCGATGTATCCCATGAATATGTAATGCACAGGGCTTCTTTGGCCATGGCGTGTGGAGCTGATTTCCGGCTCATGGGGGCCGGAAGTACTATGCTGAAGTCTTCAAAGCCTGTCGTGGCTGTCTGTGCTGTCAGAACCGGAAGCGGGAAGAGCCAGACTAGCCGTCGAGTTTCAAGGATCCTGAGAGATATGGGCAAAAAAGTTGTGGTGGTCCGCCACCCTATGCCCTACGGAGACTTGCGGCGTCAGGTTATCCAGCGTTTTGCCTCCTTTGAGGATTTGGACCGCCATGGCTGCACTATCGAGGAGAGGGAGGACTACGAGCCTCATATCGCCAACGGTTTCGTGGTCTACGGGGGAGTGGATTACGGGCTAATCCTGCGGGAGGCTGAGAAGGAGGCCGACATCATTCTCTGGGATGGTGGCAATAACGATTTCCCCTTCTTCAAGCCTGACCTCCACATAGTGGTGGCCGATCCCCATCGCCCAGGCCACGAGGTTACTTATCACCCTGGCGAGACAAACCTTCGGATGGCCCATGTGGTAGTGATAAACAAGGTAGATACAGCTAAGCCCGAGAACGTAGAAGCCGTTAAAGCTAATATCCGCCGAGTGAACCCTAACGCAATAATTGTGGAAGCAGCATCCCCCATCTTCATAGAAGATCCTGAAGCCATAAAGGGGAAGAAAGTTCTAGTAATTGAGGACGGGCCGACACTCACCCACGGAGAGATGAGTTACGGTGCCGGGGTTGTAGCGGCCCGGAAGTTCGGTGCAGCCGAACTTGTGGACCCAAGACCTTATGCCCAGGGATCTATTGCTGAGACCTTCCTGAAGTATCCCCACATAGGCCCGCTCCTTCCAGCCGTGGGCTACGGGGCTGCGCAAATAGAGGAGCTTGAGGCCACTGTGAACGCCACCCCGTGTGACTTTGTTCTGGTGGCTACTCCCATAGACCTGAGACGGGTTATCAATGTGAACAAACCCATGATCAGGGTGCGTTATGAACTTCAGGAGCTGGGGAAGCCAGACTTAGAGGATGTGTTGAAGCAATTCTTGGGTTAGCATTTACGGTGCACTTGGCAGTTGCCCACCATTACTGGCACTGGGGCTTTGCCTTTTTGTTCACCCCAAGGGGCTGGATTTACTTGGGTCGAGGGTCCTGTTCGTAGACGGAGGCGAAAGTTTGTCCCTTGTTCCCAGGCTTATTTTCCTGGGAGACACCTTTCCACTCCCGTTGGCCTTGAGCCTGCCATGGTTTGTGGTCTCACTCGTGGGCGAGTTGCAAGGAGCGATAGTTTGCTTCTGATTCGATCCTGCTGAGGATACAGCTCAGATCTACTCCCACTTTCACATTGCTTTCCCTGATTTGCTTCCTATCGAAGTAACGCTTAAGCGGTAAATTTTTAGCCCACTTTTTCACAAATGGGGGCGCGTTTTGGGGAGGAAAAACGCGAACAAACCTGCGGTCACAGCTCTCAAGACTCCCGAGAGCCAGAATAGACCCGTGTAGCCCAAATAGTCCACCAATACCCCTCCCAAGACTGGTCCCACAGTCATCCCGAGCCCCACTATCACTTGGTAAAGGGCTACGTACGTAGGCCTGCCTTCCTGCGGGGTGAGTTCCAGAAGCAGGTTGAAAGCGGCGAGGTTGAAACCCGCCCACACGAAACCGCTTAAGAGCTCAATAGGCAAAATGAACCACACATTTGGTGCTAAAGCCCACAGCCAGGGTACGAAGGGGATGAGGAACGAGGTAAGCCTCTGAACCCACAGGGCTCCCCGCTCGTCGGCCTGGTGGCCGAATATCCTCTGCCCCGGAATTGAGGCAAGAGTAGCCAGCGAGGAGGTGAGCCCCACCAAGGTACCTCCTGCCCCAAATCCTTCCACCATGTAAACTGGGAAGAAAGGACCTGCTATTTGAACCGAAAAGTTCCACAGTCCTGAAAGGATGCAAAAGGGCAAGAAGCCCGGTATGTCGCCGGCAACCCTCAATGCGCCTACGACTGAAGCGTCGTGTTTTCTCTCTTGGGCGACCTGTGGTTCTTCTATCTTAGCGAAGGAATAAGCCGAAAGCAGCCCCAAAACACCGGCGACACCGAAAGCCACCTGATAACCTCCCGGTTTTCCGAACAGATCCACTAAAGCACCGACTAACAGAGTTATCGCGACGCTGGCTATAGCTATGAGGATGTTGCGCGAGGCGAAGTATCTCCCCCGCCATTGCAAGGGCACGAGCTTTCCTACGAAGGCAGTCCAGGCAGGGTTGGCGAAGTGGCTCGCAAGGACACGCAGGGTGGCCAGGCCTATACCAATCGGCACCACGTACCTGCTCAGGGGGAAAAAGGGCAGGAAAGCCAGGAAGAAAAGGGTGGACTTGCTGAGGACCAAAGCCTTCAGGATGAACCTTTTGTATTCGGTGGCCCTTTCGGCCAGGGCGGCCCCGGGGAACATAACCAGGGGCATTGTCAAGTTAGAGAGGGAGGCCAGAAGGCCTATCTGGGTTTTGGTAGCTCCCAGCGCCAAAAGATAAATGGCTTGAAAAGCGTTAACTATAGCGTCGCTTGTTCCGCCGAACACCCCATCGGCCAGGAACCACCGGAGGGAACGACGCAGCAGAGTTCCTGCGTGAGGACCCCAGTCATCTTCTATGATGGTTATCAAACGTTTGAACACCGCTTTACCCCACTTGGATGAATTGCTCCATGGGTATTACGAAAATAACAGCCCTGTGCTGACCAGGGGGGGGCTCGGCGGAGGCTTTGGAAATAACTTTGAGGAGTTCGTCCACTCGCTCTTCTTCCGTGCCAATGAGGAGCGTGACGTTCCCTCGCCGCAGGAACCCTCCAGTGCTGGCTATTCTGGTCACTCTGAAATCTCTACTGATAAGAGCTTCCATAATTGCGGGTGCATCAACATCTTTAACGATGGCAATGACCAATTTCTTCACAGGCTCCTCCTTCTAAAGCTGGTAAAATTTCTCTACTGGGACTACTAGCACTGTTGCCCCCCCTGCGCTGACTTCCACCATACGCGGGAAAGAGGGGGGCCAAGTAGCGAGCACTCCCACCGGAACGTAGCGGAATCGGGCGGGACAGTGGGCCTTGACCAGCTCAAGGAAAAGGGGAAGCTTCCGATGGTTCATGCCCACCAGCAGGGTTACCATGGTCTCCTCCAGAAACCCACCCTTAACCTCTATGATAGTGGCCTGGAACCCTTCCCTGTATAGGGCTTTGAGAAGCCCTTGCACATATGAGCTGTGCACAATGGTGAAAGCTAAGCGATCCACGCTTCCGCCTTTCATTTTGCTCCCTCCTCTATTATCCTTGAGAGGGATACGCCTTCTTTACCCATGAAGTAAAGGCCGATGGTCGTAACATAGGAATACTGGACAGCATAAGTTAGAAGGGAGACGCTCAATCCGATCTCCTTCGGCACGCCGAAGGCAGCTAAAGCGAGGATGGCAGCTGCCTGGTATGGCCCCATCCCTCCCGGAGCAACAGGTATCATTATCCCCAGGTTCACGGCCGACATTAGGAACAGGGCTCCCCATATTCCGTTCCAGCCCTCAAAGGGAAGCCGCAGCGCCTTCATACCCATATAATAAGTGACCGTCTCCACTCCCCATATCACCGCCGAAAAAATGGCAGAGCGAGCGAAAACGGGCCAGGAGCGCAGAATGCCCAGGCCTTCAGTAAAGGAAGAAAACATCTTCAAAACCCTCTCTCCCCATCGGCGGGGCAGGTGGTTTGCAACTTTCAGGACCAATTCCGTGGCCCGTTTTTGGAATGAAAGCAAAAAGACAAGGACTGCAAAGGCTGAGAGGAAAAGGCCCGTTGAAAGCAGGGCCACTCTCTTACCCCAATCAGGGAGCGGATAGAAAAGGCCCACTGCCCCCATAGCGCCCACTATGGTCAGGCCATCCAGGACCCTTTCAACTACCACGGTGGCGAAAGAGAGGCTTGCCGATACCTTGCTCTTTCGACTCACGAAATAAGCCCTGGCAAATTCCCCAAGCCTTCCGGGGAGCAGGCAGTTTACTGCAAAGCCTATCATAAGCGGAGGGAAAAGCACGGAAAATGGGAAATTCCCTGCGGGCTCCATAATCCATTTCCAGCGGGTGGTTCTGAGGAAGTAAGAAAGGGAGGTAGATACAAAGGCGATCGCCATGAAGCGGTAATCGGCTCCCTGTAGGGATTTCCACGTCATCCCCCAGTTTATCTTTTTTACCGCCAGGGCGATAAAAAGGGCGGTGACCAGGAACCCTGTAAAGTTAAACACCCTTCGCCTTTTGATTTCTATCCCTCCTTTTACGCAAGATTAAGACCAGAGCAAATCCGAACATGTCCGCCAAAATGTCCAGCAAAGAGCAGGCCCGGCCCGGGACGAAATTCTGATGCCATTCGTCCAAAGTAGCCCATCCCAACGAGATGGCGCCTACCAATAATTCGTTCCCTTCCGTGGCTCTCAACAGTAGGAAAGCTAAAATGGCATACTCTATCATGTGGAAAAGAAGGTTGCGGGGCTCCCCTCCTACTTTGGGGAGGAAAGGACTGGGGATGGAGGAAAGGGTGAAGATTATACCCATCCACAGCAAAGCAGGTCCCCACTTGGATAGGTAAGTTTTCATCCCCCGAAGCGTTCCCTCAGGAAATTGAGGACCGTGAGATCTACCAGGGGCTCTTCCTGCCACCGCTCCTCTAAGTTCTCCCTCAGGCAGAGGTTCCTGAAAGCTTCCTTTGTCGCTCCGTCATATTCGCCCGAGAGGGGACCGCTGTAGTCTCCGGTCTTCAAGAGGATGCGCTGGATTTCCAGGGCGATTTCCCCCTTTATTTCCACCAAGTCCTCCGGCTTGGGCTTGAAGAAGTAAAGTTCGTAAAGGCTTAGGAGTCTCTTCAATTCTTTTATGGGCTCGGGGTGATCATCCACTCGGAGGTCTACATATCGGTCGTTGAAGCCACCGTATCCTCCTTTTTCTCTTACCACCAGAAGGGCAGCCGATTGCTGGCCTCGTTTGTCACCTCCAGCGGCCTGTCCTGCCTCCAAAGCAGCCAGGAGGCGGTGGGCCAGTTCGCCCTCGCTCTTCTCAAAGGCTTCTGCCATCGCTTCTACCACCCTCGAGCTTGCAAGGATATTGCCTTGGCAGGCATACCCCGGGCCCACAATGTGGCCTGCCCACTCAAAGCAATCTTTGCCCGTATAGGCAGCAGCTCTACCTTTGGCATCCACTATTCCCACCTGGCGCAGGTCGCGGCCTTCATCTTCGGCTATCAGAATTTCCACCACTTCGGGAGCGGAGTAGCCCTGGCTCAGAAGCTCAAGGCCCTTCGGACCATATGAGGTATTGGCCCAGGACTGGGTAGCGATCGCACCGACCTTAGCCCTCGCCCAAGGGACCACCGCTCCAGCAGCAAGGAATTTGGACTGAACCGCAACCCCTAAGTCTCCTGTTTTAGGGTCAAAAGCTACGATTGAAAAAGTTGAAATCATAGGCTCCTCCTTATTCATTTTTACATTTACTGCTGTGTTTCAGGAACCTGGCTTCTCAGCACCATGGCAGCTCCAGCTTTATGCAGAGCTTCGTAAACTTTAGCGGTGGCTTCTTCCTCCACCAGGGCTATCATGTTGCCGCCCCAGCCCGCACCTGAAAGTTTTGCCCCCAGAGCTCCGGCTTTTCGCGCTGCTTCCACCAGACGATCAAGTTCAGGAGAGGAAACCCCCATCTCCACCAGAAGGCGGTGGTTTTCATCCATCAGTTCACCTATCCTCATGAGGTTGCCTTTCTCTATAGCCTCCTTTCCGGCCACAGCTATTTCCCCTATCCGGTTGAAAATCTCCTCATACTTGGCCTTATCTTCTTCCCACCTTTTCCTCACCCACAGCACCACATCCCTTGTGGGGCTTGAAATTCCCGTGTCACCTATAAGCAGGGTCAGGGATCTGCCAACTTTGAAGGGAGCTGGCTTCTGACCTTTCACAAAAAAGACGGGCATTTCGTAAGCGATCACAGTATTGTCTATCCCACTGGGGGTGCCGTGGTAAATTTTTTCCACTTCGTATACTATGGCCGATATTTCTTCCGGGTTAAGGTTTTGCCCAAAGTAAGCTGCCAGAGCCCTCACGATGGCCGTTGATACAGCTGCTCCGCTTCCGAAGCCTCGGGCAATGGGGATTTCGGACTGTATGGTTACGGTGAATCCCCCCGTTCTTTCCAATTTTAAGCGATTGAGGACAAGTTCAATGACCAGGCGGAGGGGATCGTCGTCCGGAGCTTCTCTTAGGGGAAACTCTCGGTCGAGGTCGTAAGCCCGGATAAGAACTTCGCCCGGGGAACTCTCCACCGTAACCCAGGCCCTTATACCCGCTACTGGCACAGCAATGGCGGGTTTGCCGTAGACTACGGCGTGTTCTCCGAAGAGGATTACTTTGCCTGGAGCCGAAGCCCTTGCTACCATTTAGTCCATTTGAGCCCTGAAGAGGATTGCCCCCCTGGGGCAGATCTGGGCACAGACTTCGCACCCAGTACAGAGGAGCTGGTCTATCTTCATCTTCGGCCTTTTGGTCTTGGGGTCAATTTCCTCGCTTTTGAGAGTTGCAGGGCAGCCTGCTTTGAAGCAGAGGCCGCAGCCATTGCATTTTTCGGGGTCTACCCTTAGAGGTTTGTAGGTTTTGCGCACTTCTGGAAGGAGGGCACACTCCCTTCTGGTTACGATCACGGCCGCTTCATTCGTGCCCAGGGCTTCCTTGAAAGCTTTTTCGACTGCTTTAATGTCGTAGGCATCCACGGTATATATGTGCTTTATCCCGAAGGCTCTAGCTACATCTTCTATGAGAACTTCGGCCGATTTTTCGCCCTGGAGGGTCTCGCCAGTGCCAGGGTGGCCTTGGTGGCCAGTCATTGCAGTGCTGCGGTTATCCATGACTACCGTTATGGTTTTACCTTTATTGTATGCCACGTTGAGGAGGGCGGGCAATCCGGTGTGGAAGAAGGTGGAATCCCCAATCACCGCCACCATCCTTTCACTGATTCCAGCTTTATCAGCGCCGTGGGCTTGACCTATCCCCGCACCCATGCAGCCGCAAGTGTAGATAGTAGAGAGGGGAGGGAGCGCGCCGAGGGTGTAGCAGCCTATATCCCCGGTCACGGCCAACTTGAGCTTGGCCATCACATAGAAGACCCCTCGGTGAGGACAACCGGGGCAGAGGACTGGAGGCCTTGGGGGCAATTCTCCTACTTCCACTTTCGGTATTTCAACTCTGGCTTCAGGAGGAAGGAGCCCTGCCTTTACTGCCGCCTCCCTGATGACGGTAGGGTCAAATTCGCCGCATATGGGGAAGATGCTTTTTCCTTCTACAGGTATGCCCAAGAGGCGAATTTCTTCCTCCAGGAATGGATCTAGTTCCTCAATAACGATAAGCCTTTTGACCTTTGAAGCGAACTCCCTCACCATTTGTTTGGGTATGGGATAGGTCATTCCAAGCCTGAGGAAAGAGGCTTCGGGGAAAACTTCGCGGGCATACTGGTAAGCGACCCCACAGGTTACTATGCCCAAGGAAGTATCGCCCATTTCTGTGCGGTTATAGGGGAAAGTCTCGGCAAATTCCTCTAGCCGTTTTATCCTTTCTTCTATAACCGGGTGGCGCAAGCGGGCGTAGGCCGGTAACATTACGTATTTAGGGACGTTGCGAGGGAACTTTGAGGGTTTCTCGGGGCGAGTTGTCCTTTCCCCGAGGGTTACAGCCCCTGCTGAATGGGCTATCCTGGTAGTAATCCGGTAGAGGACGGGGGTATCAAACATTTCGCTTATTTCTACCGCGGCCTTCATCATTTCCTTAGCTTCCTGGCTGTCGGAGGGCTCAAGACAAGGGATTCTGGCAAATTTAGCGTAGCGCCGGTTATCCTGCTCATTTTGAGATGAGTGCATTGCGGGGTCGTCGGCAGTGATTATGATTAAGGCCGCTTCGGCTCCGGTCATAGAAGCATAGAAGAGAGAGTCAGCGGCCACATTCAGGCCGACGTGCTTCATGGCGGCCATAGCCCTCCGGCCAGAGTAGGCAGCGCCAGCGGCCACATCCACAGCCACCTTCTCGTTAGTGGCCCATTCAGCGTAAACGCCCGGATAACGGGCGAAGGCTTCCAAGATTTCGGTAGAGGGGGTCCCCGGGTAGGCGGCGGCTACTTCAATTCCCGCCTCCCATGCCCCTCTGGCTATCGCTTCGTTCCCAAGCATCAGTTCTCTTTCCATCGCGCAGTCCTCCAGTTAAATTGCGGTTTATTATATCACGCTTGGAGTAAGGGGTCAATGAAAATTTGGGGGAACTGAGATATCCCATAAGTTTAAAGGGAAGCGAGGGAGTCGGTGAGTTCGCTTTCCCTATTTGCTAAGCCAAACTTCAGGAAGAGTTGGAAACCAGAACCGGTAGGGCGGCAGAACGGGAAGTCCAAAGATATAGCCCATTGCCGGGAGCTACAGCCCAAAGCAAATCAATCCAAGTCAGCTCCGGGCCTTTAGCAGGGTATCCTCAAGCCTTGCCCAGGACTGCAGCCAGAAGGGCCATCCGGATGTAGAGGCCGTTCTGAATCTGTCGGAAGTAAGCAGCTCGCGGGTCCGAGTCCACTTCATAGCTTATTTCGTACACCCTCGGGAATGGGTGCATTAGGATCATCCTCTCCTTGGCCTTCTCCATCAATTGGGGAGTTATGATGTAAAAGTCCTTGAGGCGTTCGTATTCTTCCGGGTCCTCAAAGCGTTCCCGCTGCACCCTTGTCACGTAGAGGACGTCGGCTTCGGATATGATCTCGTTTATGTCTTCAGTCTCGCGGTAAGGGAGGCCATGCTCTCGCACTTCCTGGAGGATTTCATCGGGCATCCGCAGGGCTGCTGGGGAGACAAAATCAAACTTCACATCGTATAGGCAGAGCAAACGAGTGAGGGAATGGACTGTGCGCCCATATTTTAAGTCTCCCACCATGGCCACCCGGAGGCCGTCTACTCGGCCGAGCTCTTCCTGAATGGTGAAAAGGTCTAGCAGGGCCTGGGTCGGGTGCTCACCAATGCCATCGCCGGCATTGATTATGGGTTTGGAGGCGTATTGGGCGGCCAAAGCAGCAGCTCCCACCTCTGGATGCCTCAGGACGATCACGTCGGCATAGCATTCCAGTGTGCGGATAGTATCGGGCAAGGATTCACCTTTTATTACCGAAGAGTAGCGGACTTCGTTAATGGAAATGACTTTGCCCCCAAGCCTAAGCATGGCTGCGGCGAAAGAAGAGCTAGTTCGGGTGCTCGGTTCGTAGAAGAGGTTGACGAGGACCTTGCCCTGAAGCAGGTCGGCCGAACCGAACCGCTCCACCAAGGTGCGCATTTCTTTAGCGACGCCGAAGATATAATCAAGCTTTGGGCGGTCAAACTGTTTAACCGAGATTATATCCTGGCCGTAAAAGCCATTATCCTTTTTATCAGCGGGGACTGGGTTTCTGATTTTGGCTTTTCTCATTTCTCCTCACCTCCTTATAGAATTGGCTTTCCGAAACCAGGCCAGGCGAGGACCTGGCCATCTTCGTATACTTTTTGTCCTCGGATGAACACTCGCCTAATGGTAGCCCTGACCCCCATGCCTTCAAAGGGAGTCCATCCGCATCGGGTTTTAAGTTCAGAGGAAGAAATGATGCGGCGGGGGCCGATCTCCAGTTCCACACAGGTCTCGGGCAGCTTTATCCCGAAAATACGTGCAGGGTTTTTAAAGGTGAGCTCAAGCAGCCGTTCCTGAGAGATTCTACCTTCCAGCATTGCAGTGAAGAGCAGGGGCAGGGTGGTTTCGAGGCCAGGGACTCCTGGAGGTGGGGTTGGCCCCAACTTTTCTTCTTTAGTGTGAGGGGCATGATCGGAGGCTATCACGTCAACAACGTCCAAGTTTTCCCAGAGAGCTCTGCGGTCTCTGTGGGAACCCAGGGTTGGCTTCATGTATCCGAAAGGGCCTAAGGTTGCGGCGTCCTCTTCTGAGAGAAAAAGATGGTGGGGGGTGACCTCACATGTCACGGGTAACCCTTTCCCCTTAGCAGCCTTTATAAGGGCTATCTCTTCGGCACGGCTTACGTGACATATGTGAACGCGACGTCCATATACGATAGCGAGAGTCAGGACTGCGGCCACGGAGATCCCCTCCGCGTGGACGGCGATGGGTTTGTTGGGGGGCCAATTTTTGAAGTGAGCTATGAGAGCGCCCAAGTCTTGGAGCAGAAGCGGCCCGTATGTTGCTCCCAAGTAGATCTTTAGGCCTGCCACTTTTGGGGCAAGTTCTGAAATTTTGGAAGCATTGTGGGCGGTAGCTCCAAGGTAGAAGCCGTAATCGCATAGGGCACTGCTTGAAGCGATGCGCTTCTTATTCTCCAAAGTTTGTGCATCTGTGACCGGCGGATCGTTGTTAGGCATATCCAGCAGAGCAACTACGCCTCCGGCGAGGGCGGCTGCTGTGCCCGTGAAGAAGTTTTCCTTGTGGGTAGCACCTGGTTCCCGCAGGTGGACGTGGACGTCAATCATTCCGGGAAATTCCATCAGGGGCATTTCCCCTCCTTTACATAAAAATAAAGGCCTGGGAAGGAATTTTCCCAGGCCCTCCGTAGGCCAACTTTCGTAATCGCCTTCCGAGCCAAGCCTTTGAATCTGCCATACTATAAATAAAGTATAATCCGAAAACGCATTCAAGGCAAATTCGGCGAGAGGGGTGCACTGCATAAGCGCGCAAGGTGCGTAGTAGGCCCTATGAGATACCACCTGCTGTTAGCCTGATTGCTGGCCGGCTTGCCACAAAGACAGCCATTGACCTCATAAGTTTCTCGTCAGCCGGTGGGCATGGAAGCTGTAATGCTTTGAAGAGGAGCAAGTGATTTTGACAGGGAGCATTTGCTCTGGTATATTATTTTTTGGAGGGATGGCCGAGTGGACGAAGGCGGCGGTCTTGAAAACCGCTGTGGGTGAACGCCCACCGTGGGTTCGAATCCCACTCCCTCCGCCGGAGGAACAGCGGGTCTGGTTCTCGTGACCAGACCCGTCGCTTTTTTAACCGAAGAGCTCGAGGAATTTGTCCAGGTTTATGCCGAATCCCATGAAGATTTGGTCATCCACTATGATGGTGGGGGAAAGGATTCTCCCTGTCAGCTTCCTGAGTTCCTCCGCAAAGATTTGATTAGCTCCGAAGTCTCTCTCTTCAAAGGGTATGTTCTTCTGGGCGAAGAAACTCTTCGCCGCTTCGCAATCGGCTCAGTGAGCTTGAGTATATATGATGATTTTCTTTGCGGCCATGGTTATTTACCTTCCAGGGCTTTCAGCAGCTTTTCTACATCGGTCACGGGAAGACGGCATTGGTAGTTCTCGCATAGGTAAACAGTTGTTTCCCCCTTTATAGGGACCATGGGTTCGAGCCATGGGGCAATTTTCAAAATAGCTTGACCATCGGGGCCTTCCGGCCGGAAGAGGATTACTGCTTCCGGAAGAAATTGAGCGTTGAGCACCTGCAAGAAGGCCTCAGCTTCTCGGAAAGATCTCGCCGTCACTACTATTTCTTTAGTTGGACCGAGGGCAAAGTCCACCACCGTAAGCAAGAAAGTATAGGCTGAGGGAGCATTGTTTATCATCCCGGCTGCACCTTCGATGATTCTCCACCCTTCTCTTTCCAGTTCAACTTTCCCCGTTGCCCGTCCCAGTTTCAACAGAACTAGAGCGGCCACAGAATTCCCCGATGGAGTAGCCCCATCGTAAAAGGTTTTCACCGGTATGAGTAAGCTCTGTTCAGTTCTCATTGAGAAGAAGAGGCCGCTGCTGCCAGGATCGCGGAATAGCTCCAGCAATTTTTCCGCTAGGCTGAGAGCTTCCTCCAAATAGTGAGCGTTAAAGGTGGCACTGTACAGCTCTATAAGACCCCAAGCAAGGAAAGCGTAATCGTCAAGGAAAGCGGGAACAGACTTTTCCCCGTTGAAGTAACTGTGCATTAAGAAGCCACCTTCGGTGCGCATCTCTTCCAGCAGGAATTCAGCTGCATTAGTCGCAGCCGCAATGTAGTGAGCATTTTTGAGGATTCTACCACCCATGCTCAAAGCTGCTATCATGAGTCCGTTCCAGTCGGTGAGGATTTTTTCGTCCCGCAGGGGTCGTGGGCGCCTGAGGCGAGCCTGGAAAAGCTTCTCTCTGTTACGTTCGAGGAGGCTTTCAAATTCTTCCGGAGTCATCCCTATTTCAGCCGCGAATTCGTGCGAGGGCTTTTGGACGGAAAGGACGCTCTTCTGGGGGCCTACTCCGTAGAAGGAGCTCAGGAGTTCCCCCTCTTCCTTGCCAAGGATGGATTTTAATTCATCTTTATCCCAGAGATAGAAGCCACCCTCTTCCCCGTCGCTTTCTGCGCCTTCGGATGAGTAAAAGGCTCCCTCTGAGGATTTCAGATCTCTAAGGACGTATTCGAATATGCGTGAGGCTATCAGGGCATAGAAAGGTTTGCCTGTTACCTGGAAGGCTTCCAAAAAGGCCATTGCCAAAAGCGCTTGATCGTAAAGCATCTTCTCAAAGTGAGGGGTATGCCACTCTTCGTCCACAGAATACCGGTGAAAACCGAAGCCTATGTGGTCCCAGATCCCTCCCCGGCTCAGGCTTTCCAGGGTTTTTTCAACCATAAAGAGAGCGTTGCTTTCCCCAGTGCGCCTCCACCAACGCAGTAGGAAATACATGTGGTGCGGTGTCGGAAACTTCGGGGCTTGGCCGAATCCGCCGTGGACGGGGTCAAATTGAGAGGAGAGTTCTTCGTAAGCGGCGCGCAGAAGCTTATCAGTTACTGCTCCGGCGTAGGAGGCTCTTGGCAATTTCTTCAGGACCTCCTCTACACTTTCCCCAGTCCGCAGCAATAGGTCTCTCTGGTTCTCCCAGAGGTAAGCGATCCTTTCCAAAAGATCCTTGAGGCCGGGGAGATTGTAGCGGCTCTCTTTCGGGAAATAGGTGCCAGCGAAAAATGGTTTCCCCTCGGGCGTGAGGAAAACCGTCAGGGGCCATCCTCCACCGCCGGTCATTGCCTGGCAGGCGGCCATATATAGATGATCCACATCGGGCCTTTCTTCTCTGTCCACTTTGACAGGGACAAAGTGGCGGTTGAGGAGCTCGGCTATTTCTTCATCTTCAAAGGATTCTCTTTCCATGACCATGCACCAGTGACAAGATAGGTAGCCTATGGAGAGGAAAATGGGCTTATCCTCCCGACGGGCTTTCTCAAAGGCTTCCTCTCCCCATGGGTGCCAGTCCACGGGGTTGTAAGCATGGTGGAGGAGGTAAGGGCTTTTTTCCTTAATTAAACGGTTGGGTTTTTTATTCATCGTTTCCACCTGTTCAGAAAAGCGTATTCTTCCAAAGGAAGCCTTGGAGGCCTTATCCTCTCGGCTTCCACCTGCTTTTCAGTGAGAAGTGGGCTTATTGTTTCAGAATGCTTTCCTACTATGACTAGCGTTATCACTTTCATATCTTCTGGGATGCCCAGGATTTCTTTGACCTTTTCCTCGTGGTAGCCAGCTATAGGATGAGCCACGAGGCCAAGCTCTGTGGCCCTGAGGATCAGGAAAGCCGTGGCCATCCCGGTGTCAAAGAGGTAATATTCCCGTCCCTTTATATCGCAGTCCAAATCCTTTCGTGTGACTACCGCCACAATCATCGAGGCGAGCTTGGTCCATTCGTTTCCGCGAGTCATGGCCTGCCAGAGTTCCTTCAACACATCCTGCTCGTAGACGAAAACGAAACGCCACGGCTGATTGTTGAAGCAGGATGGGGCGAGCCCCGCACTTTCTGCCAGGTCTTTTATTAGTTCTGGGGTTATTTCCACGGGCTCCAGGGAGCGGTAAGCTCTACGTGTCTTTATAGCCTCTATCACTTCCATTCACCATCCCTCCTTAATCCAGCAATCTTTTCTCCCCTTCGAGCCGCTTTATATCAGTAATATCCTGGGTTACTTCCAAGACTCCAAGGTATTCATTTTGAGGGCTGCGAACCGGGAAATAGCGGATGTGGACGAAGCGTCCCCTGTAGTTTATCCAGAATTCGGCCACGTCTCTGACACCCGCCTTGAATTCTTCTATGATGCGGTTGACCACATGGATGCTCTTTTGAGGGTGGCACTGCTGGACTGTCCTCCCCAGAACAGCGCGAGTTCTGGGGAAAATCCGGGTTTCGGCCTGATTGAAGTAGCGAACAATGTTGTTTTTATCTACAAAGGTTATTTCCACCGGGAGGGTGTTGAGGAGGGCTTCAAGTTCCTGATAAGTGAGAGCCCCTGTCTCAAAAACAATTTCCCCCTCCACAAGGGCTGGCGCTCTAATCTCCACTGGTGCAGGCGCTGTTTCAACAGGGGTGAAGCAGCAATATCCCAGTTCATCAAACTGAAGTCTTATATCGGCCCATTCCTGCTGGCTTATCAATTGCAGTGAGAGGGGGAAGAGGATGTTGTTTTCTTTATGGAAATGGGTGGTAAGCCAGTTCTGGAGCGACTGCGCTATGCTGGTTAATTCCTGAACGAACTGGGGGAAGGGCGTGGTTGGAGCTCTTTCCAGCGTTTGGTAAAGTTTTTTCTTCACCTCCCGTATCTGGTTGTGTTCCATCCACATTATCGCCGGTGGTTCCGTAATTCCATGCTTTTCTATGTAAGGGAAAAGAACGTTCTCTTCCCGAACGTAGTGGCTCTCGGAGTCCTTGAAATCCTCACCTAGGTGTGATAGATGTTTATAAACCTCTGGCTCCAGTGTCCCTGTTTCCCCGAGCTTGCGAACGAGTTCCAAAAATTCAGCGACTTTCTCCAAAAGGATGCGATGTTCCTCCATTAGGATATGGATAGGATGTCCTGGGGGAGCCAAGGTTGGGCCTTCCTCTTTGAGGCTTTCTCTGAAAACAGCCAGGTGGACTTCACAAAGCTTGTGGACTTCCTCCCGCGGCAGCCCCTCTTTTATCAACTCTTCCTCCGCTTTGGCTATCTCCATAGCTGAGAGGCCCTGGAGGAGGCTCCGGAACTGCGCTTTTACTTCCTCTGGGTCAGCTCCCTGATGGATTTTTCGGATGATTTCCTTGAGGATTTCCGTGCGGTCTCTTCTGAACAACTCGCTCATTGTTCCCCCCACCAAGTGTTTTTTGAAGATTTTACTAGGTCGCAGCGAACGCTTCAATGACTTTTGTCACAAAATGCGCGCGGTGAGAGGTAGTGCAGGGCTGGCCATTAGGGATAAGCCAATATGCCGAGCTATGCCCTTCCTTTGAAGCTAGAAGTCCGAAACTAAATTGGCGTTAAGGTCGGAGGTCGTGACCTAAGCAGTAATGCGGTTGACCTTCCGAAATTTGACAGAAGGAGCTTAGGATATTATAATCAGAATTACCAGTTGAATATGATGAGGTCGCTAGGGGAGCTCGGGGGAGCCGGGCTGAGAGGGCGGACAACCCGTAAGGGCCTCCGCCGACCCTGGAACCTGATCTGGGTAATGCCAGCGTAGGGAAGCGACGGTTCATAAAGGGCCGCAAGTCCTCTGGCTGGCGGTCCTTTTTGATTTCCTTTAAAGGAGGCGCAAAATGTCACCGATTAAAATCCAGAGGCCACCGGAATGGGGGATAGAACCAGTCCCTCAAACTCACAGGATAATGGGCTTTATCGATTACTTCGCTCTCTGGTCGAGCTTGGGTGTAGGGCTTCTGGTCTTCTTAGCGGGTTCGCTCCTGGTCCCAGGTCTCGGTTTGAAGGAAGCGATGCTGGCCATTGTTCTCGGGACTCTCATAGGCAATGCCCTTCTGGCCTTGGCCGGCTTCATCGGGAGCAGAGAAGCTGTTCCAACTATGGTTCTGCTCCGACCTGTCTTGGGTATAAGGGGTTCTTATCTGCCAACCGTCCTCAATATCCTGCAGCTCATTGGCTGGGGAGCCTTTGAAATCATCATAATGGCTGAGGCAGCTTCTCAGATCACCCAGAGGCTTTTAGGTTTCTCCGCCTTTGTGCCTTGGGTGGCTTTCTTCTCCATCTGGTGCACCTTAATGGCTATAGGCGGCCCCCTCATGGTTGTAAGGGAATGGATTGAGAAGTTCGCCATCTGGCTCGTCTACGGGACAACGATCTACCTTACTTGGTATCTCATAAGCCACTACGATATTGCAGGCCTGTGGCACAAGTCTGGAACAGGGGCCCTTCCTTTCCTCATTGGTATTGATTTGGTGATTGCGATGCCCATCTCCTGGATGCCCTTGGTAGCCGACTACAACCGTTTCGCCCGTAGAGCCAAGAGCTCTTTCTGGGGAACTTACCTAGGTTATTTTATAGCCAACGTTTGGTTCTATGCTCTGGGAGCTCTCTTCATCTTAGCTCTGAAGACGGAGGAGCTTATTCCTGCCATCCTCAGCCTCGCTGGTGGTGCAGTTGCTCTCGTTTTAATTCTAGTGGATGAAACCGACAATGCCTTCGCTGATATTTACAGCACCGCTGTCTCGGTCCAGAACATCTTGCCCAAGGTTCCCCAGTGGATATTGGTGGTCATAACGGGGCTGATATGTTTCATTCTCGGGATTACGGTGCCCATAGCTCGGTATGAGCACTTTTTGCTCCTCATAGGCTCAGTGTTCGTCCCGCTTTTTGGAGTCTTGGCAGCCCATTACTTTTTCGTGGAAAAAGGGAAATACAGGACCGATGAGCTTTACCAGAGTAGGGGAAGCTACTGGTTTACTGGGGGTTTCAACTGGAAAGGTCTCGTGGCTTGGGTCTTGGGCGTAACAGTCTATCAGGCGATAGTGCGGTTCATCCCGTGGCTCGGCGCCTCTATTCCCAGCTTTTTGGTGGCTTTTCTGGTCCATATAATGCTAAATTTCAAGGAGGTGAAACGATGACCCAGGCAAGGAAAGTTGCTTATGCTGTAGTTCTTACAGCTCTAGCGGTGGCCCTTTCTCCCTTCTTCATCCCCGTGGGTATAACCAAAATTTACCCAGTCCAGCACATGGTCAACGTCATAAGTGGGGTCATACTGGGGCCATGGTACGCTCTGGCTGTAGCCACTGCTACAGCCATAATCCGCAATGCCCTTCAGCTGGGGACAATTTTCGCTTTTCCTGGAGGCATGATAGGGGCCTTCTTAGCTGGATGGGCCTACAGACTCAGCCGGAACATCTATCTGGCAGCCTTAGCCGAGATCGTGGGGACTGGACTCATAGCTTCAACTTTGAGTGCGCTGGTTATTGGTCCGGTCTTCCTGAAGAAGACCATGGCTCTAGGCACTTTTATCGTGGCCTTTTCGGCCAGCACTATTGCTGGCTCAATCCTGGGAGTGCTGATACTCCTGGGCATGAAAAGGGCTGGATTCCGCTGGTAAGGAGGGCACCCGATGAAGAAGCTCACTCTTGAGGAAGCCATTGAACGCGTAGGTTTTGGCCGTTTCCAGATCAAATTGCTTTTCATATGCGGGGCTGGGTGGGCTGCCGATGCCATGGAAGTCCTCATAATCTCCTTTGTAATCCCGGCCCTGATGAAAGAGTGGGGTCTATCGACGGCCCAGGCTGGTTTCCTTGGGACAGCCATCTTCCTGGGTATGCTGGCGGGAGCCTGGTTCTGGGGAACCGTTTCCGATTACATCGGCAGGAAGCTCGGTTTCCAGCTTACGGTCTTGGTAGATTCCGTCTTCGGCTTCCTTTCGGCCCTGGCTCCCAATTTCCCGACCCTAGCTCTCCTGAGAGCCCTCACGGGCTTTGGTGTAGGCGGAACCCTGCCCGTGGATTATTCTATCTTCGCTGAATACTTGCCCAAGGAGAAGAGAGGCCGTTATTTGGTCATCCTGGAGAGCTTCTGGGCAGTTGGGGCCATCTTCGCAGCAGGGCTTGCCTGGCTAATTATCCCGAGGTTCGGATGGAGGACTCTGCTGGCAGTTTCGGCTGTTCCAGGGGTGATCGTCTACTTCATCCGCCGTTACGTTCCCGAGTCACCGCGGTATCTTCTCATAAGTGGTAGAGAAGAAGAGGCCCGCAGGGTCCTGGAGCAGGTAGCGAAGGAGAACGGTGCCCAGGTTTATATACCTGGCCTCGTGGTGGAAACCCGCCGCGCAAAGGTCACGGTTTCAGCTCTGTGGAGGGGCAACCTAGTACCCATTACGCTGATGCTGTGGATAGTCTGGTTCACCATCTCCTTGGGCTACTACGGGGTTTTCATCTGGCTTCCCAGGATTTTCGTGGCCCGGGGCTTCACCTTCCTCCAGACCTACACCAACGTTTTCCTCATGTCTCTGGCCCAGCTTCCAGGCTATTTCTCGGCGGCCTACCTTGTAGAAAAGTGGGGTAGGAAGCCTTCCCTCGCCTTTTACATGGTCATGAGCGGGGTCTTCACCTACCTCTTTGCAGTGACGACAGGGTTATCTTCTATTCTCTGGGCTGCGGTGCTGATGAGCTTTTTCTGCCTTGGAGCCTGGGGTTGCCTCTACGCATACACTCCTGAACTTTACCCCACAGAGGTCCGGACCACGGGCATGGGCTGGGCTAGCGGAATGACCAGGATAGCAGGAGCCATTGCCCCTACCCTCGGTGGTTACTTGCTTTCCATCTCTCTACCTGCAGCCCTCAGCCTTTACGCTTTCGCCTTCATTATAGGTGGGCTGGCCACGGCTGCCCTGGGGCGTGAAACACGGGGACAACCTCTCTTGGAGGTTGTGGGGTGAAAAGCCTGAACGAGCGGATCGCCAAGGCCTTTGCTCGCATACGGGAGGAGAAACCCCTCGTTCATCACATCACAAACTACGTGGTCATGAACGATACCGCCAACCTCACCCTGCACTTGGGGGCCCTACCGGTAATGGCTCACGCCCCTGAAGAAGTGGCAGAGATGACCTCCAAAGCCTCGGCTTTGGTGCTCAATATTGGCACCTTGACTTTACCCAGGGTTGAGGCCATGTTGGAGGCCGGCAGGAAAGCCTCGGAGCTCGGCATCCCCATCGTGCTGGATCCGGTCGGAGCAGGAGCCACTAAGCTCCGGACCGAGTCAGCCTTGCGGATTATCAGGGAATTGAAAGTAAGCATTGTGAGGGGGAATTCCGGAGAAATAGGGGCTCTTCTTGGGCTCGAGGCTGAAGTCAAAGGGGTGGAGAGCGTGAAGGGGGTGGAAAACCCCGCAGAGGCTTCGCGCCAGGCTGCTCAGCTTTGGGGGACTGTGGTGGCCATAACCGGCCGGAGGGACTTTGTTTCGGACGGGGAGAGGGTGTTGGGGGTGGACAACGGCCACCCCCTCCTCACCACTATAACCGGTTCCGGGTGCATGGCTACCACAGCCATCGCCGTTTTTGCCGCTGTGGAGAGGGATTACCTTGTGGCTGCAGCAGGGGGGTTAGCTTGCTTTGGCCTGGCAGCGGAGCTAGCTGCTCGGAAGGCCTCCGGGCCTGCCAGCTTCAAAGTCCACCTCTTCGACGAACTTTTCAACCTCACTCCTGAGGCTCTCGCTGAAGGCGCAAGGGTGGTGGAACTGTGATAGAGTTCAGAGATTTCTCCTTCTCCTACGAGGGAGGCAGTGAAGCTTTAAGTGGGGTCAACCTAAGAATAGAGCCGGAGGAATTCGTTCTTCTGTGCGGGCCAAGCGGGGGAGGAAAATCCACCTTGCTTAGGGCTCTGAATGGCCTAATCCCTCACTATTTCCGCGGGAAAATGTTGGGGAAGGTGACTGTTTGGGGGCTTGATACCTCCTTACATCCCGTTCATGAGCTCTTTTCCCGGGTGGGGATGGTTTTCCAGAATCCGGATTCACAGCTTTTTACTGGAACTGTTGAGAGGGAGATGGCTTTTGGGCTGGAAAGCCTTGGCCTTCCGCGTCGGGAGATCGCTGAGAGAATAGCATGGGTAGCGGATATCCTGGGGATAAGGCACCTGCTCGATCGCCCACCGCGCCTCCTTTCGGGTGGAGAAAAACAGCTGGTAGCCATTGGAGCCATGTTGGCGCTGAAGCCTGCGGTCCTGGCTTTGGATGAGCCCTTCGCTCACCTTGATCCCGTGGGGGCCAAGAGGGTAGCGGAAGCCCTCCGAACGGTGAACAAACTCGGCATCACCATTATCGTAGCTGAGCACAGGCTGCGTTGTATCCTCCATTACGTTACCAGGATGATCGTAGTAGCCGGGGGTAAGATCCAACTGGACGGTCCTCCACGCCAGGTCCTCAGAGAGCGCGTGGAGGAATTCGGTTTGAACCTGCCGGCTCCAGTCAAGCTCTCCCGTAAACTTGGCCTTCCGGAAGTCCTCCTCACAGTGGAAGAGGCATTGCCCTACGTGGGAAGCGGTTTCCAGCCACTCCGCCCCGAAAAGGGGGCGCTTCCGATTTCTGTGGCGATAAGTTGCAGGAATGTGGAGCAGGTTCTGGATGGCCACAGAGTCCTAAGAGGGGTGAGCGCTGAAATAAGGAAAGGAGAAATTGTAGCCATTGTAGGGGCAAATGGTGCGGGCAAGACCACCCTCGTGAAGCATTTCAATGGCCTCCTCAAACCCTTTGCAGGGGTTGTGGAAGTTCTCGGAGTGGATACAAAGAGGGTGAGAGTATCGGAACTTGCGGCAAAGGTAGGGATTGCTTTCCAAAATCCTGAAGAGCAGCTTTTCGCAAGCTCCGTCCGGGAGGAAATCCTGATCGGACCGCACTTCTTAGGGAGAATGGATGTGGGATGGATCAGGGAACTTGTAGGGCTTTTCGGCTTGCAAGAGCTTCTGGACAAGCCACCTCTATCTTTGAGCGAGGGGGAGAAGAAGAGGGTAGCTTTCGCTTCAATCCTCGCGTCAAGACCTGAAGTTCTCGTTCTGGATGAGCCCACGGCTGGTCAGGATGATATCTTCCGCCAGCGCCTTGCCAAGCTTCTGAAAACTCTGAAGGAGAAGGGCCACACCGTAGTCCTGGTCACTCATGATTTGGAATTCGCTCAGATGGTGGCACAAGAATGGGTGGTGATGGCCAGAGGGCAGGTTTTGCGCGAAGGTTTTCCCCAAGCAATTATGGCCGACAGCCAGCTTATGGAAGAGGCTTCTCTTTTCCCTACCGATAGCTTCCTGCTGGGGATGATGTAAAGACAGAACCCACGAAATCCCTATGGCCTCGTGCAAACTCCTCGGGTTTCACCCTGCTTTTGCCCTCAAGCTGGATTTCCCTCAAAAGTAGCGCCCCCGAACCACAGGCTACTTTTATCCCCTCTTCATCCCTGAAAACTGAGCCCGGAGCTATTCCAGCGGGTGAAACCGAAGGCTGGGCTTTCCAGATCTTCAGTAGTTTGCCTTTCCAAAAGGTGAAGGCGCCGGGCCACGGGTTGAAAGCCCTAACTTTCCTGGCCAGAATTTCCGCCGGAAGTTCCCAATCCACTAGGCCTTCTTCCTTCCTGATGGGCTTTGCGTACGAGGCTTCGCCCTCCTGAGGGCTGGGCTGAATCCGTCCTTCGAGCCACGCAGGCAGTATTTCCAATAGAATTTCAGCTCCGAGTTTTGCGAGTTTCTCCCCGAGGGAACCAGCCGTATCCTCGGGAGATATGGGAATGGCCCTGCGTGCTACCACTGGACCGGTGTCAAGGCCTTCGTCCATGAGAATTATGGTGATACCAGTCTCTGAGTCGCCGTTGAGGATAGCGGCGGGGATCGGTGCTGCTCCCCTGTAGCGGGGAAGCAGAGAAGCGTGGACATTGAGACAGCCGTGCGGCGGGATCCGGAGCACTGCTGGGGGAAGGATCTGGCCGAAAGCTGCTACCACTATCACGTCGGGCTCTTTCTCCGCAATCCAGGCTATAGCTTCTTCCCGCCTCAAACTTTCGGGCTGAAAGACCGGAATACTGTTGGCCAGAGCGAGCTCTTTTACAGGAGGGGGCTTGAGCTTAAGGCCTCTGCCCGCGGGCCGATCAGGCTGAGTAACAACACCAACCACGTGGTGGTGAATCAGCAAGCCTTCCAGTATGGGGACGGCAAAATTGGGTGAACCCATGAAGAGAACTTTTGCTCTCACAAGTATTTTTCCGCCTCCGGAAATCTCCACGAAAGCTGTTTCCTGTAGGAGGAATGGGGCAGGAAACGGCGACGGACTTCTTCTATCGGGACGTTGCCCACGACCTTTATCTTAGACAAGTCGCCTATGCCCAGGCCCCCCACTTTGCAATAGTAGAGGTAACCGATCTTATCCGGATCGAAGCCCATCAGGTAAGCAGTGAGGGAATCCACAGCCAGGGGATCCGTACCAGCCAGAGCGATGCGCCAGGGCACGGGGCTACCCGAAACTGGCCCGTTTCCTTCCATCCCCTCAAATCCATCTATAACTGCAAGGTGAGGCCAGACCAGCTTCGCTAAGCGATAAAGGTTCAGATTTATGGCTTCGTAACCCTGGTGGATGGCCGTCTTGTCATTCCGGAACAAGCTCTCCGAGGCTTGGACCTTAAATCTCTGGGCCAGTGGGGAAGAGGAAATCCACGATGGGGTAAAACGCTTGAGCAAGCTCATCATACTTTGGGCTCCACCCTGGTCCCGTATCAAGCTTCCCACAATTATATTCTTGAGAGCTAGCGTGACCACCACGGTATCGTGGGTTTTAGGGGGAGTCACACTTATGCGGAAATCGCTTTCCAGGACGGTCCTGGCCACCCGCAGCTTGATAGGGCGCAATTGGTAATTCAGCATCTCCACTTCTTCCCATTCATCCGCGTTCAAATCTACAAGCAGAGCATCGTATTCCGAAGCGAGAGGGAGGTAACCGAAGTTTCTGAAGCCCTCAAAGGTAGGGGCCATAGCGGCTCCCTCAGCTATGATGAGGGGGCCAGAGTACTGGGCCCGAATGAAATCCAGGACGGCCCTTGTAGCCTCTACATGGGTTGCGGAGAGTTGATTGGTGGTGGATACGAAGTTTACTTTCACTAGGACGAGCTTCTTACCCTTAAGGTCAATCTGGTCCCTCAGGAGGGCGAGAGCCGAGGCGACGTTCTGATAGCGGTCTTCACCTTTGACAAGAGCAACTAAAGCTTGCTCGGACAAAGTTCCCTCCCAGCTTCTTTATCTAAATGCTGCGCGATTGAATGCAAGCCCTTTTCCCATTTAACACAATGATGGGAGCCTGTCAAGGCGGGCGTGCTCTCCCAGGAGGTGGGTTTTTTGTAGGATCGGCTTAATGTGTTGACAAGGAAAAACCCTAGTTTTTGCCAAATCGCTGGAGACATGGGATACCTTTTTAAGCACAACTCGATGCGGCCTCATCCGGCATTGAGGGAGGAAGCCGCAGGGCTTCCTAAAGGCTGGCGCTATCTGCAGCGGAGTCCGGCAATGGCGATAGGATTGACGGACCATATATGGATGTGGAAAGAGTTTCCGACTTTCGGGTTAATCACTCCCAAAGGGAGTGGCTACCGCAAAATCAAATGAAGAATTAGCAAGAGACCAACTCGTTCACCCCCCAGCGGCACGGAGGACCAAGGGTAGGTATGAGCGAAAGGGCATGAGGATCGTTTGCCAGTAGGGGTTATACCGCTGCTCGGCAAAGATGAACCATGCGGTAGCCCCGACATGGAGCCGGTTGTAGTATTTCCAGCCGAACCCTGTGGTCAAGCCGTCCGCCGGGGCGGCGACAATGCCTTTGCCGTTTCCGTTGGAGGCCGTGGCCTGAGCCTCCCGCAGCTCATCCAGATACTGCTGGGCCTTCCGGGTTTCTCCCAGCACCCAGTAGGCCACAACCATCTGCGCAGTGCCCTCAAACCAGGGCATGTCCCGGTCGTCGTTGAAGTCAAAGCCCTCGTAGTCGCCCCAAGTGGCCTGGTGGTGGGA
>JBHOQL010000050.1:0-2721 GCA_042408195.1 Anaerolineae bacterium
TCCCACCACCAGGCCACTTGGGGCGACTACGAGGGCTTTGACTTCAACGACGACCGGGACATGCCCTGGTTTGAGGGCACTGCGCAGATGGTTGTGGCCTACTGGGTGCTGGGAGAAACCCGGAAGGCCCAGCAGTATCTGAATGAGCTGCGGGAGGCTCAGGCCACGGCCTCCAACGGAAACGGCAAAGGCATTGTCGCCGCCCCGGCGGACGGCCTGACCACAGGGTTCGGCTGGCAGTACTACAACCGGCTTCACACTGGGGCGACGGCGTGGTTCATCTTCGCCGAACTGGGCTACAATCCCTTCTGGAACACGACACATGCGGGTTACCGAACCTTCCTGCCCCTGGTAATGCGGAACTGGAGGCCATAATCAAAAACGTTGCCGTGGGGATTGGATGACCCACTGACCCGAAACCGCCAGAGCGGGGGATGGGTAGTGCTCTATCCATTTCAGCGGCTCCGCCCCATCCGGGAGCTCATTATCCCCACTACCGCCAGGAATGTCCCATTCATAGTTAGGCGGCAAGCCCAGAAAGGAGGTCAAGACGAAAAGGAAGACCGTGTTCTTCAAGGCAGGCATCGTGTGGCTCTCTTTGTTGCTTCTGCCCGGGGTGTCGGGGTGTGAAACCGTTTCCAGTATCCAGCCTGACTTTGTGGACCGGCTGGCGCGAGACACCTGGGCCTATTTGCGCTCGCCTCAAACTACTGTCAATCATCTGCCTTACAGTTGGTGGTCGCCCACGCTTCCTGGCGGGGACTATGCTAACCCTGCTGAGATCGGCCTGTATGCCCTTTCCTGGATCGCCGCCCACGACCTGGGCCGGCCCTGGAGCCCTACCTGGAGTGAGACCGAAGCCAAGGTGAGCGCGGTGCTGGACCAACTGCGTGCCTGGCAGACCGGTTCCCAGACCTATCAGCCGCACGGCCCTAATGCTTATCAGAACAAAGTGTTTTACCAATGGTACTGGATTTCGTGGAACCCACCGGTCGTGGGAGCGAATGTTGGAAATAACCACGTGGTGCCTTCGGTGGATAACGCCTGGCTGGCAGCAGCGCTCATCACCATCCGCGAGTATGCCGAGGCGCACGGCCATACGGCGCTGGCCCAAAAAGCGGACGCTATTCTGCGCGATATGGATTTCACTCTCTGGTATAACCCGATGACCCATCGCTTCACTTGGGGGGCGGTGGAGAATCCCAGAGGTGGCGGGGAGGCGGACTTTTACTCCAACGAAAACCGTATCATCAACTTTGTTGCCCGCGCCCTGGGACACCTGAGGGCCGAGGAGTTCCGCCGGAGCCTGGATGCGTTGATAAGCCCCTCTGGCAGTTACGGCGGGATTACAGTGGCCAGGGTGGCTTGGGACGGTTCCTACTTCACCTATGCTGCGCCGGCGCTGTTTATTCGGGAAGTAAGCACATCTTATGGCACCGATACGCTTATTCCGGCGACCCGGGCACAGATCGCCTATGCCCGCGACAAAGGCTATGTGGTTTGGGGGCTTTCTGATTGTTTTGACGTAGGGGAGGGCGGCTACGTACAGCAGGGTGCGCCGCCGGCCGCCAGCTCCGGTCCGCTAGAGACCCGTCCGGGCCTGGTGACGCCGCACGCGTCAGGTCTCGCGCTCATCACCCCACTGGCGAACGAAGCCATCTCTAATTTGCAGATCCTTTCTACAACCTTCAACTGCGCTTATACTCCTGGCTACGGCTTCCGCGACGCAGTGATGGCTCATCCGGGCGACCCCAACTATGGTCGGTGTAGCGCGCGCTACAGCGCGCTGGCGCAGGAGTGGTTGTTCCTGGGGCTGGTCAACTATATCAACGGTTTTATCTGGCGCTATTTCTATCGGGATGGCGGCGTCCTGCAGGCGCATATTGAGATGTACGGCGGGGCGCAAGTGTTCCTGCCCTTTGTCTTGAAGAACAGCCCATGAGAACGAAGGAGGCGAAGATGAAACATCTATGGACGCTTGCAGTGTTGATGATGGTTTTGGCGGGGTGCGGAGGAAGCGCAGCTCCTAGCGGCGGGCGATGCAATAAGGGCCTTTGTGTCAAAATCGAAGTGGCCGAACCTATACGCTGGGGAGAACCGATAGTCATTACAGTGGACTTCATCGGAAATAGAAATAGGGGTATACTATTTCGCCTCTCTACTAGGAGGAGGAAACATGATACCTATTGAGTTCTTAAAGACAATGGAAAAAATAGGGAAATTGATTGAGGCAGGGCAGCGGGATAAAGCAATTCAGCTGCTTGACGCCATGCATCTCAACATCGCCCCTCTTATGAATATCATGCATGATGCTCAAAAGATGGAAGTACTGGGATTGATTGCACATAGATATCGGGAAGCTGGTGCAACAGAGAAGGAAATTCCAGTATTGGAAAAACTCTGCGAAATTGCACTACAGCATCTTGACCGACTGGGCATCCTGGCTTCCTCGGAGGACATCTATCTAACAGCTATGGACTTACTCCTGCTTGGCTTCGCGTACTTAAAGACGAACAGAAAAACTGAAGCCTACAATAAGCTTATGCAAGCAAAGGAACTTTTTGCCGAGATTGACTGGGAATCGGATTACGCAAAACGCAGTTTGGCGGGAACGGGCTGAGCACGCCCGGAACTTCGTGGAGGCGATGTGGAACGACGAGGAGGGCTTTTACTGGACCGGGACACTGGCCGACGGCACAACGGTCAACACCCAGACCGTTC
>JBHOQL010000058.1:0-6136 GCA_042408195.1 Anaerolineae bacterium
CCATGCTCACAACATCTTCCTGCAGACGGCGCTGGATTTGGGGATTCCAGGGTTGGTGGCATATGTGGCGATCCTGATCAGCGCGTTGGCAGCATGTTGGAAAGCGGCGCGGGAGAAGCAAGGGTTTGAGAGGGCCTTAGCCCTGGGCTTGGCGGCAGGATTCATCGCCCTCCACACTTACGGCCTTACGGATGCGCTGGCATTGGGTTCCAAGCCTGCCGTTGTGTTCTGGTACGCGCTGGGGTTAGCCGCAGTATTGCAGGCAGGTCGGCGACTGGATTCCGTGAGCCGTGTCCACGATGCTTCAGAAATCGAGGTGTGAGCTCCGCAGGGAGTAGCGGTCTGACTTCCCGCCTCCGTTCGGCGGATTGCTCCGGTTGAATTAAGGGAACGTGGGCTGAAACCAGAGGATTGAGTCAAGCGTAGTTGATGGCCTTTTGTGTCCGATGGTGGCTGGAAAGTCCGTCCTGCACTTCGCCAATGAACGGGATCGTGGGTCGTGGTAAGCTATGAGCCGACGGGGTCAGGGGGTGTGGCCTCCGCTGGGGATTTGGTGGTCTCCCCCGCTGAAATTGAATCGGGAGCGAGCAGTTATCCCTTGTAACCTGCCGACGAGCGGGGCTTTTGACCAGGGCAAACCCGGAGCCCAGGGTTAGGCAAGAACGAAAAGTGCAGGGGGCCACGCAAATCGGGAGTGCTAAGGGGTTGACTCACAACAGGCCCTTTGTCGATGGAAACCATCGCATTATAATGGAAAAAACCGGGTGGAGACTTTTAAGTATCCGATTGTCCTTTACAGTGCGGATGGGAGGCGGTGGCTTCAAGTGGAAACACTGGTGGGTACTGAAGCTACTTTAAGACGGATGCTTCGTCCTATCCTTGAGGAGCTCAAGGCACAAGCCAGGCTTCCGGCGACGATTAAAGCTGGCCAGTGGTGTGGTAATTGAGCGTGAAGGGTGCAAAGTCAGGGTGGGAATTGATGGTTCCCAAGTGCTCCTCAGGGCAGCAACTCTGGAGCAGTTTTCTCTGACCCCCGCTCCCGTTGCCAAAAGGCTTGTCCATCGTGGATAGAAAGCTTGTCTGGATTACTGCAGCGGTAAATTCCATCGTTCTGGAAGAGCTGAAGCTATTGGGAGAAGTCCTTTCCCGACCTCCCGCCATTTCCGCGGTGGTTCTGAAAGGCGGGGCTTTCGCTTTCACCCTTTACCCGGATCGGGCTTTCCGCCCGTTGAGCGATATAGACATCCTCGTCCCTGAAGAGCGTCTGGAAGAGGCGATAGCTCGCATCAAAGCCCTGGGCTACAAGGAGCTGAGCCCAGAGATAGTTCCCGGCCATAGGAAAATAGTGGGGACCCACTGCAGCTTTGTGAGGGAAGGGGTTCCGCTGATCCTGGAGCTTCACTGGGGTCTTGCCGCGGGTAAACACAGCTATTACGCTCCAGACATGGCCTGGTTCTGGGCTCACACAGAACCGTTGTCGGTGCCTTTCCCTACGCCGTTGCTGACGCTTGATCCCACTGCCCACCTTCTCTACTTAGCGGTTCACGCAATGTTCGACCATGGAGAGGCGGAGCTTGACCCTAAGTGGCTCTACGATATTCACTTGCTAGTAGAAAAGGAGGGAGCCCGCATAAACTGGAAGGAGATGGCTGAGCAAGCCGCTTCCTTTCGGTGGGCGGATGCGGTGCTAAGGGCTTTCCTCAGATGCTCTCAATTCTTCGGCACCGAGTTCCCCGAAGAGGTGATCCAGCTGCTGGAAAGAGGGAAGGATAGAGCTGCAGCTGAGTTAGTGGAGGGCAGAGCTCATCCCCGCCGGAAGGGTGAAAAAGCTTGGGAAACCTTCCGAACGCTGGATTGGCGGGGTAAAACAAGCTTGCTGTGGGCTCTTCTGTTCCCTTCGCCGGCTTTTGTCCAGTGGCGCTACCAGCCAAAGCCTTTTTGGACATGGCCGCTCTTTTACTTTTACAGGTGGTTTGATATAATACGAGAAGGGGTTCATTTGTTAAGGCGGAAAATCAAAGGGGGATTGCTCATCATTTTAGGGTTCGCGGCCGGTGTTCTCCTTGCATGGCTCTTGTGGCCCCCTCGCATCCTAATAACCTGGAAAACCGCGAGCGAAGTGGATACCGTGGGCTTTTTCCTCTACCGGGCCGATTCGCTGGAGGGGCCCTTTGTTCCGATCAACGCCACTCCCATCCCCTCTCAGGGTGACCCTCTGACTGGCGCTTCCTACCGCTACGAGGACAGGGAAGTCACCTGGGGGCGAGTTTATTTCTATCAGCTTGAGGAGCTCGAGCGTACCGGCAACCGCAGGCGGTACTCCGATATAGTGAAGGGGCAAGCTGGTGTTGGCTGGATCGGAGCGTTGGCGGCAGGAGTATTGGCAGGCTCTCTGACCTGGGGCTTATTGAAGGTGAGCCATCCATGAAGTGGGTTCTGGAAGTAGGAGAAGTTGCTGTTACCGTTGAAGGACCATCTCGCTGGGTCGAGCCCTTCAAACAGGCTTGGGGACGATGGTCTGGTGATTCCTCTGATTGGGTTGTCCTCCTGGAGGAGGATAAAACCTTTCCTCCGCCCCGAGACCCCCTCTTCACTTTCACACCCCGTTTCACGGACAGCCATTGCTTCTTGGAAGGCCAAGGTTTTGTGGGGGAAATCGTCCCGGGCGAGAGATTGGCCAGACTGAAAGCGAATCCCGAATCCTCTTTAGATGACATCGCCTACTTCCTCCGCACCGCCTTTGCCTTCTGTGCCTTTGAAACAGGGGCAATTCTCTTTCACGCAGCGGGATTGGTGCACAGGGGTCAGGCTTTTGCCTTCTTCGGCCCTTCGGGCAGTGGGAAAACCACGCTGGTCCGTCTTTCAAAGGGGAAGGAGGTTCTGAGCGATGACCTTCTGCTTCTGCAGCGTTCCCACCAGCTCTCATTGCGAGGGGAGAGGGGCTGGGAAGCATTGGCTACTCCTTTCAGCTTCTACCGGACGGAAAACCTTTCAGCGCCGCTGCAGGCTCTCATGCGATTGTTCAAAGCGGAGGAGGATCGGTTGGTGTCTTTGCCTTACGGAGTGGCCTTAGGGGAAGCTGTTGCTTCTTCGCCTATAATCAATGCCGATCCTCTTCGGTTGCCGAAGCTCTTTTCGCGCTGGGAGGAGATATTCAGCGTGGTGCCACCTTTTGCCCTCTATTTCCGCAAAAGCGATACTCTCTGGGAGGTCATAGATGCTAGGTTTGGAGGAAGTACTGAGCCCTGCTCCTGGGATCTTGTCCCATCAAACCCACGATGAGCTTGTGGTGGTTCTGCCTGGCCAGGGGCGCTTTATTGTATTAAACAAGACCGGAGCCCAGGTCTTCCAGATGATGGATGGCAGCCGGACTCTGGGAGAAATAGCAGCTGCGTTGAGCCAGCAATACGGCATACCTCTTGAGCGAGCGCAGCAGGACGTGTTGGCCTTGGCCAGGAAACTACTAGAGCGCGCCGCAGTAATTTGCAAAGGAGCACAAAGTGGATTATAATGATAAAAAATCAACGCTCAGTCAATAGCTCGGCTCGAACTGCGTCCGCTGTCTCGATTGAATCGTGTCCGACTTACTTGGCTTCCCGCCCCCAGCCTAAAGGTTAAAACTTTGTAAGAAAAGCTCTTTGACAAAGTGCAAAAGGGGAGGTAAAGATGAAAAAAATAATGCTCCTTTCGATTATTAGCTTCTCACTGCTGGTGGCCCTGTTGTTACTGATGAACGCAACCTACGCCTCTCCAGGTGTTGGCCTTGTCACTTACCCTCGCCACGTGGTTAATGCTGTGCCTCACAATGATGACAATGAAGGCTATCCTGTTTATCGCTTAAATAGGCCAAATGCCTCCACTGCTCCTTTCGCCGTTATCCTGAGGGTGGTAGGTCACAAGGGCCAGGAAGGCTATTTCTGGCTGACGGACAACCAAACCGGTAATACAGTTCAGACTTTTAACCGTTTCGCTCCTGGGGCCAACAAAGACCTGCCTCCGGATTACTGGCTGGACGAAGATGATGCTCCATCCGTAGCCCCGGTTAATATTACAGCCGAGGACTTCTACCTTATGGTCATCGGCCGCATTACTGGCACTGTCAACAGTCCCATTATTACTTATACCGTCAATTACACTGTTGGTACAACTTCAGGCTCCATTAATTTCACTTCCCAACTGATTGAAGGGTGTTATGATTGGTACCTCAACTGGAATGATAACAACCCTGAGAGCGGCGATCCAGCTTCCGGTGCCGATTATGTAGAACTGTTCGATCCCAACCTCAACTCTTTTACCACCGCACCTATAGATGAGGAAGGCTACTTTGAAGTAGTGTTGCCTAACAATGCAAATGGCCAGACATGGTCTGCCCAGGCCAAGTCTGAGAGCGGCAGCCCATTGAAATCATGGGTTACTACCATTTCGGCTGATTATAATAAATGCTCTGAGCTCATCGATGCTGGTACCGGAGGACCGACAAAGGTGGAGTTAGTGGAACTTTCAACTGAAGCAGCCCTTTATCCCTTCGCCTTGGTTTTGGCTATTGTTCTGGTGCTGATCCCGGCAGCCCTGTTTTTCACCCGCCGCAGGAAGTTTATCTTATAATTAGGCCATAGGAGGCGCTATTATGTTTCCCAATTATGAAACTCCAGACATTATTTACGAAGGTGAGCTCGAAGTCCAAGCCGGTAGCCCGGCAGGAATAAAGTATCCTTTCCCTTGGGATTGGTAAGTTTTGAGACCCGTCGAGCTGAGGATTGGTATCTGGGCGCCGCTGGGCTTAAACTTCACAGGCTAAACCCGTGAGGAGTAATTTAATGTTTTTCTCACCCTTTATTTTCAGAAAGCTAAATGTAGCCTTCTGGGGAAGGTGTTTATTCCGGGCTTCCCCGCGATGGATCGCCGCTCTGGTTGCCCTGTCCTCCCTGCTGGCCTTGGGCCGGGCGGGTGGCCAGGCCCAGGGCGAAGGCCCCAGCCTGACCGTTACCCCCATCACCTGGAACATCGTCGGCCTGGATTCCAACAACGTCAACGTCGGTCCCAACAACTTCCCCGTCGGCGCGCGGGTCTGCAATACCGGCGACGAAGCGGCAACCAACGTCACCGCCCAATTCGTTTGGGATGACGGCAATGACCCGTACACCGGCCACCCGTACATCAACCTCCGTGCTGGCTCCCTGAGCTCCATGACACTATCCTCTCTTGCACCAGGCGCATGCACGGACTTCTACTTTGAGGTCTCCATCACCCGCGATCCCAACGCCTATAACCACACCCGCAGTTACCACATCCAGGTTACGGCCGACGGTGGGATTTCCATCTCCACCCCCCGGCCGCGCGAAATCTTTGTGGAGCACCTCATCTCCCAGAGCCGCAACGCCACGCTGGGGGTGCAACTGAACGGTGTCGACATACCGCCCGGCGGCACCATGGCCCTGGTGGTGGGCCAGACCTACACCGTCACCCTCTTCGCCAAGACGGCCACCAACGGCTACGAGCAGATTGAGACCTTCATCAACTTCCCCAACACCATCTTCCGGATTGACAGCGTGCAGACGGCCTACTCGGCCAACGATACGGTCAGCCCGGACCCGTTGGCTTCCACCAAACTCTACGCCGACGGCTGCACCTGGGAGAACGACCCCAACTCCCCCAACTACCGCTCCTGCCTGTATACCGGCAAGTACGGCGGGAATATCACCATCACCTACACCGTGACCATCATTGGCGGTGCCGGAACGACGGAGAAACTCCATTCGCTCGTCTACGATTTCTCCGGCAGCAGTTATCACTATAACTCCGACTTCTCCGCCAACTACCGCATCGCCGCCATCGTGGACCCGTCCAGCCTTACCATCACCAAGAACTTCTTCCCGGACCCGATGTACGTGGGCGGCGTCTCCCGCCTGACTTTCACCGTCCATAACCCCAACCCCGGCGCCGTGGACGGCGTGAACTTCACCGACACCCTGCCCAGCCCGCTGGTGATTGCCGACCCGCCCGGCGTGGGCACCTCCGGCTGCGGCTCCCCGACGGTGACGGCCATCACCGGCACCACCACCCTCACCGCCACGAACATCACCGTTGGTCCCAACAGTTCCTGCGTCATCGGCGTCAACGTGACCTCTCCGTCCAC
>JBHOQL010000077.1:0-19837 GCA_042408195.1 Anaerolineae bacterium
TGGCGGAGGGTACGATCCTTGACCTTGCCAGCCAGAACCTGATCGAAGATCTTGCGAACCCTGTGGGCCAGTATCTGCCGGTTGGCCCAGGCGTAATTGGCAGCAGCCACCATGGCCCCAAAGTAAGCCTTACCCTCCGGGGTATCAAAAGGAGCACTCACAAGTTCCCTGTCGGGGAGCTTTATGCCGTATTTCCGTACTGCTTCCTGGAAGCTTTCCACATAGTCAGAGCAGACCTGGTGACCCAGACCACGGGAACCGGAGTGGATCCACACCGCGAGTTGGCCCTTGAAGAGGCCAAAGGCTTTGGCAACTTCTTCATCGTAAATTTCTTCTACTACTGCTACCTCGATAAAGTGGTTCCCAGAACCGAGGGTACCAAGCTGATCCCTTCCCCTTTCCTTAGCCCTTCGGCTGACCTTGGAAGGGTCAGCTCCTTCCATTGAGCCGCCTTCTTCGGTGTGCTCCAGGTCTTCCTTCGAGCCAAAACCCTGTTTCACAGCCCAGGCAGCGCCTTCCTTGAGGACTTTATCCATCTCAGCGTCGCTGAGCTTTATGTCTCCACCTCTGCCCACTCCACTTGGAATACCATGGAAAAGAGCCTTGACCAGGGTTTCGAGGTGAGGCTTTACTTCTTCAGCCCTAATGTTGGAAGCCAGGAGGCGCACACCGCAGTTTATGTCATATCCAGTAGCCCCAGGGGAAATTATACCAGATGGCCTTTCGGTGGCAATTACTCCGCCAATGGGAGGACCATACCCTTCGTGGATGTCGGGCATGGCAAGGGTATAACCGACCACGCCTGGGAGAGTGGTGGTATTTATGAGCTGTTCAATGGATCTATCCCTGAAGGCCGCCTCCAGGAGCTCATTATCGGCATAAACCCTGGCAGGAACGCGCATATCCGACCTAAATTCCTTGGGGATTTCCCAAACGAATTCCCTCACTTTGCGGAAATCTTTCTTGCTGACCATAACCTTTACTCCTCCTTTTCCGTCAAAGCTTTCGTAGCTTATTATAACCCAACAGTATCAACAAAGCAATATGTAAGCCCCTTGACTTCACCCCCATCTCAGAGGACATCCAGCAGTTGGAACAGAGAGACCAGTTTGTCACATCGCTTCAGCACAGTCAAAGCGGCAATGCAGGCCAAAAGTTCCTGCTACCCTCGGAACCCCAGGTATGGCCCATCCCGTTCGCTCCTCGCGTAGAAATTACCGCCGGAGAAAGCGAAAGGTCTCCTCAATCCGCTAACGCTGATAGTATTTCTCCCAAATCTCCTGGGCGGTGCGCAGTCCAGAGACTTCGAGGGTAGAGAGACCTTCAAAATGGTAACCGTAGGGCTTCTCTAGGTTGTTGAAGTCCGACAGGACCGAGATAGAGCCAGGTCTGGGCATAGGCCAGTTTCAGAGTCTGCTGGTGGTGGAAGCGCGGGTTCTTCAACCAGCGGTGGAAACGTTTGACAACATGGAAGGTGCATTTTGGGATCTTTGCTCCGGAAGATTCCGACGGCGATGCGGGCGATGATACCTTTGAGGACCTGGAGGAAGCGGCGGAAGAGCCGTTGATCGGGAAAGTGGTGAGGAGATCCTGAAGGATGCGGGGGCTGATGGACTCCGGATTGCCACACCTAATGGAACGCAACTCAGCCCTCTGTTGCTTCCCGCTCAGAAATCGGTTCATCGGGAGTTAGCCTCTTGGCTGGTGATGGTAGAACGTACTCCGAGTTGGCAGAGATGCCCTCGAATCCTGCCCCGGGCGCAGCCACGGCCTTTACAGCGAAAGCCGCATTCTGATAACTCCGTCCAAATTGCTCGCGAATTTCAGTGACAGAAAGGGAGGTCAGCTATGCGCCCGTAAACCCTAAGCGCATTCTCTTGTCCGGTACCGTGAGGCATGATATAATGTGCTCGGTTCAACCCCCTTTCCCGTGAGGAATTCGTGAGTCAAGGGACATTGCACGGTTTTGCCTCGGACCCATGGGTTTGTTTGTCCATACTGTGGTTTTTCCTTGGCGCCCTGACGATGGCCATCTTCGGCTTGGTTATTGCCCTTCACCTTACCGGCTGGTTTGCCGCCTTCAAGCCTTCCCGAACTGACCTCCGGCCCCTTATTCGCATCCGTAACGAAGCGGATGCAGAAGCCACCCGTCGGGCCTTGACGGAGTTCATCTTTGGTACCCCTTATCTTCCAGCAACCCTCCCAGAGCCCGCTGAGGGTGGAATGCTGGTCCGCTTGCCGAACGGTTTCACCTCGTTCATTGCGGTCTCCACGCCCGAGTCCCCCAATGGTGCCTTGGTTATCTACCACACCGGCCATGAGGGGTTTACAGGCCGCGATCGGGCTGCTATTCAGGCTTATCTGAAAGCCGGATACACCGTCTGGCGGTTAGACCTACCTCTCATCGGCCAGCAGAAGTCCGGAGTGACGGTGAACCTGCCCTCCTTCGGCGAGTTGACCATCCGCGAGCACCGCCAAATGGCATACTTGGATGAGGTGACCGAGGGCCATCCGCTGCGCTATTTTGTGGAGCCAGCAGTGGCAGCGGTCAACCAGGCCAAAAAGGACGGGTTTGCCAACATATTCATGACCGGCCTTTCCGGTGGTGGCTGGATTACCATCCTGGCCGCTGCCATAGACCCACGCATAGACGCTAGCTACCCGGTTGCCGGGGGGCTGCCGCTGGCTTTCAGGTTTGAACAGCCCAAGCGGAACTGGGGCGACTGGGAGGAGAACCTGCCCGAACTTTTCCGGATCGCCAGTTTTGAGGATTTATCCATCCTTGGCGCAGCGGGACGGTCGCAAATTCAGGTGCTCAATGAGTACGATATCTGCTGCTACAATGACCCCCGTTACTTGGAATTTGTCCCGGCTATCCGGGCTGTTGTTGAGCAATTGGATGGACATTTCGCCATCTATTGGGCAAAGGGGGAGGTTCTGCACCGGACTAATCCGTCTGCGCTCAAAGCCATTCTGGTCGATATGTCCTCCAGGAGGAACCGATGACCAACATTCCGCTGGTCCTGCTTTTCGGCACCATTTCCACTATCCAGACTCACCTGGCCAAGGCTTTGGAGCGGCAGGGTATTGAAGTCTTTGACCAGATCCGCGCCAAACTGACGAAAAGCGGCCAGCCGGTGGAAGGAGGGTTAAGGAAGCCGATCATCTACACCATCGGCTTAATCCTCAACAATACTCTCTTCATCTGGCCCATTCTCGCCCAACCATACGGCCCACCCGCCCTTTTCAGCAGCGTATTCGGCTTGGGGCTTGTCTTCTTGATGGCCTACGCTGCAGCGGTGATGAAAGAGAAGATCACCTGCCGAGAAGCAGTTGGGGCAGCAGCCATTGTGCTTGGGACAACAGGGATTGGTTACGAGAACATCGTTCGTGCCGAGGAGATAGACCGCTTCACGATGAACCTCCCGGCGCTATTCCTGGCCCTGGGTATCTGGGTAGCTATTAGCCTGACCTTCGCCATATCCGCTAGTCGTGCTAAGGACCTGCGCCTGATCGCCGTTTCCTTTGGCCTCATGGCTGGTGGCTTTGGCAGTTTGGACCCCTTCCTCAAAGGAGTCGGACAAAACTACGGTGGATCCTCTAGTATCTTGCCGTCCAGCGCCGTCGGAGGGGCGATCTTTGCTTCCTCATTTGTCATTGGTTTTCTAGCTTTTTTGGTGACCCAGATCGGCTTTGCCAAAAAGGCACGTGCCAGCCTGCTGGTCCCAGCTTACAACGCTGCCTACATCGGCCTACCGGTCCTTTGGCAGACCATACTGTTGCCAGGATACCGGCCAACGGCCTTCACTGGCTTCAGCCTAGCGCTTATACTGTCTGGTGTGCTGGCGATGGGAGCAGTGGGCCGGTGAGAACGAGGTAAGCAATAAGGAGGTTCCAATGCTCAATCCAGATCGCCTTTTCCATCCGGAGCCAACCTTGCGAAAGCTAGCCAGAGAACTCTACGAGTCTGTCGCCGACCTGCCCATCGTCTCCCCTCACGGGCACGTGGACCCGCGCCTCTTCGCCGACCCCAATGCTACCTTTGGTTCCCCCGTCGACCTCTTCATCATCCCGGACCACTACGTTACCCGAATGCTCTACTCCCAGGGCATCCCCCTGGAGAGCCTGGGTATACCACGGCTGGACGGTGGGCCTGTGGAGACCGACCACCGCAAAATCTGGCGCCTCTTCTGCGCCCACTTCTACTTGTTCCGCGCCACCCCCTCCGGCATCTGGCTGCGCCACGAACTGAGTGAAGTCTTCGGCATAGACGAGATCCCCTCCGCAGCCAACGCCGACCGCCTCTACGACCAGATTGCCGAGAAACTGGCTTCGCCCGAGTTCTCCCCCCGCGCCCTGTTCAAGCGCTTCAGAATAGAGGTCCTGGCCACCACCGACGCGGCCACCGACACGCTGGAGCACCATCAGGCCATCCGCGCCTCCGGCTGGGATGGTCGCATTATCCCCACCTTCCGGCCCGATGGCGTCATCAATCTGGATACTCCTGGCTGGAGGGAGAACATTGAGCGACTCAGCGCCGTCAGCGGGATAGATGTGGTGGACTACGCCACCTTCATCCGGGCCCTGGAGCAGCGACGGGAGTTCTTCCGCTCCCTGGGCGCTACCGCCACTGACCACGCCGTCCTGACACCCGCCACTGCCGAACTCTCCCCCCGCGAGGCCGACGCTATCTTCCAGCGAGCCCTAAAAGGCCAGGCCAGCGCCGAAGACGCGGCTCGCTTCACCGCCCACATGCTGATGGAGATGGCGCGCATGAGCATTGAGGACGGCCTGGTGATGCAACTCCATCCCGGCTCCCTGCGCAACCACAACCGGCTTATCTACGAACGCTTCGGCCCGGATAAGGGTGCCGACATCCCCATCCAGACCGAGTTCACACGCAATCTGCTCCCGCTGCTGAACAAATACGGGAACGACCCCCGCCTGACCCTGATCGTATTCACGCTGGATGAGTCCACCTACTCCCGGGAACTGGCGCCGCTGGCCGGGCACTACCCGGCGCTGAAATTGGGCCCACCCTGGTGGTTTCTGGATAGCCTCAACGGTATTGCCCGCTACTTTGACCAGGTCATAGAGACGGCGGGCCTCTACAACACCGTCGGCTTCAACGATGATACCCGCGCTTTCTGCTCCATTCCCGCCCGGCACGACCTATGGCGGCGTGCCTCCGCCAACTGGGTGGCCGGACTGGTGGCCCGGCACATCGTGGAGATGGAGGAGGCACTGGATATGATGGCCGAACTGGCCGTCGGGCTGGCCCGACGGGCGTATAAGCTGTACGAAACAAAGAATACGGAGCACTAAAATGCTATCTCCCCTTGGCCTTTCCCCTTCCTTTGGCTTTGGCGACCGGCTGGGGCTGGCGACACCTGGCCACATCCAGGCCCTGCGGGATGCCCGCTGCGAAGTCTATCCCGTCTTCGCCCAGCAGTCCGTCCGCGAGAACGCCCGCACCGGGCGTACTCCCCAGCAAGTTCTGGACGACGCCCGGCGCGCTGTGGAGGCCTTCGGGTGGGATGGCCCATGGGGCGCGGATGCCGACCACATCAAAACCCCCGACGACCTCCTTCCCTTCGTCCGGGCCGGTTATACCTTCTACACTGTAGACCCCAGCGCATACGTAGACAACGCCGCCGACACCGACCCGCTCCCCGTCCTGCGGGAGAAAAGCTGGAGCCTGAACTGGGACGAAATCGCTGCCCTGTACCTCAACCGGGACCTGGGCTTCGGGGCCTTCGATGAGGAAACCTTGTTGCGGGCGCTGGTGAAATACGGCCGCGCCATCCACCACGTCGTGGAGATGTACCGCCGCCTCTGCGAACTGGTCCCGGACGAATTTGATTTTGAGGTCTCCGTGGATGAAACCGATGCCCCGACCACGCCGCTGGAGCATTACTTCATCGCCAGCGAACTGACACGGGCGGGCGTGCGGTTCACCTCCCTCGCTCCGCGCTTCATTGGGCGCTTTGAGAAGGGCGTGGATTACATCGGAGACCTGGCCGCTCTGGATGCCGAACTGGCGAAGCACGCGGCCGTGGTTGCCCATTTCGGCACGTACAAGATCAGCCTCCACTCCGCTTCGGACAAGTTTAGCGTCTACCCCTTGCTGGTCAGACATTTCGGCAGGAGGATTCACATCAAGACGGCTGGGACATCCTACCTGGAGGCCCTGCGCACCTTGGCCGTGACCTCGCCCGCGCTTTTTAAACGGATTTGGGCCCTAGCGCTGGAACGGTATGGGACCGACCGTGCCACCTATCACGTCTCCGCGGACCCGGCAAAAGTTCCGGCTGGCCTGCCTCTGCCTGCTCTGCTGGACGATTTCCACGCCCGCCAGATTCTGCATGTCACTTTCGGCTCAGCCCTGGCGGCCTTCGGCCCGGAAATCAAGGCCGAGTTGAGCCGGCACGCAGAAGAGTACCACGCCAACCTGCGGAAACACTTCCGCAGGCATCTGGAGTTGCTTTCACTGGGCGCCCAGGATAACCACGAGTATTTATTGCGATAAGGAGGGCCTATGCTATACCCCCAACAAAACCCGGCCCGCGCTCTGTTTGATCTCTCCGGCATCTGGGACTTTCAGCCCGATCCGGAGGAGGGAGGCGAGGCTCGGGGCTTTATGAACGGTCTCCCCAAGCCGCGCCCCATCGCCGTGCCTGGCTCCTGGAACGAGCAGTATGCTGATCTATTCAACTACTTTGGCGCAGGCTGGTACTTGCGCCGAGTCACCGTCCCGATGGCCTGGAAAAGCGAGCGCGTCTTCCTGCGCGTGGGTTCGGCCAATTACCGCGCGGTCGTTTGGGTGAATGGCCGGAGGGTAGGAGAGCACGAGGGTGGACACTTGCCCTTCGCTTTTGAGATAACCGGGCTGGTCCGTTTCGGCGAAGAGAATGTCATTGCCATTATGGTGGAAAACTACCTGCGCCCGGATCGCGTCCCCTCGGGCGGGATGGGTGGGGTGGGTGCCTTTTCCGGTTATCCCGACACCACTTTTGATTTCTTCCCCTACGCCGGGATTCACCGCCCAGTCGTGCTCTACACCGTTCCGCGGGACTTTGTGGAGGACATCACCGTCATTACGCGGCTGGAAGGCCAGGAAGCCCGGGTGGAGGTCAGCGTCCGAGTTAACGGAGGCCTATCAAAAGGACGGGTTGTCCTGGCCGGTGGTGGGGCAAGGGCCGAGGCGGAAGTGCGGTTCAGGGACGGAGTCGGAACAACCGAACTGCGCATCCCTTCTGCCCGGCTGTGGTCTCCCGCCGATCCCTTCCTCTACGACCTTACCGTCTACGCGGGCAAGGACGTCTACAATTTGCCGGTCGGTCTGCGGACGGTGGAGGTGCGCGGCAAGGAGTTCCTGCTCAACGGCGAGCCGGTCTACTTCCGGGGCTTCGGGCGGCACGAGGATTTCTACGCCAGCGGGCGCGGCCTGAACCTGCCCCTGCTGGTCAAGGACTATGACCTGATGCGCTGGGTGGGCGCCAACTCCTTCCGCACGTCCCATTATCCGTACTCCGAAGAGGACATGATGCTGGCCGACCGCCTGGGCTTCCTGGTCATTGACGAGATTCCGGCGGCCAACCTGGTCTTTGAGGACGAGGCCACCGTCGCCCGGCGCAGAGCGACCTGCCTGCGGATGATCGAGGAGTTAATCGCCCGGGACAAGAACCGCGCTTCCGTAGTGATGTGGTCGGTCGCCAATGAGCCGACGCTCCCCAATCTGATTGATCGCCTGACGGGGAAAGATACCAGCCCGGTGCCCGAATACGCCACTCAGTTCCTGCGGGACCTGGTCAACCACGTCCGCGCTCTAGACCCAACCCGCCCGGTGACGCTGACCGGCATGATGGGCGCTCCCCTGGAGTGGCAGGAGTTCACCGACGTCATCTGCGTCAACCGCTACTGGGGCTGGTACGAGCAGGGAGGCCGCCTAGAAGAAGCCTTCGCTACTCTGGACCAGGAACTGGACCTGCTCTACGAGCGGTTTAAGAAGCCGATTCTGCTCACTGAATTCGGCGCGGACGCCGTCGCCGGGCTGCACGGGGGCCTGATGTGGTCGGAAGAATACCAGGCCGAAATGATCCGGGGCTACTTGGAGATTGCTCGCCGCAAGGACTTTGTGATCGGCACTCACGTCTGGTGTTTCGCTGATTTCCAGAGCACCCAGTCGGTCCGGCGGGTGGGGGGAATGAACCTAAAGGGGGTTTTCACGCGCGACCGGAAGCCTAAATTGGCCGCGCACGTCCTGCGGGAATACTGGTGTCGACCGGAGGAGCGAGCAGAATCCGTTCCGGAAGCTGTTGCGGCTCAGGCGATAGCTCCAGCGCCCCATGGGGTTGAACCCGCTCCCCCCATCCCTGCGCCGACCCCAGCAACCGTGAGCGACCTGCGCTCCCTGCTGGAATACGTCGCCCGGCGCCTGGACGGGACAAAGCCCGGCCTAACGACTACGCTCAAGTTTGACTTCGGCCCGGACGGAATCTACCGCCTGGTCATCGTGGACGGCAGGGTGACGCTGGCTGAAGGGGAGGGTGAGGCCGCCGCTTGGGTTAAGATGAAAGGAGCCACCGCCCTGAAAGTCTTCAGCGGGAAACTCAACCCGATGGCGGCCGTCGTGACTGGTCAGATCAAGGTCGGCGGCGACCTGAAGGCCCTCTCGGTGCTGCGGGACCTGGTGTAGCGTGGGGGCCTGCTTTCATCCCCTGTTCGCAGGGGTCACCCCCTTCTCAGCCGGGCCCTGACCACCGCCCCCAGGCTGGCAAGGACCATCCGCACCATCGCCCCGGCCGGCACGCGGGAGAGCATCGCCCCGACCGGGACCGCCGCCACCGCGCCAGGGATACAGGCCCGTTCCTCCGTCCAGGCTGAGTAGAGGGGGCCTTCCCTCCCAGGAGACTCGCAGACCGCCCGCAACCGGAAGAAATACGCCTTTCCGTCCTCCAGGCCACTGATGGAGAGCCGCGTCGTCGGGCCCGAAACGACCGTCGTCCATTCGCCATCGGCCGGGCGCCAGGCGGCCTCGTAGCCGGTGACCACCTGTCCACGGGGCGGGTCCCACACCAGGACGGCCCCGCCCGGGACCGGATTGACCAGGAAAGCGGTCGGCGGGTCCAACGTGGTCTGGCAAGCCTGCCGGGCCCGGAACTCTTCGGCCTGCCAGAGGCGGCGAATGTCCTCGGCGGTGTCAGCCTCCACCCCCGGCGGCGCCACGTGGATGACAATTCCCGGCGGGTAGAAGTGCAGCGTCGCTTCGTCCTGTAGAGAGGCAGGCGGCTCATCGCCCGTGTAGGGCGCCAGCAGGAGCGAGAAGCGCACCGTCTGTCCGTTGTAAGACGGCCCGTTGGGGTTGAACTGACCGCCGAAGGCCCGCATCAGCGCCGCACCGACCCCGTTGCCCCCCAGATGGGAGTAGTCCAGCATCCGGCCATGGTAGGAGCCGAACGGGTTCAGGGAAAGGACCTGTCGCCCGTCCCGCTCCCGCAGGCGCATCGGACAGAAGGCCATAGAGGCCAGCACCTCTGCATTCTCCCCCACCAGCAGGCCGTGGTTCCCATCCGAGACGGCGACCCAGCCCGCCGTCACCTGATGGTTGAAAGCATCCAGTTCCCGGTTGCGCGGGTTGATCTGCCCGTAGTTCAGGTCGTAGTATGAGGTGATGCCCAGATAGTTGTGCTTCCACACCCGCAGTGTTCGTCCCGGGGGAGCTTCCAGCCGAGGCGTTATCTGGAAGGGCGCTACCTCCACCCAGCGCAGGTCCATCAGGCGGCGCAGTTTCTGGATCATGTTGTGGATGACGTCTGTCGGCGGCGTGTATGCGTATACCGCTTCTACGTCCACGTAGAGATAGGGTAGGTCGTCAAACAGGGTGAAAGTATAGGTCAATTGACTTTCATGCCGGCCGTGCGGCGTTTCCATCGGGATAGTCGTCCGCATCCGCACGCGCTGAAGTCCATCCCAGGCTTCGCCCTCCAGCGGGAGGAAGGTGTAGCGTCCAGCCGGGTAGACGACCGGATGCTTTCGGGTCCTGTAGGAGACGAACGGGCGCAGGAAATCGGGGCCGCCGACCTCAGCGCCAAGATACCTAAAGGACTCAACGCCGTTCTCCGGCGAAAAGCAGACCTCCAGCCACCGGTTGGAGAGGCGGGTCAAGGGGGTCCAGCCGCCGGAGTCCGGAGACGGAGCGGGTCGGAGGCGATAGCGGGCCGCTATATTCGGGCCAACCGCAGCGACGAAGCGGACCTCGGCGCGGGTCCGGCCATCGGGGAGCTGGGCGACCTCCGTCAGCGATGCCGGGATGGGGTTTCCGTCCGCGTCCTCCAGGCGCACCGCCCGGATTCCCTCCGGGAGGATGACCGGGAGCCGGACAGCGCACCTACCGGCGGGGGTGGGCAGGTCACGGGCGGGGGGCGCTGTCACCAATTCAAAATCGTAGAGGACGCCGTCGGGCGCTTTCGGGGCGATGGTTTTCCAGGCTCGGACCGCCTCCCGTTCAGCTTCTTCGGCTCGTTCGGCGGCCCTGCTCAGGATTTCCAGGGCGCGCGCCTGCCGCTCCTCGTTGATGACCGGCGTGGACATGCCGAAGTGGGTGGTGCTCAACCCGATCAGCCGCAGGAAGAAAGAGGAGTCCATCCCTTCCCACAGAGCTTCCCGCAGGTCCAGGCCAGCGCGGGCCGCGAGGGTTTCGGCGCGCAGCGAGGCCATCCGGGAGCGCTCCAGCAACGTCCAAGTGATAAGGCTGGGGTACTTCTCGGCCCACGAGTAGTTGCCGTCAAACGCGCCATCGGCCAGGTCCTGGCGGACGAGGACCTCGCCCTGCGGGGGATGGGTAGCCAGGTACTCCGAAGGGACGGTGAAATCCGCCCAGGGGTACCGGTTCACCACCGCGATGTACTCTTCCAGTCCGCCAGTGTTGGGGAACCAGGAGAAAATCCGCGGTACTTTGACCGGAAGCCAGGTCTCCAGGTCAGCATCTGCGTTTATGTGGATGAGGACGTCCGACTGAATCTCGCCGCGCCGCTGGCGGTCGTGGAGGTCCAGCATCAGGTTCTCCAGGGAGCCGAATTCAAGGATATCGGCGGTGGAAAGGCAGGGGAAAAGGACCAATGGCGGCTGGTCCTCGCGTGTGCGGAACCAGAGGGGGTTGAAGCGCTGCTGGAGTGGTAAGGCTGGGACAAAAGCGCCCAGGGTGTTGAAGGGCACCAGGGAATAGTAGAGGAGCAGGCCCTCTACACCGCAGTCCCTGAGAATCTGTTCCTGACCGGTTGTGAACATGCACTCCTGCGGTCGGTAGAGCGGGGCAACCCGGCCGAAGAGTCTCTTCAGCCCGGAGCCCCACGGGTTTTCCATCGCCCATTTTACGGCTGCTCGGAACTCATCGCGGGTGGCAGCGTGGTTGGCGCCGTTGTTGAAGGGCCCCAGGACGATTTCGTCCAGCCCGGCGGTGACGCGGCGCCGGATGCGCTCCAGGATGTCGGGGCAGTATCGGGGCACGATCTCCTGGAAGGTCCAGTAGACCTCGGTATCCCAGTAGGCGCGGGCCTTCTTCCCAGCGGCGTTGGCCTGGTCCAGGATGTCCAAGACGTGGCGGATGACGCGCATATCGGTGCCGAAGCCGGCCTCGTCGGGGGTATCGCCGCGCCAGGAGTGGTAGAAGTTGATGTGGAAACCCAGAGTCAAGTAGACTTTGTGCTCCATAGCCCCCTCGCTTTGGCCTGTCACCTAAACTCCGGCATAGGCATTGAAGCCGCCGTCCACTGGGATCACCGCTCCTGTCACGAAGGCACTGGCAGGAGAGGCCAGCCAGACTACCGTCCCGATAAGGTCTTCTGGCACCCCGAAGCGTCCCATTGGGGTATGGGCCAGGATGGCTTGCCCGCGCGGGGTGAGATTGCCTTGCTCGTCCAGCAAGAGGTAACGGTTCTGTCGGGTGAGGAAAAAGCCGGGGGCAATGGCGTTGACCCGTATCCGGGGTGAATATTCCTGGGCCAGGTAGACAGCCAGCCACTGGGTGAAGTTAACCACCGCCGCCTTGGCCGCTGCATAGCCCACTACACGGGTTAGGGGACGGAAGGCCGCCATGGAAGAAATGTTGATTATTATGCCTTCCCCAGCCTCGGCCATCTGCTTTGCGAACACCTGGGCCGGAAGTATCGCCCCGCCAAACAGGTTGAGGGCCACGACCCTTTCCAGCGCCTCCAACGGAATCTCAAAGAAGGGGCGTTCAGGCCCCACCGTCGCCTCCGGGATGTTGCCCCCCGCCAGGTTGACCAGGATGTCCACCCGACCCACCTCTTGCCGGACCCGTTCGGCCACCATCTCCACTTCGTCCCGCTTCAGGACGTCCATCCGGTAGCCCCAGGCCTCCAGGCCTTCTGCCCTGAGCGCAGCCACGCGCTCATCAGTAGAGAGGATATCGGTGATGACCAGGCGAGCGCCAGCCCATCCCAGTCCCCGAGCCACTGCCTCAGCCAAAACACCAGCCCCGCCCGTCAGCAAGGCGACTTTGCCCCGTAAGGAGAACAATTCCTCCAAACGGCTCATCACTCACCTCCATCAGGTTTTTCCTCCCACTCGGTGTGGAAAACTCCTGGGCGGTCTGTCCGCCGGTAGGTATGGGCGCCGAAGGCGTCCCGCTGGGCCTGGATGAGATTGGCCGGAAGACGGGCGCGGCGCATCGCCTGCAGGTACTCCAACGCGGTCCCCAGCGCCGGCATCGGGATCCCCGCATCCAGCGCCCGCTGCAGGGTCCGGATCGCCCCCGGCAACCGCTGCTGCACTTCGGCCAGAAAGCGGGGATGGAAAAGCAGGTGAGGGTTCTCCCGGTCCTCCCGAACAATCCCCTCCAGGAACGGCAGCCAGCGGGCCCGGATGATGCAGCCCGCCCGCCAGACCCGCAGGACCTCTGCCCGGTCAGTCCCGTACCCATATTGCCGCGAGGCTTCGTACAGCAGCCAGAGCCCTTGAGAAAAGGCAGTTAGAACCGTCAGGTTCAGCGCGTCCTCCAGATCGGCCAGGAGTTCCTCTAACGGCGCGGTTGGGGTCCGCTCTGGCCAGGGAAGAAGAGCCGCGACGCGCTCCCGGTCGGTCTTGTAGAAGGAAAGGGTGCGGGCAATCACTGCCGCCGTCAAGGTCGGCGTGGGCACGCCCAGTTCCAGCGCGCTCTGGGCTGCCCAACGTCCCGTCCCCTTCTGCTCCGCCTGGTCCAGAATCAGTTCTACCAGCGGCTCCCCTGTCCCGGAGTCCCGATACTGGAGCACCCGGGCAGTCAGTTCGATCAGATACGATTGAAGAGTCCCCTCGTTCCAGCGCGCGAAGACCCCCGCAGCCTCCTCCGGGGACATCCCCATCCCGGTTCGCATCCAGTCGTACGCCTCGGCGATGCCCTGCATGAAGGCATATTCAATGGCGTTGTGGGTCATTTTGACGTAGTGGCCTGCCCCGCCCCGGCCCATGTAGGCACAGCAGGGCCCAGCATCGCTGACCGCGGCTATGCGGGTGAGCATCCCCTCCACCGCCGCGTAGGCCTCCGGAGACCCGCCCGGCATCAGGGAGGGACCGAGGAGAGCCCCCTTCGTTCCCCCGCTGATCCCAACCCCCAGAAATCGGATGCCCTGAGCAGTCAGGGCCCGCTCCCGCCGCTCTGTATCGGCGAAGTGGGAGTTTCCCCCATCCATCACAATATCTCCGGGCTCCAGCAGGGGGGTCAACTGAGCCAGAACTTCGTCCACGGGCGCCCCAGCGCGGACCATGAGAAGGATCCGGCGGGGACGCTCCAGGGAGCGCACCAGGTCCTCCAGGGTATAAGCGGCGGAGATCGGTTCTCCCCGGAGCTGCTGCAGGAAGGCCTGCGTCTGCTCCGCCGTGCGGTTATAGACGCAGACCCGAAATCCCCTGCGGGCGAAGTTCAGCGCCAGGTTCTGGCCCATCGCGCCTAAGCCAACTAAGCCTAAATCGGCGTAGTTCATCGCCACAACTCCTTACGAGGTCGTCTGCCTTATCTATCCTCCACTGGGGTTCGCTCAAATGCCCTTTCCAGGTCCGCTAACAGCGCCTCAAAGGACAGGAACTGCTCCTGATAGCGAGGCACCCACTCGGCTACCGGCTCATACACACGCACCGGCCCCTCCACTACAGCCGACGGAAGGTCCGGGGCGATCCCCAGCGCGGTGCGGGCTAGGACAAGGCTCCCCATTAGGGCCGGTTCAGAAACCTCTGGCACCTCTATCGGGACCCCGAACACGGAAGCCAGGATGCGCATCCAGAGGTCGGAACGGGTTCCTCCGCCGCCAGCCCGGAGCCGCTGGGGAGCGAGGCCATTCTCGGCCAGTGCTTCCAGAACCAGCCGAAGGGCGAAGGCTACCCCTTCCATTGTCGCCCGAAGGAGATGTCCCTCTCTGTGGTGGGCCCGCAAGCCGAAGAGGACGCCGGAGGCCCGGGGGCCGATTCGCGGGAACCGCTCTCCGGTCAGGAAAGGCAGGAAAAGCAGGTCTGTTGGCCCCTCCACTGCGCCAGCCCTGGCTTCCTGCTCCGACGCGTCCAGGCCGAGCACTTCCCGCACCCACTGGAGGGCACTCCCGGCGTTGTTGATAGCTCCACCGGGAAACCATTGTCGTCCTGCCAGATAGTAAGTCTGGAGGCGCATCTGAGGGGAGGCATCCAAGACGGGGCGGTCGGCTACCCGGCGAACCATAGCCGTTGTCCCCAGATTGATCGCCCCGACCTCCGGCGCAACAGCCCCCAGCCCCAGACCCACCGCACCCCCATCGTAGACTCCGGCCAGGAGTTCCACGTCCGGAGGGAGACCCAGAGCCTCCGCCGCCTCCGGCCGCAGAGGACCAAGACGGGTCTCCGGCGCCACGGCCTCCGGCAGCTGCTCCTCTGCGATCCCCACCAACTGGAGGAGGGCAGGATCCCACCGGAGGCTGTGCACATCCATCAGCTGGGTGGCCGTGGCCGTAGAGTAATCCGTCACCGGCCTCCCCAGAAGCCGGAAGAAAAGGTAAGCCTTGGCGTCCAGAAACCAGCGGGCCCGGCGGAATACTTCCGGCTGTCGGACCCGCAGCCACTCCAACTTGGCTAGCGGGTACTGAAAGAGCGGCGGGCACCCAGTGCGCTCGTAAACCGTCCGGGCATCCATCCGCTCCAGCAGTCCCGGAAACGTCTCCCGGGCCCGGGTATCCTGCAGGGTGATGATCCCAGTCAGCGGGTAGCCCGACGCATCCAGTGGCAGGAGGCTCAACTGGTACGCGGAGAGAAGCATCCAGCGGACGGTGGCTGGGTCCTCTGCCATTACCTCCCGGACGGCTTCTACCAGCCGGTTCCAGAGGGTTTCCGGGTCGTGCTCCGCCCGTCCCCGCTCATCCCGGAGAACGGGAACCTCCCGGACGGCTGTCCGGTAGACCCGTCCGTCCAACCCCAGCCGTCCGACTTTAAGGTACGTTGTGCCGACGTCAACGGCCAGAATCTGCCCTACAGGCATTTCCCATCCGGCGAAGGGCCCGGGCATGGGGGATGACCTCCGGATTCACCACGTCGTCCGGAACCTCTCCCCGCAACACCCGCTCCACATCCGAAATCATCTTCTCCCCCATTCGGCGCAGAGTCTCCCGGGTGTAGGCGGCGATATGGGGCACGACCAGAACGTTCGGGAAACGGAGAAGAGGGTGGTCCGAACCGATGGGTTCCCCTTCCACCACGTCCAGCGCAGCTCCGGCCACCTTCCCGGACTCCAGGGCGGCGATGAGCGCGGCTTCGTCTATCAGTTCTCCCCGCGCAGTGTTGACCAGGATTACGCCAGGCTTCATCCGGGCAAAAGCCTCGTGCGAAAGGAGATGGTAGTTCTCTTCGGTAAGGGATGCGTGGAGGGAGATGATTTCGGACTCTTGCAGAAGAGTTTCCAGGTCCACAGGCTCCGCTCCAGCGGCCCGGACGGTTTCCGGCGGAACGTTCGGGTCGTAGGCCAGCACTTGAGCTCCGAAGCCCCGGACCAGGATTTCGCCCACCCGGCTTCCGATGTTGCCAAACCCGATGAGGCCGACGGTTTTCCCCCGCAGTTCTACACCGATAAAAGCAGCGCGGTCGGCCCAGCGCCCTTGTCGCACCGCCGCCGCAGCCTGGGGGATGTGGCGAAGGAGGGTTAGCAGGAGCGCTACCGTGGCCTCCGCCACCGCATCCCGCTCCGCCGGGCCCGGTACTCGGGTAACCAGGACGCCGTGGGCTGTCGCTGAGGGAAGATGGACATTATCCACGCCAATGCCGTGGCGGGCGATCAGCCAGGTCTCGTCTTTGGCAGCGAAGAACTCGGGGGTGAACCGCGGGGTGACGCTGACGATAAGGATAGGGAAACCCTGCAGGGCTTGGGCTAGTTCCTTTCCCCCTATGGTGGAGGGAAACTCAAAACGCTGCACTTCTCCCAGGCGGCTCAGCTGTTCCAAATGCTCAGGAAAGAGCCGCCCGAAACTGCTGGAGTTGACGATGGCGATACGCACGGAATCCACTTTCTTCACCTATATGCTGTGCTAGAGTTCTGCCCTGTCTCCTCTTCACCTAAGCAAGAATTTAGGCCATAGGCTCATAGAGAGACTAGCTATTCAATGGCCGCCTAGTTTACCCGAGCAGGATTTCCTATAAAGGCACTGATTTCCGCTAGATCCCCTCAGTGGTTTGAAATTGTGGACAACCTTCCTTCGGTGCTCGCAAGGCTTCCTTACGAGCACTTGACCAGCACAGCATAGTAATCTCCCCCGAGGTGATGCAGGGGCTTCAAATCCTCAATCTCCAGTTTCCAGACCTTATCAAAGGCCTCCTCTGCAACAGATGCCGCCACCACCTGTCCCACAAAGAAAGTGTGGTCTCCTGTGGTGAAAGCATCGGTGAGCACACATTCTATATGGCCTATGCATTCTTCTATTAATGGCACATCAATTTCCAGGGCATCGACGGGGGTCAGATTAGCTTTAGCAAATTTATCCACATCCCGACCAGAGTAAGTTCCGCATATTTCTACCGCCTTGAGCAATGAAACGGTGGGGATGTTCAAAGCAAATTGCTCGCTTTTCTTGATGAGGTCGTGGGTGAAGCGGGCCGGGTGTATGGCTATACCCACCAGAGGGGGAGAAAAACTGAGCGGAGTGTTCCAGGAAGCACTCATCACATTCTCCCTATCCTTGTAGCGGGAGGTAACCAGCACTACTCCGCCAGCGTTTATGAGCCTCAGAGCCTGAGCAGGAGCTATTTCCACCTTCTTCATGGCTCACTTTCCCCTTCCCTATCTTTTTCTAAGAGTATCCCAACCTCATAAAAGCCGAGTTTGTGGTAAAAGTCCCTGGCGGCAAAATTATCGGCCTCAGTCACGACCTCCACTTCAATGCATCCCCTTTGAAAGCAACTTTCGACCACGTATTCCATAAGACGAGTGCCTATGCCTCTGCCCCTCTCCCCCTCGGCCACTATGAATTCATCAATGAGCGCAACCAGTCCTCCGTGGGAGAGGCTCTCACGGTACCAGACCACTGCCAGGCCCTTTATTTTCCCTCCTTCTTCGGCGACGAACGCCTCAAAATCCGGGAATGCGGTAACCCTCTTCCACCGAAGGGAAAACTCTTGATAGGGAGTGACCTCCAGGCTAACGAACTCCTGAAGTTGAGCGATCAGTTCCCAAACCCCTTTTACATCTTCCCAACCTGCTCTACGGATCTTAAGGTGCATACTTGAAGGGATGGCGGGCAGCATCTTTTTCACTCAATATTTCCTCAATTACAGGCCGTCCCTCGATAGCCTTGCGAATGGCTGCCCGCATCGCTTTGAAATTGTTGAGCTCAATGCGTTTATCGATCGCGGCCGAGGGATGCACGAAAGCATTCACGATCATTACGATCTTGTCCAGGATTGATTCGGGCAGAGTGCCATCTTGAACCATCCAATCGATGGCTTTATTTATCCCCCTGGCGGCAACCTCGTAAATCTGGTGACGCTGCCGGGCAGTCCGCACAGTCACCGTTGGGACCAAGATAACCATTGGGCGCTCCCGGATGATTGCTAAATCGTGCCCGGGACGCTCCTCCTTAAGGGCTCGCTCGGCTGCTCTGCCCACAGGGCCATCCTTCACCCCCATTACCAGGTCAATGTGGGCTATTTCGTGGAAGGGCGGCCCTGAGAATCCCTCACCGATCGCAATAGTCAGGTCAAACACCCTTTTATCCACCTGGTGAGCTACTGGGAAAGAAGTTTTCACTGTTTCATTACCCAAGTGATACTCTACCTCCCGGCGTGGTATTTTGCCAAGGGCCTCTAGCTCGAACCGCAGCTCTTCCTGGTCCTCCCGACGGAAGGCATCTCCGGGCATCATGGGGAATCGGGAATTCCCCACCCTGAGGCCCATCATCATCAAGCCTTCCTTCACCGCTTGAGTGGAGCCTTGCCTTACCACAATACGGATTATCTTCTGGATTTTCCTCTGCCACTCCCTGGCCGTATCTAGATCGCCTGACTTCACAGCTCTATAAATTTTCTGCCATATATCGGGGATAAGGTTAGCTGAGGCCAAGATGGCACCGTCCGCCCCAGCTGCCAACGCTGCCACCACCGTCTCATCGTGGCCGGTGAATATCCCAACTTCGCCCCACACCTTCTCGATAAGAGCCATCAGGAAAGGGATATCGCCGGAAGAGTCCTTTATACCTACCACGTTTTCCAGATCCAAAAGGGAACCCTCGGCTGTCCACCACTCGTGGTGCGTGCCGGCACATTGAGGTATGTTGTAAATGATTATAGGAATCCCAACCTTGTTCACAGCTCGGTAGTGGTCGTAGATTTCATTGAAAGTGGGCTTGAGATAGAAGGGAGTGACTACGAGAGCAGCATCAGCTCCCACTTCTTTGGCAAAGCGGGTTAACTCCAGAGTTTCCCTGGTAGAAGCCGCCCCAGTCCCCGCTATGACGGGGACCTTCCCCCCGGCTTCCTCGACAGCTATTTCAATGACCCTTTTCCTTTCCTCTGGCGAAAGGTAAACGAACTCCCCCGTAGTACCGGCCGCCACTAAGCCATCCACATGGGGCAAGAGGAAGCGGATGAGCTCTCGGTAAGCTTCTTCATCTAGGGAACCGTCTTTCTTGAATGGCGTCACCAAAGCTGGGATAATCCCCTTGAACCAAGCTGGTTTCTTGCTCATAGCACCCCCGCGTTGCTTTAAATTAACCTGGGATATTATAGCACACCGGTAACCGAACACAAAACCTTTGTAGAGGTCCTTGACAAATCGCGCATGCACTCGTGCGGAGGTGAGCTGAACCTCGTCTTATCTTCAGCCCCTGGTAGAACGCCTCCTTAACTCCTCGATATCCCCTGCTCGCCGTAATACCAGAAGGACCCATCTGGACGAAGCCTCTTATTTTCTCCCACTGGATATAAAGCATTACGGCGAAACGTGGGCTGTGCCAGAGCGAACTGAGTCCCCATGACCTGGGGAACGGGGTAAAAGCTTGCACAAGGAGCTACAGTTTAAAACACCATATGTGCCCATGGGGCGAAAGCTCGGGTGCCTGTGTACTTCCCTACCGAATTCAAGCTATCACCCTCGGAAGCGAACCAAGGGGATGTCAGCCAAACTACAGCGGCGCTGGTCTGTGCTTTATTACTTTACTTGACTTTGACCGCGACAGCGGGTACACTTCTCATCTGCAAGGTGTTAAAGCATGATATGAAAGTGCGCATAGTTTTCCGAGCTTGTAGACCTGTTGGGCTTCCCTGGCACTACCCGAAACGGCTTCAGGGGTTTGCCTATAGGATGATAGAAAAGTGCTCACCGGAGCTGGCAACGCGC
>JBHOQL010000081.1:0-9203 GCA_042408195.1 Anaerolineae bacterium
CTATAGCCATTTCTCGGTCCAGTTCGGAAAGGATGGTGAGCTCTTTCACCCTCTGAGCAAGGGCTTTATCGGTTCGCTCCAGAAGGCGAGCGTTTTCCAAAGCTATAGCTGTCTGGAAAGCTATATTTTGGAGGATTTCCAGATCTTCTTGTGTGTAGAGATTTTCTTCATCATAACTTTGGACTGCCATTACACCTGAAATCCTATCTCCCACTATGAGCGGGACACCGAGCCAGCTCCGCGCAGTTCGCCCTACCGGTTCAACCCCAAGTCGTTGGAGCTCTTCCCAGGCGTTCCCAGAAAGGAGCAAGGGCTTACCCGTGAGAATGATATGCTCGGTTAAACCTCTGCCCGGAATTAACTTGCGCTTACCTCCTTCTCTGGGTTTACCATCCTCTACTACATATACAAATTCGGTTGTTTCATCTTCAGGATTGTAAAGGGCAATGTAAAAGTTTTCGGCTTGCATGAGCCGCGAGATTTCCCGATGCACAATGGGGAACAAAAGCCTAGGGTCCATAACCGAGCTCACTGCGCGAGCAACTTCGTTCAAAGCAGCAAGTTTAGCGGCGCGCTTTCTCTCCCTTTCGAGAAGCAAGAGGTTCTCGAGGGCTACCTCGCCCTTCGATACAACAGCTTCTATAATGCTAATCTCTTGAGGCGTATATGGCCCCTCAGGTCTGTTCGCCAGAGCTACAAGACCTACGGGTTTGCCCTGAACCCTGAGAGGGACAGCTACAAAAGCGTTAAGCATAACCGGAGTTTCAGTTCGGCGAGAAAAGCGGGGGTCCAGCTCTAAATTCGTTGATACTACACTTCTCCCTTCCCTTACAACCAACTCAGCCAAGGTTTTATAGCCAGGCTGAGGCCCGAACTTCTGAGGCTTGCGAGAGACAGACTCACCCCAGAGGGCCTTCCGGACCAGAGAACCGTTTTCCTCAAGGATGATTTCGCCCCAAGTTGAACCAGTAAGCTGAACCAGGCTTTCCAGCAACATCTTAAGGAGTGCATCAATTTCTTTTTGAGAAATCAGGAGCTCGCTCAAATCGCTCAGAGCTCTGTAAAATTCCCTTTGCCTCCGTTGGGTGCCAAGCCACTGATCCACCGCTACAGCGCTCAGGACCAGTAGAAAGATCTCAAACAAATGAGAGAAGAGATCATTGGAAAAGAAATTTTCCGCTGCTATTTTAAGGACATGGGGGAGCTCTAACGAGGCTACTAAAAAGGCACCGAAAAGCCCAGGTCCAAGCCCGTACAGGAATGAAACCAAGATAACAGGGATAAAATAAAGAAATCGCAAAACATGGAACGGGCTCCCATGTGGAGCTCTGTAAAAAATCCATGTTACAGCCAAAGTTAAAAGGGCCGATAAGAAAGCCGGCCACAGGTTCTGCTTCCTCATTTTAGCTCACCACTAAGGAAGCTAAGAGACTGAAAAGCGCATTGCTCACCCAGCAACTCAGAACACTTCCCCTCCATCGGAAAAGAGCTGCATTAACTATGGCCATGGTCAGGATGTAGAACTGAGCCCCAAGGGTAAGAGGGGCATAGCTCACCCAAAGGGCTTTGACCATATATACGGAAACATTAAATAATCCGCCCAGGAAAGCTGAGAACCAAAATCCCTTACCCAGGTAATTGTGCAAGTAATTGAAAAGAAAGCCCCGGAAGAAAAGCTCTTCCCCGAGGGACTGAATTCCGAGCTCATACCCCAATAACCATGCAGTATAGGGCCACGGGTTGAGGACCAGCCTGCGCCCAATGGCTGTAGTCACCAGCAACATATGGCTACCGAGGAATGCCCCTGCCATAAGGCCAATAAGTAAATTTTCCCTCCAGCCAGCTGTCCCGAGGCCCACCCTTTGAGCGCATAAGGGACAATGTTTGACCAGAAGAGCGAAGAGAACCCAAGGAAGAAGCATAAAAAGGCCCCACAGCAACCTGGGACTGTAGATTCGCTGAGAAAGGTGTAATTCCTCCCTCAACCCGCTCTTCGTCAAATAATCAACCGAAGCCATCAGAAGCAGGTTGAATATATAGAAAAGCAACGCTATCTTTAGCGCTCTTTCTCCCTTTTGACGCCACAGCATGAACCATACAGGGGCCAAGAAATATAAGCAAATAGAACCAGCTTCACTCACGAAAGCGGAAAGAGCTATACTTCCAGTAGGCTTTTTGATAGCCCACTCGGAAACGGCTACTACGCAGATAGCGGAGAACAGAGTTACCAGAATTAGGATATTAGCCCACTTCTTTTCCTTTCCAAGGATCTTCTCTATTTCTGCAGTTTCCTCTCGAACGATGAAAACAAGGGATGACATTAGTTGTCCCCTTTCAATTTAGCTCCACAACTCAGCCATCACCCGTTTTATTTCGCCCACGAGAGCTTCCACGCTAAACGGTTTGATAAGGAGGCGCTTGGCACCAAGCCCCAGGACCTTGACCCTCGTTTTCTCCTTATCAACAGGGCTTGCCGTTATCACTATTACTGGGATATGGCGGGTCGCTTCATCTGCCCTCAGCCTCCTGAGCACTTCGTATCCATCAATGCCCGGCATTTTGAGGTCAAGAAGGATTAGGTGAGGAGTATCTTCTTTCACAATCCTGAGAGCTTCCTCACCGCTGTAAGCACCCCGCACTCTGAAGTTATACTTGGAAAGAGCCTCAACAAGCCAGTTCACCAGATCAGGCTCATCGTCCACCACAAGGATCTTGTTGAGCTGCCCTCCATCTAAGGCCTCCAGTATATTCCGGACGCTTATTAACAGTCGTTCTTCTTCAAAAGGTTTAGTTATGTAATCTGCGGCTCCGAGAGCGAAACCTTTCTCCGGCTCAGCCACCACCGAGACTATTATCACTGGTATAGAGGCTGTGACCTCTTCTTTCTTGAGACGTTCCAGTAGCTCAAAACCATCCATATCACTCAGGCGAATGTCCAGAGTGATGAGATCTGGTTTCAGTTCCCGGGCAAGCCAGAGAGCATCTCCCCCCGTTAGGGTCACGGTTACCTCATAACCTTCCGCTTCCAAACTGTGGCGCATCATCTCAGCTACATCTCTGTCATCTTCAACTACCAGTATCCTCCCCTTTCTCTCCTCCCGAGGCGGTAATTTTATCGGCTTCTCCTCTGCTTTCACCTCCGTCGCAATAGGCAGGGTGAAACTGAAGGTGGAACCCTTGCCTAGTTCGCTCTGGACCCATATCTGGCCACCGTGCATCTCAACGAAAGCCTTGGTTATGGATAAGCCAAGGCCCGTCCCAGGGCTATCTCTTACCACTGGATGATCTGCCCTGAAGAAGCGGTCAAAGACTCTCGGTATGTCCTCAGGAGCTATTCCTATACCAGTATCTGCCACGTCTACTTGAACCATGTCACCTACTTGCCGGGCTGTCACAGTTACAGAACCTCCTTCGGGTGTATATTGGCAAGCATTACCTATAAGGTTGGTGAGGATTTGACTGAGGCGGTCTCTATCAGCCCAGAGGGGAGGCAGATCATCTGGTATATCCACAGTGTAGTTGATATTTTTCTCCCGAACACGGTGCTCAAAGACTAAAGACACTTCATCTATTACTTGCTTCAGAGAAATAGCCTCAAGGTTCAAGCGCACTTTGCCGCTTTCTATGCGGGAAATGTCCAGAATATCACTTACAAGGCTGGCAAGACGGTCAGCGTTGTTCTTGATAATGGTGACGAAACGTTTCTGTTGCTCAGACAGAGGACCAGCGACTCCCATGTAAAGTAAATCTGTATAACCCTTTATTGAAGTCATAGGAGTCCGGAGCTCGTGGGAAACAGTGGAGATGAATTCCGTCTTCATGCGGTCTATTTCTGCCTCTCTGGTTACATCTCGTAAAACTGCAATGGTTCCCATTGCTCCACCATGGCCCACGGGGGCACTCACGAGGGATACATCAAGCACTTTGCGAGGGCTTTCCACTCTGAAGGAAACAGTCTCACCTGATTCTCTAACTTTGTTACTATGAATAAGAAGGTCAGTGTAGAGTCTGAGGGCGAAATCTTTATCTTCTTCCGAGGCCGCTCCAACGAAATCTCTGAGCGGACGATCGGCCAGGGAAACACCCCTTACTCCCAGCATTTCCTCCGCAGGAGGGTTGAGCAGGATAATGTTATTTTTCTCGTCCAGAACCAGGATCCCATCGGTGATGGAGGAAAGGATGGTCTGGATGCGGTAGGCTTCGGCGGCCTGCGCCTGAAGCATATCGCCCAACTTCTGAGCTTGGTCGGTGATGAGGCGGTAGAGTTCAGCATTGTTGATGGCCTGAGCTACCTGTGCAGCTGCTGCTGATACCAGCTTGAGATGGTCCTCAGTAAAGTAATCGGGGTCGGGGTGGAAAAGCAGTATGGCTCCGAGGGCCTCCTCTCCAAGCAGGAGAGGAACAGCCAGCGCCGATTTTCTGCTCACCTCTGATTCCGAAGGAAGGGGAATCCATCTATTATCCTGCGTCACATCGGGTATTATTACGGACTGCTTTTTCTCAATGACCCAACCAGCAAGCCCTTTGCCAACAGTAAAGGGGGTAATTTTACCGCCTTTAGGGAGAGGTTCCCTCCGGCCCCAGGCAGCCCTGTAAACGAGGCGTCCGCTCTGGTCCAGAAGCATTATAGCACCCTGCGGCGCACCGGTAGCTTCGTGGAGCATCCTGAGGGCTTCGTTCAGGACTCTGTCCAGGTCGAGGGTAGCAGCAAGCCTTTCCGTAATGCGGTAGAGAGTCTCCACCATATCCCTCTCGCGGGCCAAGTCCTCCATAGCTTGCTGAAGTTCTGCTGTGCGCTGGCGTACCCTTTCCTCAAGCTCCTGAGCCAGGGTTACCGTCTCCTGGTAGAGGCGAGCATTCTGGATAGCGATAGCCAACTGGCCAGCAAAAATCATCACAGCTTCGGCGTCTTCCTCAGTGAAGAAACCAGGCACTTCTTTATCTACCGACAATTGGCCTATGATTTGACCTCTGTATATGATGGGAGCACCTATCCAGGAGCGGATGCGTTCAACAGCCGTCACTTTGTCCAGAATGTCCTCTTCCCTGGTATCCTTTATAAGTACAGGCCTGAGGGTCTCCCTCATCCTCCTGAAGGGGATGTTCTTCTCAGCATCAAATACAACATTCATGACCTCTCCCAGTTTCTCCCCAAAGCCCCTCCCCGCTACAATACGAAGTTTGCGGTCTTCCAGAAGAGCCAGAGAAGCGGTATCATAATCCACTATACGCTTGAGGTAGTCAAGGGCCTGGTTTATAATAGAGTTAAGGTCAAGAGTGGAGCTCAGCAATTCACCCATTTCTCGGAGGGTAAGAGCCATTTCACGGCGCTTCTTCTCCTGCTGGTAAAGGCGAGCGTTCTGGATAGCCATTGCGACCTGGCCAGCTACCGTCAACATAAAGTTCAAGTCCGTGACGTCAAAGGCGTTCTCACGCTCGTAGCTCTGGACGGCCATAACCCCAATAACTTCATCGCCCACAATTAGGGGCACCCCGAGCCAAGAAAGAGCTCGTTTGCCCACCATTTGCACTCCTCTCAGAGATTTGATGCGTTCTTCCACTTTGTTGGGGAGGAAGAGAGGTTCCCGAGTTTTAATAATGTATTCAGTTAGGCCTTTGCCTGCCTTTCTGGAGACCGGCTTTCTCCTCTCCCCCTCTTCAAAGTAGTAAGCAAATAAAACTTCATCTTTTCCGGGATCGTAGAGAGCTATGTAAAAGTTGGTGGTATCAATTACGGCGCTGAGGGATTCATGAAGCCTGGAGAAAATTTCTTCAAGGTCAAGGGTTGAACTCACTGCCTGGCTGATTTCGTTGAGGACTGAAAGTTCTCGTATCCTGCGGTCTCTTTCAGTGAAGAGCATAGCCCTGGATATAGCAACAGCAGCTACATCAGCAAGGGCTACAATCAACCTTTTTTGCGATTCTGTCAGAAGCGTTTCCAAGACCAGGACTCCAATGACACCCGCCTCTGTTTTCAGAGGTATATAGGTAAAAGCATCACCCAAAGGGAAAAGGTCCTTTACGACACGCGGGTCATTTCTAGCATCTTCAGTCTCAAAGATTTCTCCTGTCTGTATTACTATGCCGAAAGTTCCTGTGGAAGCAGGGAAGCGACGCCTGTTGAATTCCTGGATTACTTCTTCGGGGACATTGCGGCTTATGCTCATATGTAGAGTATTGGTAGCCCGGTCTACGAGGACTATGGAGCCTTCCTTTGTACCAGCAATGGAAAGAGCTGTATCCAGAGTTATGCTCAGGACCTCCTCAAGAGACGTGGCTTTGTTCAGGGACTCGCCCGCACCCGAGAGGAGAGAAAGCTCCTGGAGACGGCTCTGTGCCTCTTGGAACAGCCGGGCATTGTGAAGGGCTATCGAAATCTGGTCGGCTATAGTCTCAAAGCAAACTACGTCTTCTTCCTCAAAAGCGTAAGGCTTTTCATCTTCAATATCCAAAACTCCTACGACTTTGCCCCGGATGTGCAGTGGGATGCACAATTCAGATTTAGGGTCCCACCCGGGTGCAGAGATGTAATAAGGATCAAGGGAAGTGTCGTTAGCGAGACGGGTGCGTCCTGTTCTGGCCGTCCAGCCTATCATCCCTTCGGTTATTTTCTGGCGCCAAATGCCAGGCTTAGCCCCTTCGTATATGCTGGAAGCAGCTTTGACTTCCAGCTCTTGGTTCTTTTCGTCCAGGATGAGAACAGCTACATGGGGGTAGCCAAAGTGCCGCCTTATAGATTCCACGGTCATATTGAGGAGGTCTTCTTCGTTCAGGATAGAGGAAGCTTCCCTTGCCACTTCGGCGATAGCCGCTTGCCTTGCGGCCCTCTTCTGAGCGGCTTGATAGGCCAAAATATTTTCTAAGGCTACAGCCGCTTGCGCTGCAAAAGCCTCCAGAATTTCCAAAGTTGAACGGGTCGGGATTCTGCCATCGGCAGGGTCATCTACGCTTATTATCCCCAGGATCTGACCTGTGCTTGAGTACATGGGCGCAAGGAGCATATCTTCAGGATGCCACTTGCCTGCAGGCCATGGCTCTTCTTCTGGAGGCATAGAAAGAAAAGTGTAAGTATGCAGGCCTTTGGCCCATTGTTCTTTCTTTTGGTGAGGGAAGAAGAAACATTTCCCTACCCTGTATTCCTCAGTGAGGATGCTTTCAATGGCCTCCAGGGGATTAGACACTTTCTTCAGTTCTTCCAGGACAGGCAGCGGTATTCCAGCCCCAGCTACCCTCTTAAGGCGAGGGGGTTTGCCTTCCGTAACGCTTATAAGTACAGCCCGGAACCCAGTGGCTTCGCGAATGGCATAGGCCACATCTTCCAGGACCTCTTCCAAGGGCCGATCGGTTCGGAAAGAACGGCTCAGTTCGGAAAGAGCTGCGAGCTGCTCGGACTTCCGGGCAGCCAGGAGGCGGGCTTCCACCTGTTCCTGGTACCGGAGGGCGTTGCCAATGGCAACCGAAGCTATAGCAGCCATCCTCTCCACAAAGCGAGCATGTTCCGGAGTAAAAGCGTTAAGGCTCCGGCTTTCCAGGTTTATTATCCCTACAATTTGGTCCTCGTAGAAGATGGGCACAGCTAATTCGGAAAGGGTATCCGGAGTTCCCTGTACGTAATCCTTATCCTCCCTTACATCTCCAACTAAGACAGTCTGACCCAACCTTGCAGCTTTGCCGTGGATACCTTCTTCTATACTAAAGCTCTTGTCTTTAAAGACCTCCTCCGCTTCAGGGCTAAAGCCTTTCAAAGCCTTTATGGTATACGTGCGGGCATTCCAGTCCACTAAGGCAACGTCAACGTAATCGGCTCCTGTTGCCCTTATAGCTTCATCGCACATGGCCTGGAATATGGCTTCAAGGCTCAGGGTGGAACTTAGTTCCTGGGTAAGGCGAGTGATGGCTGCCAGTTCTTCTACCTGGCGCCGAAGTTGCTGGTCAGTAAGGCCGTAGAGGCGAGCGTTTTGTATAGCAATAGCTGTCTGGTCAGCCAGAGCTGTGGCAAGGCTAATTAGTTCAGATTTAAAGCTTACCGGCTCTTTCCATACTAAAGCTAATACGCCAAAACTCGCCCCAGCCGCCCTCAAAGGGAATACAGCTATACCACGGATCCACGGGAAGAGGTGAGCAATTGGTCTAAACTCTTTGTTGTCCTTAAGTTTCTCAAAATCTTCAATCAGAATCGGCTCTCCCAAGGTAAGCAACCTTTGGCCTTCAGGAGAGGACAACCTCCTTCGGGTAAATTCGTAGATTTGGGGCAGGATTTCTTCGGTGAAAAGGCTCGGAATATTCTTCTCAGCAAGCAACCTAACAGTGCCCAATTGCTCCAGAATCAATATAGCTCCTGCATCAGCATTGAGGGCGGGCACAATTTGTTCCAATGCTGCCCTTGCTATAGTTTCCATATCCAGGGAACTAACCAGGGCACGGGCGTGGTGGAGAAGGGTTTGAGTTTCCAGAGCGCGATGCCTTTCTTCTTCGTAAAGGCGAGCGTTTTCCATGGCGATAGCAGCGTGTTCTCCCATTTTTTCCAGCAAGCGCCGGTGTTCAAAAGTGAATGCTGCCAGGCGGGTGCTTTCCACGTTGAGAACCCCTACGACCTTTTCCCTCACTTTAAGCGGAACTGCAAGCTCTGAGCGGACAGATGGGAAAACTTCCACGTAAGCCGGCTCTTCTGTAACATCGTAAACGAGCAGAGATTCCCCAAGCCTGGCGGTCTTGCCTATGATTCCCCGTTCTATTGGCCACGGGATTTCAGCGTATATCCCCATAGTTTCGTAAGGGTAACCCCGGTAAGCTAGGACGTAAAGATTCTGGCCATCGGGAGCAAGGCGCATAACCACACCTGCATCGGCTCCCGTGAGCTCCATTGCCCGATCTAGAATGATATTTACTACCCTCCTGTAATCCAGCGTGGAAGTAAGCTCACGGTCCAGTTCTTCTATAATTCTGTTTTCAGTTACGTCATGGAAAACCAGGGTGAAATAAACAGCCTCTCTTACAGCCCTTTTGTAGGAAGTAACTTCGTAAATACGGCCTTTAAAGGTTACCTCACCGACCCCCTCAGAAGCCAAAAGGCCGAGGAAAATTTCTCTGGGAACAAAGGCATAAGAAGCTTCGAGGATGTTCTGACCTGTGTAAAAGCCGAATTCCTCTCTGGCTTTACGGTTAGCATAAAGCACCTCGCCCCCTGGTCTCACTACCACCGC
>JBHOQL010000100.1:0-1255 GCA_042408195.1 Anaerolineae bacterium
TATGTCCTAATTTTGTTGGTGAGGTAAAACAGGGAGCAAGAGGTGCGAGATGGAGAAGCAAGAGATGGGCCGCTCGTAGCCCGGCAACCGGACCCCGCAAAAGCCCAATGTGACCTCGCACTTGCGCCAGCACCCTCTCACCTTGAAAAGGGCCTCAAAGCGCACCGGGCGAGGAAGCGTGCGCACAACTTCTTCCAGGGACCGTTCTACCCATTGCTTTCCCTGAAGGACCCACAAGGTGCGATCGTGATAAAGCCAAATCACGAACTCTTCCTCCAGGCCACTCACAAAGGCGAAGGTCTTTTCATCATCAAAGCCCCGGTCGTAGATGAAGCGCAGCCTGCGCCCGGATAGGATGACGTGGCTGTAGCGGATGGCTCGGAAGATCTCCCAGTTGAGGCTTACAAAGTCAGGAGTGTTGTAGGAAATGGTCTTGGCTTAGGTCAGGCCGACCTTTTTCTCCCCCAGCGCCAATCCAACCAACTGGTTGTAACCGGGCACTTTGCCCTCCCGACAGCGAGGCCCGGTGCGCAACCTGGAGGCTTTGAGGGTGGAGAGGGCTTCAAAGCAGTAGCCATAGGGTTTCTCCAGGTTGGTGAAGTCCAGGAGGACGGGGGTATACGGTTCCGTTTCGTTCTGGAAGAGGGTGCGGGTTTGAGCATAAGTGGGCTTGAGGAGAGCCGGATGCTGGAAACGGGGATTGGTGAGCCAGCGATAGAATCGTTTGGCGACATGAAAGGTGCACTTGGGGTCCCAGCTCTGCAGGACCCGGCGGCCATTTGGGAGACGATGGTGACACTGGCGGCGATAACCCCTTTGACGGCCTGGGCAAAAAGGTAGTTGCCCAGCTGGGCCAGGAAAGGAAGGCTGAAGGTTCTGTCCACTTGGTCACACCGAGAGACCAGAGTCTGAACCATGGCTCACCTTCTGCGAGGAGATAAACGGGCCCGTTTGTCTAACCCCCTCTGCCGCTCCAGAAATGAAAGTCAAGAAGCATGGTCTCTTGCTTTTTCCTGATTCCGTGTTATAATTAATAAAAACTCAAAGGCTATGATGGAGACGAGTAGGCAGGAGGTACCTCTCAGAGAGCCTGGGGAAGGTGCGAGCCAGGTGTGGGAAACCTGCCGAAAATCCCTCCGGAGCCGCCAGCCGAACGCCAGGGATAACCCTGGTCAGTAGACCTGGCCGGAGTCGCTGCCCGTTACCAGCAGCGGGGGTATGAAAGTACCCCTCAAGAGCGGGCTATCCTTAGCCA
>JBHOQL010000105.1:0-3108 GCA_042408195.1 Anaerolineae bacterium
CTCATTTGGACCGGGAGGTTGAAGGAAAAGGTTTATTTGGTCCTCAACGTAAGGGTCCTCCACTATGATGAAAACACTGCTTTTCTGAGCGGGAAAGCAGAAATAATTCTCACTCATTGATGGAGGCTCAACTATGGAAGCAGCTTTCTTTGATTTTGACGGAACCCTCTTTCACGGGAGCACCTGGAGAGGAATAGTCCTACACCACCGCACCACCGGGATCAACAAGATGTGGCTCCAGGTCTTCCTCTATTCGCACCTTGCCCTTTACCCCCTTTTCAAAGTCGGCCTCCTCACACGCATTACTTACTATAGGTTGTGGGCGAAGAACATGTCTTGGACCCTGAAAGGCCTAACCGTAGCCCAGGCTGAAAAGGTCTACCAGTGGCTATGGGAAAATTACGTGAAAAGTAGGCTGCGGCCTGAAATCCTTTCTCTATGGGAAAAGCACCGAAACGAAGGCTGCAAACTGATTATAATTTCCGGTTCCTTTGAACCTTTCATAGAACTTGTGGGAGAGCACCTCGGAGCCGATGCAGTTATAGGGACGGAGCTGGAGGTCAAAGATGGCCGGCTCACCGGTAAAATAAAAGGCCCTCTTTGCTTCGGAGAGGGTAAACTCAAGAAACTCAAGACTTTCCTGGCTTCCTACCCTGATCTGAACCTTTCCAAAAGCTACGCCTACGGCGATAGCATCTACGACCTGCCCCTCCTGGAAATCGTGGGCAACCCTGTAGCCGTTTACCCCGATCCGGAACTGGCTGCCTACGCTGAAAGAAAGGGATGGCCAATTATAGGCACTATAAAGACATTCTGAGCTTCCACAACACAACGATCAGGAGAGTTACCGCCGTCAAGGCCAAGAGAAAAACTACGGGTTTAACCCAAGGGTAAAGTTCCTGGAATTCCCGCTGGAAGGAAATCTTCTCTCCGGGCTTTATGAACCACTTTTGCTCAGCACCGCCAACTCTCAATTCCAGTTCCAAGGAAGAAGTAGACTTGAGGGTTTCCAGTTCTTTAATTCCTATCTCCAGGAATTTGAGCGCAAGGTCCTGAACTGCCTCAGATTCAAGGATTATGCCCGAAGCCAATTCCTTCTGCCTTCTCCTCAGGGCTGCCAGCTCTAAATCTATCAAACTTAAAGCCTCAGAAGTGTCAATCTCTCCTTCAAGGAGGAAGCGTCTGCCTAAAAACTCGTTGTGCTCGCTCCATTCAATCGCGGAGGCCTTAAGAGGAGCTGCGCACAGGGCAAAATCGCTTCTAACTGGGAAGCGGCTGGCTAATTCCGCCCTCTCAGGAGCATGTACCCTTCCAAGAAGGAAATTCAGACCGATCACGAAACGGTCGCCATTTGGCATAGGTAGCGAGGAAAGGTCTGGATCAGTAGGGTTGTACAACGGGCCAAGGGCACATTGGCATACCAGTTCCCCCGCACCAGGCCTTAATTTTACTTGGGCTTTCGTCGAGCGACAGAAGGGGAGTTTAACACCCAGCATTTCCCAGAAATCTTGCCCGAAGACTTCATTTACGAGGAAGATGGCCTGCCTGCACTCCCCTTCTGTCAGAAGTCCGACTGCCAGGAGGGCACTCATATCGCGCTTAAGCCGGGTTATTTCCCCTATCCCCATGGGGACATTGTAACCCTTCTCGACCAGGACTCTGGCCTTCTCTAGGTAAGAAAGTGCTTCCCTGTAGAAGCCCTCCTCCCGAAATTTTCCGCTCAGGGCCAGATATATGCTTTGCAGAGTCCAGGCCAAGTTTCCCTCCGGAGCTCCCGCTTCTACAGCTCTTTCCATCTCCCGAGCCGCCATCGCAAGAAGGGAAAAATCTGTAGAACCATCCATTGAAAAGGCTCTGTGGTAGTAAAGGGCCGCCAAGTCCAAAGAAGCTTGGTAAAAAGAAGGATCCTCTGAGCGAGCCCTCTCCAGATAAGCGATGGCTTCGCGGTAAAAGCGCTCACAGGCTTCCGAAGCAGGGGGTAGAGCCATGGCTATAGTCCGGTAAATAGTGCCAGTTTCGTAGAGGGAAAGAGCGTCAGTCCTGCCCTTTAAGTCCCGAAGCCTCTGCTGCAAATGGGGCACTAACAGTGAAAGTTTGACCTCTGGAGGGAAAGGTTCCCCGATCCACCGCCAGGTCAGCCTGTAGCCATCAAATTCAAACCCTTTAGGCTCAACCTGAACCAACTCTTCCCATGTCGTGAGAGAGGGGAAGTGGATTGTAACCCTTATGCTCTCAGGGCGTTGGGCGAACTCTCTCGGGAGGGGATAGGAGAGGGTTACAAAAGGGTAACCTGTAACAGGCAGAGAACTCTGAAGGGTTATCACCTCCTTTGAGCCTGGCTCCAGTATTATTTCCACCGGCTCCTTTTCGTCGATGACACTTCCCCCTTTCTTCAATGCACGTCTCTCAGCCCCTTCCGGGAAATGGGCCTGGATAGAAAAGGCTTTGGCCTCCAGTTTGCTGGTGTTCTCAAAGCGATAAGTGCTAGTGAACTCAACGGATACCCGTCCGCCGTGCAACCTAATGTCAACAGCCAGAGAGTTCAGTATGACCTCCTTGGGCATATGAATGGGGATAAGCACAGGGACAGAGGGAGTTTGGGCATTGAGGTGGAGAGCCAATATGTGGAGCAAGACTAATGGGAAGATGAACACCAATAAGGCTTTGACCTCTTTCAGCATTCACTCTCCTCTAGGAAAGCCTGGATAAGGTCAACGGCTTTCGGACAAGCTTCCTCCCTTGCATCTAGCCAATGGATCCGAGGGTCGTCCAGCTTGAACCAATTATACTGGTGGCGAATGAAATTCCTTGTGCGTTTCTTCATAGCGCTTACTGCTTCTTCCATGGTCAATTCTCCCCTCAGATACCGCCCTATCTCCAGATAACCAACACCCGACATTGAAGGGAGGTTCAGGGAGTAGCCCATTTTCAGGAGGTTTTCCACCTCTGCCACGAGTCCTTTCTCCAACATGAGCTCGATCCGCCGGTCAACCCGCCTGTAAAGCTCCTGCCTGGGCAGTGTCAAACCCAGGATAAGGGTTCTGAAAGGGGGGGGATTTCGGCGGCGGAGCTGGGAGAAAGGCTTTCCCGTGACCAAGCATACCTCCA
>JBHOQL010000115.1:0-1351 GCA_042408195.1 Anaerolineae bacterium
AGAGCCCGCACAGTGTGCCCAGCTTCCAGCAATTTTCGGACAACAGCCCCTCCGATAAAACCAGTAGCACCGGTTACAAAAGCTTTCATAGGCCCTCCTTTTGGGAAAGCAAATACTTCAGGAATGCTTCATGAAAATCCCAGCGCCAGAGCAAGGACTTGATCTGCTTTTTGTATTAAGGTGAACTCCCAGTGGGCGACCGCTGCACATAACCGTTCCGCGCTCTGGCGAAGGAGATCCGCTTCGCTAGCGATAACGCAAACAGGGAAAAGGGTGGCCACGCCTGCCGCCATAGCCAGTTCGTTCTGGCTGAAGGATGAAGAGAGCGCCGTATTGACAGCAGAGGCGCTGTGCTTCAGGCAAGTAATCGCCTCGGGGAATGTCTACACCCTTGTCTTGGATCGGCTCTACAATAAAGGCGGCCACATCACCCTTACGAAGTTCCCGCTCCAACGCCTCCAAATCATTCATACGGACCATGTCAAACCCAGGTATAAGCGGCCCCAAGCCTTCACGGAAAGCAGGGATGCCGTTAATGGAAAGTGCTCCCAGCGTCAAGCCGTGGAAAGCGTTTTCCAAGTAAAGGATGCGCAGCCGTCCGGTGGCAGCGCGGGCGAACTTGATGGCCGTTTCCACCGCCTCAGCACCAGAATTGGCAGAGAAGACAGCATCCAGCCCAGGTGAAATCCGTTGCACCAGCGCCTCGGCCAGCAAGCCAGCCAAAAGCGGGCAGTCCATCTTTATCAAGTTCGGGCGGCCCAGATCTATAATTTCGTGAATGACCTGCTTGATGAGAGGATGATTGCGCCTCATTTTGTATACGCTGTAGCCTGAAAGAAGATCCAAGTAGCGCTCTCTCCGTTCGCTCCAGAGATACGCCCCCTCCCCACGCACCGACGTTTGATCAAATTCGATGATTTCCAAGGCGCGGACCAATTTGGGGTTGATGTATCGCTGATGCAGGGAGATCCGCTCGGAGAGGCGGTCCGCGATTAGTTTAGACTGAAGATTTCGCGGTAAGGCGTTCGCGAACACGGGTACACGAAATTTCCCCGCTTGATTTCCTAACCGATATTGAATAATATTACAGCCTGAGGCTTAAGGCAAACCTCCATATACTAGGGCACATATTCGCTTTAACGTAGAGTAGTTGAAAGTCAACTGGGATAGGCAAAGAGAGGGCAAATTGCGCGAAGTCCGCCTTGAAGACATAGTGCCAGGCCGGCTTTTCCTGTGCGAAATGCCAGGCCTTTACTTCTCCCTGGACGAATACGAAAAAGAGTTCGCCGATAAGCGCGTAAGCCGCATTTTCTGCCTCGCCCCACTGCCCGAAATAAGGCAGAAATCGCCT
>JBHOQL010000122.1:0-2676 GCA_042408195.1 Anaerolineae bacterium
TTCCGATCTCTCCCTTTGCCCAGACGCTCATCGGTACGGCCTGCTCCCGCATTCCGGCCTGCCAGACCAGCGGCTGGGGGGAAACCTTCCCGACGGCCACTCCGCCTGACCGCCCTTTCCGCTCACGCCCTGTGGCCCGCCTGCGCTCCCTTTCAGCCTTCCAGACCGGCCCTCCCGCCGCCAGAGGGAAATCATCCTCTGGCAGCCCAACGATCTGCCGCTCAGCCGCGCCACCGCAGGCGGCGTCGGCTGCAGCGGCGGGTTGGGCGGCTTTTGTTAGCTATTTCGATAGGATTCCCCCCACACAAGTAATGCACTCCGAAAGCAATGGGAAAAGATGTGACTGGTACAAGATGCCATTACCTCAAGCGTGGGCGTGAAATGAACCACAACCACAAGTAAGAGAACGACAATAAAAGTCCAAAAATGAAGCCGATGACACTTAGCCGCAGTGTCGGATTCACGGGGAACATGCCTATCAGAGTCATTATATAGCCACTCACGCTGAGCGAGATAAGTATACATCCCAACTCGAATAGCTCTGGGAACATCTCAAAATATATCTTTAAGGTCGAGCCTGGATTTTCTAACTCGGCTTCTGTCAGTGCTCTGTCAAGTGCATCAATATCAGAGTCATCATACCAACTGCCGCTGGCTGTTGCCTCATTCACTTTACGCAAAAGTTCCTTTACCTCCGTAGGAGGCTCAGGCAAAACCCGGTTGAACAACTTCCTAAGAATAGTAACCCAGTTTATTAGGGAAATCAATCCATAACAACCATAGGTCACTGCTTTTTCCATCCTAACCTCCCTCAACGCTTGCTGTGTTCATGGGAGCTTAGAAATTCCACAATTTCTTTACGTCCTTTCACCTCAGCACAATATTTCGGTGTCGTCTGTTACGTCAACAACTGCCCCTTTACTCACAAGTAATCTTACTACCTCTTTGTGGCCTTTATATGCTGCCAAGTGTAAGGGTGTCTCTCCGTGACCTCCTCTTGCATTAATATCTGCTCCCGAATCAATGAGCAATTGCGCTATCCCTTCATATCCCGCTTCCGCTGCACAGTGCAGAGGTGTATTCTCTTCTGCTCCTCTTGCAATCAGTAACTCTACTATTTCTTTATGACCTCCCAATGCTGCCTTATGTAGTGGTGTAAATCCAAGACCGCTTTTTGCGTTAACATCCGCCTCTTTATCAATAAGGATTTCAACTGCTGCTTTATGTCCCTCCTCTGCCGCTAAATGCAGTGGTGTCAATCCAGTTCTACTTTTTTTCTTTAAACCAGGCCTTTTGTATTAGGGTTCTTCACAACAGCCTACCGCCCAACATGGAATTAGGTTGACGATATCCGTGTAACAGCCTATATCTGGCAATCGTCCACCTAAACAGCAAGAATTCGGACAATACCCGCTCTCGCCGGAACTTGATGGGAGCCGCCTTTTGTGGTGTACTGCAAGCAATCTCAGCGCCGCCCCGCTCGGCGTAGAAGTGGGCACCCGCTCTGTGCTGAAGCCACCCCCGAGGGTTTTTGATTCTGAAAGGGCCTACTATGAATTATCCCTCAACCCCCCAGTTTGTCAAGTCCCAGCGGCAGCATTGTTTGCTCAACTGTTGAAGGGGCGAGCATACAGTTGCGCTTCCCTTTGCCCAAGGTAGAGCCAGACCATCCCCTATCCCCATCCATGATACCAGAGGAGACAATTCCGGTTATGGCACGATACCACCACTCGGAAGCCAAGGCCTATCGCTACCAATGCCTGCACCGCGGCCACTCCTTTCGGGTTTATCCAGAGGGCGTGCCCCGGAACCATTTCTCCCAACAGGTCAAGGGACTGGCCGTGATGCTGTACCTGCTGGACCTGAGCTACGGGGCCGTCCCCCCGTTGCTGGAGGCGCTAGGTTTGTCTACCTGACACTCCAGAAGGCAAACCAGCGGGTCCCTGGGATGAGACAGGAAGAGGTCTTTGAGGGGATACGGACTCCGGCAATAGGAAGTGAGGTCACCTCGGTCAAGGTGAAGGGGAAACGGTATCCGATTGGGCTGACGGTGGATGCGCTTAGCGGATCGGTGCTGACCATGGATGGACTGGAGGGGGAGGATGCGGAGACCTTGAAAGTATGGCTCCAATGGGTAGCCAAGGCCACGAGCGCCGAGATTCTGGTGGCCGATGATGCGGATGCCTTCAAGGAGGCGGCGGATGAATTAGGGCTGGGACATCAGATCCGCAAGAGCCACGTGCAGCGGAACATGGAGCAGCTGGTGGAGGAGCTTAAGGAGTTGGTAAGGAGCGATGCCGATGGATCGCTATGGGCGATTGGGGTGTCTCCGGAGCAAGCGGTGGCAGATTTGGACCGGTTGAAATAGCTGATTCAGCAGCGGTGACCGGAAGATGGGACAGAATTGGAGCAGATGCTGGAGAAGAATCTGCCGAGTGGAGGGGAAAAGGCGAGCCGTGGCCTCTCGGATTCGGCTGCTTTTGCTGGATCGGTGGAATTTTTGGCCACGGTTGCCGAGGTATCGGCGTTGGCAGGGGCCGAAGGGGAAGCAGTTGGATGGGACGAACAACGCCACCAAGAAGGCTATCTGCCCTTTTGCTAGGTTACTGAATTTTGAACAATCACGGCCTGGTCCCTGGTCTACGAATGGTTCTTTGAAGTCGGCCCCGCCGTCCG
>JBHOQL010000011.1:0-33098 GCA_042408195.1 Anaerolineae bacterium
GAGGCTTATCGGAGCTCACCAAGCCTGGGATGTCATCACGGGAACTTCCACTGTAACCGTGGCCATAATAGACACCGGGGTTGACCTTGACCATCCAGAATTCTCCGGAAGAATTACCTGGGGCTGGGACTTTGTCAACAGAGATTTTTACCCCGATGATGACCATTGGCACGGCACCCACGTAGCGGGAATAGCTGGGGCAAGGGGTAACAACGGCGTAGGGATAGCGGGAATGGCCTGGAATGTAAAAATCATGCCTCTCAAGGTTCTGGATAACCAGGGTAACGGCTACGATTACGACGTCGCTGCAGCTATTGTCATGGCTGTCGATAATGGCGTAAAAATCCTAAACCTAAGCCTAGGCGGACCTTCTTCCTCTCAGGTTCTGGCCGACGCTGTGGACTATGCCTACCGAAAGGGATGCCTGATGATAGCTGCCGCTGGCAACTATAGCACTAATCAGGTCCTCTATCCCGCTGCTTACACTCAGGTTGTAGCTGTTTCAGCTGTAAACTACTACTCTGGAGTAACCTGGTATTCCAATTACGGACCAGAAATAGAAGTAGCAGCGCCTGGAGGTGATTCTAACAGCTTAATACTTAGCACCGTACCTGATAATAACTATGGTTTCGCTATGGGCACCTCAATGGCTACTCCTCATGTGGCAGGATTAGCGGCGCTCATATGGTCTGCAAACCCCAGTCTAACCGCAACGCAAGTCCGTTACTGCATTACTTCTACAGCTATAGACTTGGGAACTTCCGGCCGGGATCAATACTATGGTTACGGGGTTATTAACGCAGCCGAAGCCTTGAAGGCCCAACTGGTCCTCAGACCCCCAGCGGTTTTCTTTCTAGCAGATTCTTCCGGTTTTGCCGGTCCTTCCGGGGCGATTTTTTCCGTGGAAAACCCGGGATGCTTACCTTTAAGCTGGACAGCGCAGGTAACACCGACTTTCTGGTTAAGCTCTTCAACCAGCGGAAGTCCAATCTTTCAGAATATTACAGGACACATACGCATTACAGCTACCCTTCCAGCCACTTACGGCTTTTACACAGGATATATCCTCATTACAGGAACTGCTCCCGGAGGCCAGATTGTCACGGGAACCCTCACTGTAACCTTGAGTTATACGGAAAAGCTCTTCAAAGGTTTTCTGCCCCTAGTGCTTAAAAACAAATGAGGCATCGGCATGAGCCGATGCCTCTTGCGAATGCTTTCGGAGGTTTAAACGAGATAGCACGCAACGTAGTGACCTCCACCTTTGTCTTCTAATGGTGGATGAGGGTTCTCCTTGCACACTTTAGTTGCCTGCAAACACCTTTCCAAGAAACGACAAGTAATCGGCGGGTTTATCGGTTCTGTTATGCTTCCCTTTATCTCCGGTATAGGGCGCTTGTAAACGGGATCAGGGATGGGGACGGCGGAAATGAGGGCACGAGTATAAGGGTGTAGCGGCTTATGAAGCACCTCTTCTGTTTCTCCCATCTCCACTATCTTTCCAAGATACATGACCGCCAGGCGGCTGGCCATATATCTGGCCACGGCCAGGTCGTGAGTTATGTAAAGGTATGTAACCCCGAGGCGCTCGGCCAGGTCCAGCATAAGATACATTATGCCCGTTCGGATGGAAACATCTAGCATGGAGGTGGGCTCATCGGCAACTACAAAAGAGGGCTCAATAATGAGAGCTCTGGCGATGGCCACTCTTTGCCTTTGGCCGCCTGATAGCTCATGGGGGAAACGGAATAAGAAAGAGGATGGAGGGGTAAGGCCCACCAGAGCTAACATATGAGCCACTCTTTCCTCCCTCTCTAAAACATCTCCTATGCCTTGAACCACAAGGGGTTCTGCTACCGTGTCAAAAACGGTGAAGCGCGGGTTAAGAGACTCGTAGGGGTCCTGGAAGATCATTTGAACTTTCCGGCGGAAAAATTTAAGCTCTTTCCCCTTGAGAGCTGAGATGTCCACTTCTTCCCCGTTCAGCCTCATAAATATGTGCCCGGAAGTTGGTTCCAACAGACGCACCAAAAGCTTTCCAGTGGTCGTCTTTCCAGACCCCGATTCGCCCACGAGCCCTAGGCTTTCCCCGCGTTTTATTGTGAAATTTATATCGTCAACGGCGTGCACGAAAAGGGTTGACTTCCTGAAAAGCCCCCGGGTAAGGGGGAAGTATTTGCGGAGATTTTCCACGCGGACAAGGGTCTCGCCCATCTCTCACCCCTCCAGAGGATTCCAGCATGCGGCCAGATGGCCAGCGCCGTAATCTCTCATTTCTGGTTCTTTCTCCCGACATATGTTGGTGGCGAATTTACAGCGGGGATGGAAACGACAGCCAGGAGGTGGGTTAAGGAGGTCTGGCGGCTCCCCAGGGATGGTCGTTAGTTCTCTTTTGGGTCCTATAATGCTCGGGAAAGCTGACATCAACCCCGCGGTATAGGGATGGATGGGGTGACGGAAAATCTCAGCAGCGCTGGCCAGCTCCACAAGCTTACCACCATACATTATGCCGATGCGGTGGCTAACCTCAGCTATAACTGCTATATCATGGGAAATGTAAATCATCGTAGTGCCGAGTTTTTCCTGAAGGCCCTTCAACTCCCTGAGGATGTTATCCTGAACGATCACATCGAGGGCTGTGGTGGGCTCATCGGCGATAATTAGGTCAGGATTGCAAGCCAACGCCATAGCGATGACAGCTCTCTGCCTCATCCCCCCGCTATACTCGTGGGGATATTGGTCCATGAACTTAGGATCCAACCCGACCAGACGGAAGAGGCTGGCCACTTTCTCCCGTGCTTCCGAATAGTTGATGCTTCCAAAATGGGTTTCCATTGCCTCTATGATCTGGTCACTTACTTTGTAAACGGGGTTAAGGGAGTTCATAGCTGCTTGGAAAATCATGGAGATGCGGCGCCAGCGAAAGCGCCTCATCTCCTCCTCACTCAGGGGCACAAGGTCGGTGCCGTCAAAATATATGTGTCCCCCTTTTATAATGGCGTTTTCCGGAAATAGCTTCATTATGCTTATCGCCAGAGAAGTTTTACCACAGCCTGATTCTCCAACCAGGCCTAAAGATTCACCTCTCTGAATTTCAAGATCCACGTTGTCCACCGCGGAAACCTCGCCTGCTTTGGTCATGTAGTGCATGGTGAAGTTTTCAATTTTCAATATGCTTTTGGCCACTTCTACTTCCCCCCTAACCTAAGAGTTTTTGCCGCATGAGAGCAGGAGGCAAACTCCCGCAACCCAGGATTGAATCGTGAAGTTCCCTAAGGGAAAGGCTGGGTTTAGCTTTGCGGTAATCCGCTATAAGTTCAAGGATTAAGATTTTGCCCATAAGGTAAGACTGGGGTTGGGTGGGGGTCTGAGTGTAACGACGCACTTCTGCAAGGGCATTGGCTGGCTCCAGCCCGCATTTCTCCACCAGAAAGCTCACCCCTTCTTCCACGGTCATTTTCCCAGAATGTAGGGAAACATCGATGATTATACGGGCTGCTCGCCAGAGTTGATCGGCAAGGCGTGCCAGTTTCTGGATAGGTTTATCAATGAAACCCATTTCCTCCATCATCTCTTCGCAGTAGAAAGCCCACCCTTCAATGAACAGGGTGGCGATAAAGGAGCCGAGCCGCCTGGGCAGGGACTTCTGTCTGTTGGCCCAGACAAGCTGGAGGTGGTGGCCGGGGTAAGCTTCGTGCAGAGCCGTAATGGGCAACTTAGCATAGTTGTGACCCCGGAGCTTTTGTTCCTTTTCTTCAGGAGAAGCATTTGGGTTTACCGGCGTTACGAAGAAAAGGCCTTCCTGTTTTTCTTCAAAAATCCCCGGACTCATGTAGGCAGCGTAGGGGATCAAGGGCCAGAGGTAATTGGGCGTCTCCACAATGCGAAGACTTTCACCTTCAGGTATGGTTGCTATACCCTTTTCCACTACAAAATCACGGGCTGCCTTCATCGCTTCTTCATAGGCCCTTAGAAGGTCCTCCTCCGATGGATGGTCCGCCTTGGCCTCTTCAAGGAGTTCCTGAGCGCTCTTTCGGGGGTCAATCTGTCGGGCCACCTCTTCCATCTGGGCGCGAGTTCGCTCAAACTGTTCCCACCCTATCCTGAGGAGGGTATTGGCATCGTAATCTACCAAGTGCTTTTCCCGAAGCAACTCATTGAAGAGATCTACTCCTACGGCAAAATCACCCCGTGCTTGGGGTAGGATTCCATCCTGGACAAAGGAAACGTATTCGTCTATACTCCTGGAAGCCTCCTCTATAGCTTTCTCCATCTCTGATGCCAGTTCAGGCGTTGCCTGCCGAGCTAGTGGTAGGATCAGGCCATGGAAAAAGGCCGGAGCCATGCGGGCCTGCTCCAGAGCTACTTCGGCCCACAGTGGAGGCACCCTCTCGGGCACAATGTTGTTCATACCCTCTTTGAGGAGACGGGGTATTTCCCTGAGACGCCCCAGGATGGAGCGCAGCCGTTCCGGAAGAGGGGCAAATTCTTTAACGAGGAGGCCGAAAAGCCCTTCCATAGCTTCTTCTATGTAAAAGCCAGGACTGCGGAGATAGCTCTGCAGCCTTTTGTGTTCGTGCTCCAGAAGCAGAAGTTTTAGCATCTTCAGAGCCACAGTGTGATCAATGCGGCCGTCAAGCGAGAAAAGGGCAGTGTCCATTCGGGCAAATTCTTCTAGGGCTTTCTTCAAACCCCGGACCCGCGTTTCTATTGCTTCCGGAACATAAGTACCAAGACGGTCATCAAAACGGTGATCGCCCAAGAATGTAGCGATTACAGGATTTTCTTCCAGGAAAGTTTCCAGCCATGCCTCAAATCGCTTATAGAAATGAGCTTCCGCCCCAGCCATTATCCCCCCTTTACCTCTTGCGCAGGCGAGGATTGACCACCTCATCCAGAGCCCTGCCGACAAGGTAGAAAGCGGAGCATAGCAAGGTTATGGAAAGACCCGCGGGCACGATTAGCCACCAAGTCTTAGGGTTAAGAAGGTAACCAGCCGTTTGGGCTGTGTGGATCATGAGCCCCCAAGACATCCTAATGTTCAGAAGGCCGAAGAAAGAAAGGACCGCTTCCGAGAAAATAGCACTGGTCACGGAGAACATCATGTAAAGGAACGAAAGAGGCATCAGGTTGGGTATAATATGCCGGAAGATGATGTGCCAATGGGAGCCCCCTGCCACCCTGGCGGCATCTATATAAGCCCGAACTTTGATGGCCAGAGCCTGCGATTTTATCACTATACCCGTACCACCAAATCCCGAAAGGATGCCTATGACTATAGCTAGGATTATGAGGTTCATTTTGAAGATGGCGCTCAGGACGATGAGAATGGTGACAAAGGGCAGCATTATGATGAGGTCAGCTAGACGCATAAGGAGAGTGTCAATTATCCCTCCGAAATAAGCGGCCACTGCTCCCACAGTGGTTCCGATGGTCACAGTAATGATTGCCGCCAGTATTCCCAAGGCGAACTCCGAGCGGGTGCTATACATCAATTGGCTTAGGACATCCCTTCCTAAGGGGTCAGTACCCAGAGGGTGGCGCAGGGAAGGAGGAGCTGGCTGCACAACTTCATCATAGGAATACCCAACTATTGGGTCATAAATGTTTGGATCCCACACGAATGTCATCAAGATGGGATGGGCTATGGCCAAGAGGGCAAAGAAAATTATAATCCCCAGACCCACAAGGCCGATTTTGTTTTCAGCGAAAAGCTTCCAGTTGTTGCGGATTTCCCGCCAAGCAAGGTAAAGGCGCACCCTCCAGAGGGGCATCTCCCGGAGCTTTCTCCGCTCCTCTTCTTCCAGGAGAACTTCAACCCTTGGCCTAGCAATCGTCCTCGTTTCCTCCTGCATCCTTCCTCCTATCATGTATAACGGATTCTTGGGTCAAGGTAAGCGTAAGCTATGTCAGCCACAAGATGGCCTAAAAGGGCGAGGATTCCGGTGAACACAAGAGCCCCCATAACCATCGGTACATCTTGGGCCACAGCTGCCTCCATTAGGGTGAGACCCATCCCAGGCCAGGAGAAGACAGTTTCGGTTATGACACCACCATCAAGCACAAAAGCGATGGAGAAGATGAAAGAGGTTACAACAGGAAGCATAGCGTTGCGAGCCACGTGCTTATCCCTTATAACCCCTTCAGGCAAACCTTTAGCTCTGGCGGCTATCACAAAATCTTCCCGCATGGTCTCAAGCATACTGCTGCGCGTAAGAAGCATCATTCCGGCAAAGTTTATTAAAGTAAGAGTCATAACCGGCAGGATTAAGTGATGTAGGATATCAAGGGCATAAAGGGTTATGCCCGAGGGCAACCAGTAAAAGAGGATGCCGGCCAAAATCACAAGCGTTCCTGCTAACCTCAGGGCTCTCCTCAAACCCACATTCAAACGCCTTGTGGCCAGTAACACTAGGAACAGCACTAACGAGGATATGAAAGCCGTAAGCAAAATCCTTATAAAAACATAATTGGCATCTACAGGAGCACCGCGCCAAAGGGTGGGGGTGACGAATTTACCTACTGGGAAGATCCCGAGAATGTAGGCGAAAATCCAGATCATCATTAACCCGAACCAAGGGGTGAAAACTGTATAAAGGGTAACCCCGCCTATAGTCAGGGTATATTCAAGGGCCTGACCCCTTTTCCAAGCCAAAACTTTACCCGTAGAGAAACCTAAAAGAAACGAAAGGATTTGAGCCGTGAGGAAAAGGAGAACGGTGCGGGGCGCCCTTTCGGCTATTACGGAGACAACCGGCTTTGGGTAATGGACAAAGGAAATTCCCAAGTTGCCTTTAAATAAGGAGCTCATGTAGCGCAAATAACGTTCCCAGACGGGCTTGTCTAAGCCGAACTGAGCCTTGAGAGCTTCTCTTTGTTCTTTAGTTAGCCTTGGGTTAGAGATAAAAGCATGAGCGTAATCCCCAGGCTGTGCCTCCAGAAGGAAATAAACTAGGGTAAGGAAAACGAACAACGTTATTACAATCTGCACCAATCTCCTGAGAACATATTTTGTCATGGCCCCTCCCGTAAAAATTTCAAACTACAGAACCGCAACCCTTCAGATTTTAAAGGGGGTAGGGGGAATCCCCTACCCCCGAAGCCTCCCCAGTTTTATTTTGTTACTTTACATGCACCAGTGCTGGCAAGCCGTTCACATACTGGAGACCTCCCAGAGTATCGGTGTAAGGATATTCAACTTCGGCAGCCCGGTAAGCCTCCATGATGCCGGTGTCAAAGAGGACGATGTAAGGAAGTTCTTCAGCCAGGATCTTCTGAATTTCAGCAGCGATCTTCTTACAAGATTCATAGGTGTCGCAGGTCTTGATCTGGTCAGCCAGTTTGTCAAATTCGGGGTTGGAGTAACCACCGGCATTGAAGTCACCAAGGCCGGACCGCTCGCTGTGGAAGAAGTCGCGCACGTAGTCTGGGAAGATACCCAGGCTCCAGCCCAGCATCCACATATCAAAGTTTTGCTCATCAAACACCCTGGTGACGATGATATTGAAGCCGGTCAGATTGGCTTTGACAGGGATGCCAAACTCGTTGAGCCATTTCTCAATCCAGATAGCGAAGGTGGCGCGGAGTGGATCGTAACCAGCGCTGGGAGCAAGAAGCTCCATCTCAGGAACGGGCTTGCCATCGGGCATGATCAGGCGGCCACCGGGAATAACCGCACGGGAACCCTTGTCCCAAACAGGCTTCTTATCCCCTTCCCACTTGTAGCCAGCGGCCTCCAGGATTTCAATGGCCTTGTTGATGCGCTCCTCACGGGTCATAGGAGTGCCGTCCTCCTTAAGGCCGAACTTCACCACACCTTCCTCACTGTACCAAGCCTTGTTCCCGGGCGGGATAAAGGTGTACATCGGGAAGGCTACGCCCTGGAGGACGGTTTTAGCCACGAATTCCTTGTCGATGAGGACGGCCACTGCCTGGCGGAAGGCCTTATCGTTCATAGGAGGCTTACGGCAGTTGAAGCCCATGTAACGGAAGCCGTTGGTGGGGTTCTCGATGACTGCCAGGTTAGGATCCTCCTCAATCTGAGCACGCAGACCGCGCTGGAGCCCCAGTGGGTTGAGGACGTATTGGACTTCGCCGTTCTTTAGGGCCAGGACAGCCGCGTCCTGGGTGCCGTAGAGGGTATAGATGACAGAGGAGACAAAGGGGCCAACCTCCCATTCTTTATCCACTTCGCCCACGGGCTCGCCGTAAGCCACGAACTCGTAGACCCCCTCTTTAACCTCCTTGTAAGCCCCGTTCTTGTACTGGGTGACCTTCACGCCCTTGAAGAAGTAGTTGGGGTTGGTGATGTTCTCAGCGAAGGCACCCTTCTCCCACTTGCTAAAGGTAAAGGCTCCAGCCACCGGCTCGTCCTTGGGCTCATAGCCGAAGAGAATGTTTAAGGCTTCAGTGCGCTTCTCCTCGTAAGCCTTCTTTTCCTCCTCAGTAGCTCCCTCCGGTGGAGGAGTAAGAGCGGCCAGAGCCTTCTTAGCTTCTTCCACTACGGGCTCCCAGTAGGCCTTGGAGAGGATTGGACCCTGAAGCGCCCCGTATTCGTGGACGGCAAGGCCAGGTTTCTGCTTATAGATGAACTTGACTGTGTAGTCGTCCACTGCTTCAACACGCTCCAGGAAGTTGGGATCATAAATTGTGGCCCAGTTGCCGGGGAGCTTGAGCTCCAGAGCGGTGTTCACAGTGAAAGCGACGTCGTGGGCAGTGAGGGGCTTGCCGTCGCTCCACATTATCCCCTTTTTCATTTTGACGATGGAGACCCAGAAATCCCCTTCCTGCTTTAGAGGTTCAGGCATTCCATCAGCTACGCCAGGAACAATCTGGAAAGTGCGGTCAGCAAGCCCGTAAAGGGAAACCCGCTGGGGGTTGAGGACGTAAGCGTTCCAGACGGTAGCAGCTGGCCCTAAGTAGTTCCAATAGTTTATAGTAGTGAGGTCAGAGAAAATGCCTACTTTATAGGGCTTGACAGGCACAGGCGTGGGCGTAGGGGTTGGGACCGGAGTTGGGGTGGCAACCGGCGGTGGCGTAGGTGTAGGCGTGGGAGCAGGTCTGCAGGCTGCCACCAGCATTGCTAAAACTGTCAGCAACCCTGCTATTATCCACAATGTCTTTCTCATTTTTACTCCTCCTTTTTATAAACTTAAACTGGGGAGGCTACACTTACCTTTTAACGGGTGCCCCTAAGGCGAGGGTCAAGGGCATCCCGAAGGCCGTCTCCGAGAAAATTAAAGGCAAACATAGTAATGGCCAAAGCAAGGGCCGGGAAAATAGCTTGGTTCGGATAGGTCCTTATAACACTTGCCCCCTCGGAAATCATAAGGCCCCAGGAAGGAGTTGGAGGGTTGACTCCAAGGCCTATGAAGGAAAGAAAAGCTTCAAGGGCTATGTAAGAGGGTATAGCAAGGGTCTCTGCTACGATCAGGGGGCCTATTATGTTGGGGAAAATGTGCTTAAACATTATCCTTAAGTGGCCGGCCCCTATAGCCCTTGCAGCTTCTATGAATTCTTTCTCTTTTACCGAGAGAACCTGTCCCCTGGTCAAACGGGCCATGGTTTCCCATGCTGTAAGACCTATCCCTATAAAGATAAACAACAATCCCCCCATCTTTGCGTCGAGTTGACTTACAGCGTAGGCAAAAGTTCCAGGAGCAGGTCTGGCGAGAGTAGAACGGAAGAAAGCCATAAGGAGGATTATAAATAGCAAGCCAGGGAAAGCGTAGAGAACATCCACTACTCGCATCATTATGTTATCAATGCGCCCTCCAAAGTAGCCAGAGATACTCCCATAAATGGTTCCTATTATCAAGCTTATGATGGGACCAATGAAAGCAACCGTAAGTGAAATCCTCGTGCCATATATTATACGGCTCAAGAGGTCTCGTCCAACATAATCTGCCCCCAAAAGGTAACGGTCGCTTATTCTGGCATAACCCTTCATTGAAGGAAAGAGCTTAAGCATCCAGGCCGGCACCTTGTTGTTATCCGCGAGGACCTGTTCGTAGTAAGTGTAAGGAGTTATATAAGGAGCAAAGATAGCCACAAAAATCAGGGTAATAACGATTATCCCCCCAATTAAAGCGGCTCTGTTGCGTATAAGTCTAATAAAAGCATCCTCCCAGAAACCTCGTGAAGGACGTGCTAGAACTTCTGGCCTTACCCTTAAAGCCGCAGCTTGCTCGCTCATCTTTTACCCCCCTAATCCGTAAGCCTTATCCTTGGATCCAGGAAAGCATAAGTTATATCCACCAACAAGTTAGCGATAACCAGGATTACCGCATAAAGGAGGATTGTACCCATTATGAGGGGGTAATCCCGGTTAGTTATGCTTATGACGAAATATCTGCCGATACCTGGTATTCCAAAAATACTTTCGGTAACAAAAGTACCCGTAACTAGAGCGGCAAACATTGGGCCAAGAACCGTTACCACCGGTATCATGGAATTTTTGAGAGCATGTACGAAAATCACAGCCCTTTCGGGAAGTCCTTTAGCTCTAGCAGTTCGAATATAATCTTCTCTCAATACTTGAAGCAAGCTTGCTCTAGTAAGCCTTGCTATAATTGCGGATTGCCCGAGACCAAGAGCTATAGAAGGCATGATAGCATATTTTAAGAACTCAGGACCAAGGTTTGAAGGTATAAATCCAAGGATAAATGGTGGCTTTGCACCCCAGCCCGTCGGAGGCAACCATTTGAGGGCAACCCCAAATATCCATATTAGGATTGGTCCCAAAACAATGACCGGAACCGAAACGCCAAAGATAGCTATACTCATCCCAAGGTAATCCCATATAGTATTCTGGTTGAGGGCAGCAAGAATGCCCAGAGGTATACCAATAAGGATTGCTACAAATAACGCCATCACCCCAAGTTGCGCTGAAACAGGGAACTGTTGACGGAAATAATCGTTCACCGTGCGGCTGCGGGAGCTGTAGGAGGGACCGAAGTTCATCCACTTAAGCCATAGTTTTTCCCCTATTTTTATGTTGATAAGATGGTCATCTGTAAGAGAAGTCCCGGGGGGGATGCGGGAGATGTGGGGGATAAAAACATCCCACAAATAGCGAAGATATTGTTTAGGTAGAGGTTCATCCAGGTGATACTTAGCGTTCAGATTGGCCAGAATTTCTGGAGGAACTGCCTTTTCCCGATCAAAGGGGCCACCAGGAACTGCATGCATTAATAAGAAGGTGATCAGAGACACTACGAAGAGCACTAAAATCATCCACAAAAACCGCCTCACTATGTATCTTAGCATTTCCTCCTTTCTCCCAGCGTATGGTTTTTTAAAAGGGGGAGGGGTTAAAACCCCTCCCCCGGGCCTGCTGAAAGCTTAGTTTACTTTTCTATATCCCATTTTTCAATATGCTCAAGGCCGCCCAGGACAGAGAAGGTCCTCTTAACGTAAGGCTTGGTACAAGCCACTGCAGTGTACCAGTAAATGGGGGCAATGACCGCATCCTCGTAGACCAGGATCTGCTCAGCCTGAGCATAAAGTTCGACACGCTTCTTGGGATCCATTTCTTTGGCAGCGGCGAGCACGAGTTCTTCAAACTTATCGTTCTTCCAGTTCACACCTCCACCCTCAGAGGGATTAGAGGAACCTCCAAAAGCGAAGACCTCACGAGTGAAGTTATTAGCATCAGGGTAGTCCTGGCACCAACCAAGTCGCCAGATCTGAGGAGTAGCCTGAGGATCGCGGACGGTCTTGAGGTAGACTTTCCACTCCTGGCTGGCTAGTTTCACGTTGATGCCCAGAGTCTCTTTCCACATCTGCTGAATAGCCTGAGCGATCTTCTCATGGCCAACGCCCACATTGAACATCAAGGTGAGGTCAAGATCCTCGGGCTTGAGACCCTTTTCCTGGAGGTATTCATTCAAGAGTTTCTTAGCCTCCTCCGGGTTGTACTTTACACCCAAGTCCGGGTGAGTTTGCATCGTCGGACAGCCGGTAAGGCCTGGGCGGCAGAACCACTGGGCAGGCTCTTGACCACCCTTGAGGACATTCTCCACTAGAGACTTCCTGTCAATTGCCATGGAGAGGGCCCGACGTACCCTCACGTCATCCACTATTGGAGCCTTGGTATTGAAGCCATAGTAGTAGGTACAGAGGACAGGAGCGATGCGCAGTTCTTTAGACAGAACTGGGTCAGCTTTCACACGGTCTAAGTCCCCAATGGGAACAGCGGCTACATCTAAATTGCCTGCTTCATACTCAGCGAAGGCTGAGGTGGTTTCCAGCATCCTGAAGATGATTTCATCTATCTTGGCTTCAGGAGTACTGGGTATTCCAGGCCAGAAGGGGTTTTTGACCAGAGTTACGTGGTCTTCGTGGACCCATTCTTTGAGGGTGTAAGGACCATAGCTCTGGAAGAAGCCAGTCTCGGTCCACTTATCGCCACGGGCCTCGGTGCACTCATCGCCCTCAATGAGCCAGGAAGGCAAGGCTCGAGCCACCCACATTCCAGCTATGTTGGCATTATAAGCAGCGGGCTCCTTGAAAGTAATCTGGAGGGTATAATCGTCTATAACTTTGACACCCACGGCTGCAGTATCGGTGATGACCCCGCTATTGAATTCCTCAGCTCCTTCAATAGCGAAAGCCAGAACATAAGCATAGTCGGAAGCAGTCTCTGGCTTAAGGGTTCGGATTATACCGTACCAGAAGTCCTGAGCCTTGACTTCCCTGGGCTTGCCCTCGCAGTCCAGAACCTGAACAACTTCACCTTTGGAGGCGTCAAACTTCACCCAAGGGATGCCCTTACGGAGGTAGAAAGTATAGGTCTTGCCATCTTCAGAAATATCCCACTTCTCAGCAATCCCTGGCTCGATCTCCGCTGTCTCTTCGTTCTGGCGGGTCAATCCAACAAAGGTCAACTCAATGACTTGGACCGAGGAAACGTCGGTAGCTAGGGAAGGGTCAAGGGTTGGGACGTCACCGGGGCCAAGGTTCAGCCTCAAGACTTTCCTAGGGATTGGAGTAGGAGTAACCACAACTTCTTTGGTCACCACTACTGTTTCCTTAACAACTTGTGGTGTAGGGGTGGCACAGGCCGCAAGAAGCACCGTAGCAGTGACCACCAACGCTAACGCCATGTAAAGTCTCCTGCTCATATGGCCTCCTCCTTAGGTTTAATTTCAGCAGGCCCATTAAATTTATATCCCAAGGGGCTTTCCTTGTCAAATTTAGTTGTTCGGGTGCATGCACGATCTGTCAGGAAGGGGTTGCGAGACGACGGGTATAGGTTCGGGAAGGAGGAGAGCGTTGGGCTATCGTCTCTTCCCGGCGACCGCCTTTCAACCAAGCTCGCAGATGGGCAGCAGCGAGGGTCTTTCCCTCACTCCAGCCCATTTGATACCCACTCACTTGCTTCCAACCGTCAAGCTGCCCATTCGCATGCCCCTCTCCCGATACTCCGAGTAGCGCATCCGCTCCCGGTTGATATTAGGTTTCTACCCAGTGCGCTCCTCCCCAATCGCTACCACTTCTGCTGCCCAGTTCACCGCTATCTAATACCCTTCCAGCCAGAGCACTCGCTCGAACGCCTCTGGGTCCGCAAAGTCAATATATAACCTAACTTCTTGAGCCCGCGCCTCCCGAGCCCCGTCCGCTGCTGCGGCGGTGAAGGGGTAGTGCTGCAAAAAGTACCGATTTTCACCTTCTTCCAGCCCCCTCCCAAGTCCGCACGACCATGCACGACCGCCACGGGCATGGGCAGGCATCGGCGGGAGTTGAGGTGCAGACGGGTCCCAGACAGCCTCTGCAGCTTTACGCTCCTCTTCCACCATCCGCCCAGACTTTCGGTAGCCTCTGGAAAAAGGGCAATTGGACGCCGCCAGGGCATTGGCCGGACCGGAGCGGATCTCGCCCACCAAGAGCCCCAGTTCCTAATCCAACGGTACCGTTCCGTGATGATAGGAAGGGCACAATTAATAGGACCGGTTCAGCACAACTGTTTCCAGAAGGATAAGTATGCTAGCTGACTTGCTTTTTTTCTAGTAGTGGTTGGTCTGACCAAACAAGGCAGGAGATGGCGGTTCCAGGTAAGAAGACTGGTAAGCAGGGCCTGCTCCAGTTTGCGAAGGAGGGCGAGCAATTTCCTTCGGTGTTCAGGGTTGAACAGCCACCCATTTTGGCCATACGTGGGCCCTTTGGGCCATATGCCCTGTCATTTGTCGGGTGAAATCTTCTTAAGGCAATCCGCTCAACTTGCCCAACAACTTACTGACAAATCATGCATGTACCGCTGCGCCCTCAAAACTTGACAAGTAGGAAAAATTGTAGTATACTGACTATAGGTCAGTAAATGACTGGAAGTCATTCCCCAAAGGTGGGGAGCTCGATGAGCACGAGCGAGCGGCGGGCGAGGGAAAAAGAACACAGAAGACAGGAGATTTTGGAAGCGGCTCGCAAGGTTTTCTCCTCTAAGGGGATCGCTGAGGCTACTGTAGATGATGTAGCCGCTTTTGCTGAGCTAAGCAAAGGAACTATTTACCTTTATTTTTCCAGCAAAGAAGAAATCCTTGCCCATCTCCTTCTTGAGGGGCTTGATATACTCCTCAGAGGCCTCACTGAGGCATATGCCTCAAGGGAAGAAATTTCCCCGGTTGAAAGGCTCGGCCGTTTGACCCGGGCGTATCTCAATTTTTTCAAAGAAAATCCCTTCTACTTCCGCCTCATGGTAGCCTTTGACCGGGGCCGCCTCCACGAGAAAGTATCCCCGGAGCTCGGGGAGGAAATAAAGGCCAGAAACCACGAAGCGCTCCAGCTGGTTGCTAAAACCATACACGAAGGGATTCAGAAAGGCCTGTTCAGGCCTTGTGACCCCTGGCTTACTGCTGCTGTCCTCTGGGCTTCAATCCACGGCGTTGTAATCCTTATGTCCATCCCCTTCAGGCGCGAGCTTCTGGGCTTTTCTCTGGAGCAGATGGCCGAAGCCGCTTCCCTTTTGCTTTTGAAAGGCCTTGAAAATCCCAACATAAAGGAGGGAACATGAAAAAAGAAGTCGTAATCGTGGCTGGGGTAAGAACCCCTGTAGGTAAGCACGGTGGCGCCTTTCGGGATCTTCCCGCTCAGCACCTGGCCGCGGTAGTTATCGAAGAACTCCTCAAGCGCACTCAGATTGACCCCAACCTCATTGATGAAGTGATTTTCGGATGTATTGGCCAGTATTCAGATGCCCCTAATGTGGCTAGAGTGGCCGCTCTTATGGCTGGAGTTCCAGTCCATGTCCCTGCCTTTACCGTCCAACGGAACTGCGCTTCCGGCATCCAGGCCATAACCTCTGCCTACCAGGCCATTCAGGCTGGGGATGGGGAGGTCTTCATCGTCGGCGGAACTGAGAGCATGAGCACTGCTCCCTACTGCGTGAGAGGAGCCCGCTGGGGCCTCAGGCTCCGCAGCACTGAGTTCATTGACACCCTCTGGGAAGGCTTGACTGATCCCATCTGCGGTCAAATAATGGGCCGCACCGCCGAAAACCTTGTCATGATGTATGGCATCACCAGGGAAGAGCAAGACAAGTATGCTGTCCAGAGCCACCGCAAGGCCTTTATGGCTACTAGGATGGGCAAATTCAAAGAGGAAATAGTCCCCGTAACGGTTCCCAAAAAGGTCGCTGGCCAGGAAGTAGCTCCCGAAATCGTGAGCGAGGACGAGACCATCAATCCCAGCCTAACTGTAGAGAGAGCTGCCCTTTATCCCCCCGTCTTCATGAAAGGTGGAACTGTAACTCCGGCTAACGCTTGCCCCATTTCCGACGGTGCTGCTGCCCTCCTGGTCATGACTGAAGAGAAGGCCAAGGCCCTGGGCTATGAACCCATGGCCTACATCCGCAGCTACGCTTATGCTGCCGTCCCACCGGAAATAATGGGAATCGGACCCGCAAGGGCTATACCCCTCGCCCTCAAAAAGGCCGGCCTTGAATTAAAGGACATTGACCTAATTGAACTTAACGAGGCCTTTGCTGCCCAAGTCTTAGCCGTGGGGAGGGAGATGGAAAAATACGGCTGGGATTGGGATAAGGTAAATGTCAATGGCGGGGCCATTGCTCTGGGCCATCCGGTGGGCGCAACAGGAGCAAAACTCACCGTCACCATCATCCACGAAATGAAGCGCCGTAATGCCCAGTTCGGCTTGGTGACCATGTGCGTGGGTGGTGGGCAAGGTGGTGCTCTCATCCTGGAGAGAAAATAAGGAGGGGTGAGCCATGATAACCCAATGGGTTGACGAAAGCGTCCTGGCTAAGGGTAAGGAAATCTACTTAAAGATAAAAGACCAGCTGGAACCCGACCACAACGGCGAGATTGTGGCCATCGACATAGATTCAGGCGAGTACTTCATAGGCAAAACCATGTTTGAAGCCAACGATAAAGCTCGCGAAAAGTACCTGAACAAGCAACTTTACTTTGCCCGAATCGGAACCGATGTGGCAATGGCCATAAGGGTGTGGTAATCCCAGAAAGGAGGTTGAGCCATGTATATCTTTAAAGCAGGAGTAGTTGGCGCCGGCGTAATGGGCGCAGAGATAGCTCAAGTCATAACCTACGCAGGGCTCCCCGTAGTGCTCAAGGACATTGACCAGAAAATCTTGGACAAGGCTATGGATAAAATCCGTTCCATCTACAAGCGCCAGGTGGATAAGGGGAGAATGACCCCCGGCGACGTGGAGTCCAAGCTGGCTCTCATCACCACCACTCTCACCTACGACGGCTTTGAGGATGTGGATATCGTAATAGAGGCCGTCCCGGAAAACATAGAGCTCAAAAAGCGGGTCTTCAGGGAATTAGATGAGATCTGCCCTTCCAATACCATTTTTGCCTCCAACACTTCGGCATTATCCATCAGTGAAATGGGAGCAGCCACGAAGCGACCCCACAAGATGATTGGAATGCACTTCTTCAACCCTGCCCATGTGATGAAGCTGGTGGAGGTAATCCCCGGCCTGGACACGGACCAGGACACCATTGACAGCGTGGTAATGTTCGCTGAGACCCTGCGCAAGATACCCGTTGTGGTCAAGGAATGCCCTGGCTTCTTGGTCAACAGGCTCCTGATGCCCTACCTGAATGAGGCCACTTGGGTCTTGGCCGAAGGAGCCGCCACCGCCGCTGAGATTGACAAGGCCATGACCGAATTCGGATGGCCGATGGGGCCCTTCACTTTGATGGACATGCTTGGGCTTGATGTTTGCTACCATGTAGGCGCCTACCTCTACAGTGAGTACGGCGACAGGATGCAACCCTGCCCGCTCTTTGAAGAAATCTACAAGATGGGCCGCTATGGCGAGAAGACCGGTGCCGGCTTCTACGGTTACGGGGACCAGACTGACGAGCCAGTCAAAGAAGCCATAAAGAGGCTCCAGCAGGAGGGCAAAGTTCCGACCGGAACCGAATTCAGCTGGGAGCGCCTCATCATGCCCATGATCAACGAGGCTGTCCTCTGCCTGATGGAGAACATTGCCGCCGTCAATGATATTGACCTGGCCATGATGGCTGGCACAGGCATGACCTATAAGGGCGAGAGGATGGGGCCACTACAGCTGGCAGACACCCTCGGACTTGACTACGTCTTGGAAAAACTCCAGGAATTCCACGCCAAATACGGTGAGCGCTTCCGCCCAGCCCGCCTCCTCAAACTCAAGGTAAAGGCTGGTCATCTCGGAAAGAAGGTGGGCAAGGGCTTCATGGAATATGCTTAGCCGGTGCAGGGGGTATGGACAAAAGGGGAGGCCGGGGCTAGCCCCCGACTCCCCGCCCCTTTGAGAAAAACTCAGGAGGATTGAACCATGGGAGAGTATCAGAACATTCACGTCTCAATTGAGGACCGTGTTGCCATCTTGACTATCGACCACCCTCCGGCCAACGCCTTTGATACCCAGACGGTCATGGAACTGTACCAGGCCTTTGACGAAGCCCTCAAGAACGATGAGGTCAAGGTCATCATCATTACCGGTGCTGGGCAGTTCGCCTTTGTGGCCGGAGCTGACATAAACGAGATAAACAAGCTTAAGGGCTATGAGGATGCCAAAGAAGTGGTCCTCAAAGGCCAAGAGTTGTTCAACATCATTGAAAATTCCCCCAAGCCAGTAATTGCTGCCATCAACGGGGTTTGCCTGGGGGGCGGGAACGAGTTGGCTATGGCTTGCCACATCCGTATCGCTTCCGATAGAGCTCGCTTCGGCCAGCCTGAGATAAACCTGGGCATAATGCCCGGATGGGGCGGAACCCAACGCCTCCCCAGACTGCTGGGCAAAGGCAAGGCTTTTGAGCTTCTCCTCACGGGCGATATGATAACCGCCCAAGAAGCCTACCGCATCGGTCTGGTGAACAAAGTAGTTCCCGCTGGCGAAGTCCTTAAGGCAGCCAAGGATCTGGCCAAGAAGATCGCTTCTAAAGGGAAGCTCGCCATTGAAGCTATAATTGATGCCGTGAACAAGGGCATGGAGATGAGCCTCAAGGACGGCCTCCTCTACGAAGCCGATCGCTTCGCCAAGCTCTGCGAGACCGAGGACATGCGCGAAGGTGTGCGGGCTTTCCTGGAAAAGCGCCAGCCCCAGTTCAAAGACCGATAACCACTCCAGGGGTGAAGGCCCATTGCACTCATCATCGCTCTCAGTGCCTTCACCCCCATTTCCGAAGGGAAGGAGGGAAGCATGGATTTTACCATCAGCGAAGAACTTCAGATGTTCCGCAATATGTTCAGGGAATTTGCCCAGAAAGAGGTGGCACCCCTGGCTCAGAAAATTGACCACGAAGAGAAGCTTCCTCTGGAAATCCTAAAGAAGATGGCCGAGCAAGGTTTCATGGGCGCAACCTTCCCCGAAAAATACGGAGGTTCAGAGCTTGACAACCTCGGCTACTGCTTCCTTATGGAAGAAATGGCCGCCGCCTGTATGTCCACTGCCCTGACCCTTCACGTCCACCTAGGCCTTGCTGGGAACACTATCCTCAGGGAGGGGAATGAAGCCCAGAAGGAGAAATACCTTCCCGACATGGCCGAGGGGACGAAGCTTGGAGCTTTCGCCCTCACTGAGCCTGAAGCCGGGAGCGATGCTGCCGCCATAAGGACTATAGCGGTGAAGGAGGGTGAAGAATATATCCTCACCGGAAACAAAATCTGGGTCACCAACGCCGAAATAGCCGATGTCTTCATCGTCTTTGCCAAGACTGATCCCCAGGCCGGAGCGAAAGGCATAAGCGCTTTCATCGTGGAGAAGGATTTCCCCGGTTTCAAAGTGGGGCGCAGGGAACGTCTCTTGGGACTTAGAGGAATTGTCTGCAATCCTATTTACCTTGAAGAATGCCGCGTCCCTGCTGAGAACTTGCTGGGCCAGGAAGGGGAAGGTTTCAAGATAGCCATGAGGGCGCTGGATTACGCTCGTTTGGGAACTGCAGCTATGTGCCTTGGCCTGGCCGAAGCTGCCATCAGGGAAGGCTCTCGCTATGCCACTGAGCGTTCCCAGTTCGGTGGGCCTATAGCTTTGAAACAAGCCATCCAGAATTATGTAGCCGAATCAGCCATAAGGGTGGAAGCCCTACGCCACCTGGTGGAATACACCGCCTGGCTTGCGGACAAAGGTGAAAGGTTCACCAAAGAAGCGGCCATGGCCAAGGCTTTCGGTGGGGAAATAGTCCGCTGGATAGCTGACAGGATGCTTCAGGTGCACGGAGGCTACGGTTACATGAGGGAATACACCATTGAGAGGATTTACCGGGATGCCCGCGCCCTCTCCATCATAGAGGGAACGACCGAAATCCAGCGCTTCATTGTGGCTTCCGACATCTTTGCCGGATACGGCCTCAAGATAAAGCCTTAAAGGGGAGGTGGTTATGGATTTCTCCTTCAGTAAAGAACACCAGATGCTGAGAAGGATGGCCCGGGAGTTCGCCGAGAGAGAAGTTTTACCCATCGCCAAGAAAATGGACGAAGAACACCGGGTCCCGATGGATTTAGTCAGAAAAGCCGCCGAACTAGGTCTCCTAGGGGTCCCTTTCCCGCAGAAATACGGGGGCATGGGGGCAGGAGAAATAGGCTACTGCATCGTGGCTGAGGAATTAGGCAAAGTCTCCTCTTCCTTCGCTACCATCGTCGGAGCCCACATAGGCATAGGCGCCATGGCCATATACCTTGGGGGAACTGAAGAGCAAAAGAAGAAGTACCTCACACCTCTCGCCCGTGGCGAAAAGATCGCTGCCTTTGCCCTTACCGAAGCGGGAGCAGGCTCTGACGCCGCGGCCATCAAGACCAGAGCTATAAGAGATGGGAACTACTTCATCCTGAATGGCACCAAACAGTTCATCACCAACGGCGATATAGCCGACGTGATAACCGTCATGGCTGTAACGGATCCATCCCTTGGTCCCAGGGGAGGTATAACGGCTTTCATTGTGGAACGGGATTATCCGGGCGTCAAAATTGGCAAGCTTGAAGATAAAATGGGTATCCGTGGCTCCAGCACCGCCGAAATTATCCTGGAAGATGTCCGTGTCCCCAAAGAGAATGTCCTGGGGCCCTTCGGAGCCGGCTTTATCGTCTTCATGCAGAGCCTAGACATGGGCCGGTTGACCCTGGGAGCAGCGTGTCTAGGTGGTGCTCAGACTGCCCTCAGAATGGCCATGGAGTGGGCAGCCATAAGGGAGCAGTTCGGTGAGCCGATAGCCCACAAGCAGTCAATCCAATGGATGATAGCTGAGCTAGCTACTGAGATAGAAGCCTTGAGGAGCCTTGTCTACCGTACAGCTTGGCTTGTGGACACCGGACAGCCCTTCACCCGTTACGCAGCCATGTGCAAGATGTATGGCTCTGAAATAGCTTCCAAGGCTGTCAACATTGCCCTTCAGATCTACGGCTCGATGGGCTACACTCGTGACTTCGTGGTGGAGATGATGTACCGCGATGCTAAGATCGCCGAAATCTACGAAGGCACCAACGAAATCCAGCGGATTGTCATCGCTGAAAGCCTCTTCCGCGAGCTGGGAGTGAGGATAAGACCATAAAAAGGAGTAAGGCCTATGAGGGTGATAGTCCCGATAAAGCAGGTTAGAGACCCCAGAGGGATCAAGGTAGACCTGAGGCGCCAGCAGGTAAGCCTTGAGGAAGCGGATTTGGTCATAAATCCCGTTGACCGTAATGCTCTGGAAGAAGCCCTTACCCTCAAGGACAAGCTGGGGGCTAGAGTTACAATCATATCCATAGGAGGACCTCAGGTAGAAGATTCCATCCGGGAAGCCTGGGCCTGTGGCGCCGACGATGGCATCCTGCTTTCGGATGAACTTCTATCTAAAGTCGATTTCCAGGGGGCAGCAGTGGCCCTGGCCAGAGCTATCCAGAAACTGGGAGATTTTGACCTTATAATCACTGGAGCCATGGCCGCCGATACCGGTCAAGGGCAGTTAGGCCCGAGGCTCGCCGCCGCTCTAGACATCCCTTGCATCAATGAGGTCTATCGCATCCTGGAAGTTGCGGATGGGAAAGCCAAGGTTATAAGGGCCTGGGATGGAGAATTCCTGGAGGTAGAGGTGGAACTGCCTGCAGTCCTGTGCATCGCTCCTGGGGCCAACATCCCTCGCCTCCCCCACGGTGCCCGCATTATGAGCTCCTACCAATGGGAGCTCCCAGTCTGGAAGGCCTCAGATCTGGACCTGAGCGAAGAGGACCTGAAGCCTAATGTGGAAGAGCGTGGCCTTTCCTTCCCGCCCGAAAGGGTCAGGGGCCGCGTGAGCCGCGGAAAGCCAGAGGACCTGGCCAGGGAACTCATCAGCTTCCTCAAGGAAAAGCACCTTATTTAAGGCCAAGGGAGGTTTGAGCTATGGAATACTTTGAACTGATGATGGGTGAAGTTCCAGAAGAAGAACTTTACCGTGACATCTTAGCCGTGGTCTGGATGAAGAACGGCGAGCCCATTCCTGCATCCCTGGAGGTTCTGGGCAAGGGTCGCGAGCTGGCCGATTCTCTTGGAGCTTACCTCAAAGCGGTCACCTTTGCGGTCGGGGAGGAAGAAGCCCGCAAACTTGGGGGTTACGGTGCTGATTACATCTATATTTTGGATAACCCCTCTCTCTCCCAGTATGACTTGGAAATATACGCCAAGGCTTTAGGAGATTTCATCCGAGAGCAAAGGCCGGAGATAGTGCTTTTTCCCGCCATTGCTCCGGCAAGGGAGCTGGCTCCTTACCTTGCTCAGAAGCTCAACGCTGGCTTGATCGCCAATTGCGTCGAAATATTCCTGGAAGAAGCTACCCGCACCATTATTGGTTCTCACCCTATGTATGGCGGTGAGTATTTCCGCTCCTTGGCCAATCCCACCCAGAAACCCCAAATGGTAACCCTTATTCCTGGTTACTTCCGTCCGGCATATTATGACTCTTATCGCAGTGGCGAGGTTCAGAGGATCTCCGTTGAAACTGTCTCCTCCAGGGTCAAAGTCAAAGGGTTCGTCGATTTTGCAATTCCCAAGAGCCTGGACAAGGCTGCCACCATAGTTTCGGTAGGCAGAGGAGTGAAGGACGCGGAGGAGCTCGAACTGGTCAAGAAACTCGCCCAAGTCCTCAGAGCTGAAATTGCCGGCTCGAGGGGAGCAGTGGACAAAGGCCTCGTGGACCCTGAAAGGCAAGTGGGTATGTCGGGCTATCAAGTGGAGCCTAAGCTCTACGTTGCTTGCGGGATCTCGGGAGCTATCCAGCACTATTACGGCATCCGGAATGCCCGCTGCATCGTGGCCATAAACCGCGATCCCACTGCCCCCATCTTCAAAGTTGCCGACTTAGGCCTGGTGGGCGAGCTTAAGGAAATAATTCCGGCGGTTTTGAAAGAACTCGGCTATTAACCTCTTTCGCACAGAGACCCCCTGCGCCTCCCCGGCCAGGGGGTCTTTTCCCCAAATAGCTTCACAAAGACGCATTCCAGCCGAAATTACGTGGCGGCAATTGCAGAGATGAAAGGCTGGAGAACTAAAGCCCCTGTCCCAGCAGAGTAGCTTCATTTCATCGCCTCCACACAAGTTCCGTGCGAGTCAATTTGACCTGAAGTGGATTTCTGATTAAAATAAGTTGACTTTCAACCAGGAGTTAAACATGGAAGAGCGAGGCGAATCGCAAAGGGACTTAGCTCTCATCGAAAGCGAGCTTGTGGGGGACGTTTCCGCTCACGAGGTGAGGATGACCCAGAGCGGAGCTTCCCATATCTCAGCTTCAAAGGTGGAGATGACCCAATCAGGGGCAGAGGTCATAAATTCTGAAAATGTTGAGGCTAAGCAAAGCTTGGCTTTAGTGGTTAAGGCAAAGGAATGCTCGTTTAAGGAAAGCCGCCTGGGGTTCATCAAAGCCGATGAGGCTGAAATTTCCGACTCCAAAGTGGGCCTTGTATTCTGTCAGAAGGTCCAGAGTCAGAATGGAAGGGCTTTCCTCGTTCTGGCTAGAGAGGTGGCCGGAAATATGGAAACGCTCATTGACAGCGCTACAGCTTTCAAGATCGGTCTGGGCCTTGGATTAACTCTGGGTATCATGTCGCTCTTGAGAGCTTTCCTCAAGAAAACAAAGCTTGTTTGAGGAGGGGGGTATGGAAGTCATCGAGCTTACGGTTGAGAGGAGAAATCTTCTGGGCAAAAAGAGCAAGCGTCTGCTGGAAGCGGGTTACGTGCCCGGGGTGATTTACGGGCATGTGGACAAATCTATCCCTATTCAGGTGTTGCGCAAGGATTTGAGAGAGGTTATAAAGAAAGCGGGGTTCAGCCGCCTTATAACCCTTAAAATCAAGGGTGAAGACAACCCACACCTTGTGCTCCTGAAGGATATCCAGAGAGACCCGATAACCTTCAAAGTCCGCCATGTAGACTTTTACGAGGTTGCAGCTGAGGAAAAGATAACAGCAGAGGTGCCCCTTGTCTTCAGGGGCGAATCTCCTGCCGTTGCTTCTGGAATCGGTGTGTTGCTCTATTCAATGGATACCTTGGAAGTGGAGTGTTTGCCCAAAGACCTTCCACCCGAAATCGAAGTAGATCTTTCGGTCCTCAGGGAAATAGATGATGCCATTTTGGTAAAGGACTTAAAGCTCCCTCCAGGAGTTATTCCCGTTGCGCCTCTGGATGAAGAAATTGTGAGGGTGGTCAGGGCCGGAGAAGAGGAAATTGAGGAAGAAGCTCCCGCCCCTGCTCCCGAAGTTGAGGTTGTAGCCAAGGGTAAAGCCGCCAAAGAGGAAGAGGATTAGAGCCCTTGCACCCTCGCCTTTACCCGTAGGGGAAGCCCCCACAACTTTATGAAACCTACTGCAGCCCTGTGGTCAAATGTATCGGCTTTGTCGTAAGTGGCAAGGTTGTAATCGTACAAGGAGTAGGGTGAGCGAACTCCCACCACCTTGGCTACTCCTTTTTCCAACTTCACCTTCACCGTGCCCGTGACCACTTTCTGGACGCTGTCCACATAGGCGTCCAGAGCTTTCCTCAGAGGCGAAAACCACAGCCCGTTGTAGACAAGGTCAGCGTAAGTTACGGCCACTAAGGCATTGAACCGGAGGACGTCTTTGGTCAGGGTCATTTTCTCCAGCTTGCGGTGGGCTTCAAACAGGACCACAGCTGCGGGAGCCTCGTAGACCTCGCGCGATTTTATCCCCACAAGCCTGTTCTCAATGTGGTCTATCCGGCCCACACCGTATTCTCCTGCTATCTGGTTTAGGCGGCTTACAAGTTCAGCCCCCGAGAGCTTTTCGCCATCCAAGGCTACCGGTATGCCCTCTTCAAAGTCTATAAGCAGATAACGAGGCTCTGAGGGAGCAGCTTCGGGCGGTTTAGTCCACTCAAAGACTTCCTCTGGTGGTTCCTGCCAAGGGTCCTCCAGGACTCCGCATTCTATGCTCCGGCCCCAGAGGTTAGCGTCCACGCTGTAGGGACTGCTAAGGGTTGCTGGAACGGGTATCCCGTGTTTCTGGGCATATTCAATCTCTTCCTCCCTCGTCATTCCCCATTCACGGACTGGGGCTATCACCTCTAGCTCAGGGGCGAGGGCACCTGTGGAAACATCGAAGCGGACCTGGTCGTTGCCTTTGCCCGTACAGCCGTGAGCCACAGCCGTTGCCCCTTCCTCTTTGGCCACCTTCACCAGATACTTTACGATGAGAGGGCGGGCCAAAGCCGTGGAGAGGAGGTAATCCCCTTCGTATATGGCTCCAGCTTTGAGGGCCGGGAAAACGAAGTCCCTTATGAATTCCTCCCGAGCATCCACTGTTATGGCTTTAATGGCACCGATGGCGAGGGCTTTTCGGCGAATGGCTTCAATATCCCTTTCCTGTCCTATGTCTACGGTCAGGGCGATGACTTCGGCATTGTAGTGCTCCTTGAGCCATCGGATGGAAACAGAAGTATCAAGGCCACCTGAGTAGGCTAAAACAATCTTCTTTTTCATCATTTATCCCTCCTCCGCAAAGTTATTCCGGCCTAAGCCGGCCTTCTGGGTTCTGCTCGTGTCCTTGCATCTCAACGGCTGGCTTTCAACCTTTGGCTCGCCTCAGCAATCTGTTCCTTGACCCTTTCGGGCGAGGTGCAACCAGGAGCTTGCCTCGCCTTCACAGAGGCCTCGGCTGTGAGGCGCTCTAGGAGATCTTCCTCAAAGAGCTCGGAGAAAATCCGTAATTCTTCTATTGTTAGCTCTTTTGGGTTCTTCCCCCTTTCCCGGCAATACCTTACAACCTCTCTCACTACGGTGTGAGCTCGGCGGAAAGGCATCCCCTTGAGGACTAAATACTCTGCCAGGTCGGTGGTCAACAGGAAGCCATCTTCGGCCTCGGAGAGCATTCTCTCTTCCTTGACTACGATGGAGGCAAGCATTGGTGCCAGGATTTCAAGGCAAGCCATTACTGTTTCTACGGCATCAAAGAGGCCTTCTTTATCCTCCTGGAGGTCCCGATTGTAGGATAGAGGAAGTCCTTTGAGGACCGTGAACAGAGCGATGAGGTGTCCAAACACTCTGCCTGCCTTTGCCCGGATGAGCTCGGCCACATCGGGGTTCCTCTTTTGGGGCATCATGCTGGACCCAGTGGTGAAGGGCTCGGATATTTCTATGAAGCCGAACTCCTGAGTGGACCAGAGGATCAGTTCTTCCGCAAGGCGGGAGAGGTGGGTCATCAGGATTGAGCAAGCTGAAAGGAATTCCAAGACAAAATCCCGGTCGCTTACCGCATCAATGCTGTTGTGGAAGCTTCGGGAAAAGCCAAGTTCCTGGGCCACGAATTCGGGGTCGAGGGGGAGGGTGCTTCCAGCCAGAGCCCCAGCCCCCAGGGGACATTCGTCGGCTCGCCGGAGAGCATCAGAAAAGCGGCTCTTATCCCTCTCCAGCATCCAGAAATAGGCCATAATGTGGTGGGAGAAGAGTACCGGCTGAGCTTTCTGAAGGTGGGTGTAGCCTGGCATTATGACGTCAATGTGCTTATCAGCCAGAGTGAGGAGGGCTTCCTGGACCCGGCTTATGGCCTCCTGAATTCGCTCTCCAGCCTCACGCACATAGAGGCGCATATCCAAAGCGATCTGATCGTTGCGGCTCCTTCCAGTATGGATCTTCGCCCCCTTTTCACCAAGCCTCTCTATAAGCGCGGCTTCTAAGTTCAGGTGGACGTCTTCGTATTCTTCCCTCCATATGAACTCTCCCCTCTCAATTTCTTCCCGGATTTTCTCCAGTTCCTGAAGGATAGCTTTGGCTTCTTCAGGTGAGATAAGGCCCTGATAGGCCAACATCTTGACATGGGCCACGCTTCCCCGGATGTCTTCACGGTAAAGTTTCTGATCAAAACCGATGGATGCAGTGAACTTTCTCACGATTTCCGATTCAATCCAGGGTTTCATCTTTTTCCTCCGAATCGTTTGATAACCTTTTCCCAGACCTTGATGGCTTTCAGGTAATCCTCAATTTCGATGTGCTCCCAAGGAGTGTGGTCCAAGGAGGAATCACCTGGGCCGTAGGCCAAGATAGGGCAGCGCCATGAGCGTCCCACTAGGTTCATGTCGGATGTGCCGGTTTTAAGCTTGAAACGAGGCTTTCCGCCCTCTGCCCGGATGGCTTCCAGGAAAGCCCTAACGAGAGGAGTGTTGCGTTCAGCCACAAAAGCCCTTTCTTCCCCTGAGAACTCAAGGGTTGCTCCTCCAGCCAGAGAGGAAACCTGGCGAGCCACGAGGAGCGGCTCGAGGCCGGGGGGAAGGCGCAACCCCACCTTCATTTCCACCGAAGTGGAGAAATCGTCCTCGCTGGAGCATATTGCCAACAAAGAGAGATCTACCCTCTCGAAGGGACTCTTAGCGCTATTCAGGCTTTCGGCCCAGGCCCTGAGCTCCTGCCAGAACTTGAGGGCCTCTTCCGAAGCCGTAGGGGACGGTGCGGCGGTGTGGAATTTTGGTCTGGAAAGGGTATAATGCACGATGAGTCGGCCCTTATACCCCAGGGTTATCCCCTCCCACCGACCTGGTTCTCCCACCACTGCATTGCGAGGGTGGAAGCGGGGAATCACGTGCTTTGCCCCCTCGCTTTCGGCCTCTTCTCCTACTGCCCCAACGAAAACTACCGCCCCCTCAGGCCTGACCCTCGCTAAGGCTACCAAGAAAGCGACCAAAGGACCTTTGGCGTCCGCTGCTCCTCGCCCGAAAAGCTTCCCTCCTTCCTCCCGGACCGGAATGAACCCGGGGACGGTGTCTATGTGCCCGAGGAAGAGAAGATCGGGTTCAGAAGGAACCGGAATGCAGTTGGAAGCTATAACGTTGCCCACCTGATCAACGGAGGCGTGGAAACCAAGCCCTTCAAGCCTCTCGGCTAGATGCGCTGCCAAGTTCGCCTCCTTGCCGGAAGGTGAGTAGATCCGCAGTAGCCCCTTCAGGAACTCTATGGCCTCTTCGTCCATCATGGCAGCACCTTCCTCAACGCTTCCACAACTCTGTCCAATTCCTCCTTGGTGATAACAAGGGGTGGAAGCAGGCGGATCACCGTTGGACCAGCAGACAGGGCCAGGACTCCTTCCCTCGCCAGGGCCTCGAGGTAAGGAGTTGCTTCCTTCTTGAGCTCAATCCCCACCATGAGGCCAATCCCTCTCACTTCCCGGATAAGCGGCGATTCTATTTGGCGAAGCCGGCCGAGGAAATACTCGCCGAGCTGCGCTGCCCGGGCGGGGAGGTCGTGTTCTTCAAGATAGCGTATAGCAGCTAAAGCTGCGGCACAGGCCAAGGGATTGCCTCCAAAGGTGGAACCATGCAATCGCTTCGGCATCTCTCCAAGCCTCTCGTGTATCATGATTGCCCCGAAAGGTATTCCCCCTCCGAGCCCTTTGGCCAGGCAAAGCAGATCAGGTTCAAGGCCATGGTGCTCGCAAGCGAACATCTTCCCCGTCCGCCCGAACCCTGTCTGGACTTCATCCACAATGAAAAGGGCATTGTTCCGGCGGCAGATTTCCTGGACACTCCGGAGGTAATCGCCATTTCCCAGAATCACCCCGCCCTCCCCCTGGACTATCTCCAGGATGACGCCGGCGGTCTCTTGATTCACAGCCCTTTCCATTGCTTCAAGGTTGTTGAAGGGGACGAAACTGAAGCCAGGAACCAATGGTTCAAAGGGCTCCCGGTACTCCTTGCGCCATGTGGCCGAGAGAGCGCCGAAGGTACGGCCGTGGAAGCTCCGCATCGCTGCTACAAAGTTCTTGCGGCCAGTCACTAGCCGGGCTATCTTCAAAGCTCCTTCCACGGCTTCTGTCCCCGAATTGCACAGGAAAGCCCTTCTGAGACCAGGTGGGGTTATTCGGGCCAGAGTCGCCAGAAGTTCTGCCCGGACATCGTTGTAGAAAAGCTCGGAGCACGTTATGAGCCGGGAAGCCTGGCGAGCTACGGCTTCAGCCACGTAGGGATTGGCATGTCCCACGTTGGCCACTCCGTGGCCCGAAGTGCAATCAATGTATTCCCGCCCCTCAACATCCCAGACTTTTGCCCCTTGGCCTCTCACCAGAACTACAGGCTGCTTCTTGTAGAAGCCACTCGTGTGAGCATCCTCCAGAGCAATGTAATCCATGATCACCCTCCTCGTTTTATGAAGGTCCCGTGTCCCTCAAGAGCTCTCCGGATCGGATTCTCAACCCGGCCATCGGCCAAGATAACCAGAGGCACCCCCTGATGGAGGGCCTCCATCGCTCCCAGAAGTTTCTTCTTCATCCTTCCCTGGGCATAGAGCTCAAGGTATTCCTCCACTTTGTCCCCGGGAATTTCGGTTATCAGGGTGGATTCATCGGGGAAGTCCATTAGAAGACCAGGAACCCCTGATAGAATGAGCAGAGCTTCAGCTCTAAGGGCTCCTGCCACTGCGGCCGCAACCCTATCCCCATCCACGTTGAGGGCTTCCCCCTCATCGCTCAGGGCCACGGGAGCAATTACGGGAGTGTACCCTCTCTCCAGGAGGATTTGGAGCAGCTCCGAATTCACAGCCTTCACATTGCCACCGTAATCGCCTTTTAGTACCTTCTTCTTCCCTCCCTCCTTGGCGATTATCACCCCCTTCCTCTCCCCGCGGATCAGTCCTCCGTCCAGTCCCGAAAGGCCTACGGCGTTAACTCCGAGCCTCTGTAGCCTTCCCACTAGCAGCTTGTTCACCCTTCCAGCCAGCACCATAGTGAAAATCTCCATGGTTTCCCGATCGGTGTAGCGGCATTGGAAGCCCGACGGGGTGGTTACAAAGAGAGGCGGTTTGCCAAGCTTTGAGGAGATAGAGTCCATCTCCTGAGAACCTCCATGCACGACCACCAACTTGCGGCCGTTTCGGACCATAAAGGCCACATCGGAACAGAAAGCTTCTAAATTGAGGCACCCATTCCCTCCGAATTTAACCACTAACATCCCTTAACCTCCTTAGATCGGATGAAGGCCGGGGAATTCCAACCCCATGGTCTCCGGGAAACCCAGCATGAGGTTGGCAACCTGTAAGGCGTTTCCGGCCGATCCTTTCATCAGGTTATCAATGGCGCCCATTATCACCACCCGGTTCGTCCCTTCTTCGGAAGCAAAACCGATATCGCAGTAGTTGGACCCAGCCAGCACTTTGGGGTCTGGGTAGCGGTAGATTCCTTGCTTTGCCGAGACCAGGCGGATGAATGGTTCGTCCCCGTAATCCTCCCGGTAAATTTTCCACAATTCCTTTTCCGTTAGGGGCTCTTTAAGGAAGCAGTGACAGGTGGCCAGAGCTCCCCTCACGGCATCTACGGAAGTTACCGTGAAGTGGATCTGGGGCTTTTCTCCGAAGTCGAGTTCTTGAAGTAGCTCCGCTAGGTGACGGTGGGATGCGGGAGCATAGGGCCGCATGACTCCCGCCCTCTCCGGGTGATGAGAAGCCTGCGTTGGCTTGCTCCCTCCTTCCGATGAACTGACTTTGACATCCACTATAGCCCTTTCCACCAGTTTCCTTCGGTAGAGAGGGTAAAGAGCCAAGATGGAGCAGGCGGCATTGCATCCCACACCACTCACGTAACGGGCTGAGCGTATCTCCTCGCGGTGCAGTTCCGGCAATCCGTAGACGAAGAGGGGAAGCCAGTGAGGGGCCGGATGCTTTAATTCGTACCAGCGCAGGTAATCGTTCGCATCTTTGAGGCGAAAATCAGCGGAAAGGTCCACAATGTAAGGGGCGAGGGAAGCGAAAGAATCAATCCGGTGCATAGCTTCGCCATGGGGCAAGGCCAGGAAGAGGATATCGCAAGGCTCCAGATCTTCAAGCCGGACGAAACGTATCTCTGTCCGGCCCCGCAAGTTGGGATGGACAAAGTAGGCTGGTTTCCCGGCCCAGGTTTCAGACGTGACCTGTTTCACCTTGAACTTTGGGTGGCTGAGCAGCAGCCGGAGGAGTTCCCCTCCGGCATATCCGGAAGCCCCAACTATCGAAGCAGTAACCATCTTATCCTCCTTCCCACAGGAAATAGTCCACAATTTTCCCTGCGATATCCACCTTAACCGCTCTCATGGCTCCGTGAAATTCCGGGGTGTGGTTCACTTCGTTGACCACGAGCCCATCGGGGGTTTCGAAGATATCTAAGGCCAGGATCCCTCCTCCAACGGCCCGAGCAGCCCTGATGCTCAGTTCTTCCAATTCCGAGGTTACGGGACAAGGCTCGGTACAGGCTCCGCGAGCAGTGTTCGTTATCCAATGAGACGAATAACGGTAAACAGCATAGATGATCTTTTCACCTGCGACCATCACTCGGATATCTCGTCCGGGCTTTTCCACATAGGGCTGTATGTAGAATATGGAACTGAGATTTTCACCCATGTAAGAACGATGTTCCAAAATACTGCGGGCAGCCTCAGGGCTATCAACCCTGGCAATCAGCCTGCCCCACGAGCCGTTAACGGGCTTTATGACTGCCGGATAGCCAAATTTTTCCAGAGCCTCCAGGGCTGCCTGAGGGGAAAAGGCCAGAGCCACGGGCAAAGTGGGCACCCCATTGTCCACAAGGGCCTGTGAGGTCAGGAGCTTATCTCCGGCCACCCGGATAGTTTCACTGGAGTTGACCGTTTTCACTCCCTGACCCTCCAGGATCCGCGAGCCGTACAGGGCTTCCCGGTAGCTTATGCACCTGATGAGAATGCGCTCAAAGTCCTGTTTCTCCTCGAGGTTGAAGGCCAAGTTGCGGATATTCAGCTTTTCAAAAGGTATCTTCCGCTGGGCAAAGGCTTCAAAAATAAGCTTTTCCTCAAGCCTTACCCTGGAGAAAAGTACTCCTATCTTCCCCCGCTCATAGTTCTCCTCCTGCTACTTTCTTCACGTAATCAACCATCCTGCCGGGGATATCCACCCCCGTTGGCTCTATGCTGTTGCGGAACTCCGGAGTGTGGTTGACCTCGCTAACCAGGAGCCTCCCATCGGGGCTTTCTATGATATCCACTGCTAGGATTCCTCCGCCCACTGCTTCGGCAGCAGCCTTGGCGATCCGGTCGAGTTCTGGAGTTACGGGGCAGTTGGAGGCCTTCGCCCCCCTTGCAGTATTGGTAATCCAGTGGGGTGAATTGCGGTAAATGGCTGCGATCGTCTCCCCTCCTACGACGAAAGCCCTTATATCCCTGCCTGGCTTCTCCACATATTCCTGGATATAGAAGACCGAGTGGACATATCCTCCCAACGTCTTTTTGTGTTCCAGGAGAGCCTCGGCGGAATCCCGGTCGTTGACTTTGGCCAGGAGCCTGCCCCAGGAGCCGTGGAGGGGCTTCAGCACCACAGGATAACCCATGGTTTCAATGGCCTGGAGGGCGGTTTCAGGGGTGAAGGCCACCCAGGTGTGCAGAGTAGGCACACCGTGCTCAAGTAAGGCGAGGGAGGTAAGGAGTTTGTCCCCGCACACATGGATAACCCGATGCGGGTTTACGACCTTCACCCCTTGGCTTTCCAGAACCCTGGAAGCGTAGAAAGCCTGAGTGTGGCTCACGCAGCGGACCCATATAGCATCAAAATCCTGGAAGTTCTTTTCGGTGAGGAGGAGGGGGATGCCTTCTACATCAATTTTCTCATATTGAATCCCGGCTTTCTCCAGGGCTTGGAAAATGAGCTTCTCTTCCACCCGGATTCGGGAGACCAGCACCCCGATTCTCATATTGCCTCCTATCATTCTCCCCAATCTTCTTCCACCTGTGGGGCGACTTCCAGCGTGGGGGGGTTGAGGTCTGTGACTTCAAGCTCCATGCCGCAATCGGGGCAGGTGATGATTTCTCCCACTTCCGTCCCGGGTGGGAGGTTTATTGTGGCTCCGCACTCAGGGCACTCAGCCATGGCACACCTCCTTGCGTGGAATATAAAAAGGGCCGGCCCCCTGTTTGTCCGGAGGGCCGGCCCTTTATTCCCTTTAACTGTGGTTACACCTTAACCTGAAGCAAACAAAACAGCCCTGATAGACCCTCCGGCGCTAAGGGCCTGCCCACGCTTAGCACGCTTTCTAGCCCGAAGGTCTACCAGGACCGTTAAGTTCAAATCATTCCTCCTGCAATGTTTGTATTTATATATACCACAAAACTCAGAACCTGTCAAATCCACGAGCTGAGGTTCAGACATTAGTTGGGACAGGGAGGACGATGGCAGTAAAGATGGTCCAGGCCTCTT
>JBHOQL010000012.1:0-42652 GCA_042408195.1 Anaerolineae bacterium
TCCTGCACCGTTCCCAGGGTTATGTCCCGGGCACCGAGGGCAGATATGATGGTGGAAGGAAGACTTACACCACAGAGCCAGGCCAGGAGCAATATTACGGCTGCGATCCGGAGTTGAGTGGCCCTCTTCTGAGCCCTGAACCATGCAGCAGTGTCGGTTAAAGCTTTCCTCAAGCCCTCCAGTGCGCCTACAATGGCTCTCTGAAGCCCATAAGCGGGCGATGGTATTGAGACTTCGGGGATTGATAGAGTGGGTCTCTTGGTAACTGTCACGGAAGGGGCAGGGATGGCCGCTTCCCTGCGGGGTGAGGTTAGAAGCTTTTGGGTGAGGAGAAGATTAGTGTAATGAAGGCGCTCGCTGAGGACTTTGCTAAGGGAAATGGTTATAGATGGATAACGTAATAGGAGCTCATCAAAGTCCTTCTTCTCGAGCCCCCAGAGCTCGAGGTCTGTCCTGGCCCTTGCAGTAGACGAGTGTTCCGTCCCCCTCAGGAGAGCCATCTCTCCGAAGAAATCACCCTCCCCTAACAGGGCAATAGTAGCCTCCTCTTTCCCAACCTTTTTTACGATTTCTACCTGTCCAGACTCGATCAAATAGAGAAAATCAGCGGGATCTCCTTCTTTGAAAATTATTTCTCCAGCCTTGTATTTGATGGGCTTAAGGCGAGAAGACAAAGCTTCCAGTTGTTCGGGGTCTAGAGAAGAGAAAATATGCAGATGACGAAGCTCCTTTTCAAGATATTGTCGCTCCAGTTCCATGAGCTTCTCACCGAGGAGGCGGTTGAGGGCCAGGCTTATGGCTGGATACCTGAGGGATAGTTCCTCAAAATCTGCACGGTAGAGTATCCATATCACTGAATCTGAGAGGGCTACAGCTGAGAAATTGTGGGGGCGGCCGGTTATCAGGGCCATCTCCCCGAAGAATTCCCCTTCGGAAACAGTGTAAGTCCGGCGGGGACCAGTCACTCTTGTTATCCTCACCCGGCCGGAGTCGACGATATACATTGAATCGCCTGGGGAACCCTCGGAAACGACCTCCTCATCCTGGGGGAAGAAGGCTACGGAAAGCCTGGCTGCCACTGCTTTCAGAGCCTCGTCAGGAAGACCCTTAAACAGGGGAACCCGAGCCAGGTGTTCTGCCACCAGCTCCTTTTCCTTGCGGCTCATTGGTATCTTGAGGGCAGAACCAAGGGCTTTTTTGAGAGAAGGATGCTGAAGGGAGAGGGCCTTGAACTCTTCTGCCGTGAGGACCCAAAGGAACACATCAGAAGCAGCTCTGGCAGCATAAGAGTAAGGCCTTCCGGTAAGCAAATTGAACTCTCCGAAACTTTCCCCTTCTTTAAGGACTATGAACTCATCCTCTCCCGTGGCGAAGAGGTTTATGGAACCACTTTCCAGCAGGAAGAGTCCCTGCGGTTGTTCTCCTTCTCTGAAAATGAAATCACCGGGCAAATACCGCCTCAGATTAAAGGCAGAAGCTATAGCGTCCAATTCCTCTTCCGAGAGAGCGGAAAAACCTGGAAGTTTCCTCAGCCTTACTCTCAAGTGTTCTTTGAGAGGAGCTATAGTAAGGCCTAAAGCCTGACAAAGTTCCATCCCCAGGGCGGGATTGGAAGCCAGAATTTCCGTAAGCGTCTCCCGCGGGATTACCCAGAGCTGGAGGTCGGAAATAGCCTCAGCCCTTACTGAGAAGGGTTTCCCTTGGAAGAAATCGGCCTCTCCTACGGCGCTCCCCGGGCCAAGGGTCGCCAGGATTTTGCCTTGAGGGTCCGTCAGGCGGGCCCACCCAGCCTTTATTAAGTAGAGGTAAGCAGGGAACTCCCCTGCCTCAAAGAGGACCTCTCCCTTTTGCCGGCGTCCTGGACGGAGAGCTTTGGCGATGAGGGAAATGCTTTCGGGTGAAAGGCCGGCAAAAAGTGGTATTTTCTGCAGGAACTTTTCTTTCACTTCCCCCTCCTTAAAGACAAATTTAGCCCCATTATATCGACAACGATTTTCAATGCAAATTAAGGAACCTCCTGAAAGGTTAATCGCCAGGAGATGAGAGGCCTTTCAGGAGGGCAATCCCCTCCCGAACTGACCAAATCGACGGCCTCTTGGCTTCCAGGTATCCCCAGCCGAACCCGGTAAGTGGCCCCAGGTTCCGTCTCAAAATCGGCATAACCAGGACTTTTCCCTGGTTTAAGCCCGGTGAAGATCCGCTCCTCCCCCCCTTCCCAAGAAATGATAAGCTCAATTCCGGGGAGGGGTGTCCCATCTTTGCCGAGGACTTCGATTTCAAGAAGGGCTTGCTCCCCCTCGGGTCTGCATTCTTTCTCCTGAGCTTTAAGAACAAAGGAAAGCCTGGGGGTGGGAGATGGAGTAGGGGAAGGAGTTACGAGGGGTATCTGGGTGGGGAAAGAAGCCTGCGCTGAAGCTGGGGTGAAAGTATGGGTGGGGGATGGAAGCAAATTTTCAAAAGCGGGGGAAGGAGCCTTAAGGGCTTGAGCCAGCAGAGCTATTGCTGCGAGGCTTTCCTCGGAAGCCCTTCTGGCCTGAAGTTCTGCCAGAACCTGTGGGAGAATTGCGGCCGGGTCTTTGTAACCAAGGCTCCTCAATCGTTCCCGTGCCTTGGTAAGGTCCCCTTCTTGGGCATAAGCTGCGCATATAAGGTAAACGTAGTCTCTCTTTAGTGATTCTTTGAGAGCTGAGGGAGGACCTTCGTAATGCTTCAACGGAAGTAAGCCCCAGCTGATGAAAAGCCCTGAACCCAAGCCCAGTGCCAGGCCTAAAACTAAGGCGAAGGCCGTTACCATTCGGCTCATAATCACCATTGCCTCTGGAAAATTACAAGGTAGGAGTAATGCCCATAACAGAGCGGCTTGCCGCGGCAATCCTCGGGGGAAGAACAGTATCCCCCTGCTATGAGGTCCTCAACCGGAATGTTTTCCGTTCTTGTGTCAAAGACCCGGCTTACTTCACTGGTGTAAGAGCGGCCTGTGACGTCCCCCTTGACGAAAACTTGTTCTCCTGCTGCCCAAAGCGGAATATTAGTGCGGCCGTGGTTGCGGTCGCCGTAGGGCGCGCCGGCCCACCAGAGCTCTTCCTTAGTTATATAATCCTGCTTGGTCCAAACGCCTCGGACCACTATGCCGTCAAGAGGTGAGCCATTTATATCAATGACCTGAACGAAAATATTGTGATTGCCGCCGCAGCCTCCATTTTCCTGTATGGTTAGGATCCTCTGGGTTATGATTTTGAAATCCACCGAAGGGGTGGGGGTCGATGTAGGGGGTACCGGAGTAGGGGAGGGCCTTGGAGTGGGAGTAGCAGGAGGTTTGGTCGGTGTTGGCAAAGGAGTTGGGGTCTGGGTAGGCGTGGGTGAAGGTGTGAAAGTTGGGGTCTGAGTGGGAGTAGCGGTAGGGGTGGGAGTGCTGGTGGGCGTCGGGGTGTGAGTGGGAGTTGGAGTTGGGGTAGCAATAAGGGCAATAATTTGAGGGTTAGAGGAAGAATAACCGAGGGCTTCGGCCAGGAGAGCCAGATTTTTCGCTGCGGAAATATTTTGCCCCTGAACGAGGTAACGTTCAGCTAAGGAAGCCAGGAAAGCGCCAGGGTTCGCTATCCCTGCTTCCTCTAAGCGCCTCCTTGCGGATTCGAGGTCCCCATCTAAGGCGTAAGCATGACTTACAAGGAGGGCAAATTCATCCTTATAGCGGGGATAAAGGTCTACCAAGTCAATGTCAATGTATTGGACAGGCCAGAGAACCCAACCGGTGAAAAGGCCGAAAAGAAAACCTATGAGTAAACCCCCGACGAGAGCGACGATCGCAAGAGAAAAAGCCTCAAAGTTTTTAAACATAATTGCCGGAGGTGGGAGTCGAACCCACACGGGGCCTCAACCCCAGCGGTTTTTGAGACCGCCCTGTCTTCCAGTTCCAGCACTCCGGCTTATTATTAATGATATCCAAGAACCATTAAGCTGTCAAATTTTCGGACGAAGGGCCGACAGATGGCACAACCTTTTGACCTCGGCATATAATGACTCTGGTGTGGAGCTAAAGCAAGGGAAAAGTTGCTTTGCTTGTAGGCCTTTCTTTTTCATCGCTGGGGCCAACGGAGCTTTGGCCGCGGGCGCATCTTTTCGCCCTCGAGGCAATGCCCCCCTTTGCTGAAATGCGTTCTTCGCCTGGTGCATTAATTCTTGTAAAGCTTTGCGTTAATAACTATCCAGGGGCCCATTAGTAGACGGTGGGCATAGGTTTGGCCCTTGCTCCCTCCATTTATTTTCTTAGGTAAGCGTTCCTCCTGGAATGAGGCTTCGCCACCTCCGTTACGGTTTGCCCCGGGGAAGTTTATGATAAGTAATGGTCCTACGCAGGGGCGGGCTGCGCAATGGAATGATTTGCCCTTGTTTAGGTTTCCAGAGGCGCTTATTTCAGCAGGAAGCAGGGGGTTAAACGTGCCTGCAAACTATGACCTGGGTTCTTCAGGAGGATTTGAGGGCCTTTTTTATTACCTCCCTAAGTTGATTAATGCTGAAAGGCTTGGACAGGTGGAGAGCACCAGTTGAGCGGAGAAAGGCCTCGGTGGCTGGGGTAAGGATATCGCCTGTTATGAAGATAAAACGGTCGGCAAGGTGGGGTTTTATGGCTTTAACCCTCTCGTAGAGGGCCATGCCGCTGAGCCTGGGAAGGCGTATGTCCGAAATTACCAGGTCAAAATCCTGACTTTCCAGAATCCGGAAGGCCTCTTCGCCATCCGCCGCTGTCTGAACTTCCGCTCCCTCTTGAGCGAGGAAGGCTTCCAACACTGTAGTTATGGCTTTTTCATCTTCAACAATTAATACCTTCGCAGGGAGGAGCTTCTCTTCCAGCTCCCGGAGAAGCTCTTCAGCCCATCTTTCTTCCTCACCAACCGTTACCGGGATTTCCACGAAGAAGGTGACGCCAGGCTCCGGTGTGTTATTGCGGGCCCATAATCTTCCTCCATGTTCTTTTACTAAATTATAGGCGATGGTCAGACCCATCCCCGTCCCCTTTTCTTTGGTAGTGAAGAAAGGGTCAAAGATGCGAGACATGTGTTCCTTGGGAATACCGGGGCCGTCATCGCAGAATTCAATCCGGATGAAATTCTCCGGGGTAAGGGAAGTTCTGACCGTTAAAGTTCCACCGCCGTGAGCTTCGGACATCGCCTGCTCAGCGTTAATGATTATGTTGAGGAAAACCTGCTGGAGCTGCTGGGGGTCTGCTGAGGTTATAGGCAAAGAGGGAGCCAGCTCGGTTTTAACCTCGATGTTTTCTACCCGCATCTCGTAAGCCCTGAGGGCGAGGGTCTTGCGGATCAGCTCGTTCAAATCAACTTTTTCCCTTTTCGGAGGGCGTCTCCGGACAAAGTCCAAGAGGTTCCGGACAATGCCAGCGGCTCGGCGGGCTTCCTCTTCTATCCACCTGAGACTCTCGCGGGCCCCTTCAGGTATGGACGAGTCCATTCTCAAGAGCTGAGCGTGGGCCAAGACCGATGTCAGGGGATTGTTGAGTTCGTGGGCTATTCCAGATAAAAGTTCTCCTATGGAAGCAAGCTTTTCCGCCTGGAAAAGCCTTTCTCTAAGCTCCTTCTCTTCTGTGACATCTCTTATGGAATGCACGAAACAGATAATTTCACCATCTTGGTCGTAAATTGGGAATAAGCCGATGGAAAGGGTTCGTCTTAAATAGGGTTCCTCAATCTCTTTTACCACAGGCTTGCGGTTGGACATCATCTCAGCAAAGGGGCAAAAACCTGGAGGCTTCTCGGCGCCATGAACGAGAGAGTAGCATCTGAGCCCTGTCAGTTCCTGAGGAGAAGAAAAGCCCAGAAGCCGGGCCGTGGCAATGTTGGCCCTAATAATTGTAAAGTCTCTGTCAGCGATGAAAACGGCATCGCTCACGGAGTTGAAGGTTAGTTCCCATTCCTCGCTCAGATAGCGATAGCGAGCCTCGGATTCCATGAGCTCAGAAGTCATACGGGCATTGTGAATAGCCACCGCAGCGGAGGAGGCGAAAATTTCAAGCCGGCGAGCGTCTTCCTGGGAAAATTGTCCAGGGCGAGTTCCATCCACACACAGGAACCCAATAGTTTCGGAGCCGAATCGGATTGGAGCAGCCACGTAAGAGCGCAGCCATTCAAAGCCCGGAACTTTAACCCACTCAGGGTCAGCTTCGGTGTCGGGGATCAGGGCAGCCCGGCCTGTCTCCATCATATATCTAAGGTTTGAGTAAAGGGGTAAAGTCAACCCCCGCACCATTTCCGCCACCCCAAATTTCTCGTATCCACGAGCGCGCACAACTCTTACCCTATCACCTTCCAGGAAAAGGACATTGAAAGCATCACCAGGGACTATAGAACTGACATGCTCCAGGATAAGGTCCAGAATGCTTTCAAGTTCAAGGGTTGAACTGAGTTCTACTGTGGCCCTGGATAGGGCTTCGGCCAAGAGGCGTGATTCCCTTTCTGCTCGGAGGAGGCGGATATTTTCCAGAGCAATTCCCATGTAATCAGCCAGAGTTGTGACAAGACGGATATCCTCTGGGCTGAAGGCATCCACCCTATCATCCTCAATGTTTATAACACCCACGACCTCGCCCCTAATTTTGACCGGAACATCCAGTTCGGAGCGGGTATTGAGTGTCCTGGGACCCGGGACAAAGCGAGGGTCCTTCGTTACATCGGGAACGTATAATGGTTCGCCGGAACGGGCTGCCGCCACTGTAAGGCCCTGTTCCCCATCCAGCGGAAGGGAAAAACCGCAGGGCATCTCGTAACCCTTGAGGGCCCGGAGGCTGAGGAGGTTTTCCACCGGGTCCACTTCAAGATAGGCTACGGTCTTGAACTTTAAGGCAGAGTGTATCCCCTCCATGGTGGCTTGGATTACAAAGTCCTCATCTTGGGCAACTATAAGCTCCCGCCCCAGCTTGTGGATGAGTTCCAGTTTGTCGGCCAAGGTTTTCTCGCGAGTTACATCTTGGCGGCCCACGACTGTCCAAGGCGTATCGGGGACAGGGACAACAAAGCTCCGGTAAATCTTCTCTTTCTCCTTTTCTTCAAAGAAGACCGGTTTATTCCCCTCTAGAGCTTCCCGGATTTTGCCTTCAGTCTCCGCAGAGCCTAGGATTTCGGTCAACGGCTTTCCGATAGCCTCTTCAAGGGTAAGCCCAAAGTCCTTGAGGAAGGTCCTGTTAGCCGCGATTACGATCATATCTTGGTTCAGGACCAGCAGTTCAATTGGGACGGCATCGGCGGAGGTGCGGAGCAACTTTCTTTCCTCTTGTAGGGACTGGTAGAGCTTGGCATTGTGAAAAGCTATCGCCACGGTGGAAGCGATGGCTTCGAGGGTCAGGACATCTTCGGAGGAAAAAGCCCCAGGCTGAGTGTCCTGAAGGTCAATAGCTCCCACTACTTTCCCCTTGAAACTTATAGGCGCGCAGATTTCCGACTTCACCAGCCCCAAGGGGACGGGACCTGGGATGTAGCGAGGATCCTTTGAAACATCGCTGCAGAGGACGGTTTCATTGTGGGTTATGCTCCAGCCAATTATGCCCTGAGAAAGGTGCTGGCGGTAACCAGGCTTTATAATTTGAGCATAGTTCCCGGCCACTGCCTTCAGGACGGCCTCTTCCCCCTCTACCAGCAAGAGCAATACCCCATAGTGGCCGAGCTTTTCCCAGATAATCTGAGCTATTTCCTCAAGCAGGGCTTCAAAGTTGAGAGGAACGATCGCTCGGCGAGCAATCTCGTTCAGGATCGAAAGTCTTTCAGCCAGTTTAACTGTCCGGTCGTGCAGGATGGCATTGCGGAAAACCAAAGCGAGATGAGAGGCCACGTTCTGAAGCATCTCAGCATCTTCCCAGGAATAAGAGGCTGGGGTGTAAGATTGGACTGAAATCACCCCGATTACCTCATCCTCGGCCATCATTGGGACCCCGAGGTAAGAACGCGGAACTTTACCGGTCCCCCAGATGGTAAAGGGGTAGGGTTCCTTCTCCAGATCAGTAATGAGGAGAGGGGCTTTTGTTTCTATTACCAATTGAGTGAGGCCAGGCTCCAGTTTTCTGCGTTCCCTGGGCTCCTTCACCCCTTTATCTACCCTGAATACGAAGTCCAGCTCTTCCGTCTTGGGATAATAAAGGGCGATGTAGAAAGCATCCACGGGGATCACTTTTATCAGTTCCTCGTAGACGGCTTCAGCTATCGCTTCTGGCTTAAGGGAAAAAGAAGCCGCCCGGGCTACGGAGGCCAGAATTGAGAGGTACTGGGTAATAGGAGGGGCTGACGGGACCTTTTCCAGGGTCAGGATTATGGCGCTCGGGACTCCTTTTTCTTGAGCAAGGGATGAGGTAACTGTAATAGGCACCTTTTTCCCACTCGGACAAATGAGGATGGTCCTGAAGGGTAAGGTTTCGGGGACAGCAGTTTTGGTTATGGTCTCTACAGTTTTTTCGTCAAAGTTGCGGATGAAAAGGCCTACAGGCTTCCCTTTTAGCTCCTCAAGGGAACAGCCGAATATTTCCAAGGCCTTCCGATTGGCGAAAGTTATCTCCCCTTGAAGGGAAAGGGTCAGAATAGCGGTCGGTATACTATCGAGCCAAGCGTTGATAGTCCAAGTGTTCATTTACCCCCCTTTTATCGTTTAGGCCTTCATGGAAATTATAACACTCATTGGTAACAAAAGCAATGGGCATTGCGTTTGCTTGTCCAGTCTGCATAAGTGGAAGCCTCGAGCCCTTTTCGTAAGAAGGTGACCCGCTGCTCTCTGTTATAATAGAAACAGACGTGAAAATCAGCGGGTTGGAAGAGAATATCCTGAGGCAGGGCCGGTGGTTTCCTGCCCTTGGAGATATGAGGCCGATGGAACCCGGGAAGCCGCGTCGACGTCTTTATCTCAGACCATCGCTAAAGGAGGTCAAGCTATGAAAAAGTTGATGTCTTTAACTCTGCTGTTTCTTCTCCTGGCAGTGGGATGCAAAGCCCCTGTTGCTCTGCTTCCCGAAGCCAAGTCAGGCGAAAGGCTCGGAGCCCCTCTCCCCACCCTGCTCCCAGCAATTGGTGTTAAAGAAACGGTTGGCTTACAGCTCCCTTCCATGACCGAGAGGATGATAATCCGCCGAGCCGAGCTTTCCCTGGTAGTGCGAGACACGAGAGAGGCCATCTCTAAGGTTGAGGCAATAGCCCTGGAGAAAGGTGGTTATCTCCACCAGTCCAGCGTATGGAAAGAGAATGAGAGCCTAAGAGCCCAGCTTATAATAATGGTGCCAGCGGCGAGGTTTGAGGAAACCCTTGAAGCCCTTAGGAAGCTGGCTGTTGACATCCTGGGGGAATCGGTCTCAGGGCAGGATGTAACTGAGGAATACGTGGACTTGGAGGCACGCCTCAAAAACCTGGAGGCTACGGAGAAAGAACTGAGGGAGCTGTTGGCCACCGTGAGGGAGCGCTCTGGGAAAGCTGAGGATATAATGGCTGTTTACCGGGAACTCACCCATATAAGGGAGGAAATTGAAAGGGTGAAGGGCCGAATGAAATACTTGGAGCAGATGACAAGTTTCTCCACCATTGTGGTCAACCTCACCCCCAGCGTTCTGGCCCAACCTGTAGCCCCTACTACTTGGAGACCGGCCAGGACCCTCTGGCACGCAGCCAGGGCACTGGTTAGGGTCCTCCAGTTCTTTGTGGATGCTGTTATATGGACCACTGTGGTGGTAATCCCAGTGCTTCTGCCTTTTGCCTTTGTGGCTTTCTTAATCTGGCGGAGCGTAAGGAAAAAACCAAAGCGGGAGACAAAGCAATGAAGGTGATCGTGGTTCCTCACACCCATTGGGACAGGGAATGGTATTTCCCCTTTGAGAGATTCCGGTACTATTTGGTTCGGATGCTGGATGAAATTCTGGAGCTGCTGGAGAGAGACAAGAGGTTCAGGCACTTCCTTCTGGATGGTCAGGCCATCATCGCCGAGGACTACCTGGAAATCCGCCCCGAGAAAACGGAGGCCCTCAGGAAAGCCATAACCCAAGGCCGCCTCTCCACAGGCCCATGGTACACCATGCCCGATGAGTTCCTGGCGGGAGGGGAAGCCCTAATCCGCAATCTGCTGGAGGGCCACAGGATAGGAGAAGCCCTGGGAGGAACAATGAAAGTGGGCTATCTTCCTGACCCCTTTGGACATATAGCTCAGATGCCTCAGATTTTACAGGGCTTTGGGATAAAGACGGCCTTTCTGACCCGCGGCGTAGCCCCTTCTAAAACCGAGTTTTGGTGGGAAGCCCCTGATGGCTCCAGGGTCCTTACCCATTGGTTCGCAGCTTCCTATTGTAATGCGCGGAATCTAACCCCGGATCCCGAAAACTTTGAGTTCGGACCCTTCGAGGGCCTTGATTCCCTGCTGGAATTCCTGAAAGGCCTCTCCACTTCCGGTGCCATCCTGCTCATGGCTGGATGCGACCATATGGGGCCGCAAAAGGACTTACCTGAAGTCCTTGAGGCGCTCTCGGCCAGGACAGGCTATCTTTTTACTTTAGGTTCCCTTGCAGATTTCATTGTACTCCTGGACGAAGACCAAGAGCTGGAGGTTATAAAAGGCGAACTGCGCACTCCCTTCTTTGCCCCCTTACTCCCTGGAGTGCTTTCCTCCAGGATCTACCTCAAACAAATGAACCACCAGGCCTTTACGCTGCTCAACTTCTATGCCGAACCGCTGGCTTCCTTCGCCATGGCCTTAGGAGAACCTTACCCTTCGCACTTTCTTAGGTACGCCTGGAAACTTCTCCTCAAGAACCACTTTCACGATTCCATCTGCGGGACCTCGGTGGATGAAGTGCATCGAGAAATGGTGGTGAGGTTTGCTCAGGTAGAGCAAGTGGCAAGGGAGTTGACCAATGATTATCTCCAAAGGATTGGGCAGAAAATTAGAGGCTGGGATGGAGTGAACATTTTGGTTTTCAACCCCACCTCATCTCACCGGACCGATGTGGCGGAAGTGTGGGTTGAGCCAAGGCTCTCCCCTCCGCACGGCCGGGCTCAGGAGCCAGGCCCTGAAAACCTGGACCTCAGCCGATGCGTCCTCCTCTCGCCTGAGGGGAAAGCCATTCCCTTCCGCGTGGGAGAAAAGACTCTGGAAAGCAGGGATATCCTGGAAGGGGTGAAGCATGTGGAGAAGGTGAAACTTTCCTTCTTAGCTGAGGACATCCCGCCGTGGGGTTACAGGCTCTACCGCCTTATACCTGGGAGCCGTGCTGCTGCACCCGGCAACGGGCTTCTTTTGGACCAGAGGACCATGGAGAACGAGTTCTTCCGGGTGGAGGTGGTGGAAAACGGGACTCTGAGGGTTACGGACAAAGAGAGTGGAGCTGTTTACGAGAACATCGGCTACTTTGAAGATGTCGGGGATGCCGGGGATGAGTACAATTTTGAGCTTCCCGAAAACCAGGAGGTGTTCACCACCCTCAACCAGAAGGCTGGGATAGAAGTTAGCGAAAGCTTCCGGGATTGGGCAACCATCCGGATAACCCACCGATTTCTCATCCCTCAAGGTTTAACAGCAAGACGCGACCGCCGGAGTGCGAGGAAAGTGGAGTGCCCTGTCACGATTTTCGTTACCCTTAAGCGAGGCGTCAGGCGGATCGAGTTCCGTACTGTGGTGGAAAACAGAGCCCGCGATCACCGCCTCAGGGTGGCTTTCCCGACGGGAATACTCTGCCGAGAATCCATAGCCGAAAGCGCTTTTGCTCTGGTCTCTCGCCCCACCGCCCAGTCTGAAGCCATAAGCCCCTTTGAACTCCCTGTGAGCACTTACCCACAAGAGCGCTTCCTCATAATCCAGGGCGAAGGGCGTGGGGTGGCCTTGTTGAACAAAGGGCTTCCGGAATACGAGGTTACCCCCGAAGGGGTGATTTTCCTGACCCTCCTCCGATGTGTGGGATGGCTCTCAAGGGACGATCTGCGTTCCCGGCTCGGGCATGCCGGCCCTCCCTATGAAGTTCCCGAAGCTCAGTGTCCCGGTGTGCACATCTTTGAATATGCCTTGGTGCCCTTCCGAGGCTCCTGGCAGGAAGCCCTCCCTTGGCTTGAAGCTGAAGCCTTCACCCGTCCTTTGGTGGGTGCAAGGGTGGATGCATCAGGGGACATGCCCGCTTCCGGCAGCTTCCTGGAAATACATCCCCTGCAGGTTGTGATAAGCGCCATAAAGGGGGCTGAAGATGGAAGAGGCATCGTGCTGAGGCTGTGGAACCCCTTACAAGAAGAAATCTCCGCCTGTATCACCTTTTGGCGCAAAATTAGTGAAGCATGGGAAACAAATCTCATGGAAGAGCTCCTCAGCCCCCTCGAAGTTGACGATGGAAGGATTTCGTTTAAGATGCGAGCATGCGAGATTAAAACCCTGAAGATCCTCTTCGCAAATTGAAGCCAGACCACCCCGATCTCTAGTAACCACCTCCGACGCAAGGTTGGGAACGAATTACTACCTCTCGCAGACCGCCACGAGTGGGACCTCAGGCCACTGCAAACCAAAAGCCTGCAGGGGTGGGCAACAAGAACAAGGGTCAAAGGGCAAGGAGGATACGCCCCCAGGAGCAGCATGGGTTCACAGTCTGTTCCCAGCGCAGGAGATCCGCTTCCTTGCTTTAGCTTTTGTTTCACCATATAATTAGGTGCACGCATGATTTGTCAGTAAGTTGCTGGGCAAGTTAAGAGGATTGCTTTCTGGGCAGAAGGTAGCATGATACCTCTGAAGGTGCTCAATGTTCCGTCGTCCCCCTTTCCAGCAAGAAGAATTCATCCGACAAATGACAGAACAGGTGGCCCAAATGGCCCAGCGGATGGCCGAATGGGTGGCCGCTCAACCTCGAACGCTGGAGGGAATAGAAAAGGAAATGTTCGCTCTCTTTCACCAATTGAGGCGTGCCTCTGCTTTACATTGAGACAGGAGGAAAAACCATGTATTCCTTTCCCATTGGTTTCCTCTGGGGAACTGCAACCAGTGCCCACCAAGTGGAGGGATACAACGAGAACAACGATTGGTGGCAGTGGGAGAAAACCCCTGGCCACATAAAGGATGGGTCCACCTCAGGCGCTGCCTGCGATTGGTGGAACAGAGCCGAGGAAGACCTCGCCATCGCCGCCCAAATGGGACAGAATGCCCACCGACTTTCGGTGGAATGGAGCCGGATAGAGCCCGAGGAAGGGAAATGGAACGAGCAAGCCCTTGCCCGCTACCGGAAACTCTTGGAATTCATGCGCCAGAACGGCTTGAAGCCCATGGTAACCCTGCACCACTTCACCAATCCCCGCTGGCTGGTAGCTAAGGGAGGATGGGAAAACCGAGAAGTGATCCCCCTATTCGAGCGTTTCGTCACTAAAGTGGTAGATGTCCTCGGGGACCTGTGCGACTTGTGGTGTACAATCAACGAGCCTAACGTTTACATCTACGAAGGTTATATAATCGCCTACTGGCCTCCCCAGAAGAAAGACTTCGCTCTGGCCTTCAAGGTCTTGAGGCACATGGCCGAAGCCCATGCAGCCGCTTATCATGCCATCCATCGCCTCCAGCCCGAAGCCTCCGTTGGTCTGGCCTACAATATGCGCATATTTGACCCCGCAAACCCTTCCTCGCCCCTCGACAGGGCTATGGGAAAGCTGCTGGATTTCGCCTTCAACTGGCTCTTCCTGAAGGCCGTGACCGAAGGCAGGCTTGCTTTCCCCTTAGGGAAAGGGGAAAAAGTGGATAAATTGGCCAATACTATTGATTACTCTGGGATAAACTACTACGTCCGGGATTTGGTAGCTTTTGACTTCCGCAGGCCTGGAGAATTTTTTGTCAGGCGCTTTCCATCCCCCGGAGGAGAAAAGGGACCTGAGGACTGGGGAGAATACTACCCCGATGGCCTCTACCGCTTACTTATTAAACTATCCGCTTTCGGAAAGCCCATTTACGTAACCGAGAACGGTTGTCCTGATAATACCGATGAGATCCGTCCCCGTTTCCTACTTCAGCACCTCCTTGCCCTATGGAGGGCTATCCAAGAAGGTGCTCCGGTGAAGGGTTATTTCTTCTGGACTCTGGTAGATAACTTCGAGTGGGCAGAAGGCTGGAGCCGACGCTTCGGCCTCATCGCCCTAAATGAAAAGACACAAGAGAGGAAGATAAGGCCCAGCGGCGAACTTTACGCCCGCATTTGCAGGGCCAATGCCATAACCGAAGATATGCTGGAAAAGTGGGGAATTTGATGGACTGGGGAGAAATCGTAATCGTAGAGGAAAAAATAAGGGAAGCCATCGCCAGAGGCGAATTCGATAACCTCCCGGGGAAGGGGCAACCGCTCATCTTGGAAGATTACCCATTTACTCCCCCTGAATGGCGACTCGCCTTCAAAATCCTGGCCGATGCAGGCTTTGTGCCGGACTGGATTGCATTGGATAACGAAATCCGAGAGAGGATGGAGAACTGGCACAGAAAAGCCCGTTCCTTGCAGAAGGGCGAAAGCAGTGAGCGCCGTTGGCTTGAGGAGGAAGCGGAAGAAATTAACCGGCTTATAGAACTCTTCAATCTGAAAGTACCGATAAAGTGGCTCCAGCGCCGAAAGTTTTATCCCAAAATCCCTCAGGAGGAGGCACCATGGAAATAAGGGATGAAGCCGTAAAACACCTCCAGGAGCTCATCCGCATAAAGACTGTCAACCCTCCGGGGAACGAGACCCTTGCTGCCGAATACGTGGCCGATGTTCTGAACCAGGAAGGAATTGAAGTCAAGGTGATAGAGTCGGCCCCGGGGCGGGGAAACGTCATCGCTCGGTTGAGGGGCAAGGGGGATGGAGGACCGCTGTTGCTTTTATCCCACCTCGATGTGGTTCCAGTGGAAGAGGCTAAGTGGGAACGGGACCCCTTTGGCGGGGAACTCGTGGATGGCTACATCTGGGGAAGAGGGGCGGTGGACACAAAAAATCTCACGGTTATGGAAATGATGTGCCTCATCCAAGCTAAAAGGGAGGGCCTGAGCCTGAAGCGAGATATTATCTTGGCCGCCACCGCCGATGAGGAAATGGGTGGAATAATGGGTGTGAAGTGGCTCCTGGACAACCACCCAGAGCTTCTGGCCTGTGAATATGCCATAAACGAAGGGGGAGGCTATGGGATTGAGTTCGCAGGCCACCGGTACTACGTGTGCGATACTGCGGAAAAAAGCCCCTGCTGGATAAAGGTCAGGACAAAGGGAAAGGCTGGCCACGCTTCCAGACCAGTGGACGATAACGCTGTCCTCAAATTGGTAGAAGCTCTGGCCCGGCTAGGTAAAGCTCGCCTGCCCATGCACCGCACGGCGACTGTCGAACGTTTCATTAAAATTCTTGCCAGAGACCAGAAATTCCCGAATTCTTTACTTTTACCCCTCATCCTCAACCCCCTTTTTGAACCTCTAATCCTTAAGCGCCTGCCTAAAAACATCGCCCCAATTTTCAAGGCTCTCCTCCACAACACAGCCACCCCTACTGTCCTTAGGGCCGGCCAGAAGACCAACGTTATCCCTTCAGAGGCTGAAGCAGAGGTGGACTGTCGCGTCCTCCCAGGCCAGACAAAGGAAACCCTCCTAGCCGAAATCCGACCCTACCTCGGACCTGATGTAGAGATAGAAGTGCTTATGGAACCCGAACCCTTTGAAACCCATTACGAAACTGAACTATTCCGCATATTCCAAGAGGTCATAGCCGAGGAGGACCCCCAGGCTAAAGTTATTCCGTTCATGCTTCCTGCCACCACTGATAGCCGTTTCCTCGCCAAGAGGGGAGTTAAGGTCTACGGCTTCTCTCCGATGAAATACGACCCTAAGTGCAACTTTCTGGAGCTAGCTCACAGCCACAACGAGCGCGTTTCCGTCGATAGCCTTATTTTCGGAGTAAGGTCACTCTATAAGATAGTGAAGCGATTCTGCGCCTGAGGAGGTGGAGATGGCTATCTACTTGGATTCCGCAGACCTGGAAGAAGTGCGAGAAGCCCTTTCCTCAGGCATAGTGCGGGGGGTGACCACCAATCCTGCCCTGATTGCTCGTACAGGCCGGAAACCTGAAGAGATTGTCGCAGCCATCTGCGAGTTCTGGCCTGAAGAACTCTTTTACCAGCCTTTCTCCACCGGCATTGAAGAGGCCCGAGAAGAACTAAACAGGATACGAGAAATTGCAGGTCCGATCTTAGTCCCCAAGATTCCAGCCACTTGGGAGGGGTTCAAGCTCCTTTCAGACCTCGCTGGGAAAGGATGGCGGTGTGCCCTCACGGCCGTTTACAGCCCTTCGCAGGCCATTTTGGCCAGGGAAGCAGGGGCTTTCTACGTCATCCCCTACGTAAATAGGGCAACGCGTCAGGGGATCGACGGTCTGGAGCTGGTGACTCAGATTTCCCGTGTGCTTCAGGGCTCGCCGGTCCAGATAATAGCAGCAAGCCTGAAATCAGTGGAAGAAGTGCTGGCCGTCATGAACTGTGGTGCCCACCACGTGACCGTTCCCTGGTCTCTGCTCAGAGCCATGGCCGATCATCCTCTATCGCTGCAAGCGGTGGAAGAGTTTGCCCGCGCTGGCAGGTCCATGGAGGAGAAACAATGACTTCACCACAAAAACTCATCGCAGAAATATCGAAAGCGCAAAGTTTTACATCGACACAGTGGCCCTACGTGCCCTGCTTTCGGCAGCAAAAGACCTTTTTGCGGTCTCGACAATGGAAAAAGATCATTTTGCTTTCCCCGCTGTTGGTTCTCCTTACAGGGGGGTGTCGTTTCTCAGGGGAGAATTCCCCTCAGTTTGATTTGGGAATTTTCGCGGGTTGTGTGAGTCTCGTTCTGGCCTTGGCCTGGCTCATAGCCGGGATAGCTCTAGTAGTCGCGCTGACGGTTTTCTTCATCCTCCATTTCTTCCGGAGGAAATCATGAGCTACGCTGGCGAGGTGATAGAATCCCTGCGGAAATTCGCGGAAGAGGCAAGGGAGATCTTCAGCCGGAAGAACGATGCCAGGGAAAAGGCTCTGGCCGATGCAAGGGAGCTCACCAGGCACTGCGCTTTGGCCATAAGGGCATGCCACCGCGAGGAGTGGGAAAACGCCTCTGCCCTGTTGAAGAAGGCAGGTGAGCTCGCTTCCCGCTTAAAGGATTTAGCCGGAGCTTATCCCGACCTCTACTACAGCGGATATGCTCAGGATGCCCTCAAAGAGTTCGTAGAAGCTTCGCTGGTGCGCAGCCTCCTCCTCAAAGAAGTTGTACCTGGCCCAAGGGATCTCGGTGTTGAGCACGACACCTATCTCCGAGGCCTCGGGGAAGCCATGGGCGAGCTCCGCCGCTACATCCTGGACCTGATCCGGAAGGATGAATTCGCCAGGGGAGAAGAGCTCCTTGACATCATGGACGAAGTCTACGCCATCCTGATGACCATGGACTTCCCCGATGCCCTGACGGGAGGGCTTAGGCACACAGGAGATATGGTGCGTGGTGTAGTGGAAAGGACCAGAAGTGATTTGACGGCCGCCTATGAGAATTACCTTCTGCGGCTGAGCTTGGAGAAGGCAAGGAATGAATGGCTCAAAGGAACCGGTGATAAGGGTTAGCGATGTTGGAGAATACGTCTTTTGCCCCCGGGCCTGGTGGCTCAGGAGGGTCAAAGGAATAGAACCCGAACCCTTGGAAAGGCTTGATGAAGGCTACGAATTCCACCGAGCCCATCAAAGGCAAGTCTTCACCTTGGGTAAGCTTTGGTTTGTGGGAATCGCTTTCCTTTTAATTGGCCTCGGCCTGATTTTGCTGGCCGTTATTCGTTAGCCCATGAAGAGAAAGGCAAGCCTCTATAGCCCACCTACGAATGGGGCTCTCAATTACTCCGCACCCAAAGCCCTCAAGGATAGACAAAACCACGGGTAAAACCTCCCCTACCTCTCCTGGGGTCTGGAGGTGTCCCGTTAGGAAGACAAAAAGGAAGCGAGAGCTAAAGCCAACGGGGGAAAAAAATTATTTTCCTGAACTGCAGCAAAGCTGGGCAGTAAATAATGGTCGGGCTAAACAACCCCAAATTACACACTGGTTTTCAGGGAAAACAGAGCTAGGCGAGTGTAAACAGCGCCCGTTGGGAGAAGGTCACTTTTCATCAGGCTAATAGCTTTCACAAGGACCTCACCCCCACTTCCCACCTTCCCCGCTTTTATGTATTCTGCCAGGCGTTTCCTCTCGGCATTGGTGACTCCTTTGTTTACCCTTCCTAAGGTGAGGTGCGGAGAAAAAGGTTTGTCCTCAGGCCTAAAGCCGAGCTTTGCAAGGCTCCTCTCCACATCTTGCTGCAGAGCTTTAAGGGCTCCCGTCTTCTCATCAACCCCTACCCACACAACATTGGGGTGGGAAAGGGATGGGAAACAGCCTAGGCCCCCGTAGGCAAACCGGAAGGGGCGATGCCTAAGGCTCACTTCCTGCAGAACCTCCTCAACGGCCTTAACTCTGCTGCGAGGGATTTCGCCCAGAAACTTGAGGGTCAGATGAATGCCCTCAGGATTGACCCAACGTATAACTCCCTGGGGAAGTTCTGCCTTCAGGCGCTCCTGGACATTCTTCAACCATTCCAGGGCCTTATCATCCAGTTCAATGGCCACAAAAGAGCGAATAATCTCCATGGTTTCACCTCATAGGGGCTGACATCTGGGGCAAAAATGAGAGCTTCTACCGGCAACCCTAATGCGCTCTATCGGCGTCCCGCAGCGAGGACAAGGTTTCCCTGTCCGTCTGAAGACATTTAAACTCAATTGGTTCTCCCCTTTCCTCCCAAAAGCATCCCTGTAAGTGCTGAAAGTGGTGCCCCGCCTTTCAATGCCTTTCTCCAGAACTTCACGGATAGCCCCGTAGAGCCTGTGAATTTCTTCCACTGAGAGTGAAGAAGCAGGGCGGCGGGGATGTATGCCTGCCAAGAAGAGGGCTTCGTCAGCGTAAATGTTTCCCAGCCCGGCCAGATTTCGCTGATCCAAAAGCACGGCCTTTACCGAAGCCCTTTTGCCATCCAAAATCTGGTGCAAATCCTCAGGTGTGAAACTTTCATCCAACGGTTCCGGTCCCAGGAATCGCAAGAATTCATCCGGAGCCGGATGCCAATAAGCTCGCGCAAGCCTCCTGGGATCGTAGAGGGAAAGAGAAGCGCCGCCCTCAGTCCGGATAGTCAATATTGAAGAAGCGAGAAGGGCGGAATTGAGGTAAAGTCTTCCTGTCAACCTGAGGTGAAATATCAGGCCAGAGCCATCGGAAAGCTCCAAGATTATGAATTTACCCCTCCTTTTGACCTTGTTTATGGTTTTTCCCTTTAAAACCTCAGGCGAAAGCCCTACAGTAAGCTCTGGCCTTAAGATTTCCACTTCGGCGATTTGCCTACCTTCCAGAAAGGGCTTCAGATCTCGGACAATGGTTTCCGCTTCAGGCAGCTCCGGCAATTTTATCTCCTCCTATTCAGGATGAACGAAGCGACGCCCCCAGCTATCGCGCTTAACCCAAGCGCTATTTCCCAAGGTAACCAACGCAACGGAAGCCTAGAGCTTCTCTCCGGCAAAGGAGTCGGTGTTTGGGTGGGTAAAGGGATAGGACTTTCAGGAGAAGGTTTTTCAGCCTGGCTAATCTCCTTATCTTTAGTCACAAACGGCGCTATGGGCACACTCTTTATCCTTTCAAACTCGGGAGATGGCACTTCTGTCGCGATAGGGGCATATACTGGGACACGGGCAACGGCAAACTTGGCCATCAAGAGGTCAAACCCCAGCAACAGGATGAAAAGAGCAGCGGCTAGAGCAGTGAAAGCCCTTGCCACATAGAAACCTACCGGAACCTGAACCCTTTCCACGGCGGTAGCCCTGACGACAAAGGAGCGGGGTGCCGGGACCCGTGGAACCTCTTTCAGAAGGGAAACCGCCCAGCGAAGGCTATCCCACTCCGCCCGGCACTCATCGCAGATTTTCAAATGCCCTTCCACCAGCCTCCTCTCCTCCGGAGAGAGCTCCTTGTCTTCGTAAAGAGGGAGAAGGGCTTTTATCCGATCATGCTTCCGACTGAACATTTTGACTACCTCTTAGGTTTAAGACGATAGCGCGGAGGCAAAAGTTCCTGGTGAGCTATAAGGTATTCCTTTACTCTGACCCTAGCTCTGCTCAAGCGCGATTTCACGGTGCCCAGAGGTATTCCAAGCACTTCGGATATTTCTTGGTAATTAAGGCCTTCCAGGTCCGAAAGCACGATCACTGCCTTCTGATCGAAAGGCAGTGAATCTAAAGCCTGCTGGATGAGCCGGGCAAGCTCCTGTTTTTCAGCGTAGTTTTCAGGGTTTTCCTTTTCGGTCAAGAGAGCAACCCTATCGGGCTCAACTTCCCGGGGGTAAAGGGGGGAAGTCGGCCTCCTCTTGGAAGCCCTAAGGGCGTCCTTACAGGCGTTAGTCACAATCCGAAGGAGCCATGTTTTGAAAGAGCCACCCTTGAATTTACCGATCCCTCTGAATGCTTTTATAAAGGCTTCCTGAACGACATCAGATGCATCGTGGTAGTTTCCCAGGATGCGGAAGGCAGCGTTGTAAGCTATATTCTGGTAAGCTATTACCAGAGAATTAAAGGCCTCCAGGTCGCCCTTGCGGGCTCTTTCCACCAGCTCTCTTTCCCCCTCAACCATTACGATAATCCTATAAGAAAAAGGGCCATTTCCTTTCGTATTAGGGACGGTGCGGAAATGGCCCTTATACCCTCCTTTATTCTCCGAAGAGGTCCTTGGCCGTCCTCTTCAGCATCTCCACACCCCGCACTTCGGTTTCGTAGAGGGGGATAATGGCTCTGACCATTCCGTTGAAGAGTTCTTCAATGATTTTGAGGTAATGCTCCTGAGCAGCTATTCGGTTCAGGACAAACTCTGGTGGGTTTTCCCCAACTGCGTTCTTGTCAATCACCATGTTGACAATAACTCCGCCTATGGGGATGCCGAAGTCCCGGAACCAGTTTATAAAACGGCGGATGACGGCGATCGGGAGAGCCTCGGGTAAAGTCACAAAGAAGAAAGCCGTCTTTTCGGGATCAGTAAGGAGAGCCTTTGCCTTGTTTATCCTGTCCCTAAAATTGAGGAGATAGTCCATGAGTGGGTCTTTCTCTTCCTTCTTAGTAAAGGAAAGGAGCTTACGGAGGGACTGGGCCTCCTTCCGGCTTTCTACCATCTTATCAACCCACAGGGAATAAACGCTGGACATGCCCAGGAGCCGACGAGCGTTGGCAGTAGGAGCGGTATCAAAGACGTAAACCTCATATTCATCCTTGAACATAAGATCCACCATGTTCTCAAACATGGCGGACTCTTCAAAGGCTGGGTTCATGGTGGCCGATTCCACGAACTCATCAGCCCTCGTCTTGATGTCGGCGTACTTGAGAAACCACTCAATTTTCTCCCGGATTTCCTTCTTGGAACGCTCAATGGTATCTTTGGTGTCAATCTCATAGGCTATAAGGTTGGAAACTCCCTCAACCGGGGTCGGCTTCCCGAACACATTTTGGTCAAGAAGGCTGGTCAAGCTGTGGACGGGGTTGGTAGATGCCAAGAGAGTATGTTTGCCTTGCTGGGCGAACCAGAGAGCAGCTGCTCCCGCCAGCACCGTCTTTCCAACCCCTCCTTTACCACCGAAGAACACGTATTTCAGTCTTGGGTGCTCTTTCATGAATTGAAGCAAGTCTTTCTCAATCTTCAGCATGGCTTTACCCCTCCCCTCATTCGATCTTGCCGAAAAGAACCTCGGCGACGCGGTGGATCATTTCCAGGCCAGTTATGTCCCGCTCAAACTCCGGGACGTAGGCCAGAACCTGATCGCCAAACTTCTCCTTTATAGTGGCAAGGTGCTTTTTCTGCATTTCCAAACGATAGCGGAGATATTCGGGGATATTCTGGTGCTCCAGCTCCGCTGGTAGGACGCGGTTGACTACGTAGCCAGAAATGGGGACTTTATACTTAGCGAAGAGCTTAGCCGCTTTCTCGGTATCTAGAATGGCCATTTCTTCTGGGATAATCACAAAGAAAAAGGCCGTCTTTTCCCGGTCGGTCAGGATGCTGGAGGAAGTATTTATACGGTAGCGAATTTCCTGGAGCTCTCGGAGGATCTTATCCTCTTCGAACTCCCTCTTGCGCTGCATTATGGCGGCAACTTTGGAGTATTCCTCCATTTCCTGCCTTAGTTTAGTAATTTTATCAATCCACTGGTCATACACAGTAGCCATGCTCAGGTAGTAGAGCGCGTGGCCAAGGGGAACTAGGTCGTAAATGTAGTAATCGTAATCGCCTTTGACCACGATATCCACAACCTGGTCAAAAATGGCACTCTCCTCCATAGCCGGCTCAGCGGCGGCAGCTTGGATGTATCTTTCTATTTCGTCGGGAACCTTGTCCAGCCCATACATATCTATAATCTTCTGCCTAATTTCGTCCTGATATTCCTTTATGCGCTTATCGGCATCAATTTCTTGCGCGAAAAGCCCTGGGATTATCTCTACAGCCCCTTTGCCGAAGATATCCCGTTGGAAAATGTCCGACAGACTCGCCTGCGGGTCCACGGAGAAGACCAGAACCTTGTAGCCCTTTTTAGCCAGCCAGTAAGCGGTAGCGGCGGAAAGGGTGGTTTTGCCAAGCCCTCCCTTTCCTCCAAACTCAATGTAACGGCGTTCAGGGTGCTGTTCGAAAACTTTTGCCAAACTCATGTTTCACCTCCAAGAGTGGTATCAGGCCAGGGCATCGGTAAGGTCGCGCTCTCTGAGCATCCTGCGCTTCCAAGTAGCAATCTGAGGGACAACATAGGGTAAGATGCGCAGGGAATAATAGGGGGGCAAGATCGGGACACCCAGCATATCGCCCATAGTGATTAAGATGAAGAGGTGCTCCATGCTCCCCCTGGTCTTGAGGGCGAACCTGGTCATATCGTGCCCAGCCATTCCGTAGAGGAACTCAAGAACGGAGTCAAGGAACCTCCTGAAGCCTTTTTCCTCGGACATAATTCACCTCCTTTAGCCAATTTCTTCGGCAAAGATTTCCGTAATATCCCTTTCCCTCAGGGTTCTTTTTTTCCAACTGCTGAGTTTTGGCAGAACGTAAGGGAAAAGTCGGAGTGAATAGTAAGTGGGGAGGATGGGAACTCCCAGCACGTCTCCAAAGACGATGAAAATAAAAAAATTCTCCATTGCTCCAATTTGCTTGCGGAGCTCCACCACCATATCGTAAACTGTCATCCCGTAGAGGACTTCTCCCGCAGTGCGGACTATTTTGCGGATTAATTCTCTCATCTTTTCCATCTTTACGCTTTCTAAAAGATTATACCACACTAAAGGGTGGAGGGCAAATTTTTAGCAATATAATGCCCATTTTGGCTTCCTTAAACCAACCTTGCTAACACTAAGCTAAAAGTTAACCTGCAATGGATTTACACAGCCCACCCCTGATTGTCCTCTCAGGAGCTGTCACTTTCCACAACCGGCCTTACGAGCAGAGGCGAACCCAAAACCGGTGGAGGAGGTCTAAATTCAGCAGCGGAAAAGGGTCTGTTCCCTTTCAGGTCCAACTGAAATTATCTTTATTGGTACCCCTACCATGCCTTCTATAAATCGAATATAATCCTGAGCCTGAATTGGAAGTTCCTCAAACCTTCTGACGTTGGATATCTCTTCTCTCCACCCCGGCAATTCTGTGTAAACAGGCTCGCACTGAAAGAGCGCTTCAGTGGAAAAGGGAAACCAATTCACCTCTTCCCCCCGCACTCTGTAGGCCACGCAGACCTTAATGGGGTCAATCCCAGTGAGGATATCCAGCTTAGTTACCGCCAGCTCTGTAATGTCATTGACCATCACAGCATAACGCAGAGCTACCAGATCGAGCCAGCCCGTGCGCCGCCGACGCCCAGTGGTGGTCCCGTACTCCCGGCCAACCTCAGCCAAATGGTTCCCGATTTCATCAGTGAGCTCCGTAGGGAAAGGCCCCCCACCTACACGGGTGGTATAAGCTTTTGTGACCCCTATTACCTTTTCCACCCACTTCGGCCCGATTCCGAGTCCAACCATCGCACCGCCTGCGGTAGGGTATGAGCTGGTAACGTAAGGGTACGTCCCATGGTCTATATCTAGAAAGGTCCCCTGAGCACCTTCGCACAGCACCTTTTTGCCTTCCCTCAAAGCTTTATTGAGAAGCCAAGAAGTGTCATCGATATATGGGGCAAGGCGACGGGCATATTCAAGTTGCTTCTGGACTACCGAAGTGGGGTCCAAGGTTTCAAATCCATACAATTCCAAGAGCCGATTGACCCTCTCCACAGCCTTTTCCAACTTTTCCCCGAATCCTTCCTCCAGCATATCAGCGACTCTTAAGCCGCGGCGGGCGAATTTTTCGGAGTAAGCGGGACCTATACCCCTATAAGTGGTTCCTATAGCCCTCTCACCCCGAATTGCCTCCTCAGCCTTGTCCAGAGCTATGTGGATAGGGAGAACAAGATGGGCACGCCCGCTTATCTTTAGGCGGTGAGGGGAAACATCAACCCCTCTTGACGCCAGCTCATCCAGCTCTTGGCAGAGACGCTCAGGGTTAACCACCATCCCATTTCCCAGTATGCAGATCACCTCTGGATACAATATGCCCGATGGGATATGATGCAGGCGGAAAGTCTGACCTCTGAACACTACTGTGTGGCCAGCGTTGTCGCCTCCGTTGTAGCGAGCTACAATATCTGCTTCCTGGGCCAGCAGATCCGTAATCTTACCCTTACCTTCATCTCCCCACTGAGCCCCGACAACCAAGATGGCGGGCATTATTTTACCTCCAAGTTTTAATCCCGATTGCCTCTTGAATTTTAGTCCAAAAGCCATAACCCGTCAACGAAAGCCATGCTAACCATCACATAGCGGCTAAACTCGGCCCGACATCGTAGAAAATGTCAACTTACTGCCCCCGAAAGTTTTTCATTGGCGGCAGTTTTTACCTCAACTTGACAAACATTAAGTCATTCATTAGAAAATACTTCGAACTGAGCCTAAATTTCCAGATGATAACCTGCCGTAGAGAACTCGAAGACAGTTCTGGAATCTAGGATTAGACTATGAACGTTCTCACCCGCCAATTCTACCGGATCGCTGGGCTAAGCAAGAACGCCAAGCTTTTCCTCTTAACTATCTCTGTCGTTTCGCTGGGGAACGGCATTTTCCTTTTGTTCCTCAACCTATTTATTCTGACACGCGGCAACGATGAAGCTTTCCTTGGCCTGCTTATGTCCACAATGAGCTTTGCAGCGCTTGTCCTCGGCTTACCGATGGGCATTTTGGTGGACCGGATAGGGCAGAAGAAGGCGATGTTGCTTGGGGCCCTATTCTCCACTCTCAGCACGCTGCTCCTCGCTCTCTCGCCTACAGATTGGCCTTTGATCGTTGCAGCTGTTTTCTACGGCGCAGGCAATGCCCTTTTCTTGGCTGCCGGACCAGCTTTCATGGCCGAAAACGCTACCGAGGACGAACGCCCAACCCTCTTCAGCCTGCATTCCAGCCTATCTCTGCTGATGGGCTTTCTAGGCAGCCTCATAGGTGGACCTTTACCGGCCCTCTTCGGCCGTTTACTGCAGGTTCATCCCGAGAGCGCAACAGCATACCGTGCCACGCTCCTCAGCGCTGAAGGTATAATTGCTCTTGCCTTATTTCCTCTACTAATGATACAGGAAAAGCCGAGGCACCGAACAGCTCAGGACAAAGAGCGCCTTTCCTTGCAGAAATTTCCTATCCGTAAAGACATACTCGCCCTGCTTATCCCGGAATTCATCATCGCTCTGGGGGCAAGCCTTCTCATCCCCTACCTTAATATTTTCTTCAAGCAGAAGTTCCGAGTTCCCGATAGCCTGTTGGGCTTGATCTTTGCGGTGTCTCAACTGTTGACAGGGCTTGCCGCTTTCCTTTCGCCAATTTTGGCAGAGAGATTCGGCAAAATTCGCACTGTCGTCCTAACTCAGTTAGCATCGCTGCCTTTCTTACTGACCTTGGGGTTTGTCCCGGTGCTGCCCGTGGCAATTGCAGCTTTCTGGCTCCGGACAATGCTGATGAACATGGCTGCCCCCCTCTACACTGCCTTCGCTATGGAAAGGGTGCGGAGGGAAGAGCGCGGGACTGTTGGGGCAATGATCGGAGTAGCCTACTCAATAGGCCAGAGCATCGGACCTGGCATCAGCGGGTTAGTTCAGCGTTCGTTTGGGTTCTCACCCCTTTTCCTGACCACTGGGACCACTTACCTTTTCGCTTCACTTTTGACTTTCGTCCTCTTCGGCCGAGCAGAGCACTGCAAATTTAACCCCGAGTGATTTTCTCAAATCGCTTAATTACAGAAGAAAACGAAAAGGCCTCCCGCTCCTTTCCAGCAGGAGGCCCTACCTTCATCCGAGGGCTGGCGCACCCTTACTTCTCGCCGCAGCGTTCCAAGAGCTTCTCCCATTCTTGGTCAATTCTGGCCTGTATTTCATCGATAAGGTGGCGGAACTTGGGCTGAAAGAGGTGGCGGAACCGACCTTGCATCTTCAGCCATTCTTCTATCGGCTTCTTCTCCTTAGGCTTGTAGTTGAGTTTCCAAACCCCGTTCTCGACTTCAAAGAGAGGCCAGTAACAGGTTTCAACCGCTAATCTGGAAACCTCAATGGTCGTGGCGGTATCGTGGCGCCAGCCCCGGTTGCAGTCGGAAAACACGTTTATGAAAGCTGGACCATCAGCGGCCACAGCCTTGCGCACCTTTATCATGAGGTCCCGCCAGTGGCTCGGGGAGGCCTGAGCTACATAAGGGATATTGTGGGCGGCCATTATTTCCGTAATCGGCTTGCGCCACTGGAGTTTGCCGGGCATCACTTCCCCGGCAGGGGATGTGGTGGTGTGGGCTCCAGTGGGGGTGGCGCTGGACCGCTGGATTCCTGTGTTCATGTAGGCTTCATTGTTCAAACAAATGTAAACGATGCGGTGCCCCCGCTCAAAGGCCCCCGAGATCCACTGCAGACCGATATCGTAAGTGGCACCATCGCCACCGAACACCAGGAATTTAATGTTGCGGTCGGGTATCTTCCCCTTGCGGACCAGAACTTTGTAGGCGGCTTCGGCACCCGCTGCCGTGGTAGCAGCGTTTTCAAAGGCGTTGTGGATCCAAGGCACACGCCACGCAGTGTTGGGGTACATAGAGGTGGCAACTTCCAGACAACCGGTGGCGGTAGCGATGACCACGGGATCGTCAATGGCGTTGAGAACTTGCCGGACAATTATACCCTCGGCGCAACCGGCGCAAAGCCTGTGGCCAGGAGCAAATTTCTCCGGTTTGCTTGCCAATTCTTTCAGATTTATCCTCGTTTCAACGGCCATTTTAACCCCTCCCCTGTTTATTCCCTCAGGCCTATATAGTCAACCCTCTGGCTAACTTCCCCTGTTTCGGCAATGCGGAGCAACTTCCTGACCATCCCCTCAATCTGCTCGGGGTTGATATCCCTGCCACCAAGGCCAAAGATGTAATCCACAATTTGAGGCCTGTTCCCGTTGCTATAGACATAGAAAGAGGTGCACAGGTCCAGGAACAGAGGACCACACCCTTCGATGGAACCGAAAGCTATAGAACGGTCCATAACCCCGATGACCTTCACATGCTTTAGGGCTTCTACCAGCTCTTTGCCAGGGAAAGGCCTATATAGCCTGGGCTTGAGGAGTCCGACTTTAATCCCCTCCTGGCGAAGTTTCCTCACTACAACTCGCGCCGTCCCAGCAGTGGAAGCCAGAACAACGATAGCTACCTCCGCATCATCCAGTTCGTAAGCTGAAAAGAGATCGTAATACCGGCCGGAAAGCTCGCCGTACTCCCTGCCCACTTCCCTTACGACCTGAGGGACTTTTGACATGGCTTCGGTCTGCTGGCGCTTGAACTCAAAGTAGTAATCGTAGAAGGCCCAGGCTCCAAAAGTTTTGGGCTCATCTATATCCAATAGAGAGTAAGAGGGCTTGTACTCGCCCACAAACTCTTTAACCGCCTTGTCTTCGAGGATTTCCACTCTCTCCATTCCGTGCCCGGTTATGAAGCCATCTTGCATGGACATCACCGGCAAGAGGATATCGGGATGCTCGGCAATGCGAACGGCTTGGATAGTGTTATCGTAAGCTTCCTGGGGGTTTTCGGAAAAGATATGAATCCATCCGGAATCCCTTGCCCCCATGGAATCGGAGTGATCGCAGTGGATGTTCAAGGGAGCGGATAGAGCCCTGTTAACTACGCTCATCACTATGGGCAGGCGCATTGAAGCAGCTATGTAGAGGGTTTCCCACATTAGAGCCAGACCGTTAGCAGCGGTAGCCGTCATGACCCTGGCTCCAGCCGCTGCCGCTCCGATGCATGCGCTCATGGCAGCGTGCTCCGATTCTGCAGGTATAAATTCCGTATCCACGATGCCATCAGCCACAAACTGGGAGAATGTCTGGACGATCTCCGTCTGAGGGGTAATGGGATAAGCCGCCACCACGTCTGGCTCTATCTGGCGCATGGCTTCAGCTACAGCTTTAGCTCCATCAAGGGCCTTGACTATCCCCTTGGCCGCCATTTTACACCTCCATCACCATCTGAATGACTTTCCCAGGTTTCCCGGTTGCGGCATGAGCTTCCACTTTAACAGGACACTCGTGGGCGCAGATGCCACAGCCCTTGCAGTGGTCGTAGTCAAAGCCCACTACTTTCCCATCCTTCACAATCACAGCCGAATCGGGGCAGTAAACCCAGCAGATCATGCAGTGGGTGCACTTTTCTTCATCCCGGACTGGACGCTGGTTACGCCAAGTTCCAGTTATGTAATTGACAGAGCTTCCAGCTTCCAGGACAACTCCGCCGATAGGCAACTCCTTCCATCCTTTAAGTCCGGACATTTTAACCCTCCTTTACAGACTCATAGGCTTCCTTTATAGCCTGGACATTGGCCTGCACGATATTATCCGCCACTTTTGTGCCGAGCCTCTCCTCTGTCAACCGAATTATGCTTTCAAGGGAAACAAGGCCGGTGGCCTTAACCAGAGCTCCAAGCATCGGTGTGTTGGGGATGTTTCGGCCAAAATGCTTTATAGCGATACGGGAGGCGTCAACGGTGAAGACTTTGACCGGTTTATCCCCGATGCCCAGTTTTTCTCTTACCTCCTGTGGTGAAAGGCTTGTATTCAGGACAATAACACCCCCATTTTTCAGGCCCTCTGCCACGTTCACAAGGCCAATGAGGGTAGAATCTATCACTACCACAACATCGGGAGAGGCTATCTGGGAGTGGATTTCAATGGGGGAATCACTTATGCGGGTGTAAGCTCTCACGGGAGCTCCCATCCTTTCGGGACCATAGTCAGGAAAAGCTTGGAAGTATTTACCCTCCTCCATGGCAGCCTCAGCTAGAATTTCACCTGCCGTCACCACTCCTTGTCCTCCTCTCCCGTGCCAGCGGATCTCCACCATCCCCTTCATCTTTCACCTCCAGGGCAAAAATAAAAGGGGGAAATCCCCTTTTCACGATTTGTGATAATTTTATCAACATTGGGCCTTTTTGTCAAAGAGGTTCCCTTTCCATTCTCCTGCGTTTGAGGATTTTCTCCACATCTTCCTGACACTTGAGGCAAAGAGTAGCATCGGGCTTTGCCTCAAGGCGAGCAGGGTCTATGGGAGAACCGCAGCGCTCACATATACCATATGTGCCCCTTTCTATAGCTCTGAGGGCCCTGTCTATGGAAGCAAGGCGAAATTCCAAGCTCTCTATCAGAGCCACTGTCTTATCCCTTTCATAAAGATCAGGAGAAAGGCCATTTAAATCAATCTCTATTTCGCTTTTTAGGCTTTCCTTGAGCTTCTCTAGTTCCTTCTCCACCTCCGCCCTTTCCTCAAGCAAACGAGCTTTTTCCCTTTCCAGGTTTATCATTCCAGCCATCTTTTCCCCCGCTCTGTTTTCCCACTAATAATACTGCAATTATCCTTCAAAGGTCAAGAGCACAACATTCTGAGGTCTTCTCAATACTCAAGCCAAGCTCCAAAGCTTTCCGTATTGCTTCCCTTGCCGGACTTACAATGCGGTTCACGCCGGCTATCACCGCCAAGGGATCAAGTTCTTTTCTGTAGTCTCCATGGGGGCGCATGCAACCCAATGCAATGGGAACTGTAGGAAAGAGAAGGCGGGCCTCGGCCAAGATAGAGGCTACCTCTTCGGGCGGTGGAGGAGAATTGGAAGCATAAGGGGTCCCCGGTGTGGGGATAAAGACTATAAAAACAAGACCATCAATTTCCTCCTGTGCCAAAAGCCTAAGAGCTTTGCGCTCGTGCCCCGTCGCTCCGCCGTCAAGGCCTACGGTGATGTGTGGGATTACCCTGAAATGCTTCCGGAGCATCCGGTATGTTTCCAGATAATCCCGGACGGTTTTCCTCAGGCGGTAAACCCGAGTGATGGTTTCATCGTCTCCCACAAAATCAAAAGAGATCACACTGACGTATGGAGCTATGGCCAAGGCTTCTTCTTCGGTTATGAAGCCCACGTGCCAATTCAGGCGGCGACCTGGAGCAAGGTTTTTTATTTCTTCTAACTTCGCCAGGACAGGAACTTTGCCATCCCGGTCACATCCACCAGAGATTAAGAGGCTTGAAACAAATTCACGGTAGCGATAAGCCTCTTCAATGGACTTCATGGTAGCAATGTAATAACCACCGCAGTGGGCACAGTTAAGAGCGCAGTATTTACCGGTTATACTTACAGCTAAGGTCCGGTAAGGATAATCAACATAAAATTTCGAGGGGAAGTTAGCCTTCCTTACTTCCCATGCCTTGTGGAGGAGTTCATCCAACGACCTCATCCTCTATCGGTATGTCCAGATCTCCCACCTCTTTTGTAGTCACTTTAATAATGATTTTGTGAGGACCAGGCTCCAGCTTAATTCCTTTTACTAACATTGTGACTTCCTGGTTGATCCCAAGGGGAAACGGACTCTTTGCTCCTACCCCTGTTGCTTGCTTTTCCGAGCCTGGAGAGACGAGGTAGACGTCCTCCAAGGGGCAAGGCTTCCCGTCTAACTCAAAGCCCCTGAAAGCGGTAATGGTGCCAGGTGCCAATGTGTTCTTGAGCTTAAAGGAGAAACCCTCTTCAGTATTTGTAAGACTTCCTTTGAGGTAAAGCTTTTTCAGAAGGGCGGGAGGCACGTACGGCATTTTCCCTCCTAAGTATACCTTTTGACTTCAAACCTGAACATCTGGACCGGCTCGTTGGGATCAGTAATGCCAGCTTTGTGTACCCGGGTCCAATAAATCTGCTGCTCCACCGTTTCTATTCCTGGGAGGTCCGGCAGAAGCAACCCCCGTCTCCAAGGATATTTAAGGGATTGGACGATGAGACCATAACGTTTAGGGTCCAGTTCCTCAGGGCCAGAAACAGGCTCCGGAGGGGAAAGAACATCAACTTTTATCTCCAGATACGGCAACTCTTCAGGCCTTATTGGAGGGAAACGGGGATCCCGGGTGGCAGCGCTTATGGCATTCTGTATTACTTCCATGGCTACGTTGGGCTGAGTGGGCTCAATGGTTCCTATGCAACCCCGCAGTTCCCCGTGTTTGTGGATAGAAACGAAGACTCCTGCTCTTTCCTTCATTTCAGGAGTCAATTCCTTCGGGGGTTCCACGACTTTACCTTCTTTTATGTATGTTTCGATGGTCTTACGAGCGAGTTCCACAAGAGGATGAGCCATCCTTATTTCTCCCTGAAATGTTCTATCAACTTTTCATACGTTTGATCCAGCAGCTCCGGGATGACTTTGGTTTCAGATATAACAGCCATAAAGTTGGTATCTCCCGCCCAACGGGGGACAATGTGGATATGAACGTGGTCTTCAATCCCGGCCCCTGCCGCCTTCCCGATGTTTATACCGATGTTAAACCCTTCCGGTTTCAGAGCCCTGCGTAAGGCTTCCAGACCCTTCACTGTCAGGTTCACGAGGTCCAGAAGTTCTTCCTCGTCCAAGTTCTCGAGGCTGGGAACATGCTTAAGCGGCACCACCATCAGGTGGCCGCTGTTGTAAGGGTAAAGGTTAAGCATGATGCAGCCTTTCTTGCTCCGGTAGAGGATGTAATTCTCCCGGTCGTGACTATCGGCCATCTTCTCGCAAAGGACACAATTCGGAGACTTGGGGGCCAGTATGTATTTTATCCTCCATGGGCTCCAGAGCCTTTTCATAGCCTTTTCTCCTATTTCCGGATGGATAAGTAGTACGCCGACCAGGCTTCGTCAATGAGTTCTTTGGTCAAACGAGGTGGCCTATTGGTGTAACGGGCGATGGACACCAATTGCTCCAGGAGGTCCCTGGGATGACAGCCTCTAAGAGGCACCTTATGCTTTATGTAATACTCTTTCAACAAGTAAACCAGCGCGCTCTCATCGTATGGAATGCCCCGAGCTTCGCATTCCCGTCTGAAGATCAGGCGATATTCCTCAAAGGTTGGGTTTCTGAGTTCTAATTTGTACCTTATCCTTCTCAAGAAGGCCTCGTCCACAAGCTGAGTAGGAGGCAAATTAGTGGAGAAGACTATGAATACTTCAAAGGGTATCTCAATTTTGAGACCCGTATGTAGGGTCAGGTAATCCACCCGTTTCTCCAAAGGTACAATCCAGCGGTTTAATATATCCTGCGGGCGCACTTGTTGCCGGCCAAAGTCATCAATGAGGAGCATTCCTCCGTTGGCTTTCATCTGAATGGGTGCTTCATAGTATTTGGTAACTTCGTTGTAAATGAGGTCCAGGTTATCTAGGGTAAGTTCTCCTCCCACCGTTATGAAAGGCCTGTGTACAAGAAGCCAACGCCGGTCGTACTGAATAAGCTCTTCAGCTCCTTGAACCACAAGTTTGTGGTTGAGATTGTCATAGACTTTAATGACATGACCGTCTACTTCCACGGCATAGGGGATGAACATGGTGCTTTCCGAGATGAGCCTGCCGATGGCCTCAGATACAGCTGTTTTACCGTTACCAGGGGGCCCAAAAATGAAAAGAGAATGCCCCAGAGTTACAGCTGGGCCGATCTGACGTAATATATCCTCGCCCAACACAAGGTGAGCCAGAGCTTTCCGGATCTTTTCAGGGGTTATGGCTCCAACAGTGAGAGGCTGGGCTTTTATAGCTTTCCTGTACTCTTCAAAAGGCACGGGAGCCGGACCAATATATTGAGAGCGTTCCAGGGCTTCCTTAGCCTTTTCGCTTCCTCTCTCGGTTATAACATATTCAAAAGCCCGCTCGCTTACCGATTTACTGCCCCTAACCTCGCAGAGGTGCTCCCGCCTCATGAATTCCAGCACCCTATCCATTACTCCATTGAAAGGGAGAGCAAGAGCATCGGCTATTTGAGCCCCGGTGAGGAATCCTTCAAGGTATAAAGTTTTGAGAGCGAGGTCCACAAGAAAACCTAAGTTGAGTCCAGTCTCTTTTATAGAACGCGGAGGTGATGGGAAAAACGCGAAACCTTCAACTTGCTCCATAATCCTCCTTAAAAGGGTAGATTTGCAAATAAGAGTATACCACAGGGGATTTTAAATGGCAAAAGTTGGCGTTGTTTGGGAAAGCGAGCAAAAAGCCCATTCACTTAGCTCTGCGAAAGCCCAGAAGGGCCAAGCCCAGGCTCCCCAGCTTGATCAAGCCTACGACCCAGCAGCTTCCCACAAGCCCGATGGAAGGCAAGAGAGCTACGGAGTAGAGCACTGAACCCAGAAAGGCTCCCACCAAATCCATCCCATACATGATCCCTGCAGTCTCACTCAATTTGTGCCTTTCTGAGTAGATCTTGCTGGCAAGAGGAAATTCTATTCCCACCATAAATCCTCCCAGGGCATTCAGAAGAAGAAGCAGTGGAACACTTGCCTCCCCTCCCCAGCGGTAGATGGCGACGAGAATCAGGGGGAAAGAGAACCATAGAGCTACCAGACCCCCTTCCACCTCCACTAAATGGCCCCATTTAACCCCCCTTTCCACCTTTCTGCTCATGAACCACCCACCAAGGCTCAGACCGGCCATGAAGGCTGCTACTAAGAGAGCTATCTCCCGGTAAACATAACCATGGAAGATCTGGAAAGCAAAAATAACTGCCAGGTCATAGCACATTCCCCCAAACCCTGTAAAGGCTACTACCAGGGGGACTATGGTAGCCGGTTTCAACTTTCCCGCCAACAGGAGGAGGCTGGGAATCAGAGCGAAAAAGAGCGGCAGAACAGCAAAATGCCAGAAGTGCAGGCGTGGAAGGTAATTGAAATATTTTCCAAAGGCCGGGGCAAACATTTCGCTCCAGTAAGCAAGGCCGTACAAAAGCCCGAGAGGTTTGAGCTCAGAATTTATTGAGCCCTCTCCTTTTTCAATCTCTCCATTGAACCATTTAATCTTGGCAGCGTCAAACCGGAGCCTTATATATCTTTCCCCTACTATCGTCCCCTGGAGGGGGCGCTCATCAGCACGCCTCACTAGCTCTTCAACTCCCACTTTCTCAAAGTCAATCCCCCAGGAGGCAAGCCAGAGATTTACTCCATCGCCGGGGATGGGGAAAACATAGGGAAAGACTTCCCCAAGAGTGGCATGCAGGGAACGGTTGAGAGCACGCATAGCAGGGCTCAGGTAGGTCAAGGAACCCGGAGCCATAACAACTAAGACCCCGTCTTCCTTCAATATTTTCCGGACAGCGGCGAAAAACTCCTTCGTATAGAAGCGATTGAGTTGAAGGGTGGATGGATAAGGCAGGTTGATGATTATGAGGTTGTAAGCAGAATTAGGGGCCCTGCGGATCAGAACACGGCCATCAATGTAATGCACTTCTACCGCCGGGTTGCTCAACTCTTCTTCCGTAAGGCGGGCACGGAGGGAACGCAGGGCTTTGAAGAGGAGAGGATCAATTTCAGCGTAATCAATTCGCTCCCAAGGGTATCTCAAAAGTTCACGGATAAGTCCACCCGCTCCGCCGCTTACTATCAGACAGCTCTTCGTCTCTTGGACAAAGAGCAGAGGAATGTGGGCTACATCCTGCACAAAGTTTATGTCAGGGAAAGGGGTGGTGATAATGGGGATGCCGTTTGAGAAGAGAGTATATTGCTCCCCCATGCGTATGACTGCCACGTTGCCATAGACTGAATTACCGTAGAAGGCCAACTCATATCCTCTCCACTGGATCCCCACGAGGGCTTGTTCTATTTTGGAGGAAAGTCCTGGCAGCATTAGGATTAAAGTGATTGAAAGGAGAGCCGCGATAACCACTGGAGCCCTTTTTTCCGTAATCGCGCTCAGCGAGAGAGCTGAGATCAAGTTTAGGGATACAAGGAACAAAATTGCCCGCAAGGAGGGAAAGGCGGAGAAAAGGAAAGTAAAGGTAACTCCCCCTACTATCGCCCCGATAGCCTCCAAGACATAAACTTGACCTATCGCTGGGACTCCTCTTCCTGTGTAACGAGTAAAGGCTTCAGAAGCAGCGGTGAACATAGCCCCGTCTATTATGCCAACCGGCAGCAGGATTAGGAAAGAAGCAAGGGACATCACCCCTATTCCTAAACCTTCACCTGGGACAGCCCCGAACATGCTCCGCACTGAGAGAGCAAGAAGCAAGGATAAGGGCAAAACCAGGGCCAGAAGGGCCTGAAGGACAGGGTAGAGAAGAGGAGAACTCAAGCGGAGGATGACACGGGCCATAACGAGACTTCCGAGAGCTTCTAGGATAAGCCAACAACCCAGCACAAGGCCAATGGACAGCTCATTCCCCAGAAAAGCCACCATGAGTTCCCGGATCATGATGGCCTGGGTTATAGTGAAGGTGAAACCCATCAGAAGGAAAGCGAGGCGGAACCTCACTGGGAAAGCTCTCCCACTATGACCAGCCGATGGGTGTCAATCCTGTAAGGGTAACAGGTGATCAGGGTTACAATGGGGGTGGTGGTAGGAGCCATAACACTGACGTCTGTCGGCTCAACGATCTTCTTGGCCTTGACAACGTATCTATAGGGCACCTCTCCAGCGTAGACGATTATCTCGTCCCCCAGGTCGAGCTTATCAAGGTCCCTGAATACTTCACCGAAGATATCGTTGTGGCCAGAGAGCACCATGTTACCCCTTTCGCCGGGGTTAGCCGAACCTATATGATGCCCTACCCCGCGCTTCAGTTCTTCCCACCCATCCCCCTCCACTACCGGAGCATCAACACCGATTTTGGGTATTACAATGCGGGTTGGAGCACCGGGCTTGGGAGTAGGAATGACTATTGGAGGGGCTGGCTTTACCAGATCCCTATAACGAGTGGGCAGGTCTCCCGAGGGTTGAGGAGGTCTTCCCGGCAGGATTACTACATCAATGACCGGGGTTGGGGTCGGCGTTGGTACATTGAGGGCTTGTGCTGCTTCTCTGTTGAGAGAACTTAGGTTGAAGAAAGAGATTCCCACCACCACCAGCAAACCTAAAAGGGCGATTATTTCCAAGGAAAGCAAGAGGTTTTCCTGCCACTGTTTCAAAGTTCTGGGCTGTGGCTGAGGCAAAGCAGCTGGTTCTGAAAACTGTGTTTCTCGGGGTATAACTCTCCCTTCCGAAGCCAGACGTTCTCTCTGTTTAGCGCGAGCCTCCATCTTTTTGAGGAGGAGGATACGCTCTAACTCCTCTATGGAGAGCTCGTCAACGGTCCTTCTATCCCTCATCCGTGCTCCCTTGGATTTATTATACAATTTTAAACGGAGCCTGAGCAAATACGCCGTGAGCTCACTAATAGCTGAGAAGGTCGCTATAAAAATTAAGCCGTCACCTCTTGCCCACGAGTAGGATCATCAGCCAGGCGAACCCAGAGCCCACGAGGACGGGTAAAATATGGAAGTTTAGGAGTAAGAGCCTCCTCCCGGAAGTTCTGGAGGATGTCCCCAGACACGGAAAAAAGCAAGGGACAAACTCCCGCCTCCGCCCATGAGTTAAACCCTAACCGCGGCAAACCCCAACCCCACGAGGGTAGGCAAGTCTAAGGGGTCCAAGGGTCTTGCGACCCCTGGCAGAGGGCTCGAGGGATGTGCCCCCGAAGAACTCCAAATGAGGGCAAACCGCTACCTCCGGCAACCCGCCCACGAGTGGGACCCTAAGCCTTGGCAAACCCAAAGCCCACGGGGGCGGGCAAATTTTGTTCCAGAAGGATCGGGGTTGTCCATTCAGGGACGGATTATGACCAAAGTGCCAGGATTCCCGGGCAAGGAGTAAACGGATTTAGCACCGGGTGGAAGAGGAGGATCAGTCCACTCGAAGAGCCAACGTGCATCTTCTACGCTCAAGTTCACGCAACCGTGGCTCATGGGCCGACCAAAATTATTGTGCCAGTAAGTCCCATGCAGGGCATACCCTCGATAGAAAAACATAACGTAAGGCACATTCCTCAGATAGTAGCCAGGCCCGGACATATCTGTAGACAAAAGTTTCAAGTAAATCCTGAACTTACCTGTCACTGTGGGATAACTGGCTACTCCGGTGGAAACGAGCGCCTCAAAAACTTTCTTGCCATCCTCGTAAGCCACAAGCTTCTGTTGCCTCAGAGAAACTTCAATCCACTTTCTATCCCTCTGAGGCGTGGGTGATGGTGATAGAAAAGTCGGCTTGGGAGAAGGAGCCGTTGCCTCCGGTGTGACCGTTGGTAATAAGGAGGGAGATGGGGTAAAATAAATCGCAGGAGCTGGCTCCAAAGTAGAAGTGGGAGCAAGGGTGGGCTGATCGGCCCAAGAAAGGGGAGGTGTATTTTTGACAAAATCAGGTGCAGGGGGCATTATTACAAAGAAAACGAGTGCGATTAGGAGAATAAGATCCATTGCTAACAGGGTGATAGCTATTCCAAACCAGTTTCTGGAAGCGGGCATCCTTTGACTCCTTATGATAAAGTTATGGAAAGCAGGTTCGCTGTTGTCCACTATGCCGAAATAGGACTTAAAGGACGCAACCGCTCATTCTTTGAGCGCGTCCTGGCTGAAAACATATCCAAGCGCTTCCAAGGATTGGACTCTGTAAAAGTTGAAAGGCTTCCCGGACGTTTCCTTGTCCGGGCTGGCATTCCTCTCAGCGAATCTACCTGGGAAGATAGACTGCGCACGGTCTTCGGTATAGCCTATTTTGCTCCCGCCATACCGGTTTCTAAAGATCTGGAAGCTATTAAAGAAGCCATTCTAAAGAATTTCCCCCACCAAATTCCTGGCTCCTTCCGGATAAGGGCCTCCCGGGCTGATAAGCGCTTCCCTCTAACTTCACTGGAGCTGGAGCGCCAGCTGGGAGAAACGGTCCGCTCCCAAACTCACCGCCCTGTGGATCTTGAAAACCCGGCCATCACCGTTTACGTAGAGATAGCACACACTTCTGCCCTCGTTTATTTTACCAGAAAAGAAGGACCTGGAGGATTACCAGTCGGAGTAAGTGGTAAAGTTGGTCTCCTCCTCTCGGGAGGGATAGACTCTCCCGTAGCGGGCTTTCTGGCTCTGAAAAGAGGCTGCCGGGTAATTCCAATCCACTTCCATAGCCAGCCTTTCGGAAACTGGCTCGCTTCCGAGGAAAAGGCAATCGATATTGTCAAAGCGCTTATCGCTTGGGGTATAGAGCCCTATATTTACATTGTACCTATAGGAGATTTGCAGCGGGAAATTGTGCTTTCGGCTCCGTCGGCTCTGAGACTCATCTTATACCGCCGTCTTATGCTCAGAATTGCCGAAAAAATTGTGGAGAAAGAAGGCGGACTGGCCCTTGTAACCGGCGATTCGCTGGGGCAAGTGGCCTCCCAAACTCTGGAAAACATCGTAGCCATAAGCCAGGCTGCAAGGATGCCTATCCTTAGGCCTCTTATAGGCTTTGACAAAATTGAAATTACCAGGCTCGCCATCTCGATAGGAACTTATGAAATATCCATAAGGCCGGGTGAAGATTGCTGTCAGTTCCTCATGCCCATCCGAGTTGCTACAAGACCAACTCTTGAGGAAGTCCTCGAGGCGGAAAAGGAGCTGGATATGGAGCGGATGGTCCGTCACGCTTTAGAAAACATGAGGAAAGTTGAGCTCAAACCTTTGTAAGGAGGAGCAAAATGTTTCCCTTCTTCCCCGACCCAATAGCTTTCAAGATAGGACCTCTGGCCATCAGATGGTACGGACTACTCCTGATGCTGGGCACACTGGTGGCGGCCTTCGTGGCTGAGAGGGAGGCCAGAAGGCGCGGAGACAACCCGGACCACGTTTGGAATGGCTTGAGTCTATGCATAATCTTCGGGATTATAGGAGCCAGACTGTACCACGTCTTCTCCAGCCCCGCTGAAGGCCTCGGTTGGAACTACTATCGTCAGAACCCTTTGGATATAATAGCTTTTTGGAAAGGAGGATTCCAGGGCTTGGGGATATATGGTGCAATAGCTGGGGGAATCCTTGGGGTCTTCATCTACACCCGCTTAGCCAAGCTTAGCTTTCTACGCTGGGCTGACCTCGGCGCCATGGTGCTTCCTCTGGGTCAAGCCATAGGGAGGTGGGGCAACTTCTTCAATCAGGAACTTTACGGTTATCCCACCACATTGCCTTGGGGCATAAAGATTGACGCCGCCCACCGTTACGGACCCTTTACCGACTTGAACAAATATCCCGTGGAAACCACTTTGTTCCATCCTACCTTTCTCTATGAGTCAATCCTATGCCTTATAGCTTTCGGCATCATAATGTGGGTGAACCGGCGCTTCAGCTCTCGCCTTAAGGAAGGTGATCTTTTGCTTCTCTACCTTATCCTCTACCCCCTGATCCGCATCATAACCGAATTTCAGAGGCCCGATGCGTGGAGAGTATGGGGCATACCGGTAGCGCAACTCATATCAATTGGGTGCATAATCCTGGCCTCTACCTTGCTCATATACCGGCATACTATAAGGAGGAAGTGATGTCATTGGGGGCTTTTACCTTTGTCCTTCACACCCATTTACCTTACGTTCGGATGGCAGGGCGCTGGCCCCACGGAGAAGAAATGCTCCACGAAGCCATCGCCGAAACCTACGTTCCCCTACTCAACGCCCTCTACGACTTACGGGAAGAGGGGGTAGACTTCCGCCTCACCATTAGCATAACCCCCATCCTCATGGAACAGTTGGCCGATGAGGACGTGAAAAAGCGATTCGTGGCTTACCTTGAGGAAAGGATACAACTGGCCGAGGAAGACGCCAAAATCCATTCAAACCGAGGTGAAGAAGCTATAGTTTCCCTCGCTTTATTTTACAAGAACTGGTATTCAAGCATCCTTGAAAGCTTTGCTGGCCGATTTGGGAGGGACGTACTAGGCGCTTTCCGCCGCCTCCAGGATGAAGGCTACATAGAGGTGCTAACCAGTGCTGCCACTCATGCTTACTTGCCCCTTTTGGACCAGGATTCCAGCATTTACGCTCAAATAAGGATAGGGGTTCAAACTTATTACCGCCACATGGGCAGGATGCCAAGAGGTATATGGCTTCCCGAATGCGGTTATCGCCCCGGCTACATGAAAGACCCGAGGCCAGGTGACCCAGTTCTGCACGCTTATTACAAACCAGGAATTGAGGAATTCCTGGCTGACCTGAACCTTCAATTTTTCTTCACTGACTCCTACGTCATAGAAGGTGGCAAGATGGTTGGCAAAGTGGCAGGCGATGTAATAGGGCCATACGGTGGAGTACCCCGAAGGAGGCTTGTCATCAAAACCGATGAACTTCCAACCGTTCGCAAAGGTACTACTTTCCGCCCCTATTATGTCCAGGCTGCTAGGGTAGCGGTCTTCGGCAGAGATGAAAGTACCGGCCTCCAAGTGTGGTCGGCCAGTTATGGCTATCCGGGTGATTACCTCTACAGGGAATTCCACAAAAAAGATGAGCATTCAGGCTTTAAATACTGGAGGGTAACAGGCGCGCAGGTAGACTTGGGCCAAAAAGAGCTCTACGACCCTGAGAGAGCCAAAGAGCAGGTTGGAATTCACGTTAGCCATTTTTGTGGCCTGGTAAAAGAAAGGCTCTACAATTTTCAGCAAAATACCGGCCAATACGGCATAATAGTCTCGGCTTACGATACTGAACTCTTCGGGCACTGGTGGTTTGAGGGCGTCCTATGGCTCAAAGAGGTTTTACGTTCCCTTTCCCATGACCCTGATGTGGAATTAACCACCCCATCCTCATACCTGGAAAAATACCCTCCCACCGAAGCCATGGCTATTCCCGAGAGTTCGTGGGGCCTTGGTGGCGCCCACTGGACCTGGCTCAACCCGGACACGGAATGGATGTGGCCGCTTATACACAATGCCGAGCGGGCCATGGAAGAAATCGTGAAACTTTATCCCGATGCTAACCAGCCCATGCAGGAAGTGCTGAACCAAGCTGCCCGTGAGCTTCTCCTCCTTCAGGCCAGCGACTGGCCCTTCCTCATAAGCACGAGGCAAGCCAAAGATTATGCTACCGGTCGGTTCCAGCAGCATTTAGCCCGCTTCAATCATTTAATATCTATCGCCCGTCGAGGCGAAGTAACTCCTCAGGACAGGGAATTCCTGGAGGAAGTCTCCCAACTTGATAATCCCTTCCCGGATATAGATTACAGACTCTTTGCCTGGAGGGAGCAGGCGTGACTCACGTCCATACGGTGTCCTTCAAAGTGCGCCTATACGAGCTTGATAGCTTGGGTCATGTGAACAATGCCGTTTACCTGCGTTATTGCGAACAGGCAGCGATGGAAGCCTCGGAAAACGTGGGCTACACTCTGGAAAAATACCGGCAAATGAGTTGCACCTGGGTTATAAAACACACAATCCTTGAACATGTAGCCCCAGCCTTCTACGGGGATTTGATAGAAGTTACTACTTGGGTTAGTCAGATAACCCCTGCCAGCACATTCCGGGAATACCTATTGACCCGCAAGAGCGATGGAGCGATCATAGCGAGGGCCAGGAGCCGATGGGTCCTGTTGGATTCGAGGAGTGGTCGCCCCCTCCGCATGCCTGAAGAAATGCGGGAAATCTTCCGCCCCAACGGGAAAATAGCTGTGAAGGACCTCAAGCCTATGAGGGGCGAGAAGATTTTAGAAAATACCAGGACCTTCCACCACTACCGCAAAGTCCAGCGCTATGAGCTGGATTCAGCTGGGCACGTTAACAATGCCATCTACCTCAACTGGCTGGAGCAAGCCAAATTTGAGGCCATGGCCTCGGTCGGTTACACCAGTGCTTGGCTCAAGGAAATCGGCATAACCATAGTTCAGATCCGAGCAGAGATAGAATATGAGAAACCAGCGCTGGAAGGAGATGAACTGGAGATAGTAAGCCGGCTTGCGGGGATGGCCCGTACTCATGGGACTTGGGAACATCTCATTTACAGGCAGCCTTCCGGGGAACTCATAGCCAAAGCTTGGGCCACGGGCGCTTTCCTCGATTCCACTGGCCGTCCCACCCGTGCTCCCGAGGAGCTTATCAGCGCGCTTGTGGAAAAAAGATGATCAAGATGGGCTCGTTGGCCTCGAATTTTGGGCGTGAATTTATGAAGAAAATACTTAGAGCAGACCCCTTTATCCTAGTTTGTCTGTTGCTTTCCCTGCTTTTAATAGAGCCTATGTTCAAATCAGGATTACCCAATACAGCTGATGGCCTTTTGCACTT
>JBHOQL010000029.1:0-49081 GCA_042408195.1 Anaerolineae bacterium
GCAGAGATCGTTGGCGCGCCTGGAGGATACACCATGGATTGCCGCTCCATGATCGCCGGGCAATACGCGGTCTGTAACGGCAAAAATTATTGCGGGAGTAACCCCTGTCTGTACGCGCCCAATGCCCGGGTGCAGTTGACCGAATGTGGTCAGGGTTGGGCCAGCGTTACCGTGGACAACGAGCGAGGCGAAACGCTTCCGGAATATGCTCCCACGGCCTACACCCGCGCCTTTGACGCTTTTCTTTACCTCCAGCGGGAAGGCGGTGAGCCTTTGATGTTGCACCGGGAATCGGTGACCACGCTGGCCTATTCCAACTGGGTGATTTCCGGCGGCTACCAGCGATGTCTGGCTGAGTATGGGGATGACCATCGGTGTGGGTTGCTGAGCCTCTTTGTTCAGCCCACCTCCATCCAGTTCTCTGTGGATTGGGGGGAGGGGCTGTACGATATGCGGTCGCTCATTTCTGCCAGTCGGGGCATGTCCGGCTCACCCTCTGAAGGCTATGTGAAGTTGATGAGCGACGGCGACTCGGTCACCTTTGCCCAGGGTGATGTATCCGGTTGGGTCTGGCAGCGCACGCGCACCAAAAGTTGGCCCGGAGGCGACTGGAGTGATTGGACCCATGCCCTGGAGCGGTGGGATGCTTCCACCGGCGCTCATACCATCACCAACAGCGAAGCGACCGCGCCCACTCCGACCCAGACCTCCCTGTCAGCCTCGGGCTGAGCGACGCTCCACCCGCTGGCTCCATCCTCTACGTCGCTCCCCGGGACGACAATGCCACCCCTGGCACCCGTGAGCGCCCCTGGGCCACCCCCGGCTACGGCTCCCGCCAACTTCGGCCCGGCGACACCCTCATCATCTTGGATGGCCGTTACACCTTGCGCGAGTACGATGCCGACATCATTACTCCGCCCTCCGGCATTTCCAACGCCTGGATCACCATCAGAGGCGAGGAAGGTGACCACCCCGTCTTGGCCGGATGGGATAACCTGCTCTCCGCCATCAACCTCTTCGGCGTCCAGTACGTCCGCGTGGAGAACCTGGAGATTACTCATGACGATACTGCCATTGGCTAGGCCGTCTGGTCCGCAACGGGGTGGAGATTCTCGGCACCCCGTCGGCCAACATCCTCCTCAAAGACTTCTAACCCACCCCATAGGCGAGTTCAGGATAAACATTTAGGACGTGAAGGGCCTCCAGATCATTAACTGCCGGATAGAGTACTGTGGCCTCGGCGCGCTGGGCGGACTTGGTGGCTGGCGGAACGTCACCATCCGAGGGTGCCCCCTCTCCTGGAGCGGCCACTACTATCAGGGCGGCGACGGCTCAGGTCGCCCCTACAATTGCTCCGATGGCCTCGACACTAGGGTTCCCCAGGGGCCGGTCCTCATTGAGGACACCGTCGCCGAGCACAACCGCGGCGATGGCCTGGACTCCAAAGTGGCTCATATCGTCATCCGGCGTTCTATCGTCGCCAACAACTCCTGCGATGGGGTGAAACTTTGGGGCGAGGGCAGCCGCATAGAGAACACCCTTATCTACGGCCGGGGCACGGCGATCCCAAGCCCTCTCCTTGGGTGGCCATCGTCATTGACCAGGTGGAACAGGCTAGGGCCCGCCTTGAAATCTTCAACGTGACGGTGGATGACGTCGTGGGGCATAACTACCTGATGTACGTCCAGTACGATAACCCTGTCCCGGTGAAAGTGGCGATGCGCAACACCATTTTCAGCTGTGCTAACATCGCTTCATCGGGCACAGGGAATTTCTGTGGCAACCCGCCCTTTGGCGTCCGGCCTAGGGCGACGCAGTGGATTATCACCTGCAGGCGGGCAGCCCGGCTATAGACGCGGGTCCCGCCGAGGGTGCCCCGGTGGTAGACCTGGAGAACCGCCCCCGCGATGCTCAGCCGGACATCGGCGCATACGAGTTCTGACGGCTTTCCTCGCGGCTGTTCTTGCCGCTGGTGCGGAAACCTTTGCGGCAAAGCCGGAGCGAGAGAGGCAAGAGGTTCGCGCGCAACTTGAGCAGCTTCTGCCATGCGTACCGCGCCCGACTATCCACTCTGGGGCTACTGCCCAGCCAGACTTAAGGCAATGAGATAGCATCCGGCAAGCTGCCAGAGGGCGAATAAGGGATGCTTCTTAGCAATAGGAGAGCGGCGAACCCTTAACCTTTTACTCACCGCTCTACCCTTGTTTGATCAGGGCAGCAGCAAATACGCCCTGGATCATTTGGGAACGTGGGATGCCAATGGTATAATTTTATCCCGAAGAGGGAACCTTCCATGGATTCCCAACAGGAAAGGATTAGGGCCCTTCTCAAAGCAGCAGCGAAAGCTCGCAAGGAAAACAACCCCAGGCTTGCCGAGCGCTACTTGAGGATTGTCCTGCAACTGGCGCCAAATAACCCCGAAGCCATCAAACTCAAGAAACAGGTGGAGTCCTCAAGCACCTTTTCCCTCCTGAATACCCTCCTTTTTGTGGCTGGCTTCGTCCTCCTGGCCATCCTCTGGAGTTCGGCGCCTCCGATTGGAGGCCTAAACTTCTCCAAAGAGCCTTTCTTCTTGGAGCCATCCGGAAGTGTGGCCTATGGGATTGCGATGGTGGCTCTGGGAGAGGGCAGGTTTGAAGAAGCTGCAAAGCTGCTGGAAGAAATCGCCAGGGAAAACCCTGGAATCCCTGGCATCGAGGATAAACTCTCCTCCCTTTACTACAGGCTTGGCCTTGAGGCCCTCAACCAGGGCAATAAACAGCTGGCCAGCCTCTGGTTTCAAAAGGCTCTTGAATTCTCTCCAGAATGGAAAGAGCCCGCCGTAGCCTTGGCAAAACTCACACCAACCCCGACTCCAACGCCGATACCGACCCCTACCCCAACTCCTATCCCTTCAACCCGTAAACGCATTGTAGTAATAATATCGCAGCAAAAACTATACGCCTGGGAAGGAAATAGGCTCGTTTATGAGTTTATCTGCTCCACCGGAGCTCCGAGTTCCCCAACAGTTCCAGGGAATTACTCTGTAATAAGCAAAATCCCCATGGCCTACTCCTACAGGTGGAGGCTAAAGATGCCTTACTGGCTCGGAATATACCGGGTAGGCGACCTGGAAAACGGGATACATGCTCTTCCCATTCTTCCCAACGGCCAGACACTTTGGGCTGGCTATTTGGGGAGACCCGTCTCTTTCGGATGTATAATCCTGGGGACTCGGGAAGCCCGCCTCCTTTACGAGTGGGCAGAAATAGGCACACCGGTGGAAGTAAAACCCTGAACGGAGGAAAAGTATGGAAATGGAACTTCCCCAGCTTACTCAGATGGTCACATGGCTTGATGAAGAAAGAAGGCGTGACCGCTCTGAACTCAAGCAACTCCTCCAGCGAGTTGAGGCCCTCTCGCTGGAAGCCCAAAGCCAGAGAGAAAGCCTCCAGGAACTGGAAAAGAAACTGAGTGAACTTAAGGGAGTGCTTGCCAGAATAGGAGAACTGGAAAAATCGCTGGAAAACACCAAGAAGGAAATCATGCTCATCATACAGGACTATGAGGAAGAGCGGCGCAAGGCAACCCTTGAATCCGAACGCCTCCATCAAGTGGAAAGAGCTCGCCTGGCCAAAGCGATCGATGACCTGCGAAAAGAGTGGGAGCTGTTCAGGAAAATGTCAGAGGAAATCAATACCTGCAAGGCAGAAGAGGCTCGGCTCAATGAGATGGTTCTGGCCCTGAGGGACCGCTTTGGGGCCATGGAGAAGGCACTGGAGAACGTGGAACACGCCCTGGCCTACACCGGGGAGCGGAGCGATTACCTCCTCAAGCGTGTGGCTCAGGTCCAGCAGGAGAACGCTGGACTCCTCAAGCGGGCTGGTGAACTGGAAAGCCGCTTTGATTACCTCGCAGAACAAATCCAGAAACTGGCCAAAAGGCTGGAAGAAATAAGCCTCTTCCAGCAGAACTTCCGCCGGGAACAAGAACAGTGGCTTGAAGCCCAGCAAGTAGCAGAGCAGGAACGCCGTCGCCAGATGGAAGAGTGGGCCAAACAATTCGCCAAATTTGCGGAGAAAATGGAAGAATACTCTTCCCTTATGGATTTATATGCACAACAGTACGAGAAAAACCGCAAAATAGCTGAACAAACCGCTAAGCTCCAAGAAAGCATAACAGCCACCGAAAGGGAGGTTATAGAATTAATGAGGGTAGCAGAGGAAAGGCTCAGGAAGGAATGGGAAACATACCGTGAGGATTCTGAAAGGCGCTGGAAACAGCAGGAAATGCTTATAGAAGAAAACCGAATCCGCCAGGAAGCCAAAAACAGGGATTTTATGGTCAAGATGGAGGCCTTGGAAAGCGCTATAAAAGGCCTTCAAGATGAATTTTCTTCCTTCCGCAGGACCCACGAGGAAAATCTAAGGGGGATAATTTCGGCCCTTCAACAATTTCTGGCAGCAATTATGGGGGACTAAACCATGTATGTAGTTGGCACAGCTGGCCACGTAGATCACGGAAAGTCAACTTTGGTCAAGGCTCTCACAGGCATAGACCCCGACAGGCTCAAGGAAGAGAAAGAGCGGGAAATGACCATAGACCTGGGCTTCGCCTGGCTTACCCTTCCCAATGGGGAAAAAGTAGGCATAGTAGACGTCCCAGGCCACAAGGATTTCATTGAGAACATGCTGGCTGGGGTCGGCGGAATAGATGCCGCCATTTTGGTCATCGCTGCTGACGAAGGAGTTATGCCCCAGACGAGGGAGCATCTGGCCATCCTGGACCTCTTGCAAGTCAAGGCAGGCCTTATAGCCCTAACCAAGATTGACTTGGTAGAGGATGAAGAATGGCTGGACATGGTCCAGGAGGAAGTTAAGGAGACCGTAAAAGGCACAGTCCTGGAAAATGCCCCCGTAATCCTGACCTCTTCCAAGACCGGTGAGGGGCTTGACCGACTGATCCAGGCTCTTCAGGACATTCTGGTTCGGACCCCTCCCAGGATTGACCTTGGTAAGCCTCGCCTTCCCATAGACCGAGTCTTCACCATCGTGGGGTTCGGGACGGTGGTCACTGGAACCCTGGTGGATGGCAGCCTGCAGGTCGGGCAAGAGGTGGAAATCCTCCCCCAGGGCCTGAAGGCCAGGATAAGAGGCCTCCAGTCCTACAAAGAGAAAATCCAAATCGCCCGACCTGGAAGCAGAGTGGCCGTTAACCTCGGTGGGGTTGACAAAGAGCAAATAAGCCGGGGCGATGTCCTCACTATCCCTGGATGGCTCACTCCGACTTCCCTGGTGGACGTCCACCTCCGTTATTTAGCCGACTCCCCTTTCTCCCTCCCACACAACGCCGAAGTCAAATTCTTCAGTGGCGCTGCTGAAGTCATGGCCAAAGTCAGGGTTTTGGACCGAGAAGAGGTTAAACCGGGTGAAGAAGCTTTTATCCAACTTGTTCTGGAAAGGCCCATTCCCTTGGTGAAAGGCGACGGCTTCATAATCCGCTGGCCCTCACCGCCCATGACGGTGGGGGGAGGCAAGGTGATTGACCCTCATCCGGGCAAAAAGCACCGGCGCTTCCGTTCCGAAGTGGTGGAAAGGCTGAGGGTTTTGGCCAGCGGTGCCCCCGAAGAAGTCTTCCTGAACACTCTAAAAGCCTACGAACCAGCCCGCTTCCAGGAAATTCTGCCTCGCCTTGGCCTGGGCAGAGAGAAAGCTGCTGAAATACTGCAAAAGCTTCTGGAAAAGGGAGAAGTTCTCACTCTCAAACCCGAAGGAGCTGGCGAGGACAGCTACCTGCTGACCAAATCCGGCTGGGATAGACTCCTTGCCCGAATGGTATCCCTGCTGGAGGAATATCATCGGCGTTATCCTCTAAGGAGAGGGATGCCCAAGGAAGAGCTGCGGAGCAGGATGAAAATTCCCTCGGGTGTCTTCGGGGAGGCTCTGAGCAGAGCTGCAGCGGAAGGTAAAATCCGAGAGGAAGAAGGGCTGGTGGCTCTTTCCCAGCACGAAATAAAGTTTTCCCCAGAGCAGAAAGAACTGGTGGAAAAACTCCTAGCCCGATTCAGGGCAAGCCCCTATATCACACCCTCAATAGCTGAGTGCGAAAACGCCCTCGGAAGTGAACTTTTCTCCGCCCTGCTGGAGATGGGGGTTTTGGTCAAAGTCAGCCCAGAGGTCGTTTTCCTGGCCGAAACCTTTCAGGAAATGGTGAAAAGGGTAGTGGAAAGGCTGGAGCGGGAAGGTAAAATAACTGTGGCACAGGTCAGGGATATGTTCGGGACAAGTCGGAAATATGCCTTAGCTCTTATGGAGCACCTGGATGAGCGGAAGATAACCAAAAGAGTAGGCGATGAACGAGTGCTTCTCCAGAAGCCTGCAAAAGGTATATAAGCCGCACCTTCCTTACCCTCAGAACCACCGCCCCCCCGAAACCAGCTTCATCGTATAGACTCAGCTCTTTGTCCCCTATTCTGAGCCGGGGTTTGCCTATCGCTCCCACTCGGAAAACAATTCGGCTGAAGGGCTTGTGCACTCCTCTCACTTCAAAAGCTCCACCAGTGTGGTAGAGGTCTGCCAGCTCCTGGGGGTTGGCCTCCATTGAGTAGCCAGAATCTTCAAACCTAACTTCTTCCAGCCAAAGTATGCCTCCTTCAACGACAAAGCTTTCAGTAACCTGCTGACCGAAAAGGGAATTCTTCCAGGTCAATTTAATTAAATCACCATCTTTGAGCACGAAAAAGGCTTCCCCCAAGGGGCTTTGCGTTTTTAAATATAATAGGGTGTGCCCTGGGACAGGAAGGAAAAGCAACAGAATTAAAAAAGAGGCCTTGCAGAGGTAGAGCAACCTCCGCAAGGCCCTAGATGTTTTTACCATTTACTTGAGAACTCCCTTCTCCCTGAAGAACTTCTCGGCACCGGGATGGAGGTATTTCAGGGCATCGGGAGTGACCTGCTGGATGGATTTCTCAGGAGTAAGTTTGGCAGCCCCCTTCCATACAGCGGCCAGCTCGTTCAGGTTATTGAATATGACGTCCAGAATCTGGTAAAGCCTGTCAGCTGGGAAGGTATCCATAGCCACCAGCACGGCCGTAATGCCTATGGTTTCAACCTCGGCTTCTATTCCAGGATAGGAGCCAGCAGCGAACTTGGTCTTGTGGAAGACGCCAGGGTTGGCAGCCATAATTTTCTCAGCTTCCGCCCCCGCTATGGGCACCAGTACCATCTTAAAGCCAGGAGTGGAAGCAAGGTCGATGATGGAAGAAGTCGGAACCGCCCCGCTCCAGAAGAAGGCATCAATCTTACCGTCCTTCATAGCAGCCACCGACTCAGAAGCTCCGAGCTTTTCCCTGGTGAAATCCTTGTCCCAGTCAATTCCGAGAGCTTTGAGGACGTAGCCAGCTTGCTCCTCGGTCCCGCTGTTGGGGGCTCCTGTTGAAACTCTCTTGCCTTTGAGGTCGTAGATGGTCTTTATGCCTGTGCCTTCCTTGGTAACTATGTGGAGAGGCTGCTCGTAGAAGCCCATCACGAGTCGGACGGGTTTTTTGCCTGCGAGGGCCTGGATTTTCCCCTCGTTGGCCCAAACCACGTGGTAATCGTAGCAGAAAGCCAACCCCGCCTTCCCCGTGGTCAAGAGCAGGAGGTTGTCAATGGCAGCAGTGGTGGATTCGGCTGTAGCTTCGGTGTTGGGGACTTTCTGAGTTATAAGGCCTCCTATAGCCCCTCCCAGGGGATACCATACTCCCCCTGTTCCACCGGTGGCGATGCTGAAGGAGAGTTTCTCAGGCTTCCTGGCGCACCCGGCAATGGCCAAGAGGAGAAGGGAGAGGAGAATGAATAGAGACACCAATTTCCATATTCCGCACTTCATTTTACCCCCTCCTTAAAAGGTTTAGAATTAAAACCGCAGTTCCTGCGGCGGCACTCCCCCAACCCACAGCAGAATAGCCAACGGGATAAATTACCAACAAAAGTGCTACTGCCACTAATACAGCCCTTTCAATTACGCTCAAGCTGGCCTTAATGTGGCCCACAATACCTGCGCTTATAAATAACACAGCCAGCACGCTGTTGAGCGCTGCCCAGAGGAAGGGCACCAATTCTGACTCCACTATGAGCAGGTTGAAACCAATAGGTGTGGCGGAGAACATAAAGGGCACCAGGAAGGTGGAGATGCAGTATTTCCAGGAATTGAGCATGGCCCGGAACGGGTTGCCACCGGTTATAGCTGCAGCGGCCGAGGGGGAAAGCCCAACAGGCGGTGAAACTTCGGAGAGAACAGCGAAATAGAAAACCACGATATGAGCTACAAAATCAGGTATCCCAAGCTTGACCAGGGCCGGTGCCACCATAACTACTGTCATTATGTAAGTAGCAGTGATGGGCAAGCTGAGGCCGATTATAAGTGATGTTAAGAAGGCCAGGAAGAGGGCCATCAGCTTGTTCCCGCCGCTAAGAGCCATGATCAAACTGGAAATCTTAAGCCCCAGCCCGGTAAGGGAAAAAGTCCCCACTATAATTCCCGCTGCAGCCAGAAGGACGGCCACGGGTATCATGTTCTTGCCACCCTCAATCAGGGCTGCGACGATCCTGCGGGGGGTAAGCCACTCGTTTTTGTCCCGGCTCAGAAAGCTGGTCAGGACCGTGGTTACGATTGCCCATACAGCGGCAGATTCAGGCGAGCGGCCCATGGCCAGCAGGATGACTAACACAATTAAGGAGATCAGGTGGTAACCCCGCCTGAGCATGACCTCTTTAAAGCTTAGGACTGGAATTTCCGGGGGAGAGAACTTCAGCTTCCTGGCTTCAAACTCCACAATGAAGAAGGTACCAAGGTAATAGAGGATGGTGGGCACCAAGACCATCAACACCACACTCCAGAAGGACACACCGAGGAACTGCATTATGAGGAAAGCGGCAGCACCCATGAGGGGAGGGGAAATAACCGCGCCTATTCCCCCTGCCGAAATGAGCCCAGCAGCCATATCTGGATTATATCCTGCTTCCCTGAGCACCGGCCACATGATCGGCGTCACTGACATGGTGGTAGCCACACCACTGGCTTGGGGGCCACCTAGAAGGGCCGTGGTAAGGATTGCTCCCCTGCCAGCGCTCGAAGACTTTCGTCCCATTAGGGAGATAGCTAGTTCCAGCCAGAATTTGCCTGCCCCTGCTGTGTCCATAAAAACGCCGTAGACCACAAATAAAATGACGAAGGAAGCACTTACGGCCAAGGGAACCCCCAGCACACCTTCCAAGGTCATGTACATGTGCCCCACAATCCGATCAAGCCCGTAACCCTTGTGCCCAAGCCCTCCGGGAATGAGGTAACCGAACATGTCATAGAGCAGGAAAAAGATCAGCACCAGAGTGAAGGCTCTGCCCACTATCCGGCGAGAAAATTCTACCAGCAGGAGTATAACGATTATCCCCATTGCTACATCCAAAGCGTTAGGGACTGTGGAGCGCCGCAGGAAAACATCCAGATCGCGCAGGGGATACCAAATGGTGAGGATGCCTGCCAGAGCAAGTGGTAGATCGACAAACCACCTCCATTTTCCGGCCCTTTGTGAAACCGGGTAAGTTAGAGCTGCCAGAACAAAGATAAAACCTAAATGGATCAAGCGAAACGTATGAGTTTCTACAGGCCGAATTGCCCCGTACAGTGACCAACCAACGAAAGCGATGAACATAAAATCCGTTAAAAAGGAGAGAACTTTCCCCTTTATCACGGACTGTCGGAGCATGTTTTAAAGTCCTCCCGGGATTTGATAAAAAAAACGGGGCACGGGGCCGGCCCTAAAACCCGTGCCCCAGCGTAGGTAGCTTTTTGCTTAAATTACTCTTTCTTAGCCTGAAGCTTCTGCTTCTCCTCCTCCACCAGCACTCGCCTCAGGAGTTTGCCCACTGCACTCTTGGGCAGCTCACTCCGGAATTCAACCATCGTGGGGACCTTGTAACGGGCCAGGTACTTGCGGCAGAACTCTATAATCTCTTCCTCGGTGGCCGTTTCTCCTTCCTTAAGCACGACATAAGCCTTTACGGTCTCACCCCTGTAAGGGTCGGGGACTCCGGCCACCACAGCCTCCTTGACCTTGGGATGTTGATAAAGGACTTCTTCAACTTCGCGGGGATAGACGTTGTAACCGCCGGCAATTATCATGTCTTTCTTGCGGTCCACAATGTAGAAGTAACCATCTTCGTCCATTTTGGCGATGTCACCGGTGAGGAGCCAGCCCTCCTTGAAAACCAAAGCTGTCTCTTCGGGCATCTGCCAGTAGCCCTTCATAACTTGAGGTCCCCTGATAGCAAGTTCGCCTATCTCACCCGGTGGGAGTTCCTTCGTTCCCGTCTCCAGGTCCACGATTCGGGCATCGGTATCGGGGAACGGGACACCTATGGAACCAGCCTTGTTAAGGCCATAGATTGGGTTACAGTGAGTAACAGGTGAAGTTTCAGTGAGGCCGTAACCCTCACACAGTTTCCCGCCCGTTATCTCCTCAAACTTTTGCTTGACCTCTACCGGGAGAGGAGCTGCACCACTTATGCAGGCTTTCACAGAGCGCAGATTATATTTAGGGGTGTCAGGGTGATTGTTGATGGCCACGTACATCGTGGGTACGCCGGGGAAGAGACTCACCTTATATTTATCGATAAGTATAAGCATTTCCTCGATATCCCTGGGATTAGGCATGAGAATCAAAGTTCCGCCTGAGTTTATACCAAAGTTCATACAAACAGTCATCCCATATGAATGGAAGAGCGGCAAAGCAACCAGGGATTTTTCTGATCCTTCCTGGAGGTCAGGAAGCCAGGCGCGGACCTGCAAGGCATTAGCCACCAAATTATAGTGGGTTAGCATGGCCCCTTTGGGAACGCCCGTAGTTCCACCAGTGTAGAGTAGACATGCAATATCTTCCTGGGGATTTATTTCAACAGGAGTAGGGTTAGGAGGATACTTGGCCAAAAGGTCTTGGAACATAATAGTCCCTTCCACCAGCTCTCCCTCAAGGCGGTGCCCTTCTTTCTTCTCCACAGCCAGGGTGAAGAGGAGTTTCAACAGGGGTGGGAAATACTCCTTAATATTGGTGACTATTATGTGCTTGAGGGGTGTCCTGGGTTTTATATTGCGAATAAGAGGATAAAACCTGGTGAGGGTCACTACTGTCTCCACGCCAGCGTTGTTGAACTGATACTCGAGTTCCCTTTCCACATACAAGGGGTTCACGGGGACCACAGTTGCCCCGGCCTTTAAGGCACCATAATAAGCGATAATAAATTGAGGACAGTTGGGAAGATGGACTGCAACCTTAGAACCTTTCTTTATCCCTAGAGCCTGGAGAGCAGTGGCGAAGCGATCCACAAGTTCCTTGAGCTTCCTGTAGGTAATATGGCTACCCATGTATCTTTTACCAAGCTTTCCCCCGAAAATGAGGGCAACATTGTTGGGGTATTTCTCAGCGGTGTCATCCAAGAATTTATAGAGGGGGATCAGGGGGTAAGAGAGTGTACGAGGAACTCCAGGATCATAAAATTTGTACCAGACCTTTTCCATAGCTTCTCCTCCTTTGGAATTTGAATGACCCTTTGGAATTGCCCCATTGCTAAAATGTATTTTACCATAAATCGTCCCCTTACGCAAATGCACAATCCTCGATTCAAGCTGGCCGGAATTTGGGACGCTCCAGGCTAGGGGCATTATCTGTTGTGAACTTGCTTGAAGGAAATTAAACGGGTATAATATCTCATAAAAGCGGGGGTGGTTGGGCCCCGGTGGGCCCCGCGGTCTTCAAAACCGTAGGTGGGTGCCACAGAGGCAGCCACGGTGGGTTCGACTCCCATCCATCCCCGCCTTTTGAATTAGGAGGAGATCTTGAGGATTGTAGTAGGCGTTACCGGTGCTTCGGGCGCTCCACTGGCCCTCAGATTGCTGGAAACCCTCTCAGATCATGAAGTCCACCTCGTGATTTCCCGAAATGCTTGGAAAGTTGTAAAATTTGAACTTGGGGAAGAAGTCTTTTTCCCCTGCTCTTACTTCTATCAGGAGGACGATTTCTCTGCTCCCCTGGCCAGTTCCTCTTTCCCCATCGATGCAGTGGTAGTGATCCCCTGCTCCATGAAAACTCTTGCGGCCATAGCCCATGGCTATGCCGATAATCTCATAACCAGAGCCGCCGAAAATGCTCTCAAAATGGGCAAGCCCTTAATCCTTGTTCCCAGGGAAACCCCTCTTTCCCTGATGGACATTGAAAACATGTTGAAAGCAAAGCAGGCCGGAGCCATAATCCTCCCAGCTATGGTGGCTTATTATCACAGACCTCGTTCGGTAGAGGATATCACTGACTTCATTGTGGGGAAGGTTTTGGATGTGCTGGGGATTGAGCACAGGCTTTACAATCGCTGGGGGGAAATCAAGCCGCTGCTTTTTTGACCTTTACAAAATAGGCAATTATCCCGATCAGGGAACAGGCCGAGCCCGCAATAGCAGTCCCGATAGTTATTTCCTGTTTGTGCTCACGGGTCCATTGGATAAGAGTTCGCAAGGGTGAAGGCTTGAACCTAGCCTTGATCAAATTAAGCAGGTTTTCCCGAAACCTTGCAGAGGGTTTAATAGGCTGGTAAATCACACTGAGCTCTTTTACAAGGGCCAAAAGCTCCTTAAAATCCCCTGAATTACTAGGGATTAATTGCAGTATTTCTTCAGCCTTCCGTTCGTCTCCTGCCAAAACTTCAGCAGTGTAACGGTCCAAAAGTTCCTCCATACTTCTCCCTCGTTCTCCTATTCTCTTAATTAAAACCCTCGAGACCTTCAAGGAGTTGCGGGCCAATGCAACTCATTGCTCTCAAATGGGTTAATTTTCTATGAAACTCACCAAAACACAAAAGGGAGGGGAGCGATGACGAGGGAGGAAATTTTCCAGAAAGTGAAGAAAATAATTGTGGAAGTCTTGGGAGTTCCGGAAGAGAAGGTTACCTTGGAAGCTCGCTTCCGTGAAGATTTAGAGGCCGACTCGCTGGACCTGGTGGAGCTGGTGATGGCCTTTGAAGAGGCTTTCGGCGGCACAATCTCCGATGAAGAAGCTCAGAAGATTGTCACAGTGGGCGACGCTGTGAATTACATTTACGAACGCTTCGCCATGGCTAAGGTATAAAGTGGCCTAAGGCCAAGGGCCCCGGGGTTGGTTGCGTTTTCCCGCCGTTTAGGTTAAAATTTAACCAAATCCCCTCAAAAGATGGAGGGAAAGCTATGTATCACAAAATAATAATTGTAGGCCACCTCGGGGCTGATCCTGAAATGCGTTACACTCCTACTGGAACCCCTGTCACTCACTTCCGAATGGCTTCTAACAGGGTTTTTGTTGATTCTGAGGGAAACCGTAAGGAAATAACTACCTGGTTCCGTATTACTGCCTGGGGTAAGTTGGCTGAACAGTGCAACGAGTACCTCCAGAAAGGACGCCTCGTGCTGGTGGAAGGAGTCCTTGTCCCAGACGAGAGTGGGAACCCCAGGGTCTGGGTTGGAAGCGATGGGATTGTCAGAGCTTCCTACGAAGTGAGAGCGGAAAGAGTGAAATTCCTGGGACCTCGTCCGGCAGCTCCTGAGGAGGCTGTTGCCGAAGAGGAGTATGGGGTCCTCCCTGAGCTTGGAGAAGAAGAGGAAATTCCGTTTTAGGCTACAATGGAAAACTACGGCCCCTGGCTGGCTCTCGGGCTAGCTTTTATCTTTTTGCTTTTTTTAAACCGTTGGATAAGCCAGCACCTTCAGGGTATCGGTTTGCTTATTACCGGTAGCCAGAAAGCAAGTCTCTTTTTGTATTTTGTCATCCTCCTCCCAGGAATACTGGTCCATGAACTTAGCCATTGGCTCATGGCTAAGCTTCTGGGCATAAGAACTGGCAAAATAAGGCTCGGGCCGGTGGAAGAAGGTAAGGTTGGCTATTACTCAATGGGTTCAGTGGAAGTGGCCAGGAGTGATCCCCTAAGAGATAGCCTTGTGGGCCTTGCCCCCCTTTTGGTTGGTTGTGCTCTCCTGGTACTGATAACCCACAGGGTGTTCAATATTTCTCACTTCGCCAGTGGGCTGGGCTGGGATGAATTCTTGAAGGCGTTTCAAGATTGGATAACTAAAAGGGACTTCTGGCTCTGGCTCTACCTGGTATTCACCATAAGCAATGCCATGATGCCCAGCGCTAAAGACCGGGAGCCCTGGGGCCCAGCCATCATATTTATCCTGCTCGTGGCTTCGGTGGGTTATCTTACCGGCTGGGTTTCAAGGATACCGCTTTGGGTCGGAAAATTGACCAGAGATTGGGCCGCATCCTTGGCCTGGAGTCTGGGTTTCACCTGTGGGGTAGACCTGGTTTGGGCCCTCTTGCTAGGGCTTATTGAGCGAACAATTGAGCTTGTAACTGGCAGGAGAGTTATTTACTAAGGGTATAAGCCATGCAATTTCTGGGCTCGCGTCACTCTGACATCATCATAATTAAGCTTGATGAGGGCGAAGAGGTAATTTCAGCCCTTAGGGAATGGGCTACCAAACAACGCATTTTTTCGGGCACTTTCTACGCAATGGGGGCTTTGGGCCGTGCCCTGCTTGGCTACTTTGATCCCCAGACCCGCGATTACGTAAAGATACCGGTGGAGACCCAGACAGAAGTGGTCTCCATGTTCGGCAATCTGGCAGTAGGTGAAGAAAAAACCCCTATCTTCCACATCCACGCCGTTCTCTCTTTCCCTGATGGCCATGCTATTGGTGGACACCTTTTTGAGGGGGTCGTGAACCCCACACTTGAAATTACTTTCTTCCCACTCCGTAAGCTCCTGCTCCGCCAATATAACCCCAAAACCGGCCTTAAGCTCTTGAGCTTGTAAATCCATTTAGTCACCATATAAAAACCGATCCCTGCCCCGTTCGGAAAGAGCTTACCTCTTTCCAAAAATAGTAAAAAGCTGAGGTGGCATCGGGGTCATTATCCTATCAGCAAGCTTAATCATCGGGCCTCATCAGGTCAAAAGTTTGGAACTAAAATTTTCGGGTTAATCCAAACAGAGCTTTCCAGGCTTCCAGGGGTGCATCAAAGGCCTTTTCGGTGGGAATTGAAGGTTCACGGGAGGAGGAGAATTCTTCCGCTGCAGATGGGTAAGAGGCGATTGATTCCCCCGGTCGGATGAAACGCTGCATCCTCCAGAACTCTTTGAGATAGGCTTCCCGAGAAGGAGCTAAAACCTCTTCTGGTGCAGGGGCGCCTCCAATTTCAAGTCCGAAGGCCCTTGCCTCGGCTTCCAATTTTTCTTTAAGTTCAAGCTGTAAGTCTCTTTCTTGCAGGGCTGCAGTAAAGTGGACCCTTGTTTCCGCAGTTTCCAGAGCTTCTATTATCACTATGTAATAAGCGGTGGCTACCCACATTGCAAATAGGAGGCCGATTATCCAGGCCAAATTTACCTTTAATCCCCCGGGATAAAGCTTTTCCCAGAGTTTGCGCATCTTTCTTAAGGGTAGAATCCCTCTTCCCTGGCTTGCGAGACCAAGACTCTTCTTGTGTTTATGTACCACCTGAACTGGGTTCTGAACCTGTCTGCCGAGGAAAACATTGGCCCCGATTGAACCCCTTTGAGGTCTTTCCTGGTTCCGAACAGGTACAACGGATAGTACAAGATTAGGGCTGGAACCTCTTCAGCGAATAGCTCCTGAAATTTAAAGTAAAGGTCCCGGCGGAGAGCCATATCGGTGGTGAGGCGGGCCTCTTCCAGCAGGGCATCTATTTTGGGAGAGGAGTATCCGCTGAAGTTTTGCCCATCTTTTTTCTGGCTTGAGTGCCATAAAGGATATGGATCGGGGTCGGGGCCAAACTCCCAGCGCACAATAGCAGCCTCAAAGTTGCGAGGGTAAAGGAAATCTCGAACCAGACTCGGGTAATTGAGGATCTGGGGTATGGCTTCTATCCCTATCTTTTTCCACCCCTCAGCCATTAAATAAGCTAGCCTCACATTTTCCGGTGAATCCGATGTTAGCAGTATGAAGCTAAGTTTCCTGCCGTTTTTATCCCGGATTCCATCCCCATCGCTATCCTTCCAACCGGCCTCTTCCAACAAAGCTGAAGCCTTTTCTAAGTCGTATGGATAGCGCTTGACCCCCGGATGGTAAGCCCAGGAACTCGGCCAGATGGGACTGTGGGCTTCCACCCCATAGCCCTGGAGGGCTTCCCCGATTAACATTTGCCGGTCCACAGCGTAATTGAGGGCTTGCCTGACCTCCTTTTCCCTGAAGAAAGGGGTATTTGGGTTATCAAAGTTGAAAAGCACCGCAGTGTATCCGGCGAGGATCCCAGAATGCAAGGCTAACTCTTCAATGGAAGCAGCTTCGCGGGCGTAGTGATAGGGCACACGCCCCACCCCTATAACCTCCCCTCGTTTGAGAGCTTCGAATGCGCTTTCGTAATCTGGGTAAAACCGGAATTCGAGCTCTGCAAGATAAGGCCTCGGTCCATAAAAGTCAGGGTTAGCTTCCAGGACAAGATGGGTAGCATCCAGTTCTCTTAGCCGATAAGGTCCTGTACCTATAGGTTTTAAGTTAAAGCGTGATTGGGCCATTAAAGCGATAGGTATACGTGCCCACAAGTGGGCTGGGATTATCCCTATAGAAGCATAAGTTAGAAAAGGGGCAAAGGGCTCTTTCAAGGTGAAGCGGACCTCATAGGGGTTATCGCTCGAGGCTTCTACATTTTTCCACACTTCCTGAAGAGAAGGAAGCCCGGGAAACTCGGGTGAGGCCAGTGCTCTAACCGTAAAAAGCACGTCTTCAGCGGTGAAGGGCATTTCATCATGCCATCGCACGTCCCGGCGGAGGTAGAAAGTATATACAAGGCCATCCGGCGAAATTTCCCACCGCTCGGCAAGGGCCGGAATTGGTTTACCCTGGTCATCCAAAGCTACCAGCCCATTGAAAATGAGGGAGCAAATGTCTTGATCAAGTTCGTTGAATTGGCTAAGAAGAGGGTTGAGGAAGCGAGGGTTGCCGGCGACCCCCTCCACATATCTTCCACCCGGGGCAGGGATTATAACAGTACTGTATTGAATGGCTCCATACGAAAGGATTGCCCCCAACAGGGCCAGAGCCATGAGCAGGGTAAGGAATTGCCAACGTATGAAGCGAGCCAAGCCTATCCTCGCTTCCCTTAGTCAAAGAGGACAACGCTCAAAATAGAGAGCAGGAGGAAAATAGCCGAGAGTACTATAGCTGCCTGGAAGAGGACTTTCTCTACACCGCGTCGGGTTTTGTATATTCCCCCCTCTCCTCCGAAGATGGAACTCAGACCTCCCCCCTTACTTCCCAAGAGGATGACTACAATCAAGGTGATAGAAACGATGATCTGAATCAGGTAGAAGTAAGTCTTCACTTTGCTTTCACCTCCTTACTGTCCTATTGTGATCATAACGGCGACTCCATCTGCCTCAGCCTGAATCAGGATAGAAGCATTACGACCCGCTTTGGAAAAGTTGAGCATAGCCATGCTTTCCATCTCCATGGAACCTTCGGCTTGGGTCCACCCGTTAGCGGGCATTTTCTCTTTGTAGAATTCCACTGCTTCTCGGAAGGGAGTAGAGCTCTTGTAGGTTATGAACCCTGTGGCGGCGGTCATGTCGGAGGCATTGGGCAGGATGGGAATATCCTGAGGCAAAAGTTGAGTACACTCTGGCGGGAGCTCAATGACAAGAGGCTTGTTGATGTCAATGACCTCCCAGGCCCACCTTAGGGTCCCCTCTCCTTTGTTGTAGAAGACATCTTTTCCGTAGGCTTCCACTATTTCTTTAAGGGCATAGCCTTCAGGTGCCACCCAGATTTCACCTTTGAGTTTGGCAAAGTTACCCCATGTAAAGGCTTTTTCATCAAAGGTGTAATGCTTGGCCTTTATACCCGCTATAGTGTCATAGCCCACAAAGGTACCTCCAGAAATGCCAAATTCAGGGGTGAAGCGCTCCAGATTTTCAGTCCCGGGAGCGGCACCACTTAGGCAAGTATCTTCTACTAAGGCGTAGGTCTTATCCTCCAAGTAGATAAGGGTCACCGTTTTCTCCATTTCTGTGCCCTCGAAGGTTAGCCTACGGGCGGGTGGGTTAGCTGTGTACTCCTCAGTCCAGCGGAATTCCCACTTTACAGGGTTACCGGCTTCGTCTTTACCATCAAAGGAAACTGACCAGCGGAGCCGGTAACTGGAAAATTTTTCCAAGCCAGCGGAGATTTTCTCAAGTTTAAGGGGTTCTTCGGTAGGAGTAGCCTGGGGAAGAGGGGTGGGGGTTACTTGGGGAGCTGGGGTTAGTGTAGCTATTGGGGTCTCGCCGGCTGGCGGCAACGGTGTAGGGGAAATGGGAGTTCGGCCTGGCTTACAGCCAGCTATGGCCAAGATCACCATCCCCCCAAACAATAAGAGGTTTTTTAATTTAAACATCTGAGCCTCCTTCTTAGTGTGGTTCAATTATAAACCCTGTCAGAGGAAAATCAAAATCATGCAGGCCAAAGAGGTGCTTGCGGCAAGCTTGAGATTGTTCCAAAGTTATAGCCTTATAGTGCCGCTATTGTCAGCAATTGAGGGGTTCGGTTTATCTTGGCTGGGGTTCTACTCATGGGTGGAAGCAAGGGGTGGCTATTTGCCCTTTATTCTGCTAGTTCTGGAGATTGTCCTGGCCAAGGTTTTCACTTGCTGGCAGACTATAGAGGGACAGTTTGTTGAGCAATTTGGCTTTACAAAAGATGCTTTGTTTTAGTAATTTTATCGGGCCTTGAGCATTTGCGTCTCCTTTCCTGCAAAGCTATAATTATATTTGCGAACTCCACAGGAGGAGGGGGAGGCGTGATCCCGGTAACTGCTCTCAGAAGGGGGACAGTTATAAATCTGGATGGGGAAATCTACAGGGTTTTGGAATATCAACATCACAAGCCAGGGCGAGGCAATGCCTTTATAAGGACTAAACTCCGCAATCTGAGGACAGGTGCTATTATAGACCGAACCTTTCTCTCGGGCGATGAGGTGCAAGAGGTAAAATTGGAGAACCGCACTGTGCAATATCTCTATAAGGACGGCGACTTTTACTACTTTATGGACTTGGAAACCTATGAACAGCCTGCAATAAAGGCCGAAGCCCTTGGGGATGCAGTCAAATTCCTTGTAGAAGGAATGACTCTGGAGCTTTCTTTCTACGAAAACGAGCCTATTGAGGTGGAGCTCCCGGTAACAGTTGATCTCAGGGTTGTGGAAACTGAGCCAGGAGTGCGGGGGGATACAGCCCAGGGTGCAACTAAGCCCGCCAAACTGGAAACGGGCCTTGTAATTCAAGTACCCCTCTTTATCAACGTTGGGGACGTGGTCCGGGTTGACACCCGCACTGGAGAATATGTAACAAGGGTTTGATGTTCTTACGCGACCCCCTAAGATATTTGTGGGACCTTATCGCTCATCCCAAGACGAGTTTATTTTTGTTTCTTTTTTCGGCTATTGCAGTGCTTTTTTCCCCTTTTGTCCTGAGAGTTATGGCTGGGCTTTGGCTTCTTTACCTTTCAATTCGCATGGCCGAAGAAACTGCTTCCTGGCTCCAGAGCCGAAATCTGTCTCCTCGCGAATCCCTGAAGGGAAGAGAGGATTTCAAAACGATTATCGTTTCTTCTCCTCCCGATGAAATTGCTGCCAGGCTTCCTTCTTTATTAGCTCCACCTTTCTGGAAAATGAAGGTCTATCGTGAAAGGACCCGCTATTATTTTGAAGCCAGGGGTATTATTTCGATTTACGGTTTGAAATGGTCTTTATTCACCGGGGCTTTCATTGCGCTCCTGGGTTTACTCCTCGCTCCAGTCACCGACAAGGCTGTAGAGTCTCCAATGGTTCCTGGCGATACCATCAGCTTAGAAGATAAGGGTTTTTCCTTTCGGCTTGAGGAAGTTTCCACAACTGAAGTTGGTGGAGAAGGGGTTTTCCTCGCAGGAAACAATGCAGTGAAGTCCGGCAAGCTCGCTCCCGGTAGACCGCTTTTAGCGGGATCATTTTTAGCAATGCCTGTAGGAAGAAACCCCGCCCTCGAAGTGAAGGTCAAAGGGGGCGAACCCTTTGTCCTTTATCCCGGGGGGAAAAAGTATACGGGGGAAGTAACAGTTCCATTCTTAATGCCCAACGATGAAAAGTATTTGTTCCTCCCCACCCGTCGTTTGATCCTAAGGCTTGTACTCATCCCTAAGTCTGAAGATCGCTTCCTGCTTGAGGTTTTCAGAGAAGGGGCGGAAAGATCTGAGCTGAAAATGGAAATAGGTAAGCCTGAGGAACTCAATTTGATGGGTGTCGAGGTGAGTTTCACCCCTACAAAGTGCCTTAAAGTCAAACTTGCCCGGGTCATATCCTTGTGGCTTGTGACGGTCGGTTTCTCTCTTGCGGCTGTGACCCTCTTGCTGTGGTCAATCGTACCTGTCGGGAAAATTTTCGGGTTTATCCAGAGGGAAGAGAAATCAAAGGTAAACTGGGTTCAGGAAGACCCCCTTAAGTTCCCACCTTTTGTGAGGATAAAGGAATAGTGGTAACGGTGATAGTCCTCGGAGCGCTTGCTTTTGCTCTCGCCGGTGTTAGGGCGCCGGGATACAAAGGGCTTTTGGCTTTTATCCCAGCGATACTGATTCTCGTTTTTGGAATGGAATCAACAACTCTCACGATTGCGGCTCTTGGGTGTGGAATCCTTGCCCTTTTCCGTGCCCCTTCTGCTCTCCCACGAATGGTCTGTGCCGGAATTCTGGCTATGAGTCCCGTTCTGTTCCCCTGGATAGAGCCGGCGGAGGACAGTGTCTCCGTTGGCTTGTTTGCTTTTGCCTTTTCTCTGTTCCTCAGTGAAGGGGTTGAAAGGGTAAAGAAGAGCGAAAAACTAAGGGATGAGCGGTGGTTTGCTCTTGCCTGTTCTTTCTTAACTGTGGGACTTGTTGTGTGGATGTGGGATAATTTCCTCAGAGGGAACAGTGTGCTGGGGCTTGGACCCTGGGCTGTTTCCGCTTTGTTGGGTTGCGCTTTCGTGGTTGGAGGATGGCACAGGAGTGAACTCGGGGCAGAATTACTGGCTTTGATAGCCTTGGCGGGTTTGTGGTTTCTGGCGGTTTAGGCAGGCGCAAGCTGGTCCGTCGACCGCACTGGGAAATAGGTTCGGCGAGGTTTTGATTCCTCTGGTCTTGTTGCTGACTTTTTCGCATCACTCTAGCGGATGAAGGTCATTTTTACAAATGCAATTACGAAGACTAAGGGGTTATTTGCGAGGAATTTCGCCTTAAACTGAAAAACGCCCCTGGGGGGAATCGAACCCCCGCACACGGCTCCGGAGGCCGTTGCTCTATCCACTGAGCTACAGGGGCAATTATATTTTAACTCAAATTCCTCGTAACCGCAAGGTAATTAAAACTGAGGCAAGACTTTTCAATATTTACGGCCGCCTTCTGGCTACATTGATTTCAGCCACTGTAAATGGTCAAAGCCCGCTACTGGAACCTAGCCCCGGGCTAAGACCAATTCAAGCGGCCTGACCCGGTGCCTTTTCTTCGTCGCTCCCGAATTTCAGCCCTGGGGACTTTGAGGGCAATACCTGTTGGGTTAGTTCAAAGAAAGCATTTGAATCTGTAATTTAAATTTTTTTTTGGAGGGCCGATTGCTCGGATGAAAGAGGGGCCTGGCCTCAGCATAGTTCTTGCCGATTGGCAGTGGACGGGTTTTAAACCCTCAGGGCAGGGCTGACCAGGGTTTACGTAATGGGCGTAAAAACCGAAAAATCCTGGGAAGAGCCTTTAAAGCTGATGGACAATTGAAAATAATCGTGGTAAAATTAATATGAAACTCGGTGAAGAGGGGAAGGCCAAAGCTGGCTTTTCCCCTCTTTTTCTTTAGGAGGTGAGCTATGAAAGGAAAGGCTGTTGTGGGACAATCGGGAGGGCCAACCGCCGTAATAAACAGCACTCTTGTGGGAGTTGTCCATGAGGCTCTGAAGCACTCCGAGATAGAGGCCATTTACGGAGCTATCAATGGAATAAAAGGGGTGCTCGATGAGGAATTTGTTGACCTAACCCAAGAGCCGGCAGAAGTGCTGGAGGGATTGCGTTACACCCCAGGCGCTGCCCTCGGAAGCATAAGGTACAAAGTTAAAGAGGGGGATTACGAGCGCATTCTCCAAGTCTTCAAAGCCCACGATATCCGCTATTTCTTTTACATAGGCGGGAACGATTCAATGGATACCGCTATGAAGCTTCACAGGCTGGCCCAGGACTCAGGTTACGAGCTCATGGTCATCGGTGTCCCGAAAACGATTGACAACGATCTGGCCCATACTGACCACTGTCCAGGCTACGGAAGCGCAGCCCGCTTCGTGGCCATGGCAATCAGGGATTCGGGTTGGGATACCAGGGCAATGAAGGTGAACGCTCCCGTTAAGATCATAGAGGTGATGGGAAGAAATGCTGGATGGCTTGTTGGAGCAGCGGTTCTGGGCAAGGAAAAGGAGGACGATCCTCCTCACCTTATTTACTTCCCCGAAAGGCCTCTCTCAAAGGAAAAGTTGCTCAAGGACGTGGAGGAAACCTATCGGCGCTACGGATATGTAGTTATTGCTTTGAGCGAAGGAGTTGTGAATGAGAAGGGGGAGCCTTTTGGAGGGGATTTTGCTCCCAAGGAGGTTGATGCTTTCGGGCATGTGCTCAAGGGTGGCGCTTCTGATGCAGCCTCTTCCCTTATCAAGGCCGAGCTTGGCCTCAGCGTTCGCATAGACAAGCCCAATTACCTTTACCGTTCTTTCTCTCTTGCCGTCTCAAGCGTGGATCGTGAAGAGGCCTACGAAGTTGGGCGGGCTGCGGTGAGGGCAGCGCTGGCAGGGGAAACGGGCAAGATGGTTACCATAATTCGTGAACCTGGCCCGGTTTACCGTTCCACCACTGGCCTTGTGGAGCTGGAGAAGGTGGCCAACGTAGAACGTTATCTACTCGATGAATTCATAAACGAGGAAGGCAATTTCGTGACTGATGCTTTCGTTGAATACGCTCGCCCACTAATAGGTGAGCCGCTGCCCTCTTATGCTCGGCTCACAGGGGTGACGGTTCCAAAGAAACTTTCGTGAAGGAGGGGAAACATGCCGTTAGTAACCAGCAAAGAACTTCTTCAGAGAGCTTTTGAAGAGCATTACGCCATTGGGGCTTTTAACGCCAATAATATGGAGCAGGTTCAGGCCATAGTGGAAGCTGCCCAGGAAGAGCGAGCCCCAGTTATCCTCCAGGTCAGCCAGGGAGCTATCCGCTACGCGGGCCTTGAAATGGCTGCAGGAATGGTGAAAATAATCGCTTCTCAAGTGAATATCCCTGTCGTCCTGCACCTGGACCATGGTACAAGTTTTGAGCAGAATATCCTCTGCCTGAGGGCCGGTTTCACCTCGCTCATGTTTGACGGATCTAAGCTTCCTTTTGAAGAGAACGTAGCGATAACGCGGAAGGTTTGCGAAGTGGCTCACGCTGTGGGAATCCCGGTAGAAGCAGAGCTGGGCCAGGTGCTCCAGGTAACAGATAAGGTAACCCCTGAGGATGTGGAAAGGGCTATGACCGATCCCGATCAGGCTGCGGAGTTCATCCGCCTCACAGGAGCCGACTCTCTGGCAGTGGCCATCGGTTCGATCCACGCTATGAGGGAACAGGAGGCAACCCTGGACATTGATAGGCTCAAAGCGATCCGGAAAAAGGTGAACATACCTCTGGTCCTACACGGCTCTTCGGGAGTTAAGGATGAAAGCCTCCTGGAAGCTATTGAGAATGGGATAAGCAAGATCAACGTGGCCACTTACCTCAACCAGGCTTTCGTGCGGGGTCTAAGAGAAAGTCTGGAGAAAATGCCCGATGAAGTGGACCCCCGCAAGTTCCTGGCCGTAAGCCGTGAATACGTCAAGGAAGCTGTCCGGGAGAAGATTAGGCTCTTCGGGAGTGCCGGCCGCATAGATTCAACGGGTGGGTTTGTGAGCCCTCGACGCATTTTCAGTGGGGTGAAGCTCGGGGGAACAGAGGAGTAACTCCTCAGCCCTGACTCAAAAGGTAAGCGAAGGCGTCTTCGAGGCGCGGGCGGACGGGTTTTATTTCCCGAACTGCCACGCCTTCTTTTTCCAGCAAACTTTTGATTTCCGGAATTCGTGCCTGTGCGTTATCCACAAAGACATGAAGCAAATCCCCGTAAGTTTGTGTTCCTCCGACCCCTTCAGCTCTCTTCAGGATTTCCCTCGCCCTCCGGATATCGGAGGGGAAGATTTCGATCACTTCTTTGGGCACCATTTCCTTTATTTCGGCAGGCTCGGAACATACCAGGAGTTTGCCCTGGTGCATGAAGCCAACTCTGGAGCAGCGTTCCGCCTCGTCCATATAGCAGGTGCTTATAACGATGGTGGTTTTTTGAAGGTGTAACTCCGTCAAAAGCTCCCAGAATTCCCGGCGTGAAACAGGGTCAACACCGGTGGTTGGTTCGTCCAGGAGAAGGATTTGGGGATTGTGGATAAGAGCGCAAGTTAAAGCCAGCTTTTTCTGCATTCCTCCTGAGAGCTGGGAGGCCCTGCGGTTCCGGAAATTCTCAAGGCGTGCGAAGCGCAGGAGCCTCCTTATCCTCTCCTCCCTCACCTTGGGGGGAACTCCGAAAAGGTCGGCGAAGAAATTGAGGTTTTCTATTACCGTCATATCTCCGTAGAGGGCGAAGTGCTGAGGCATGTAGCCCACAATCCTCTTGACCTCTTCAGCTTGGGCTACCACATCGTAGCCGCCTACGATGGCCTTCCCGGAAGTTGGGGCCATAACGGAGGCCAGAACCCTTAACGTTGTAGTCTTACCTGCACCATCTGGCCCCACCAGGCCAAATATTTCCCCTCTGTAGACCACCAGGTTCAACCTTTCTACGGCCATTATTTGGCCGAACCTTTTGGTCAAGTTTATGGCTTCTATCACTGGCTCCATCATTCCAGCCTCTTGCGTACCCTAAGAGTTGCTCCAGCAAAGATGGCTATTCCCAGGAGGGCGAGGGGGACTATTTGCTCTACGAGAGCTCCAAGGCCCACACCTTTCAAGATTATACCGCGCACTATGCTCATGTAGTAGCGGAGAGGGATAATATAGCTTATGGCCTGCAAAGCCTTCGGCATGGCTTCTAAAGGGAAGATGAAACCTGAGAGGAAAACTGAGGGCAGAATGATGAAGAAAGCCAGGAACATGGCTTCCCGTTGCGTGTGGGCTACTGAGGAGATGAAAAGGCCTATTCCCAAGGTGGTGAAGAGGGAAATGAAGGAAAGGGCCAGGAGAAGGAGAATGCTCCCTCTTATGGGCACTTTGAACCAGAAGTGGCCTACTAAGAGGACTTCCCCAAGTTCCAAGAAAGCGATTACTACGTAAGGGGCGATTTTTCCGGCCAATAGTTCAATGGGCTTTATTGGAGTTACCATGAGCTGTTCCACGGTGCCTTGCTCTTTTTCCCTCACTATAGCCAGAGCGGTGAGGAGAGTAGTTATGAGGCTCATTATTAGGCCGATGAGGCCAGGTATCATGAAATTGGAGCTGCGCATCTCGGGGTTGTACCAGACCCTTGGGATAGCTTCTACAAAGGGGGAGGCTCTCAGGGCCACGAGTTTGACCGATAAAGCCTGAGCCACACTCTGGGAGGCCGCAAAGGCCGTGTTAGCAACATTGGGGTCTGAGCCATCGATGACAAAGTAAACAGAGGTTCTCTCTCCTCTTGCCAGCGAGAGGCTATAACCTGCAGGAATTATGAGCCCTGCCCTGGCTTTGCCCATTTCTATCAGACGGGTAAGCTCCCTCTCCGACTCCACAAAGTAAATGAGGTTGAAATAGTTTGAAGCCCTGTAGGCATCGATAAGCTCGCGGCTGGCCCTTGTCCGGTCAAGGTCCAAGACAGCGGTCTTCAATTGTTTCACGTCAGTTGTGGCAGCATAGCCCAGGAGGAACATTTGGATAAGAGGAAGCAGGAACATTACGGCCAGGGTCCTGCGGTCGCGGCGGATGTGGAGCACCTCTTTGCGCATAATGGCGAAAAGTCGACTCATAATCAACCCTCCTCTAAGAACTCCTCTAAGAATTTTATACGGCTTTTACCTTTCAAACAAGAAGCCCTTCTTCTGAGGTTCGATTCACCCCTGAACGAAAGGCGGTGCCAGCAGCAGGCTCTCGCCATCGCCCACGAGAGAGGCCTCAGCCCTTTGTAGATCTCTGAGCCCCCAGGGGCGAGCAGAGTTAGGGGTGTGGGAAGCTATGCCTCCTGCCCAGAAAAACCAAAGATGGGAACAAGTTGCCACTTCACGCGATAACCTAAAATTGGGACCATTAGGTGGAGCGATCCCGAGGCTCACAAGGATGGGCAAAAGGAGAGGTGTGAGGGGTGACCGCCGTTTCTGAGGACAAGCTGGAAAGCTCATATTAAGATTTGCCTGCAGGGATGGGCGAAAGGAGAGTGTAGTTGTGATTTTTCCTTGGCTCCGCCTATTCAATTGTGTTATAATTTCATTGCTATGCCCATCAGGATCCTTCCCCAAGAGGTCATATCCAGAATAGCGGCAGGGGAAGTCATTGAAAGGCCGGCTTCTGTGGTGAAGGAGCTGGTGGAGAATGCTATTGATGCTGGAGCTTCGGCCATAAGCATTGAGATAAGGGATGGAGGCTTATCCCTCATTCGGGTGGCTGATAACGGTTCAGGCATACCAAGGGAGGATGTCCCGCTGCTTCTGGAAAGGTTCGCTACCAGCAAGATTTGTTCTCCGGAGGACCTCCAGGCCATCAGGACCCTTGGTTTTAGGGGAGAGGCTCTGGCCAGCATTGCCGCTGTAGCAAAGGTGGAGATTCTCACCAGGGCGAAAGGCGAGGAAGTGGGAGCAAGACTGCAGGCTGAAGGAGGGGCCAAGACCATCGAGATAGCCGCCAGCCCTCAAGGGACTCAGGTTACCGTCCGCAATCTCTTCTACAACGTACCCGCCAGGAGGAAGTTCCTCAAATCCCCTTTTCGCGAGGCCGATCTTGTTCGCAATACCGTTATCCGTTATGCCTTGGCTTACCCACACATAGCCTTTAAGTTTGTAGCCGATGGGAGAGAGCGACTTTTGCTCCCCAACGCCAGGCCATTGGAGAGGATAGCTCAGACCCTAGGCAGAGAGATAGCCTCGGAAATGGTGGAGATAAGCTGGGAGGGAGGAGATATAAAGGTAAAGGGCTTTATAAGCCGGCCCACCATCGGAAAAACCGGGCGGGATTGGCAATATTTCTTCATAAATGGTCGACCCATAAGGGCTGGGCTTTTGGCGGTGGTTCTGGAAAGGCCGTACACAGGAAAAATTGCCCCTGGAAGGAGGCCTGTGGCGGTCGTTTGGATTGAGGTGGACCCCAACCTTGTGGATGTGAACGTCCACCCACGCAAGGCGGAAGTCCGTCTGGCTCAGGAGAGAGCAGTTTACTATGCTTTGGCGCAGGCTGTGGAAGAAGCCCTCAGTGCTTTCCCCCAGAGAGAAGAATATATTCAGGGGATGTGGCCTTTTGAGGGCATGCCTTCTCCTGCGGTAGTAAAGGAAGAGCGCGAACACTACTTGAGCTCGCCCATTTCTATCCTCGGCCAGGCCGATTATACTTATATATTAGCCTGGACTCCCGAGGGGCTTGTGGTTATGGATCAGCATGCCGCCCATGAGCAGGTCCTCTTTGAAAGGATAATGGAAGGAAAAGAACGGTATCCCCTGGAGCCCCCTTTTTATGTTGAGCTTTCTCCCTTTGAGGGGGAACTCCTTGAGGAACACCTTGGACTCTTGGGGGAACTGGGGCTTGAGGTGGATCCTTTTGGCAAAGGGGCTTTCGTGGTGCGAACAATTCCTTTTCCCTCCGTACCGATGCCTCTGGCGGAATTCATGGAGAAACTCGTGGAGGAACTCCGGGAAGCCAGTCGGCTTACAGAAGATGAACTCCGCGAGAAACTGGCTATGCGTATGGCTTGCCTAGCTGCCGTCAGGAAGGGCGATGTCCTTTCCAGCGAAAGGATGCAAGAGCTGGTCAGCGAATTCTTCAACTCCTGGTCGCCTTCCACTTGTCCCCATGGCCGGCCGGCTTTTTTCCTCCTGAGCCGGGAGGAAATAGATCGAAGGTTTCTGAGAGGAAGATAGCCGAAGGAGGTGGGAATGAGAGTCCTTTTCATTACGAGGCATGCTGATTATATACCTTTTGGGCTCACTCACCTTTCCAGCGCCCTGAAGAAAGCAGGACACCAAGTGGAACTGGTCATTGCCACTTACCAGGACCCTATTCGAGCGGCCAAAGAGTTCAAGCCCCAGATTGTGGGTTACACCATTTATACAGGCCTTCATCGTTATTATCTCGAGCTCAACAAGGCTGTGAAAGAGGCCCTGGGTGGGAAAGTGCTCTCAGTCTTCGGTGGGCCTCACGCTACCTTCTTCCCTGAGGTCATTAGCGAAGAGGGTGTCGATGGAGTTTGCATCGGTGAAGGAGAGGAGGCCATGGTGGACCTGGCCAATGCCCTGGAAGGAGGCAGCAATTATCTCTCGATCCCCAACTGGTGGTTCAAGATAGATGGAGAAATAATCCGCAATCCCCTGAGGCCCCTCCTTGAGGATTTGGATTCCCTACCTTTCCCGGACCGCGAGCTTTTCTACTTCAAGGATCCTTTCAGCCGGGAGAGTGGGCTCAAGCACTTTATTTCCAGCCGCGGGTGTCCTTACCGCTGTAGCTATTGCTACAACCAGGCTTTCAATGAGATATACCGCGGACTGGGCAAAATCGTCCGCCACAGAAGCGTGGACAATGTTATTGAAGAGTTGAAATGGGTTAGGAGCAAGTATCCCCTGCGCTTCGTGGTCTTCCTTGATGACCTCTTCATCTGGCCGCTCAGTTGGGTTGAGGAATTCGCCGAAAAGTATCCCAAAGAAATAGGCCTGCCCTTCTTCTGCAACGTTCGGCCGAACTTGGTCAACAGGGAGCTGGTGAGGCTTCTTAAGGAGGCTGGGTGCCACAGCGTAGGGATGGGAGTGGAGACCGGCGATGAGGAGATAAGGAAAAAACTGCTGAAGCGGGATATAACCCAGGAACAAATCTTGGAATCCGCCCGTCTTATAAAAGAAGCAGGGCTAAGGTTGATCACCACGAACATGATCGGCCTTCCTGGAGGGTCGCTGGAGGTGGACTTCAAGACTTTGGAGTTGAACATAGCTTGTCGGCCCGATTACGCCAACGTCTTCCTTTACCAGCCCTATCCGAGGACCGAACTTGGGGAGTACGCGAAGGAGCAGGGCCTTTTGGATGGGCACTACGATGACATAGGCCCTTCGGCTTGGGACCATTCCATAATCCGGTTCTCAAAGGAGGAGAAAAGGCAAATAGAGAACTTTTCCAAGCTTTTCGCTTTGGTGGTTGAGTGGCCTTTCCTAAAGCCCTTGGTCAAGTTGCTCATCAAGTTGCCCCCCAACCCCATCTATAAGCTCGTCTACAAACTCTGGAAGGGCTACACCATAAAGACCAGAATTCACCCTTACAGGACGTCGCTAAAAGAGTTCTGGCAAACGGTCAGGCATTTCCTCAGGATGTATTGAGATGGCTGGGAAGCAAACTAAGGGAAACGGGTTTCACAGCTTACTTTTTTGGCTTGCGACTATCATGCTCCTGGCAGTTAGCCTTCTCGTTTCCCTCGGAGCAGCCGGAGCAGTTCTTGTTTACGCTTACGTTGCGCCACAGCTTCCCCCTCCCGAAGAGCTGGCCAAAAGAGCTGTGGCCTTCTCCAGCACCAAAATTTACGACCGGGAAGGTCGCCTTCTCTATGAGGTCATTCCGCCGGGAGGGGGTAAGCGCACCGTTGTACCTTTGGGCTCCATTTCTCCTTACGTTATAATGGCCACTGTAGCCACGGAAGATGCCCGCTTCTTTCAGCACGGAGGAGTTGATCCCATCGCTATCCTCCGAGCCCTGTGGCAAGATATCCGGGCGAAGGAGATAGTATCCGGGGCCAGCACAATACCCCAGCAGCTCGTCCGGAACTTGCTCCTTCCTCCGGAGGAGAAAGGTCAGAGGACCCTAAAGCGCAAGATAAAGGAGGCCATCCTTGCGGCGGAGATAACCCGCCGCTACTCCAAAGAGACTATCCTTGAGCTTTACCTGAACGAAATATACTATGGCAATATGGCCTATGGGATTGAAGCCGCTGCTCAGACTTACTTCGGGAAAAGTGCTGCGGAGCTAACCCTCGCTGAAGCTTCCTTTCTGGCCGGCCTGCCCCAGGCTCCGGCTCGCTACGACCCTTACACCAACTTTCGGGCAGCCAAGGCCAGGCAGGCTGAAGTCCTGCGCCTCATGGTGGAGGCAGGCTTCATAACTTCGGAGCAGGCTCAGCAGGCATATCAGGAGGAATTGAAACTTGTCCCTGTTCGGTTTGATATGAAAGCCCCCCATTTTGTAATTTACGTCCGACAGCTTTTGGAGCAACGCTATGGAGCCGATGCCCTCTACAGGGCAGGCCTCAGGGTTTACACCACCCTTGACCTGAGGCTCCAGGAAATGGCTCAGGAAATCGTGAAGAAACAGGTGGAAAAGATCAAGGATAAAAACGTGACCAACGGGGCATTGGTGGCCATAAGGCCTCAGACCGGGGAGATCCTGGTGATGGTGGGCAGTGCCGATTTCTACGATACGAAGATAAGCGGGCAGGTCAATATGGCTTTGGTTCCCCGTCAGCCGGGCTCGGCCATCAAGCCTGTCACTTACCTTGCAGCCTTTGAGAAAGGGTGGACTCCCGCTACGGTAATTTGGGATGTGCCCATAGAATTCCCCGATGGCTATAAACCAACCAACTATGACAAACGCTTCCACGGACCTGTTACAGTGAGGGTGGCCCTCGGAAGCTCCTACAATGTACCGGCAGTGAAAGCTCTCCAGTTCGTGGGGATACCTTCTTTCTTAGAGATGGCCCGGCGCCTTGGCATTACCTCTTTCACCAGGTCCGACTATGGCCTTTCAATAACCCTTGGAGGTGGCGAAGTCAGCCTGCTGGAGCTCACCGCGGCTTATGCTGTCATAGCTAACGGCGGGAAGAGGGTCCCACCAGTGGCGATTCTCCGGGTTGAGGATGCCGCTGGGAGGGTCCTGGAAGAATACGCGCCTCCGCCGGGAGACCAGGTGATCTCCCCGCAGCACGCTTACCTCATAACTCACATTTTGGCCGATAATTGGGCCAGGACCCCTGCTTTTGGCCCCAACAGTGTGCTTAAGCTCCCAAGACCTGCGGCCGTCAAGACTGGAACCACTGATGACTGGCGCGATGGCTGGACTGTAGGCTACACCCCTGACCTGGTGGTAGGAGTATGGGTGGGGAATGCCGATAACTCTCCCACCAAAAGGGTGGCAGGAGTGAGAGGAGCTGGGCCCATTTGGCGTGAATTTATGGAGAAGGCACTTGCCGGTGTTCCCCCAAAGGATTTCCCTCGTCCGCCGGGGATTGTGGAAGCGGAGATCTGCGTCAAATCAGGGGCGAAACCATCTGAATATTGTCCAGAAAGGAGAATTGAGCTTTTCGTGGCTGGGACCGAACCGGATGATCCTTCCAAAGATTTCTACCAGAAAGTGCGGATAGATAGGCTCACCGGGAAACTGGCCACCGAATACTGTCCTCCCCACTTGGTGGAGGAGCGGGTCTACGAGGTTTATCCTCCAGAAGGAGAGTGGTGGGCCATCCAGAACAATATTCCCCAGCCCCCCAAAGAATACTGCCACCTTCATACCTTCCCACCTGAAGTCAGGATTGATTATCCTGTGGAGGGGCAGATCCTGCAGGGGCTGGTGGAGATAAGGGGCACGGCCAGAGCTCCGGATTTCTCCCATTATGTGGTGGAGTACGGGTTTGGCCCTGATCCCTGGGAGTGGGCTCTGATAGCGGGTCCCATCAGTGCCATGGTTGAGAACGGTTTGTTGGCCTTGTGGGATACTTCTCTTCTCGAAAACGGCCTTTACACTCTAAAGGTTACGGTTTTCGACCATGGGGGCAACTTCTGGGAAACCCGGGTTCGGATCACCTTGTTGAACCCTACCCCCACTCCCATGCCAACCTTTACTCCCACTCCCAGTCCTACATTGGCTTCAACCCCGACACCTCCTTTCCCCACCGCAACCCCTTCGCCGGAGCCATAACCTTGAAGCATGCCTGAAATGGCAAAGCGGGTTGGGAAGCCTATCTCTGTGCGGCGGGGCGAAAGCCTTTTGCTTGCTACCGTTAGTGTTAAATCGGTGTTGTCGCGAGTCCAGCTTTGCGGGCAGGTCGCGATAAATAGCTTTTTGCTTTTCTTATTGGGCGCTTTTCAGAACCCCTTCGGGGGGATTTGCGCTGGTTTTCCTTATCCCCACCGCTTCTGGGGTTCCAACCCGCCAGCCAATTTGGGAAAGCTTCATACCCTCAAACTAAATATCCGGAGTAGGCTGATATGATACTGGTGAAAACCATCGGACCTGTGAAAATTTTCAGGATGGGTAGGGATATACTGCCGGGTAAGGCCTTCTATTTCACATCGGCTTACCTCGTGGATGGCCTTCTGATAGATGCCGGGAACCATCACCAGAAACGGGAGTTCCTCAAGGCGCTGGATAGGGCACCTATACACACTTTAGTGAACACTCACTCTCATGAAGACCACATAGGAGCCAACGGCGCTCTGGAAAGGCGGGGTGTGAAGTTAAAAGCCCACCCGGAAGCCTTACCCATCCTGCGCGATCCTTCCCTCCTGAAGATGGGCTTTTACCGTCGATTTTTCTGGGGCATTCCGGAGCCATCAGAAGCCTCCCCGGTAGGGGAAAGGGTGGAGACGGATAGGTATTCCTTCCAGGTGATAGAGACTCCGGGGCATTCTCCCGATCACATAGCCCTCTATGAGCCCTCAGAGGGATGGCTCTTCTGCGGGGATGCTTACGTGGGTGGGAGAGATGTGGCCTACAGAAAGGTCTATAGGCCTAGATTGATGATAGAATCTCTGAGGAAATTGGCCTCTCTGGAAATCAGCTATCTGTTTCCAGGGAGCGGGACGGTTCACGAGAATGGGCGGGAGAAAATCTTGGCCAAGCTTGAAAGCTTGGAGGAATTGAGGGAGCGTATCCTTGAACTGCACCAGCAGGGGTTGCCTCCGAGAGCTATTGCCCGGAAGATCGTAGGACGTGAGCCTCTCATTACTTGGGTTACTTTCGGGGATTTCAGCGCGCTCAACCTGGTGGAGTGCTTTCTCAGGGATTTCGTCGAGTAGACCAGGGCCATCTCCTGCGCTGGGGTATTTCCCCAAGCACTTTCAGGCCGATTTTTTCCAGTTCTCTTCCGGAACGGATAGTATCATCTAAGTAATCAAGCAGAAAGGCGAGGGCTATTCCTGCTCCCAGGGCCAAAACCAATTTCAGCGGCAAGTCAAGCTTCTCCCGCAAGCTTGGCCCGATGGGGTAGACGGTCGGTGGGTCTATCAGCACCAGCCGGGCCTCCTGACTGCCAAGCTGGGGGAAGAATTCTCCCGGTTCTCGGACGAGCTCCGTCACTGCTTCTGCTACCTTCTCAAGCTGATTGGGGTCATGCCAAGAAAGATGGATGGTGAGGATGCGATGTTTTGCTTCGGAGGCGATGGTTCCGTAAAGGCTTCCAGGAGGAAGGGAAAGCCTGGAAGCCACTTTATCGGCGAAGGCGCGGCCTCTCACCACCTCTGCCATGTCGTCCACCATGTACTCCGATGCAAGCCAAGCGTAATAGCGGTCGTATTCGTAATAATCACCTCCCGATTGGGGGATTATCCCTACGACGAAACGCATTGAAGCTCCGTAACGAGGGGGGCGAGGGGACCGGGTCAGGAGGCTTCCCACCAGGACTATCAAGAAGATGAGGGATATGAGCCATAAGTAGCGCTTCAAAATTCCCCAGTATTGTCGCAGCTCCATAGTTCTACCTCCTCAGGGGCGCATCCTCCCAGCTCTTCCAGGGCTTTCAGGACTCTTCCCAAAGCTTCAGCCGGCGATCTCAGGATTAGGTCGGGGTCAAGGTGAAGGGGAACCCAGCCGAGGGCTGAGAGCTCGTAATCCTGGGCGGCAGACCTTTCCCGCACCAGGCCTGAGAGGAGAGGTTCCTCATCGCACATTACGGCCAGCTTCCCATTCCGGCAGAAAAAGGCAAAGTCGACTTCCTTTTCCTCCTCTGCACCCTGGACCAGGAAGCGCCTCTCAGCGGGGAGGCCGTTTTCCCGGAATATCTCCCAGAGGATTTCCTCGGCCTCGCCTCCGATCCAGAGGTCATTTATCTCCTGAGCCCGGAAAAGCCTTCCAAGGGTTGTAGGTATGAAGGTGATACGGCGGAGCCGGCGGCTCGGGATTGGTCTCGGGAGCTTCTCAAGGGGTCCAATTTCTATTTTGTAGTACCATTCCCTGGCCCTGGGGTGGTCCTTCTCTTCCGGCAATAGGTCTTCTCGCCGGGCGAGGCGGTAAGCCTTTACCGGTGCGTAGTAGTTCACCGCCAACCCCTCAGGCCCGAAGACTTTCGTCTGGTAGAAGGCTAAGTATTCAGCTCCGAGGCGAGAAGGTGCCCTTTTCACCGGTATCCTATACCACCCTTCCCGGCGAGCTATTTCCATGTCCCTCAGATTGTTCATCACCACCACCAGGACAGGGGCCATTTCGTCTATTTCCATCACTCCACCTCCAACTCGGGCGCGAACCTTTTCAAGTTCTCCCTGAGTTCCAGCAAGGCCAGGTCTCGAGCCTTCGCCTCCAGCATTATATCAAAATCCCGCCCGCTTGTCACCAGAGCCATCCGGTAGAAGGCTATGAACTCAAAGGGGTCTATGAAATCGGCGTGTTCGGAGGGATGCGGAGGGTAAGCCCTCCTTTTCCCAGCCTCCTCCGTCAGTTTCATAGCAGTTCTGGGGGAGCTGAAGTGGACTTTGGGGGTTACTCCCTCGGGCCAGGTTCCGAGGCAGAGTTTGAGGGCTTCCCCTTCTTCCATCCCATCGCTGTGGTTCAAGAAATGGAGGTGGTCAAAAGTTATGGGTATTTCGGTTCGCGTGTGTACCCAGAGGAGGTCTGCCACTGAAAAGAGGAGGTCATCGTTCTCCAGGGTCAGTCGGGAGCGGACTTCCCAGGGTAATCCCTCCAGAACCCGGCATAACCGAGCCAGAGCCGAAGCCTTATCTCCATAGACTCCTCCGGCGTGGATGACTACGACAGCCTCAGGTCCCAGCCCCATCGCTTCCAAAATCTGAGCCAGTGCAGTGATTTGCCTTGTGCTACGTTCCACCACTTCTGAACGTGGTGAGGTCAGGTTGATGTAAGAGGGGTGGAAGGAGAAGCGAATACCCCTTTCCCTGGCCATTTTGCCTACTTCTTCCAGCTCTCTGGAACATTCCCCTATTTGGTGGTGTAGGGCCGGAAAATCGGGATGAGCTATATAGGGGGCAAGTTCGGAGGCCAGCCTGTAGAACTTTATCCTCTTGCGTTCAAGGTAAAGGATTATGTCCCGGAGGTAGGTCAAGCTGACGCTCAGGTGAGGGCTGTTCTGCCAGCGACGGGTGTCATAGGGCCTGAGGCCAGGGTGCCCCAAGACTTTGACGGGGAAGCCCAGACGCAAATTTCCTCCTAACGGGAAAAACGGCCCATGGTTTCGGCAACGGCTAGGATATGTCCTTCCATGGCCTTGAGGACTTCATCCTTACGAGCTTTGGGCGGAAGATCCAGGGTTTTATCCAGTGCGTAAAGCCTGAAGAAATAACGGTGGGCTGGTCCCGGCGGCGGACAAGGTCCTCCATATCCTATTTTCCCGAAACTGTTGAACCCCTGAAGGGAACCATCAGGGAAAGAGGGAAGGGGCGGGAGACCCTCTGGCAAGGTAGTGACAGAAGGAGGGATATTGTAGAGGAGCCAATGGTTGAAGGTTCCCCTCGGCGCATCGGGGTCATCGCATATAAGGACTAGGCTCTTGGCTTCGGGCGGGATTCCTGTCCAGCTCAGGGGTGGAGAGAGGTTTTCTCCCTCGCAAGTGTAGCGTTTGGGGATTATGCCCCCGTTCTCAAAGGCTGGGCTATATATGACCATTCCGAGCACCGTTGGAGTGGGGATAGGGGAAAGGACGAACGGACTAGTAGGGGTTGCCACTGGCGAGGGAAGGGGGGACGAAGGTGTTGCCGAAGGAGCCGGCTGGCACGAAAGGGCCAAAACCGCTATTATCAGAAAATAAAAAGAAGCTCTTTTCCCCATGACCATTCCTCCCTTTCTGACCGAAAATTGAGGGCCTGCGATTGAAGGGGATAAAGCCTAAAGCCATCGGAGAAGGCCAGTGCCACTGCTAATGTTTCGGTTCCTGTATCGTCCAGGACGAACCGGTTAAGCTTAGCCCTCATTACCATAACCACTGGAGGGGGAAGGTGAACATGGTTTTTTCTCCTCGGGAAGAGTAATGCCCCTCTGTTGTTTCAATCACTGGCTCAAGGGGAAAGGGGGAGGACTGAGAGACCAGAGGGGAGGCACTCCATGTGCACGGCTTGCAACGGGGAAGGTTGTCCTTTATTAACACTTTTGTCCCTGCCTGTTTCCGGAAGGAAGCCGCTGAGGCTCCCGCTATTCCTCCGCCCACCGCGATGGCATCGCACACCATACGGCTCATCCATTAAGGAAACCCGTTCAGAAAGTTACGGAGGAGCCGGCGGGAAAGGTCACAACTCTATCCCCTATGACTTCTTTCAAAAGCGCGATTGCTTTGTTACCGGTGCAGTGGTTGACATATAGTCTGGAAATACCCCATCCTTTCAGGACTTCGCCGGTGCGCAGTATAGTTTGCTCTTCAGCATCCTCCAGATGAAGGCCGCCGAAGATAGCCTCTATAGGTTTGCGGAAGCGTTCCCTTACGACGTGCAGGGTGTTGAGGATGCCCGCGTGACAGCACCCACATACGATTGCCAGACTGGTCCCCAAGTCCAGAACCAGAGCTATATCATCCAGATAGGGGTCGGGAACGAGGCGACCTCCAATTCGGGCAAAGTGGCGCTCGCTGCGTCCCTCCGGCTCCGTCCTCGGGTGTATATCTCCCGAAGTCCAAACCCGAGGACTCACCTCCATAGGCTCTTTGCTCAGTTTCAGCCTGAGCCTGAGCATAGCTGTGGCCCAACTTATGGGGAAGCTCACGTCTTTGAGCTTGTCTTCCCGAAGGGAGAAGCGCGGGACAAAGATATCAGGGTGGGCGTAAACTGGGATATTGGGGGAGCGTTCAAGGATAGCAGCTAATCCACCTGTATGATCAGGATGAGCGTGGCTCAGGACTATAGTTGAAAGGTTTTCGGGCTTGACTCTGAAACGAGCCAGGTTCTGCAGGACGACTTTGCCACTTGCCCCTGTATCGAAGAGGATGAGGTGTTCGTTGTCTTCAATCAAGAATGAAAGGCCATGCTGGCTTAGGAGCCCCGCGCCGGGAAGGGCGGAATCATCTACCACGCAGCTTACTTTCACGCTATACCTCCTCTGAGCTTCTTGATGGCCAGCGGCAGCCTTCCCAGAAGGTCGCCCGCTACGGGACCGGCATCCCCCAATTCTTCCCGCACTATTTCTCCCGCCAGGGAATGGATGTAGGCTCCCACCACTGCGGCTTTAAATGGGTCAAGGCCCTGGGCTATGAAGCCCGCTATTGCCCCCGCTAGGACATCGCCACTTCCGGCGGTAGCCATGGCCGGATTGGCGAAGGGGTTTATGTACACTACACCTTCAGGAGAAGCTATACAAGTGTAGGCCCCCTTCAGGACTACAACCTGTTTCCAGTCCTTTGCTCTCTCGAGGGTCAGGTCAATGCGGCGCCTGTTTATCTCTTCAGCGGGAATCCCGCACAGCCTCGACATCTCTCCGGGGTGAGGGGTCAGGACATTCAATCCCCTCAGTTCCTCCCACCAGCGGGGCAATTCTGCGAGGGCATTGAGGCCATCAGCATCTATGACCATGGGAGGCAAAGGGGGAAGGTCCACTTCTTGTCCTCCCAGGAAGCCGATTCTTCCCTTCTCCCACTTTTTCCTGACCAGCTGATGGACGAACTGGACTGTGTGCCTATCTCTGCCGAGGCCGGGGCCCAGGAGAATTACATCGTAAGAGGGCCAGTTTTCGGATAGGATTTCCAGGGCATCGGGTATCAGAGCACCCATATCGCTCGGGAGGAGTAGGAAGGTGGTTTCGGTGAGCTTGGAAGCGATGATAGGGTGGATGGTGTTGGGTACAGCCATGGTAACAAGCCCTGCCCCGACCCTCAGGGCGGCCATGCCTGCCAGGCAAGGTGCTCCAGTGTAATTGTTGGAACCTGCCACTACTAACACTCTGCCAAAGGTTCCTTTATGGCTCCCTTTCGGCCTGGGGGGAAGCCATTTCTGGACCAGCTCAGGGGTAACGAGTTCAACGGGGATGTGTTCTCCCAACTCCGATGGAATGCCAATTTCGGCCACTAAGAGCTCACCGGTGAGTTCGGCCCCCGGGAAGAGGAAGTGTCCGCGCTTTGGGTAGCCAAAAGTCACAGTGATGTCAGCGGGGACGGCAGCAGGATCGGCTTCCCCCGTGGTTCCGTTCACTCCCGTGGGTATGTCCACAGCGACGATGAAAGGACGGCGTTTAGGGGGAAGGGGAGGAGCCTTAGCCAGGCGAATACTCGCTCTGCTGGGGGGATCAAAGCGCTTTTCCCTCTCCTCGGCTAAAGCTTGGAGGATGGCTTTAAGGTCCTCCTTGACCGGGGGGCGGAAGCCGGTGCCGAGCAAGGCATCAATCACCACATCGGTTTCCTTCAGAAAACCCTTGAGGTTTTTGAGGTTCTGGTCCTCATGGGCGAAGGCCAATGTGCCTCCTTCCCTGAGAACTCTATCCACCAGCGGGTCACCCTCGGCCTGCCTTCTCCAGAGGTAAACGGTTACTTTCGTCCCAGCTTTAAGGAGATAGTGAGCGGCAACGAGGCCATCGCCACCGTTGTTGCCTGGCCCTGCCAGGACAAGGACATTTTTGGGGGTTGGTTTAATGGTTAAGATGACACGGGCTACACCGTGGCCGGCCATTTCCATCATTTTGGCTACGGTAATCCCTCTGGAAGCAGCCTCCTTTTCCAGAGAAGCCATCTCTTCAGCGGTTACTACTTTCACCCGACTCCTCCGGCTTTAGAGTTCTTCGAATGGCGCCAAGGAACGGCGCGGCTTTCTCGTTATTATCCCTTTAGCTTCCAGTTCCCTGAGCAGCGCAGCCACCTCCTCCGGAGTTATATCAACCCACGCCTTTTTGAGGTTCTCCATTATTTGCGTCATATTTTGGGCCCTTGTCAGGCTCATTACTAGAGACCGGGCTTTTGGGGATGGTCCTACGTCTTTAAGGGCTTCTTCCGGGCTCTTGTACCGGAGGGCGAGCTCAAAAAAGATTTCCGGCGGCGGGATGGGCTCAGGGGGTTTTTCGGCCCTCTCCGGGATTTCGGGGAGCTCAGGGCAGATTTTCTGGGCTTGTCTGGCTGCAAAGAGCAGGACTCCCTCTTTTTCAAGGCTTTCCAGGACAAGAATGTAGGAACGGGAGACTTTGAAGGCCATGATTTTCCTTCCGCCCTCAAGCCCCTTAACTTGATAGTCGCCTGTTTCCCAGAGTTCGGCTCCGGCCCTCACAATTTTAGAGGCGAGCTCTTCGGTTTCAGGGGTCAGCTCAGAGTAAAGTTTTTCCCCTTTCTGGTTGAAAAGGGCCCAGCGGGTTCCCAGAGGGATGAGTTCACGGATTTTAGGGAGTACTTCTTCCATTCGGTCTTCCCCTTGCAAGTTTTCGGAGAGAAAGCTGACCTATAGCAATGATAGAACAAAATCGCCCATTGTGCAAGGAACTAAGTTGACCAATGTCCGGAATTTGGCTAAAATCGCCCAGGCGAAAGCTCCAAAGATTTCTTCCGGAGGTGAAAAATGTTGGATGCGCTCCTTACGCCTCAACAGATGAAGCTCAGGGAAGAGGTTAGGGAGTTTGTGAGGTGGGTTCCCCGGCAGCTAATTTTGGACATGGACGCTGATAAAGTACGCTATCCCCGGGGTTTTGTAGAAGAAGCTGCCCGACGGAACCTGCTGGGCCTTCGCTTCCCCCCCGAATACGGGGGACGAGGTCTCAGTTGGACGGATGAAATAATTGCTCTTGAAGAAGTCGGGGTCTTGGGCACTTCACTGGCTTGCCTGTATTCCCTTCCCAGCATAGTGGGGGAAGCTCTCCACAAGTTCGGCACGCCGGAACAGAAAGAACGATGGCTGAAGCCGCTCCTCCAGGGCAAATTGATGGTTGCCGAAGCCCTCACTGAACCCAGAGGAGGTTCCGACTTCTTTGGAACTACTACTGTTGCGCGTAAAGAGGGCGATCATTACGTGCTCAACGGACACAAGCGCTTCATAGTGGGAGCTGAGGGAGCCGATTTCTTCCTGGTCTATGCCCGGACCGACCCCAATGCCCCTCCCCATCAAGCTCTTACTGCTTTTATTGTGGAAAGAGGTCCAGGAGTTGAAGTGCAATACATTTACGGCCTGATGGGGACCAGAGGTGGCGGTACAGGCAGGGTGTACTTCCGGGATGTGAAAGTCCCCGCCGAGAACGTGATCGGAAGGGAAAACGGTGGAGCCGATGTCTTCTGGCACATGATGATCCCGGAGAGGATGACCAGCGCGGCAGGAGCTTTGGGGATGGCCAGGGCCGCACTGGAAATAGCTGCTCGCTATTCCGATAAGCGCAAAGCTTTCGGGCAGAAGATCCGCTCTTTCCAGGCTGTTTCCTTCAAAGTGGCTGACAGCATAACTCTGTTGGACGCGGCCAGGGGTATCGTCTATTTGGCGGCGAGGGCAATAGATGCCGAAGATGAGCCGGGCCGCGTGAGGAGGCTTGTATCGGAGGCCAAGAAGTTCGCTACAGAAGCTGCTTGGCAGATCGTAAACCACGCCATGCAGATCCTCGGAGGCATAGGCTATACTACCGTTTATCCCATCGAGAGGTTCCTGCGGGATACCAGGCTCATCATGATATGGACGGGCACCAATGAAATCATGAACCTCATAATCCAGCACGAATACTACAAAGAGCTTTTAGAGGGGAAGCCTGCAGGCAGGGACGTGGAAACTGACGCTCCCGAGGCTCACAGGGAGGAGGAAAAGGTTTACGAGTAGCTTGCATTGCTGGCATTGAGCTAAACGTAGGTTCAGGGCAGGAAACCCAAAGGGTTACGGGGAACACCGTTGAGTCTTATTTCAAAGTGCAAATGGGGTCCGGTGCTCTTGCCCGTATTCCCTGACAAGCCTATTATTTGGCCTTTGTGGACCGACATCCCTACATCAACCTTTATCACGCTGAGGTGGGCGTAGTAAGTCATGAAGCCGTTGCGGTGGTCTATTATCACCAGTTTCCCATAACCCTGGTCGTTCCATCCAGCGTAGACCACGAAGCCGGAATCGGCGGCGTAAACGGGAGTGCCTTCCCGCACACCGAGGTCTATGGCACGGTGCAGGCGCCAGTAATATTGGGTTATATAAAGCGCTCCATCAATAGGCCAGGCAAACCTTCCGGTCCCCTTAGCTGCGCCGGGGGGAATTGGCCCCGTATAGTGGCGGACGATCTTGGGCTTGTAGGGTTTTTCACCTCCGGGGATTATCAGTTTTTGCCCTGGGGTCAGTTCGTAGGGGGGCTTCAGGTTGTTCAGCGGGAAGTTTATTATGACCGAGGGGTCAACCTTGTACTCTTTTGCCAATTTTTCGACCGTATCACCGGCTTTAACTGTGTGGTAAACTCCGGAAACAGGCAGTATTATAATTTCCATCCCCACCGGAAGCCAGTCGGGGTTGTCTTCCAGGTCTGGGTTTGACCACATTATAGTTTCGGGGGTTATGCCGAAGCGTTTGGCTATGTCAAAGACCGTATCCCCGGCCTGAACAGTGTAGGTGATAATGCTCTCCCTGGGTCTTTCCGGTATTACGGTGTGAAATACAGGATAGAGGGTTAAGGCATCGTCCTGAGGGTATTGGTTGTTAAGGTTCGGCGGGGCGAGGGAAGAAGAAATGTAAATGGTCCCGGCTTCCGGCGTAGGCAAAAGGAAGGCGGCCCAATTACCTAAAGGGTTCAAGTTAGTTCCTTCAGCCAGGACCAATAGGAAAAACAGCCCCACTGCCAGGAAAGGGGAGATTTTCTTCATCGCTCAGGCCTCAGGAGACGGCTTTGTTCAGGGTCTCCAGGAACTCTTTATTATTTTTGGTTTTGCGCATGTGGTCAAGGAGAGCTTGCATGGCATCGGCGATGTCCATCCCCGCGCCGCTGGGTGGGGGTGAGACCATGTAGGAGAACATGCGACGCATGAGCCACACTCTATTGAGAGTGTAATCGTCCAGAAGCAGCTCTTCGCGACGGGTACCGGATTTTTCAATGTCAAAGGCCGGGAAGATACGCCTCTCCTGAAGCTTGCGGCTCAAGTGCAGTTCCATATTGCCGGTGCCCTTGAATTCCTCGTAGATGACTTCGTCCATACGGCTTCCGGTATCTATCAAGCATGTGGCGATGATGGTCAGGCTTCCCCCTTCCTGGATGTTGCGGGCTGCACCGAAGAAGCGCTTGGGCGGGTAAAGGGCGGCGGGGTCAATTCCACCCGATAGGGTCCTTCCGCTTACGGGAACCAGCAAGTTGTAAGCCCTAGTCAAGCGAGTTATACCGTCCAGGAGGATTACCACGTCCTTTTTAAGCTCCACGAGCCTCTTAGCTCTTTCCAGGGCCAGTTCGGCTACTTTGGCATGGTTCTCCACAGGGTCATCAAAGGTTGAAGAAATCACTTCCACTCTGGGGTCCACCGAGCGTTCGAAGTCTGTGACCTCCTCTGGGCGTTCTCCTATGAGGAGAACCATGAGGTGGATATCGTCATAATTGGTGGTGATAGCATTGGCTATGTGCTTGAGGACGGTGGTTTTGCCGGCTTTGGGTGGGGATACGATAAGGCCACGCTGTCCCCGGCCTATAGGGGCAACAAGGTCAAGGAGCCGGGTGGTGAGGTTATCGGGCCGGGTCTCCAGGCGTATCTGTTTGTTGGGGAAGATGGGGGTGAGTTCATCAAAGTGGGGGCGGGTTTTAGCCAGCTCTGCGTCCATTCCATTTACGGCTTCGACCTTTATTATGCTGAAGTATCTTTCGTTCTCCTTGGGTGGGCGGACGTGGCCTATGACGAAGTCTCCTGGCCTCAGGGCGAAACGTTTGATCTGGGATGAAGAGATATAGATATCCTCGGGCCCAGGGAGGAGGTGATTGGAGCGGAGGAAGCCGTGGCCTTCAGAGGTTATGTCCAAGATCCCGCCGCCAAAGATATAACCTTGCCTTTCGGCGCTGGCCTTGAGGATGCGCAGGATGAGTTCGTTTTTCTTCAGTCTGCTGTAGCCACTTACCCCGAGGCTTTTAGCTATATCCTGGAGCTCGCTTAAAGTTTTGTTTTCCAGTTCGGCTACAGAAAAATCTGGAGGAAGAAGTTCTACATTGGTTTCAAACTCCAACACTTTTACACCTCTCCAAAGGGGATATCAAAATGAGGCTTTTTTGAATCTGTGCGGCTTCATAATCTCTTCCATAGAGCGGGCGACGGGATTCGAACCCGCGACCTTCTCCTTGGGAGGGAGACGTGCTACCTCTGCACCACGCCCGCTTAAGCCCTCGGTCGGACTCGAACCGACAACCCGGCGCTTACAAGGCGCCTGCGCTACCGATTGCGCCACGAGGGCATAATTCAACAGAGTTTTTAGCCGCCCATCGGATTCGAACCGATAACCTGGCGCTTACGAGGCGCCCGCTCTACCCGTTGAGCTAGGGCGGCCCTAGATGGAGCCGAGGGGAGTCGAACCCCTGACCTCGTCAATGCCATTGACGCGCTCTCCCAGCTGAGCTACGGCCCCATCTGAACCTGGTGGCCAGCGGGTCTCGAACCCGCAACCCTCGGAGCCACAGTCCGATGCTCTGCCAATTGAGCTATGGCCACCGCCCTTTGGGGCAGGGTGGATTCGAACCACCGACCTCTCCCTTATCAGGGGAGTGCTCTAGCCACCTGAGCTACTGCCCCTTTTTCGCTTTTTATTATAATACAAGGCGAGCTTTTTGGCAAGTCCCAAGAAAGGGGTAAGTTTTACAAATCCCCCGGCAGATGGCCTTGCCCCTCTTTCTCTAACCAGGCCGAAGACCGCAAAAATCCCCAGCCCTCTTAGCAGCAGGTTATGAACTTCCTGCCGAAACCGGTCTCTGGACTCTGTGCTAATTGTGTGACCAATGCAAGCCAGCAGCAGTGCTATCGCTGCAAAAGTCGCCGTTATCGAGGCCAGTATCCCCTTGATGAGGCCGAAAATCCCTCCTAAGATCTTATCCGGTTAGGCAGGAGGCAATTGCTTTCCGGGCAAGGCAGTGGTCTCAGGCTCCAGCTGTTTATCCGATACCTAGTTCACGCAACCTTTCGGGGTTAAGAGTGCCCTTTTCCGTCCAGCCCCTGATCTTGTAGTAATCATCCAGGAGCTTCTCTAGGTCTGGAACCATCCCTTCTGCGCCTCCGTCGGGTAGAGGGCGGAGGAGGAAAGAAGGTAGCTTGTCGTCTTGCCGGGTAATCCCCATCTTGACATTGAAAGCCCGTTTGAGTTCAAAGATGTCTCTGCCTATCCTTACGAGGTCATCCACGCCTATATCCCAGCCGGTGGCTTCCCTGAGCATCCTAGCGATCCTTTCCGGGCCCGGGCTGCAGAACTGGCACATTATCATAGAGTTATAGAGGGCACGCCAGTCCTGGATTCGTGCCACTATCCAGGCTTTTCCCTCAATTCCGAAGCGATCACCTGGAATTAGCCCGATCTCAGGAATAGTGGCTCCGGAATCCACGCTGTATGGGTCTCCTTGCATGTGGCAAGCCCCCCGGGGCGAGGTAGCGTAGGCCAGGGCACTCCCAAAGAAAGCACGGGGCTCGTGCATGGGGACCTCCAGTCCTTTGACGTGGGCAGCTTCTTCGGGGACTCCGAAGCGCTCTCCCATTGCCCTTGTCCCTTCTGCCAGGATATCCCCGAAGCCTTCCCTGCGGGCCATAAGATCTATGAGCTTTAGGACACCATCTGGGTTTCCCCATTTGAGCTCAAAACCGACTTCTTTTTCGCTGAGGATCCCTTTCTCGAAAAGGTGGTGAGCGAAAGCGATGGTAACTCCTGTGGAGATGGTGTCAAGGCCGAAGAGGTTGCAAAGGTAATTGGCATAGGAGACGGCAGCCAAGTTGTCCACCATAAGGAGGGTCCCCAGGGCACAGAGGGTTTCGTATTCGGGGCCTTCTATTTCTGGCAAGGCATAAGGCCCTTCCTTCACCTCAACCACTCTTCCGCAGGCTATGGGACAGCCGTAGCAAGCGCTGGCTTTGACCAGGATCGTTTCGGCCATGGTGGCACCGCTTAAGTTCCTGGCTCCTTCAAAATAGCCCTTCGTGAAATATTTTATCGGGACATCGCCGAACTCGTGGCCCAAGTCCATCCAGAAAGCCGTGCCTCCGGTGTGGAAGAGCTGAGCCGTGAAATCTTCTCGGACCCAATCCCTAGCCTCCCTCGCTGCTTCGTTGAAGGCGGGTTCATTGTGGAGGGGGATGGAGCCTGTGCCCCTTACCGCAATCGCTTTGAGGTTCTTGGAACCCATTACTGCTCCGGGTCCGCCCCTGGCGGCAGCTCTGGCGTTATCGTTGATGATAGCGGCCATCCTTACCAGGTTTTCCCCCGCAGGTCCGATGCAGGCTATCCTTGCTCTGGGTTCCTTAAGTTCTTCCTTAATCGCTTCTTGGACTTTGTACGTATCAAGCCCCCAGAGGTGGGAAGCGGACCTTATTTCTACTTTACCATCGTGGATCCAGAGGTAAACGGGTTCTGGGGAGCGGCCCTGAATTAGGATCCCGTCAAAGCCGGCGAAGCGCATCTCCGGCCCGAAGAAGCCTCCAGCATTGCTCTCGCCCCATATCCCGGTGAGGGGCGAAAGGAAACAAGCGGTATAGCGTCCGCAGGAAGGAGCCCTCGTTCCCACCAAAGGCCCGGTGGTGAAGAACAGAGGGTTCTCAGGACCCAGCGGGTCGGTGGAGGGGGAAACGAGGTCGTAGAGGTAGCGGCAGGCAAGTCCTCCTCCTCCGAGAAATCGAATTGCGTAATCCTCTTTGAGGGGTTTAACTTCCCATTGCCCACGGGTTAAGTCCACAACAAGGATTTTGCCTAGGTATCCTCCAGCCATTTTGGCCTCCTTTTTGAAGCCTTTATTTGAAAGGGAGCTTCAGGGCTTTCTCCACACCCTTTTCGTGCCAACCAGCACAAAAAGACCACAACTTCCCCTATATGGGCGGAAACATTTTACCCAGGATTTGCGACGAAGCAAAATTCGGTTAAAATTCTTATGAAGATTCTCTGCTTTGCACCTTCTAGAGGATACGAAGCTGCATGGAAAACAGTGCAAATGTGGAAGATACTTCGGGGTGCTGCTTAGGGTTTGCCGGATGAAAAATCACCGGCAGCAAGGGAAAGGATAAGTTTTTGCCCCCTCCTTGGGGGAGAATCCATTGGGAGGAAAAACGTGGTTCAACTTCGCCCGGCCAAAACTCTGGAAGAATCTTACCGATATCTTGACCCCTTGCGGCCACTGAGAGGGGACTGGCTGGAAGCTTTTTACGTTGAGCGTCCTCCGGATAGCAGAATTGACATGCTCCTTGATGAACTCCAAATAGATGCCTCTGAGGACGATAAAACCCTCTTTTCAGGGCAACAGGGAGCGGGGGAAACCACCGAACTATACCGTCTCGCTCAGGCCCTCAGAGACTCCCACGTAACCATTTTTCTAAACGCCGAGGAAACGATGAACTTGGGGGATGTGCACTACACTGACCTCCTGGTCCTGATGGGCCTTGAGGTGTACAGGGAAGCCCGTGTCCAGGGCTTTCCCGCCGCTGACGAAAAAGCTCAGAAACTGCTTTTCTGGTATGAGAAGCGGCTTCTGGAAAAGGATGAGCTTGAAAACCTTCAGAGTGAGATTAGCGCTGAGATTAACGTGGGTGTAGCGCGGATCGGTGGGCGCCTCGCTCAGAACAGCCCTTTTCGCCATCGAGTTAGGGCTGAAGCGGAGGCTGGTCTTTCCGAACTGTTGAGCCGCCTCAACGACTTGCTGACAGAACTTCGCGGCAAATTAGGAAAACGCATCCTTGTGATTGTGGATGGGCTTGATAAAGTGTATGACTTGGCCCGGGCGGCCGAACTTTTTCTGCACGGCGCCAATGCCCTGGTAGCTCCCCAGTGCCGTGTAATTTACACTGTACCTTATCCACTCTTCTATAGCTATGACTTCCAGCAAGTGAGGCAACAGTTCCACCGCAACTTCCTTTTGCCCAATGTGAAGGTCCACGAAAGGGACGGAAAACCATGCGGAGACGGGCTTGGTATGCTGAAACAGGTTATCCTGCGCCGGGTAGATGAGGAGATTATAGAGCCTGAGGCCCTTGAAAGACTTGCGGAAGCTTCGGGTGGATTGCTGCGGGAACTATTGCGCTTGGCCCGGCTCAGTGTACTGTCAGCGCGTCGGCGGAAAGACACTCGTATTATCAAGGAGGACGTAGACTGGGCCTGCCGGGAGGTGCAAAACACTTTCCGCCGCATTTTGAAGGTGGAAGATTACCCGCACCTCTGGAAAGTCCACGAAACAAAAAGCATCGACGCTGTTCCTACCGACGTGGCCAACAAGTTGCTGCACAACCTGAGTATACTGGAATACGATGGTGAAACCTGGTGGGATGTCCATCCATCCGTTCAGGACCTTTTGAGAGAAAGGGAGGAAAGGGGTGTCGGCTTATCCTAAGGTCTGGTTGGGGTTCGAATCCTTGGAGACGCTGAAGAGTGCTCTGGAGCTGGCCGATGGAGCCGCTATTTTCTTTGTGTTAGTGCCGCCTGGAGAAGGGCGAACCTACTTGAAGAAGCAGCTAATTCTTTCCCTTGGCGAAAGACCCGTCATTGAGACCGAGGTTTCTCCTGAGAGCCCCCTTGACCTGGACAAACTGCAGGCACAACTTCAAAACCTGGTCCATCCAGTGCTCTTTGTGGAAGTGAATGAGCTGGACTTTGCTGACTATGAGGTTTCCATTCAGGGACCTCTGGCAGACCGAATTGAACAGGCTCGCCGAACACTTCAGCACCTGAACCTGAAGCGAGAAGCCATCAGTGAGCTGGGTGTGCCTGTTGTCTTCTGGGTGACCCCAGCAGTGCTGCGGGCTTTCAGCGTCTGGGCGGCCGACCTTTTCTCAGCCAACAGCGGTGTTTTCGACCTGGAACTGCCGTACCTGAGAGCTCAGGCAGCAGAGGGTCTCATAACGGTAGAACATGCTATAGGAACCTTGTCCGTAGATGTAAGTCATCTTTGGACCTTGCCGGATGATGAAGTCAGAGGGCGCATTCGGCTGTATGAAAGTCTGCTTGAGCGTGAGGCTCAGAAGCATCACCCCTTTTATCCTTATATGGCCGCCCTGCGTGCTGAGCTGGCTCTACTTTACTCTCGCCTCGACGAGCATCTGAGGGCCCTGGAGTATCAAGAGAAAGCCTCTTCACTTTACCGTAAATTAGCGGAAGAGAGCCCAGAAGAATTTTCACCCCATTTGGCCAAAAGCCTAAACAACCTGGGCGTAAGGCTTTCCGCTCTGGGCCAGTGGAAGGAGGCACTGAAGGCAACAGAGGAGGCGGTGGGAATCTACCGAAAACTGGCCCAGGAAAACCCCAAGGCCTTCCTCCCAGACCTGGCCGCAAGCCTCAACAACCTGGGCGCAATGCTTTCCGCCTTGGGCCGAAGGGAGGAGGCTCTGAAGGCAACAGAGGAGGCGGTGGAGATTCGCCGGAAACTGGCCCAGGAAAACCCCAAGGCCTTCCTCCCTTACCTGGCCAGGAGCCTGGGCGCGCACGGAAGCGTTCTTCTGGGCCTGGGCCGGGCCCGGGAGGCAAAGGAGGCCTTCGCTGAAGGGCTGCGCGTTCTCCACCCCTTCGCCGAAGCCCTCCCTGCCGCCTTCGGCGAGCTGGCCTCT
>JBHOQL010000032.1:0-3460 GCA_042408195.1 Anaerolineae bacterium
GCCCAATAATAACGGTATGGGCTCCGCTGAAAGGAGGGCCATAGACAATGGATAGAAAGAAAAATGTAAGCCTATACATATCCTACCTCACGCTGACCCTGGGAATTGTGTTGCTTCTCATCTGGGGAAGTTTAGTAACCCGGGCTGCGCTCTCCTTGCGCACCCACCTCCGGGAAGCGGCTGCATTGCCAATGCGTACGGAGGAGGGCTTCCTTGACCCCACCGCTTTCTGCGGCCTGATTCTTGACCTCCGCACCGATGTGGAAACGCTGGCTTATCATGCTGGCTGGGTGGTCCAGCTTGCCCCTATGCTGGATTGGCTCCCCCGCATCGGTGGCGATCTGCATGCTGCGCCGCATCTGCTGGCAACAGCCGATCACCTTACTCGCGCCGGCGCACTGGTCTGCAGCGCGATGGGCTCTGCCTTTGATCTTCTGAAGGAAGGAATAGGCATATCGTCTTTGGAAAAGGTTCTTCCCCATCTGATTTCAGCACGCCCCTTATTGGAACAGGCCCTAAAAGAAGTAGAACATGCTTCGGCTGCATGGGAAAAAGTAGACCTGGCGGCTCTTTCTCCCCCCATAGCCCGCCGGGTCGCTCTTTTGGATAAGGCCCTGCCCCTCCTGCACGCGGGCCTTTCGGCCGCCCTCCTGGCCCCGGACCTCCTGGGCGCTGATGGCCCCCGCACCTACCTCATCCTGGCCCAGAACGAGGACGAACTCCGGCCCACGGGCGGGTTCATAACTGGTGTAGGCGAAGTGCGCATCCAGAACGGGCGTCTAGTTAGCATGACCTTCCGCGACAGCTACGCTGTGGATGACTTTTCACTCCCGTACCCCGACCCTCCGGAACCGCTCCGGCGCTACATGGGCATAGACCTCTGGGTTTTCCGGGACAGCAATTGGTCGCCTGATTTTCCCACAGCAGCTCGCCAGGCCATTGCTCTCTACCGCCCGGGTACACCAGTCCAGATAGATGGTGTCATCGCCCTGGACCAACATGCCCTGCGGGAACTGGTAGGCGCCCTCGGCCCACTGACAGTTGAAGGCGATACTATCACTCGCGATACCCTCATACCCTACATCCGACAAGCATGGGCGCCAGAGGATGGAAGATTGACAGGTGAATGGTGGCTGGAGCGCAAATCCTTTATGGGCGCGTTGGCTCAAGCTATGTGGGACCGTCTCCGTAAAGGAACGGTGGACAGCCAGACCCTGATCCGAACGCTCCTTCAGCTGCTGGAGGAAAAGCACATCTTGGTTTATCTATCCGATCCCCAAGCTCAGGCCCTTGTTGCCAGGCAGAACTGGGACGGGGCGCTTCGACCGGGGATGGGTGATTTCCTGATGGTGGTGGACGCCAATGTGGGATACAACAAAGCCAGCGCGAAAACTCAAGAGGCCATCAAGTACGAAGTAGACTTGAGCCGTCAGCGACCGCGTGCCACACTAACCCTGATCTACACCCATACTGCCCCGCCAGGGTACCCATGCATCCCGGAGGTCCGCTACGACCCGGTCTACGAGAAAATGATGGACCGCTGCCTTTGGGACTATCTGCGTATATACATACCGCAGGGGAGCAAATTAGTGGATGCTACCCGAATTCCGGTATCGGGAGAGGCCGTCTGGTCAGGCGAACCGGAATCGGGCGAAGTAGCGGTCCGACCGGCAGAAGAGGGAGCCCTGCTTTCCTTGGCGGTTCTCGTCCTTCTACCCCCAGGCGCGATCCAGACTCGTTCTTTTATCTGGGATTTGCCGGAAAAAATTGTGGACTGGGGTGGAAGCGAAGGAACGTACACCTTGCGCGTCCAGAAACAACCCGGGACGGCGGGCCATCCACTTCAAGTGCGCATCCACTTGGGGGATAATCTCACTTTGCTGACCGCTGACCCTTCCCCATCCGCAATTGGCGGCTCCACCGTTATTTTTGAAACTCGGCTGGACCGCGATCGGGAGTTTCGTATACGTTTGCTAAAGAGGTGAAAGTACTGCTGTGGCTTTCATAATCCGAAATATAAAATAACGAGCTCAGGGGGAGAGCAATGAAAGGGAAAATCTTCTGGATTTTAACATTTATTTCAATAGCGGTTCTTGCCCTTATCCCTGCAATCTGGGCTGCTCCGGGGCAAAGTCCTGAGCGACAGACCGTTCCAACGCGCACTTTCACTCCCACTCCTGCCCCTCCCACCAGCACACCAACCCCAGAACCACCTCCAGTCCATACCCCATTTCCTACCACTCCTGTATCCCCCGACCTTTCTCCAACTCCGACTGTGACCCCAATCATTGCCTTTCCAACCTCTTCTCTAACCGCGGACGTCGTTCTTACCCCCGCCGCAACTTACACCTCTACACCTGCTCCGACCCCTATTTCAACTCCTACTCCTACGGCAATTCACACACCCACACCTGCTCCAACCCCTACTCCAACTCCTACAGCAACTCACACCCCCGCACTTTCTCCGACCCTTATCTTTACCCCCACTCAAGCACTGACCTTTACCCCTGAACTTACCTCTGGTCAGGCTCGTATAAGAATTTCTCCTCTTTTCATAGCGAGCCTAGGGTTGATAACCATTGGACTAGTCATCATCTTAGTTAGGAAATCACGTGCTTAAAAAGAATTTGCCCATATCGGTTAGTTTGGCTCTAATTCTGGTGGGCTTTACCCTTATATTTGTTTCCCTTTTTAGTCCCAATGAATCTTCCTTCCATGAGCCCCTTCTTCCAACCCGTGGCCCTGAAATTCCCCTTACTCTAACCCTTGTCCCTGGAATCCCTACACAGACGCCCCCCGTAATGGTAGATAAGTTCATTTTTTGGGAAGGTAAACCGCGCTGGGGGGTAGGAGTTGTAATAGGGCCAATCTCAAGATATAATATAAAACCACTCAGGCTAGGGTGGTACCTGGACTGGAGAGCCCTAGCTGACCCTCCCAGGCCTGAGGGGATCGAATACGTTCAAATGGTCAGGCTCAGGGGTGGCAAGCTTAATCCTGGGCCAAGAGAAATTTCCCGAATAGCCAAACTCCATCCTGGTTCTCTGTGGCTCATCAGTAATGAACCGGATGTAAAATGGCAGGACAATGTAAGTCCTGCAGTTTATGCAAAACTTTACCATCAAGCTTTTACAACCATAAAAGCAGCCGATCCTACGGCCAAAGTAGCCGTAGGTGGCATATCGCAACCGACCCCTCTCCGGTTGAAGTATCTTGAGCTAATCTTACAGGCTTACAAAGAACAATTTGGGGAAGAAATGCCTTTTGATGCCTGGCACATCCACAACTTCATTCTTCGGGAGGAGAGGGGTTCGTGGGGAGTTGACATCCCTCCGGGGATTTGGGAAGACCGGGGGGAGCTCTATGAAATTGAGGATAGTGGAAGCATAGAGATATTTCGCCGCCACATCCTCACCTTCCGGCGGTGGGTGGCGGAGCATTCTTTTCAGAATTATCCTCT
>JBHOQL010000045.1:0-65178 GCA_042408195.1 Anaerolineae bacterium
TGGAACCGAGCCACGTCCTCTTGGCTATGGGTATCCCCCCTGAGGATGCGCACGGCTCCATAAGGCTTACCCTGGGCCGGGAGAACACTGACGAGGATGTAGATTATGTCTTGGAAGTTCTCCCCCCGATAGTGCAGAGGCTGAGGGAGATGAGCCCATTCTCCTAAAGGAGGCCTATGACAAGGATTGCCCCAGACATAACCAAACTCATCGGGCGGACCCCTATGGTGCGCATAAACAAGCTCACGGGGTCCAATTCAGCTGAAGTGGTTGCTAAGCTGGAGTTCTTCAACCCAGCTGGTAGCGTAAAAGATCGCATCGCTGCATCCATGATAGAGGACGCCGAAGCCCGCGGCCTCATTAGACCAGGCGATACCATTGTAGAGCCCACCAGTGGGAACACTGGGATAGGTTTAGCGATGGTGGCTGCGGCTAAAGGCTACAAACTCATCCTAACCATGCCCGAGAACATGACAGAAGAGAGGAAAGCCCTTCTGCGTCTATTCGGTGCCGAACTCATCCTCACCCCAGCATCCGAGGGCATGGTCGGGGCAGTCCGGAAAGCAGAAGAGCTGGCCCGGCTCCACGGCTACTTCATGCCTCAGCAATTTACCAACCCCGCTAATCCTGAGATCCACCGCCGTACCACTGCTGTGGAAATCCTGGAAGACACGGATGGGAAACTGGATGCCTTCGTGGCTGGAGTAGGGACAGGAGGCACCATCACTGGAGTGGGCGAAGTCCTCAAAGAAAAAATTCCCGAGGTTCGCATCGTAGCCGTGGAGCCGGCTCGCTCCCCTGTCCTTTCGGGCGGAAGTCCAGGACCTCACGGAATCCCGGGCATCGGTGCCGGCTTTGTCCCCGACGTCTTGAACCGCGAAATCATTGATGAAATCATAACGGTCACGGATGAAGATGCCCAGGAAACAATGTTGAAATTAGCCCAGGAAGAGGGGATATTGGCTGGAATATCCTCTGGCGCCGCCATGTGGGCAGCTCTCCGGGTAGCCGAACGCCTTGGCCCTGGCAAGAGGGTTGTAGTAATGCTGCCCGATACTGGTGAGCGCTATTTGAGCTTCTTAAGACTATAGAGGTGGACCTTGGCAAAGAGTTATAAAGGCGTGAAAAATTGTACATTTGCCCTGGCCTTGGCGATTTTGATCCTAAACTCCCTGTTCGGTGCAAATTGCGGTCTATCGGAAAGGATAGAGATACCCCCCTTCATCCCCGAGTCTCTGACGATGAAGAAGTAGTCTCAATAACTAATGGTCGCGTGGTCGTTTCCTTACCAAAAGATCCGCGACTTGGGGCTACGGCAAGGCCTGTGGTTTGCCCCCTTCCTGGTTGATAAGAAAGCGGCCTTATTAAAGCAGCATCCCGACTGGTTCGTAAAAGATAAAAATGGCTCGCTGTACATCTACAGACAAGACCCCGGTGCCCCGGAAAGGTATGTCTTAGATGGTTCTCATCCAGAAGTGCAGGCATGGTTGGAAAGTCTCTTCAGAACCGCGGTTCATGATTGGGGATACGAATACTTGAAACTGGATTTCTTGCATGCGGGTGCAGTGGAAGGCAAAAGACATAACCCTACCATGACTTCCTTGGAAGCTTTGCGCCAGTGCTTGCTGGCAATTAGGAGAGGAGCAGGCGACAAGGCCTATATCCAGCAGGCTATAGGCCCATGGTTGGCACCGGTGGGGATACTCAATGAGAGCCGCCTGGGCATGGATACCGAGTTTCGCCTGACCGCCGATCTGACCACCGCAGATATACCATGGCTCAATTGGCAATACGCCACCTGGTACATCCGGAACAACATAGCCGGTTACTTTGCCATGGGCAATCTATTCAACGTGCAGTCGGGTGAAGGGTTCAGGTTCGGTCCCTGGTCCTATCAAGAAGCGAAAACCCTTATCGCTACCTACGCGCTGAATGGCAACTTATGGCTCGCAGGAGATTTGACCTCCTTGTCTCTCGAAGAGATAAGTCTGCTTAATAACCAAGCCATCATTGCTTTGAGTAACTCCGGCTTGGGAGCCAAACCTGTAGATCTTTTTGAGAGGCCAGACTTTCTGGCTTCCTCGGGCGGTATTAATGTATTTGGAGATAGCCAGCGTTTAACCTATGGCGCTTTGCCTAATATTTGGTATGTGTCAGGCAAAGATATACGATTGATTGGCGTATTCAATTGGAGCAACCGCAAATTCGCAGTGATTTTGCCTTTGGCCAAGATTGGCCTGGATTCAAACGAAAAGTACTCCTTTTTGATGTCTGGACCGGCCAAAAAGTGGGAGAATATCGAGGAAGCATTACTCTGGTCATTGACGGTCACGCCCACAAGCTATTGAAAATAGATTGATTGAAAGGCAGAGCGGGTGAAGGTCAAACCCTGGGCTATCGCAGAAGACTGCCAGAAACGATTCTTCCACTGTAGCTCAAACGAACTTTGCCTGCACTGAAGCAGCAAGATATCATCCGAGTTGTAATCTTCCTTCCCACAATGCCTATTCCACCGCCTTCTCAGAGGACGGCCTTTAAACCTAAAGGCCCTATAGCCGGAAGTGGAACGCCGCTCCAAACCCGAGGGCGACAGACAAAGCGCCCACCGCTTCTCCCTCCGACCACTCGGAAAAGCTATCCTTTTCAATCCTACCCTTTTGTGGTATCATGGAGAAAAATTAAACGGAGGTAAAGGCATGGATTTTGCCCTTTCGCCAGGCCTCAAAGCTGAAGTCCGGCGCAAAGTGACCCCCGAAATCACAGCACGCCACCTGGGAAGCGGCAACGTGGAAGTCCTGGCTACCCCAGCTATGATTGCCCTGATGGAGCAAGCAGCCGTTCAGGCGGTTGACCCCCTTCTACCTCCCGGTCTGAGGACTGTAGGAGTGGCAGTGGATGTCAAACACATAGCCCCGACACCAGTGGATATGGAAGTCCGGGCTACAGCTGAACTTCTGGAAATAGACGGCCGCAAACTGCTCTTCAAGGTTGAGGCCTACGATGAAAAGGAAAAAGTGGGCGAGGGTTTCCACCGCAGAGTTATAATTGACTTGGAGCAGTTTGCTGCCAGAATCTCAAGCAAAGGAGGAAATCAGTGAAAAGATTGGCCCTGCTCGTTTTACTTTCCACTCTCCTTTTCCTCCTCCCCTCCCATTCTTTCGCCCAGAGCAGATCGCTCTTCTGGGAGCGCTTAGACGTTACCATAACGGTGATGCCCAACTCTGATATAAGGGTAGAAGAGGTATGGGAGGTAGTGTTTCAGGGAGGACCTTTCCGCTACGGTTACCGTGCCGTACCCATGAACAGGCTCACAGCCATAACCGATGTGGAGGTAGAAGGGGAAGGCCGGCTATACAACCTCTCCGATTCCGAGCAACCCTTCACGTTCAAAACCTTCAAAGAAGAGGATGAATTCATAATCAAGTGGTTCTTCCCACCGGTTTCCGACCGAAAAGCCTCTTTCCGGCTTTCTTACACGGTGAAAGGAGCCCTTCGCTTCTACAAAGGTGGGGACCAAATATGGTGGGTGGCTATTTTCCCCGATAGGGATTACCCTGTCCTCAATTCTACTGTAACCGTTTACCTGCCCGAAGGAGCTAAAGCGGAAAAGGTGGCCTCTTATGGTCCCCCCACTGTCTGGGAAATATCTCCCGATGGCCAAGCTGTGACTTTCAGAACGCGGGAGGAAATAGGGCCTTATGAAAGCTTGGAAGTGCGGGTCCAGTTCCCCCATGGCATCGTGGCGGGAAGCCCCGCCCCATGGCAAAGGATTGAGGATGCGCGTCCCCTCTTGAATTTAGGCCTTGGGGCGCTGGGACTCTTCCTGGCCGTGGCTGGAGTCGCCGGAGTAATAGCTCTTTGGTATCTCAAGGGCCGGGATGTCCCAGTGCCAGAATTTGCTTCCTACTTGCCTGAGCCTCCTTCCGACCTGCCACCAGGCGTCGCAGGAACTTTGCTGGATGAGCAAGCCGACCTTCAGGACATAATAGCCACGCTCGTGGACTTGGCCCGCAGGGGAGCCATTGAAATTGTGGAAAAGAGGGGCCCCTTCGGTAGCAGAAATATTAGCTTCAGGTTGATAGATTCAAGCTTGGCCGTCCACCCCTTTGAGACCAAACTCCTTTCAGCCATATTCGGGCGCGAGCACACCACTCGGAACCTCTCAGAGTTGAAAAATCGCTTTTACGCCCACATACCCGATATCCAAGAAGCTCTCTACAAGGAGGCCGTTAAGCGAGGGCTCTTCCCAGCCAACCCCCAGAGGGTAAGGACAAAGTACGGTTATTTGGGCTTAACCATCATCATCATGGCGGGCATCCTGTGGGTCTTGGCCCATTTCACCTTCAGCGTCATCGCCGAGTTCGGAGCCAGCGTCTGCCCATCCCTTGGCCTTGCGGTCACGGGCCTCGCCTTTATGGTAGCAAGCAGGTATATGCCCCGAAAAACCCCTCAGGGTTCCGAGGAGGCAGCCCGCTGGAGGGCCTTCAAGCGCTACCTCCAGAACATTGAAAAATATGCAAAGCTGGAAGAGGCAAAAGAAATCTTTGAACGTTACCTCCCCTATGCCATCGCTTTCGGCTTGGAACGAAGTTGGGTTTCCAAGTTTGCCCAGGTTGATACTCCCGCTCCTCCCTGGTACATCCCGGATTACAGTTACCCAACGAGGCCTGTGGGAGGTGGGAGGGTTGGTAGGGCTGCCCCCATTCCCACACCTGAAGGTTTGGGACTCCCTTCCCTGGAATCGGCTTCCGAAAGTATATTCTCTTCCCTCAACAGCATTTCGGATGGCCTTCTTTCCACCCTTGAAGCTGCTGCCTCTACTTTCACCAGTACTCCTTCTCCGAAAGGGGGCGGAGGCAGGGGATGGAGTGGAGGCGGCAGAATCGGTGGGGGCGGAGGCGGTGGAAGGGGTGGATTCGGATAATTGAGGAGGAACCATGGTCGGAGCAGGCAAACTCATCGGTGCTATCCTTATTGCAGTAGGCCTTGTTGTGGCTCTGCTGGCAGGTGTCTACCTCTTTGCGGGCTACGCTGAAGGAAGGATTTCTCTCCCCGCTGTTGTTCTGGGCCTTTCATTAGCGATCATTGCCGTAACCATGCCCGCCGCTGGGGTTGGGATTTACCTTTTGGCGAAAGGACGCAGCGAAGAAGCCCAGTTTGCCCAGGTGGAGAAGGAGCGGAAAATCCTGAATATGGTGCTCGCCCAGGGTAAAGTCCGCTTTGCCGAAATAGCCCTGGAGCTAAACGTCCCCAGGGACCAGGTAGAAGACCTGGTCCGCTCGCTGGTGGGGAAAAACCTCTTCAGTGGCGCTATCAACTGGCAGGATGGAATCCTCTATTCAAAGGAACTCGCTCAGTTCAACATCGACCGGAAATGCCCCAACTGCGGTGGGCAGTTGGAGATAGCGGGCAAAGGCGTGATAAAGTGCCCATGGTGCGGCTCCGAAGTGTTCATCCACCGGGACTTTACAGCCTGATAGCGCTAGGCCTTGCCTCAGACTTTCACCTTGGCCTCACTGGGAAGAGGAGGCAATGTGCATACTTTTATTGGCGAAGTGGTGGAGATATTTGAGGAGGGAGAGGAACGCAAAGCCCGGGTAAAAGTGGGTGGAGCTTTCATCAAAGCCAGCATTGAGCTATTGACCGAAGTGAAAGTGGGCGATAAAATAATCCTCTGCGCTGGGGTCGCCCTGGGGAAACTAGCTGAGGAGGAAGAGGATGTGCTTAGGAGTACCGGGCAAGGTCATAAGCATTGAAGAGAACCCGCTAGGCATAACTATGGGTAAGGTAAGCTTTGGAGGGATAGTAAAGGATGTTTGCCTTGCCTACATTCCCGACGTTAAAGTGGGGGATTACGTTATAGTCCATGTGGGCTTTGCCATAAGCAAGATCGATGAAGAGCAAGCGCACTCCATTTTTGAGTTTCTGCAGCAGATAGCGGAGTTGGAAAGCGAAGCATGAAGTTCATAGATGAATACCGCAGGGAAGAGGACGCCCGCAAACTAGTCAATGCTATCCACCGCCTTGTAACGAGGCCGTGGGTTATCATGGAGGTCTGTGGCGGCCAAACCCACACTATCCTGAAGTCCGGAATAGACCGCCTCCTCCCTCCTGAAGTTACGGTGGTGCACGGGCCAGGATGCCCGGTATGCGTGACCCCCCTCGAGCTTATAGACAAAGCCATTGCCCTCGCCAGCACACCCGGCGTGATTTTCACCTCCTTCGGGGATATGTTAAGGGTTCCGGGGAGCAATGGAGACCTTCTCAGCGCCAAAGCGCAAGGGGGCGATGTCCGGATGGTCTATTCTCCCCTTGATGCCTTGCGCCTGGCTCAGAAAAACCCCGATAGGGAAGTTGTGTTCTTCGCCGTGGGCTTCGAGACCACTGCCCCCGCCAATGCCATGGCTGTTTGGCAGGCCAAGCAGATGGGGTTAAAGAACTTTTCCATCCTCTGTGCCCAGGTCAGGGTTCCCCCTGCCCTTGAACTAATCCTGAACGACCCCGATAACATGGTGCAGGGTTTCCTGGCAGCTGGCCACGTCTGCACAGTTATGGGCTACTGGGAATACGAGCCCATAGCCGAAAGATATAGGGTCCCCATCGTCGTCACTGGCTTTGAACCTCTGGACCTCCTCCAAGGAATTTACATGGTCCTGAAGGCCCTGGAGGAGGGGAGGTGGGGGGTAGAGAACCAGTACGTCCGCTCGGTGCGGAGGGAAGGCAACGTCCAAGCTCAGAAACTGATGAACGAAGTCTTCAAGATATGCGACCGCCAATGGCGGGGGATCGGAATTGTGCGAGGTGGAGGCCTCTGCCTGCGGCCCGAGTATTCCGAGTTTGATGCTGAAAGGCGCTTTGGCCTGCAGGACATGATTGTTTCCGAATCGGCCGTGTGCATAGCTGGTGAGATACTGCAGGGTAAAAAGAAACCCCCCGATTGCCCCTCTTTCGGAGGGGATTGCACTCCTGAGCATCCCTTGGGCGCACCAATGGTTTCTTCGGAGGGTGCCTGCGCGGCTTACTACCAGTACGGGAGGGGGAAGTGAGCTTCCAATGCCCGATCCCTATATCCGAATATCCGACCATACTCTTAGCCCACGGGGGCGGAGGAAAACTCACCCAGATGCTTATAGAGCGGGTTTTCCTTCCAGCTTTCGCCAACTCCGCCCTGGAAGTCCTCCACGATGGAGCCATCCTGGAAATAGGAGAGGCACGCCTCGCTTTTACCACCGACTCCTTTGTGGTCAGCCCTATTTTCTTCCCCGGTGGGGACATAGGCTGCCTGGCTGTCTATGGAACTGTAAATGACCTGGCCATGTGCGGGGCTAAGCCGCTGGCCCTTTCGGCCGGATTTATCTTAGAAGAAGGCTTCCCCATGGCCGACCTCTGCCGGGTTGTGGAATCTATGAGAGAAGCAGCCGCCAGGGTTGGTGTCCCCATTGTCACGGGCGATACTAAGGTGGTGGACAGGGGCAAGGGCGATGGGATTTTCATAAACACCACAGGCATAGGCCTCATCCCACCTGGAATTCACATTTCGCCTAAAAGGGCGAGACCAGGAGACCTGGTCCTCGTGAACGGGGCCATAGCTGTGCACGGAATCGCTATTATGTCCGTAAGGGAAGGGCTTGAATTTGAAACCACCCTCACCAGCGATACAGCTCCCTTGCACGACCTCGTCGCCAGGATACTAGAGGTGGGAGGGGACAAAGTCCACGTCCTCAGGGACCCGACGAGAGGAGGGGTGGCCAGCGCCCTCAACGAAATCGCAGCCAGAGCTAGGGTAGGGATCGTCCTGGACGAGGCCTCTATTCCCATATGGGAGGAAGTAAAAGGGGCCTGCGAAATCCTGGGGCTCGACCCCCTGTACGTGGCTAATGAGGGCAAGTGCATAGCCATTGTGGCCCGAGATAAGGCAGAAGAAGTGCTGGAAGTCATGCGAGCCCACCCTCAGGGGAAAGAATCAGCTATAATTGGCGAAGTAGTAGAAGAGCACCCTGGGCAAGTAGTCTTGCGGAGCAAAATCGGTGGGATGAGGGTGGTGGATATGCTCAGTGGGGAGCAGTTGCCTCGCATATGCTAAGGAGGTGAACAATGCCTGCGGTGGATATTTCCGAACATGTATGTATACATTACGAAGAGGTAAATCCTTCGGGTTCCCCTCCCGTTCTCTTGTTGCACGGCCTTGGCTCCGCCGGTGCCGACTGGGCTTTTCAGTTTGAGGCCTTATCCGGGGCCGGTTTCCGTATCCTTGCCCCGGACTTAAGGGGCTTCGGCCGCTCCAGTGCTCCGCCGAAGGTCACAGTAAAAGCCATGGCCGATGACATGGCCCTTTTCCTGAAAAAGCTCAACGCTTACCCCGCCCACGTGGTTGGTATATCCATGGGCGGAACGGTGGCTTTGCAGCTCGCTCTGGACCATCCGGAACTGGTCCGCAAGCTGGCCCTGGTCAACACCTTTGCTAAGCTGAAGTTCACGAGCCTGCGGGAAATCCTATACCTCCTCACCAGAGTGGTCCTGGCTTTCCTCCTGGGGCCTGAGAAACAAGCAGATATGGTAGCCTGGCGAGTCTTCCCTCGCCCGGAGCAGGAAAACCTCCGCAACAATCTGAAGCAGCGCATCCTACACACAAACCCCTGCTCCTACCGTTCGGCCCTTCAATCCCTTCAGAAGTTTGATGTTTCCCACCGGCTCAAGGAGTTGAAGGTGCCCGTTCTGGTAGTTACCGGAGCCGAGGATACGACTGTTCCCCCAAAGGTTCAAGAGGAGATGGCCCGGGCCATTCCTGGCGCAAAGCATGTTGTTGTGGAGGGAAGCGGACACGGCGTCATAGCCGATAATCCCGAAACCTTCAACAGAATCCTGCTGGAATTCTTGACCGGAGCCTGAGGTATGGTGGAAATTGAAGGCCTGGTGAAATCTTTCGGCCGCAGGGAAGTCTTGAGGGGGATCGATCTTAAAGTTGACAGAGGGGATTTCGCAATCATCATGGGACCCAACGGGACCGGAAAGACCACCCTCCTCCGTCTAATAGCCACGGTCATAAAGCCAGATAGAGGACGGATAAAGGTCTGCGGTTTTCCCCTCCCGGAGAAAGCGCCTGAAGCCCGCAGTAAGATAGGATTTTTGACCCACAGCCCTTTCTTATACGATGAACTCACGGCCAGGGAAAACCTCCTCTTCCATGCCAGCCTTTTCTCAGTGCGAGAGCCAGAGAGGCGCGTTGCGGAACTCCTTGAACTGGTGGGCCTTGAGGGGAGAGCCGATGAGAGGGTGCGGACCTTTTCCCGGGGCATGCTTCAGAGACTTGCCATTGCCCGTGCCCTCCTCCACGACCCCCCTCTTCTGCTTTTAGATGAGCCCTTTACCGGCCTGGACCAGAGGGCTGCAGAAGTGCTCCTGGACCTGCTCAAGTATTTTCCTCAGGAAGGACGAGCAGTAATAATGACCACCCATCAGGCAGATGAAGCCCTTACCTTGGCTAACAGAATCCTCGTGCTGCACAAGGGAAAGTTTGTGGCTGAATTTACAGGTAAAGAGCTAAAGCCTGAAATTTTCCGTAAACAGTATTCGGAGTTGATATCCCGATAACGAAAAAGGGCGGGCTCAATGCCCGCCCTGGTGTTCCCCCTTAGCGCCTAGTTAGAAGGCATAAACCTTGTCCAGCTCTTCATCCGGTACATCCCAGACCACATTGTGAGGCGGAAGCGGTTCATACTTCATGAATTCAGGCAAGCGGTCATGGGCCTTGGTGAACCCAGCAGCCTCGTTGAAGAGCCTCTCCTTCTTCAGGATTTCAAGCCCGTAGTTGGTTACATCTTCGGCCGTCCAGTTGGTACCGAGGACGCCGTTGCACTCCTCAATAAGGCCCTCAAAGCCGCTGGGGATGTCCAGAATTGCGAAAGCAATGAAGAGGCAGTGGCCGGTGGAGTCAATGAAAGCGGTGGTAGCCTGGAAGTTGCGGGAGAGCTCCGCCTTCCGGACATCGCGGGGGTCAACCTTGCCACCGACTCCGAGGACTTCCGGAGCTATGGTGTATCCGGAGGTGTGGTCGGCGCCCATGGTGGAGGTGGCGTAAGTGACACCAATGCCCTTTACAGCTCGAGGCTCATAAGCAGGCATGTTCTGACCCTTCACGCCAGGGATACGGTGCCAACCGAAGGCCATGCCAGTAAAAGCAGCGCCGTTGCCGATGATGCGGCCCAGAGGAGTGCCCTTGCGCACTTCCTCATCCAACAGGCGGATGGCTCCCTTCCAGTCACCAAAGGGCAGCAGCCCGGCGTCCATGGCCACCGCTATCGTGCCACCAGTTTCAATGGTGTCAAGGCCAAGGTCGTTGCAGAGCCAAGTCAGTTTGCCGATGGCATCTAGATTGTCAATCCCACAGTTGGCTCCCAGGGCCCAGGTGGTCTCGTATTCAATGCAGGAGACGATTTCCTTGCCCTGTTCATCGTAATAAGTGTTGGAGCACTGGATCACACAGCCGGGGTGGCAGGCGTGGTTGTAAAGCTCCTTGCCCAGGCGTTTCTTGTTGTTCTCAAAGATTGCCTCACCGGAGGTAGCAGCTGCGCCCTCAAAGCGACCCTCGCGGAAGTTGCGGGTGGGATAGGCACCGGCTTCATTTATGATGTTAACCAGGACGGCGGTGCCGTAGGTGTTGAGAGAACCCTTGGGCTTGGTGATATCATGGGTGCGAAGAGCCTCCAGGAGCTTCTTCCGGCCCTGCTCAAATAGATCGGGATTAGCAATCTCTACGCCTGGAGCTCCCTCATCGTCCACGATGATGAACTTCACGCCTTTGGAGCCGATGACGGCGCCAGCACCACCACGGCCGGCATAGCGGCTTGGCCTCCCTTCAATGTCGTTGAAGCAAACACCGGCCATGGCCATCCTCATCTCTCCGGCCACCCCTATGCTCATTACCCCGATCTTGCGGCCGAAACGCTCAAAGATTTTGGGGTAGACCTCGTAGAGGCTCTTGCCTACATACTCATCGGCCGGCTCAAACCTGACGCCGTCCTTAGAAATGTGGATGAGCCAGAATTTGCCAGGCTCCTTGGGGTAGCCCTCAATGATTACGCCTCTTATGCCCAAGCGAGCAAGACGCTGAGGCCACTCAGAGCCCGCATTGGTTTCCTTTATAGTACCGGTAAGGGGGGATTTTGTTCCAACGGAAACCCTACCGCTTGTGGGGGCATTAGTTCCAGTGACAATACCAGGAGCCAGGACTACTTTGTTATTGGGGCCAAGAGGATGGCAAGTAGGGTCAACTTCATCGCAGATTATTGCCGAAGTCAGGGCTCGTCCCGCCAGGTACTTGTACTTCTCGGGAAGGTCCTCAAACCTGGCGGTGAGGTCTGTCATGTTTATCCTGAGCAGCTTCGCCATCTCTTTAACCTCCTTTGGTTTGGGGAACACCAATTAAAATTATAAACTAAAAGGCACAAGAAGGCAAATGGAAAGCGCTCGCTGCCGGGAGAGCGCTACCATGCATAGGACAGCAGTGAAGGGCGGTACTTCCCTCCTGCAAAAAATGCGGGAAAAGCTCAGTAAGCTGAGAGGGAGAAAGATGAAGCAGACAACCCCCTTTCCACGGAACCCACCGCAAACGCAGAGCCCAAAGCGACCCTCAAGTCTCTGCGCCCAACAGATTAGCGCGACATCCAGATGGAGCTTTACTGGCTTAGTCCTTGCACATGGAATCTGGTTTTGCAGGAATGGAGCAAAAGCATTATCATTATGAGCAAAATACCGAAGCTAGGAGGAGATGAAATGGATTTTTGGGAAGTGATCGAAAAAAGACACAGCGTGAGGGATTTCCTTCCCGACGATGTTCCCGAGGAAGATGTGAGAAAGATCCTCCATGCCGCCATAAGGGCCCCTTCGGCAGGGAACAGGCAGCCCTGGCATTTCTACGTGGTCAGAGACCAGCAAGTTAAAAGGGGGCTCGCCCGGGCAGCTCTGAACCAAGAATTCGTAGCGAAGGCCCCTTTGGTAATTGTCGTTTGCGCTGACCCTGGAAGATCGGCAGCGAGGTACGGAAACCGGGGGGCGGAACTATACTGCCTCCAGGATACGGCCGCAGCCACCGAACACATCCTCTTGGCTGCTACGGCCCTTGGCTACGGGAGCTGTTGGGTCGGAGCTTTCAATGAAATGGAAGCGGCCGCAGTCCTCAAACTACCCCCCCACCTCCGCCCAGTGGCAATAATACCCATAGGGAAACCAGGTAAGGAATCGTTCGCCCGTACCCCGAGGCGCCCCATCGAAGAAGTATGCACCTTTATCCCGTAACCCTTAAGGCCCCATTGCTCTCCCTTTCGGCTTGTGATATAATCCCCTCCCAAGGAGGGAAGACTTGAGAGTCCTCCCGGTGGGAAAACTGGATCCAGAACTTTTCCGTTACCTCCTGACTAAATATACCGCTCTGGACGAAAGGGTTGTGGTAGGAGCTCGTTTCGGGGAAGATGCTGCGGTCATTGATATGGGCGACCGCTACCTCGTAGTGAAAAGTGACCCTATAACCTTCGCCACCGATCTAATAGGCTGGTATGCGGTTAACGTAAACGCCAACGATGTGGCCTCAATGGGGGCAAGGCCAAGGTGGATGCTCTGCACTTTCCTCCTCCCCGAAGGGAAAACTACCCCGGACCTGGCCGAAACCCTCTTCGCCCAAACTGCTCAAGCTGCTCAAAGCCTTGGCATCGTTGTAATCGGTGGCCACACTGAAGTCACTTACGGCCTCGATAGGCCAATAGTGGTGGGACATATGCTGGGAGAGGTGAGCAAAGAAAAGCTCGTGACCTCTTCCGGAGCCCGTCCTGGAGATGATATTGTCCTGGTTAAAGGCATACCCATTGAGGGAACCTCAATCATTGCCAGGGAAAAGGGTCAGGAACTCCTTGCACGGGGCTACGATGAAGCTTTCATTGAAAGAGCAAAAACTTACCTTTTTGACCCGGGGATAAGCGTTGTGGAGGCTGCCCTCCTTGCAGTGGAGACTGTTCCAGTCCACTCCATGCACGATCCCACTGAGGGGGGGATAGCGATGGGAATCTACGAACTGGCCGAGGCCTCAGAAGTGGGCTTTATTGTAAATGAGGAGGCCATTGAAGTCTTACCCGAGGGGCAAATCCTCTGCCGAGAGTTCGGCCTTGACCCCATGGGGACAATTGCTTCCGGAGCTTTGATTATTACCCTTGCCCCCGAGCACACCTCAGCCCTCATGGAAGCATTTCACAAGCGGGGCATAAAGAGCAGCATTATAGGCCGGATCCTGTCTCCTGAAGAGGGAAGGTGGATCCAGAGAGGAGATGAGATCAGGCCTCTGGTCCCCTTCCCCCAGGACGAAATAACTAAGATTTTCTGAAAGGGGAAGAAAAATGCACCGCGAGGAGCCAGTTGTCTATAAATACCTTAGGGCCAAGAAAAAGTTTCCTAACATCTGGTGTGCAGGGTGCGGTATAGGAATAGTAATGGGGGCCCTTGTCAGAGCCATTGACCGGATAGGCCTTTCCAAAGATGAGGTAGCGGTGATTTCGGGTATAGGGTGCTCAGGGAGAATGACAGTCTACCTTGATTTCAACACCCTTCACACCACTCACGGAAGAGCGCTGACCTTCGCCACTGGTCTCAAACTTGCCCGACCCGATCTCAAGGTAATTGTGGTTATGGGCGATGGCGACGCCCTGGCCATAGGAGGAAACCACTTCATTCACAGTTGCCGCCGCAATATCGATCTCACAGCCATTATCATTAACAATAGCGTTTATGGTATGACAGGAGGTCAGGTCGGGCCCACTACCCCGCTGGGGGCGCTTTCCGCCACCACTCCCTATGGCAACCTGGAGCAACCCTTCAACATCCCCGAGCTCTCCATCGCTGCTGGAGCGAGCTTCGTGGCCAGGAGCACCGTTTACCACGCCGTTGAGCTGAGCCGCTTCATTGAGAAAGCCATCCTTAAAAAAGGCTTCGCAGTTGTGGAGGCCGTAAGTTATTGCCACACCCATTTCGGTCGGATGAACAATTTCCGCACCCCGGTGGAAATGATGCGCCTCCTCAAGGACATCGCTATACCCCTGAGCGAATATGAAAAACTCCCCCCGGAGCAGAGGCAGGGCAAAATAAGCAGGGGCATTTTCCTGGACAAGGAGGCACCCGAGTTCGTGGAAGAATATGAAAAGCTCATTGCCACTTTCGTGGCTTCAGGAGGGGACAATGGAACGCTTTGAAATAAAGCTCGCTGGTGAAGGAGGCCAGGGGCTGGTCCTGGCGGGCATAATCCTGGCTGAAGCCGCCGTAAGGGACAATAAAAACGTGGCTCAGACCCAATCCTATGGCCCAGAGGCCAGGGGAGGGGCTTCTTCATCGGAAGTGGTGATTTCTGATGGAGAAATCGATTACCCCAAAGTAATCCAGGCCGATGTCCTTCTGGCCATGAGCCAAGAAGCTTGCGATAAGTTCTACTGCGAAGTCAAGAGGAATGGGCTCTTCATCGTTGATTCGGTGAACGTCCACAGAATCCCAACGGCAGAAGCTATACAGGTTCCCATTACAGCCCTGGCTGAAGAGGTTACAGGGAAAAGGGTAACGGCCAGCATTTTGGCATTGGGGATAATAGTTGGCCTTACCGGAGTGGTTTCCGAGGAAGCCATAAAAGGAGCGGTCATGGCACGGGTGCCAAAAGGCACAGAAGAGGTCAACCTTAAAGCCTTGGAGGCAGGAATAGCTAAGGGCAAGGAGCTAGCCTCTGCCAGAAAAAAAGGACGTGAGCACTGATAAACTCCTAAAGCAGATAATAGCCTTCATAAAGGAAAAGCACCCCGACGCCTACCTAGTCGGAGGATGCGTAAGGGACCGTCTTATGGGCAGAGAATGCAAAGATTTTGACTTTGTAGTAGCCCATGATGCCATTCCTCTGGGCCGGGAACTGGCTGAACGCTTCCGGGGTGGATTTGTGCTACTGGATGAGCAGAGGGACTTCTCCCGGGTAGTCTTCAAGGATTTCTACGTGGACCTGGCCCGTATCGTGGGCAAGGACATATTGGAAGACCTCAGCCACAGGGATTTCACCATTAACGCCATGGCAGTGCTCCTGGACGATTGGGATAAGGACCCTATGCCGATCCTTGATCCCTTCGGAGGAAAGAGGGACTTGAAAGCGCGGACCATTCGGCGCCTTTCGCCTCTGTCCTTTCCGGAGGACCCGTGCCGCATTCTAAGAGCGGTCCGCCTTGCAGCCCAGCTTCGCTTTGAAATAGACCCACAGACGCTAAAGGAAATGGCCGAATACGCCTCGCTCTTATTTATGGTTTCGCGAGAGCGGCTCCGGGACGAATTTGCCCTCATCTTGGCCGAAAGGGATTCTTCCCGTTATGTAAAACTCTTGGATGAACTGGGAATCCTCAAAGAACTAATTCCTGAACTGGAACGCCTCAGAGGCCTCCACCAAAGCTACCCCCACCACCTGGATGGCCTAAACCATACGTTGGAAACCCTCTCCTGGCTGGAGTGGCTCCTTGATGACCAAATTCTCTCGGCTCGCTTTGGAGGAATAAAAGAGTCTATCCTCAGGCACCTTAAGCGCCACGTTGCCGCCAACAGGCACGCCTTGATAGTTCTTAAGATTGCCACCCTACTGCACGACCTTGGTAAACCCGATACCTTGACCGTTGATGATAAGGGCACGCACTTTTACGGACACGAGAAGGAGGGAGCCACTATAGCGACCAGCGTAATGAAGAGACTACGTTTTTCATCAAGAGAGATTGAGGGAGTTTACACCATCGTCCTTAACCACATGCGACCTGCCCTTTTGGCTCAGGAAGGGGTGCTCTCCAGGAGAGCGATCCACCGCTTTTGGCGCGATACAGGAGATTGGGGGGTGGAGACTTGCCTCCTCTCCCTTGCCGACCACCTGGCCACCTGGATGGAAGATTTAATCCCGGAGCGATGGGAAAGCCGGGTAAAGGTGGCGAAAGAACTGCTTACAGCCTATTTCAACCATCGGGAGGAGTTCCTGCCCAAGCCTCTGGTGCGGGGAGATGAGATAATAGAGGCTCTCGGTCTTAAACCCGGACCTACTGTGGGCACACTTCTCCGGTTAGTGCAAGAAGCTCAAGTGGAAGGGGAAGTCAAAACCAAGGAGGAAGCCATTGAACTGGCCAGAAGGGCGCTGGACTCCGGGGAGGTTTAGCTTTGGGAGCTGTTGTCTTTGACCTGGAAACCATGCGTTCCCTGCAGGAGGTGGGTGGAAGACATAACCTTCACCGCCTTGGCCTTTCAGTGGCTGTTACTTACAACGAGGATGAAAGCCTTTTTCGTTTCTATACAGAGGAAAACGTGGCCGAGCTGGTGGAGGAACTGAAGCGGGGCAACCCAGTGGTAGGGTTTAACGTCTACCGGTTTGATTATCCCGTCCTTCAGGCGTATACTTCGTTCCCCTTGGAGAGCCTTCCCACTCTGGATATCCTTGAAGAGATTTACAAGAAGGCTGGATTTAAAGTTAGCCTTGACCATCTGGCCTGGGCTAACCTTGGTGTCACCAAAATGGGCGATGGAATGCTGGCCATTCGCCTCTGGCGCCAGGGGCGAATTGAAGAACTCTGGGAGTACTGCCGTAGGGATGTGGAAATAACCTGGCATCTTTACAACTTTGGCCGACGCAACAAGTACATCCTCTGTTTTGACCGGAAGTGGCGCGAAGTCAAGATCCCAGTTAACTGGTAAGGGAGCGGTCCGCACGATGAACAAATACAGGGGTTCATCCTCAGCATCCATCAAAAGGGGTCAAAGTCTTCAGAAACTCTATTCTACTTGCCTCTACAAACCGGGAGTGAGCCGCAGGGGTGGACAACTTGCCTCCGGTTTGATTTTCTGGACAAACACCACCTGCGCTTTTCGAGAAAGGGCTTCGTCCCCCCAGTTCCCGGCTCTGTCCACCACCGTAGGTCTTGAAGCTGCCTCAGCTTGCTTTCCGAAATTCTACATCCCAAAACTATCGGCAGGTAAACCCTGTGTATGCTCCATCTACCCGGTTACAAGCGAGGAGAGAGAGGAATGAGGAAAGGTGCCCGCATCAAGCTAAGCAAGTTCATGAGCTACATACTACGCCATCATCCTGAAAGAGTGGGACTAACTCTGGACGAGGAGGGTTTTGTTTCTGTGGATGAGTTAGCGAAAGCCATCGCTTCAACTCCCGGATGGGGATGGGTTGAAAGGCACCATCTGATGCAAGTGGTCACGGGTGACCCCAAAGGGCGCTTCCAAGTGGTGGGTGATAAAATAAGGGCAGCATATGGCCACAGCGTTGAATTATCCATCAAGTACAAACCTATTAAACCCCCTGAAATCCTTTACCACGGCACAGCCCGGCGAGCGATTCCCGCTATAAAAAGGGAAGGCCTTAAGCCTCAGAAACGGCGCTACGTCCACCTTTCGGCTGACGAAGATATGGCTTTCGAGGTGGGCAGACGGCATGATGAAAATCCAGTGTTGCTGAAGATAAAAGCCAGGGAGGCTTACAGAGCTGGAATTTTCTTTACCAAAGCTGCCCCTAATGTTTTCCTTTCCGACCCCATACCTCCGGAGTTCATAATTTTCCCTGAGGGAGAGGAAGATGAAGAATAGACGCATCCTCCTACACATTTGCTGTGCACCCTGTAGTACCTACACGATCGCCCGGCTCCGGGAACTGGGGTTTGAGGTAACAGGCTTTTGGTATAACCCCAATATCCACCCTTATACTGAGCACCAGCTTCGTTTGGAAAGCTTGAGGAATTATGCTTCAGCCATTGGCCTTGCCCTGGTGGAAGAGCCTGGCTACGAATTGGTCCACTTCCTGCGAACAGTGTGTGGAAAAGAGCGGTTTCGGGAAAGGTGCAAGCTGTGCTATGAAATGAGGCTTCTGCGCACGGCCGTAAGGGCCAGGGAAAGGGGGTTTGACCTTTTCACCACTACCCTTCTCATCAGCCCCTACCAGGACCAGGAGTCTTTAAGGGAAATAGGTGAGAAGGTAGGAAGAGAAATGGGCGTTGAATTTTACTTTGAGAACTTCCGCCGCGGTTGGGCCGAAAGGGGGAAGCTCGCTAGAGAATATAATCTCTACCGTCAGCAGTATTGCGGTTGCATTTACAGCGAGTGGGAAAGGTACGATAAGAAGGGCTCTGAAGAGTTCTGGGGGTGAAACGGAAGGAGCCATCATGCTCGCCAGACTCAAGGCTCGTGCCCATGATCTGGAAAAAGAAGCCTACGCTCTTTATATCGCCATGCGGGACCCGCGAGTTCCTTGGTATGCTAAGGCCTTTTTGGCACTGGTGATAGCGCACACTTTCAGCCCCATAGACCTGTTCCCCGACTTCATCCCCGTCCTTGGCTACCTTGATGATTTGGTAATAACACCGCTGGGCATCGCCATTGCCCTTAAGGTGATTCCACATCAAGTGATGGCCGAGGCCCGGCAGCAGTCCGAAGAGCTATTGCAGCAGGGGAAACCAGTTACCCGGGCCGGGGCGATCTTGGTCATAGCCTTCTGGGCGATCATCATAATCGCAATCGCATGGTCCATTCTGCGAGCTGCAGTGGATTAGGTGTTCTTCCATCGGGAAGAATGGTACAGAGGCTCCCATAAGGAAGCGATGCACAGGATTCCTGTCCTGGCGGTACTGTTTTTCTCCTCTACAGCTTTCTACCTCGGGGTGGCCTTTCTCCTGAGGGAACCAGGTTACATGGATGCCTGCTATTACTTTTCAGTGGCTGAGAGCATTGCCAGGGGCAAAGGCCTGATAGAACCTTTCCTTTGGAATTATCTGGATTCTCCGGGTTCCATCCCCCGTCCTGCTTTCACCTACTGGATGCCTCTCCCTTCGCTTCTGGCCTGGCCTTTCCTGATCTTTCCAGGGGCAAGTTACCTTACGGTTAGGTTGCCCTTCATCATCCTAGCCTCTTTTCTCCCGTTGCTCAGCTACAGGATAGCGGAAATCTTGCAAGAAAGGGCTTCAGAGAAGGTGGAAGCAATCCCCACCCTGGCTGCCATTCTCACCATTTTCTCTGGCTTTTACGTGGTTTACTGGCCCACCACTGATAGCTTTGCCCCCTTCGCCCTGGCGGGAGGGCTCTGCCTTTTCCTCTGTGGGAACCTTATGAAAGACGGCTCCCATCTTCAAGCTTTCCTCACAGGGGTGACGGCCGGCCTTGCCCACCTGGCCCGCGCCGACGGCTTCCTGCTGCTCTTACCTCTCGCCCTGCTCCTGCCCCGGCCAGAAAAGCGTAAGCTCGTTTTCCTCTCCGTTGCTGCTTATTCCTTTGTGATGGCTCCCTGGTTCATCCGTAATGCTTTTGTTCTCGGCTTTCCTCTGCCCGCCTGGGGCGCTAAAACCGCTTTCCTAACCAATTATGACGATCTCTTCTCTTATGATAAGGAAATTTCTCTGCGGAGCTACTTGGCCTGGGGGGCAAAGGCCATTATCGTTTCAAAGTTAAGGGCCGGATTGCTCAACTTTCAGACTGTACTGGCAGTCTTCCTCATGATCTTTCTGGCTGTTCCCTTTGCCTTCGGGCTCAAGAAGCTCTACCAACTTGCTTTCCTCAGACCCTTTCTCCTCTATGCCGTCATCCTTCTGCTGGTAATGACCCTTGTTTTCACTTATCCTGGCCCAAGAGGGAGCCTATTCCATTCCGGAGGCGCTCTTCTACCATTTACCATGGCGATATCAGCTGTCGGGATTAAAGCCATAAGTCGGACTTGGGCAGAGAAGCGGGGTCTTGATCCAGAAGTCCTCTGGCGGTTGAATTTTGCAGCAGCCCTTTTCCTTGCCTTCCTTGTCACCTCTTTCGCCCTTTTCCGAGCGGTGGAGCCTGGACGATGGAACCTGCGGGGAGAAGTCTACCGCAGCGCAGGAGCTTGGCTGGAGAAAAATGCACCTCCGGAAACCATTACGATGGTGGGCGATCCACCATGTTTCTACTACTATACCGCGCGCTCTTCCATCGTAATACCAAACGGAGATGAGGGGACAGTCCTTAAAGTAGCCAGGCGGTACGGTGCCTCTTTCCTCCTCCTGGAGCCCGATCATCCCCGCCCACTGTCCACCCTCTACCTCAACCCCCATTCCCACCCGAGCTTCAGACCCGTGGCCACCTTCGAAAAGGCCATCCTGTTCCGGATTGAGCCATGAGAGCCAAGCTTTTCCCCAGAATCCTGTTCGTTCTGCTCTTTTCCTTCCTGCTGGCCCTGGGCTATCGGGAGCAGGCCTTCGTTTCACTGGTCTCCTTCCAGGGAGACATAGCCCGTTCTCTGGAGGCTTTGGAGAGAGCGCGGGAACTCAACCCTTCAAACCCTTTTCCCCTTATACTGGAGGGGGAAAAGTACCTTCACTTGGGCCTCTACGATTACGCCTACAAGACCTTCTCCCTTGCTATAGAGATGGGCGGTGGGGTAAGGGCCATCGTTGGGCTCGGCGACGTTCTCTTCGCCCAAGGCAGGACAGAGGAAGCATTGGAACAGTGGCGCAAGGCCCTGCGGCTCAGCCCGCGCGATCCAACTTTGCACCGCAGGATAGGAAAAGCTCTCCTGAAATTGGGAGAGCTCAAAGAAGCCGCCTATCACTTGGAACGAGCCGACGACCCCTGTCTTCTGGCCCTGACCATCGCGCCCTTCGAGCCGCTTAGGGCTATTTCTCTCGCGCAGAACTGCCCTGAAATTCGGGGTTTAAGTACCGTTCTCTCTTACCCTGACAAGTTCCTCCTACTCAAAAAGCTGGGGGGATTTTATATCGCTCTGGGAGAATATGGAGCGGCGAAGGTCGTACTGGAAAAAGCCCTTGAGCTCTACCCGGAAACGGCGGAAGTTTGGGCCTTGCTGGGCCATGCCCTTTCTCGCCTTGGGCAGGATCCCACCCAAGCTTTTGCTAAGAGCCTGAAATTGGATTATGCTTTCCCAATGGGGCATTATCTCCTGGGATTGCACCTTCTATCTCAGGGTAAACTGGAAGAAGCCAAACGCAGGCTTCTTTACGCTCTATCCCTTGAACCTTCGAACCCCTACTTCCATACTGCGCTGGCCGAGATAGAAATCCGGAGAGGAAACTACAAGGAAGCGGAGAACAGGCTCAAACGAGCGGTTGAACTGGCTCCTGAGGAACTCAGTTTCCGCCTTTCCCTGGCTGAACTTCAAATTGCCACCCTAATGAGAGCTGACGATGAAGCTATGGAAAACGTCCGGAAAGTCCTGGAATTTTACCCCGATGAACCTATGGGATGGGAACTTGCGGGAATCGCCTACTACTATGCTGGTCAGATAGCCCTGGCCGAATCTTGCCTCAAAAAGGTGCTGGAGCTTTCCCCGGATTCCCTTCGGGCCCTCTATTACCTTGGGCTTGTCTACTCCTTAAAGGGGGAAAAGGAGAAAGCACGGCAAACCTTCAGGCAGATCCAGGAAATAGCACCTTCGAGCATTTGGGCCCAGAGGGCTTACTGGGCCGAAAGGAGGTAATACTGGCGTCTCCTCTTTTGTCTTCAGGGGCTTGATTTGCCTTACCATATTCTTTGTGGTAAAAAGCAAAAAATTTGAATTGACAGGAGAAGAAAATGAAGAAAATTTGGATTTTATCCACCGTTTTAGTTACAATAGCTGCGGCCTGTGCTCTAGTAGCAACTCCCACCCCCTCGGCTTTAACCCCAGCACCCATCAAAGTGCTCAGAGTAGCCATTTTGGATGACATTGTCAATCTGGAGCCAGGCTTCCTTGTTTCGCGCTGGGATGACATGGTGATGAAAGCTATTTACAGTAACCTTTTCGTCTTCAAACCAGGAACTTTTGAAATCATCCCAGACGCAGTTGAATCCTACGAAGTCTCTGAGGAAGGTTTAGAGATTACGTTCAAACTCAAAGAAGGAATTAGATGGCATCGCGGATACGGTGAGCTCACAACAGAGGATGTTAAGTATACCTACGAATTGATCGCAAATCCTGATAGTGGTTCGCCGTATCAAGGGGACTGGGCAGCTTTGGACCGCGTAGAGATCATAGACAAATACAGGGGGAAGATCATCCTTAAGGAGCCTTTTGCCCCTCTGTGGAACACGACTTTACCTGCTACCAGCGGTATGATTATGTGCAAGAGGGCCCGAGAGGAGATGGGCGATAAGCATGTTACCAACCCAGTTGGTTCAGGGCCCTATGAACTTGTCGAATGGATCCCCAAGCAACGAATTGTCCTTCGTCGTTTTAAGGAGTATTACGGTGAACCGCCTTACTATGACGAGATTCACCTCTTTCCCTTAGAAGATGAGACAGCAGCTGAAGTAGCCCTTGAGGCAGGAGAGATTGACTGGACTATTATCTCCATACCAGCGATGGAACGCTTTGAGAAGGACAAACGCTTTGAAGTAGGAAAGGCCACCAGTTTGGGATATACTTGGATCGGCATGAATGTAGAGAATCCTAAACTTAAGGATATACGTGTGCGAAAAGCCATCCGCTCAGCCATTGATGTGGATTCTATTATCAAAGCTGTGTACTTCGGCAGGGTGGAAAGAGCTAAGGGATTAATTGCCCCAACTCTTATTGGGCACTGGTCTGAGGCCCCTATGAGAACCAGAGATATAGAAGAGGCGAAGCGTTACCTTAAAGAAGCCGGAGTTGAGACCCTTAGCCTATCTTTGGCTATAGAGAGCACCACTGAGATGCGCGCCATTGCTGAAATTGTGCAAGCAAATTTGAAAGAGGTGGGCATTAAAGTAGAAATCAACGCCATGGATTCCGCCACTTTCTGGGAGATAGGGTTTGGTGAGAAGGGTAAAGAAGTAGAGCTCTTCATTAGCGCCTACTCTATGGAGCCAGACCCCAGCTGGGCTACCATGTGGTTCACCTGTGATCAGGTCGGCCAATGGAACTGGCACCGTTGGTGCAATCCCCGTTTTGATGAGCTCCACTTACAGGCGCTCCGCACTCTTAACCCGGAAGAGCGAGCTAAATTGTACATTGAGATGCAAAGGTTAATGGATGAAGACGCTATAGCCGTTTGGATCACTCACGGCTTGGTGCCTTACGCTTATATCAAAGGACTTCATCCTGCCCTCACACCACACGGCTATGCCCTTTTTGCCAAATTCACTGGACCATAAGCTCTTACCGTGACTCTTTCCCGGTCTTGGGCAGTAGAGGAGATAGTGCGTTTTCGTTGCCCTGCAGAAGTGAGATGGGCACCGAATGGTTCTTGTATTGCCTACGTTTTAAGAGGTCAAGGGAGAGAAGAACTGTGCTTAGTGAATCTTTCAGGTGAGAGGAAATGCTTGCCACCCCTCCCTTCTTCCCCGGCGGCTGTGATGTGGGGCGGTGTAGAACCTTCTTATGTTTGGCATCCAAAGGATAATGCTCTGCTCCGCGTCTCAGAAGGCTTTTGGATATACGATCTCCGAACTGGTCAACAGGAAAAACTGTTCTCTATTGAGGAACCAGTATCACACCCTTCATGGGCACCTGATGGCCAACGGTTTGCCTTTCGTCTGGGAGACCGGGTGGGTTTATATGATCTGAGGACTTCTTCAACTGTTTCCTTCCCGTTACCTGGTCTGGTTTATAAATTTGCACCCCATCTGAAATGGTCGCCTGACGGAAGTCTCATAGCCGTGGCTTTCCGGCGTCATAGTGCCGATGGTAAACCAGTCAAACGAGGGCTGGATATAGCAGTAATTTCATTAGAAGGCAAGGTGGTCTGGGCTACGGATACTGCTGGTACAGTAGCCAACCCTCAGTGGGTAAATAGTGAGCAATTGCTTTTTACACGCTACAATGACACCCGTACGGTAGCCGAATACGTGTTGGTCCACATACCCACAAAAGCTGAGAGGGTTTTGTTAGTCGAAGAGGAACCCAGAGGTTTGCTCCCAGATTTTGTGGAGGGGTTAGGTTCCCGGGGACCTTTTCTCTCTCCCAAACGGGATGAAGCTATACTTATCTGCTCCACAGGGGGATGGCCCCACCTCCACTTACTTGATTTGGAAAAAGGCCTCCTTAGGCAAATTACCTATGGGGAAAACGAAGACTTTAATCCAACCTGGTCTCCCGACGGGAAATACATTGCCTATCTCTCCAATAGAGGCCCTTCCTTAGCCAGTCTTGGGGTGTGGGTGCTAAACAGAGAAAGCGGTGAATCGAGGCCGGTATTTTCCCTTCCCGGTGCTAAGGGTGAATTGAGCTGGTCACCTCAAAAGCCCAATAGGGGTAGAAACCTCCCCGCCCTCACCTTATTACACGCCGGGCCAGGCGAGCCGCCTGGCTTGTGGATAGTTGGGTTGGATGGCAAGAGTGCCACCCGGCTGGTCTCGAGTGAAGGGATGTGGGGTCATGATTTACCACCCAAGGAAGTGTGGATTGCGGCTACTGATGGGTATCGGACGCCGGGGATTCTCTACACCCGGCCCGATTTAAAAAAGAGGCCTGGAATCATCTGGTTACACGGTGGACCATATATGCAATATTACTTGGGTTGGCCCATTGATTATGGTTATTGCATGTACTACGCCTTTCATCAGTTCCTCGTCCAAAAGGGATATTCTGTCCTTTACTTAAATTACCGGGGCAGCACTGGCTATGGAGTCGAGCACGAACAGGGTAACTACCTCGGGATTGGTATGGCTGAACTCGCTGATATTGCTGGAGCTGCCCGTTTTCTTTCGTCTTTACCTCAGGTAGAAGGTCAACCCCTCTGTATCGCGGGAACTTCATACGGGGGATTTTTAGCTCTCAGCGCCTTGACCCGGCTTCGGGGTCTATTTCGTCTGGGGGTGGTTATAGCGGGGCTGGGAGATCTGGCAAGCTCTCTGGATACCTCCGGCCCTGATTTTTGGGATGACTCCACCTACTTCCGCTGGCGAATGGGCTGGTCTGCGGAGCAAAATCCTCAGGCATGGCGAGGGGCAAATGTCCTTGTAGATTTAGAAAGCTTAGAAGCACCAGTGGTGATCTTCCATGGCTTGGAAGATCAAGCCGTGCCAGTTGAAGAAGCTTATAAAGTGGAAAGGCTCTGTCGGGAGTTAGGTAAAAAATGTTTCACCCACTATTATCCCGGAGAAGACCATATCTTTTCTTCGGAAAAGACGTGGCGCGATGTGTTCACACATATTCTTAAATATCTGGAAGAATTCGTAGGGTAGCCTATGATTCGTTATTTGCTCAAACGGACGGCTATGACCGGGGGAGTGGTCCTTTTGGTAACCCTGCTGGTGGCCCTAATGCCTCACCTTGTGCCTGGTGATCCTGCAAGGGTAATACTGGGCCCAAAAGCCACAGAGAGACAAGTCGCCATGGTGCGCCGGGTTATGGGTCTGGATGATCCAGTACCAATAAGAGTGGGCAAGTTCATGTGGAACGCCTTGCGAGGAGATTTAGGGACTGATTTTTGGACCCAGCGCCCTGTAAGAGATATGATTGGCGATGCTTTGCCTCACACTGTTATTTTGGCCGTAGCTGCTTTAAGCTTCGCTGCCTTTCTGGGCATCCCTTTGGGGGTTTATTCAGCTACTCGCCCTAACACTTTGGTTGACCGGCTCATCAGTGTGGTTTCCATTTCTCTGGTTACCATCCCTTCTTACGTGGCTGGTCTACTCCTTTTGTTGCTCTTTGGTGTTCAGCTCCGCCTGCTGCCAACGATGGGGGCTGGGGATTTGTCCAACCCATGGGATTACTTAAAACACCTAATACTGCCGGCGACCGCTTTGGGTATCTCTTGGATCGGCTATCTGGCTCGCTTGGTGCGAACCAGTCTCCTGGAAGTCCTGAACACTGATTATATACGCACTGCCCGAGCTTTTGGCCTGCCAGAGTGGCTGATAAGTTTTAAATACGCCCTAAAGAACGCTCTGATCCCGACCGTAGCCACCCTTGGGGTGAGCTTGGGAAGCCTTATGGGAGGGGCAGTATTTGAGGAGATCATCTTTTCTCGTCCCGGGATGGGCATGCTCATTTACACCGGGATTATGACCCGAAATTATCCTGTGGTACAGGGGGGAGTACTTGTGGTAGCTCTCCTTTTCGTGGCTGTCAACCTTCTGGCAGATATATCGTATAATTATCTGGACCCACGGATTCGCAAGGAGGGCCTTCAGTGAGGGCTTGGGAAGGCGTGGTAAGCCTGGTTTGGGAGATAGCCAAAAGGCCAGGAGGATCATTTGGTTTAGTTGTTATAACAACTATGGTGGTTGCTGCCATAGTTGCTCCACTTATTGCCCCCTTTAGCCCAGCCGATCAAGACATGGACAGCCTTTTACAACCCCCGTCTAGGGAACACCCCTTAGGGACAGATCACCTGGGTCGCGACCTCTTTTCTCGTCTGATTTTTGGTTCGCGCATTGCCTTAGCTACAGCGCTTCCTGCGGTCTTGCTTAGTGCTTTTATGGGCCTTGCTCTGGGGCTCATTGCGGGCTTCTTCGGCGGTGTGGTGGATGGGATAATTGTCACCTTCCTGGATGCAGTTATGTCCTTCCCTAGTGTTATCCTCGCCCTGGCGCTTATGGCTTTGCTTGGCCCCTCACTTCTGAACCTCGTATTGGTAATAGCTATTACCTGGATGCCTTTCTACGCTCGCTTAGCTAGAGCGGAAATTTTATCGGCCAAGCAGAATGAATATGTGGAAGCAGAAATTGCGATAGGAGCCAGCACTTTTCGGATTATCGTCAGGCATATTTTGCCCAATATCATTTCACCCATTGTGGTTGCTATGGCTATGGACCTGCCAGTAGTTATTACCACTGAAGCAGGCTTCTCCTTCCTCGGCCTTGGCGTTAGGCCTCCGCAGCCTTCTTGGGGGGTCATTTTAAGCGACGGATTTGATTATATCCGTTACAGTCCTTGGCCTATTCTGTTCGCATCCTTGACTCTAATAGTGGTGACTCTGGGTTTCACTCGGTTTGGTGAGGCTCTCAGAGACGTGATGGACCCCCGTTTTCGAGGACTGGAGGCACCGCGATGACTACTCTTTTAGAAGTTAAAGGATTAGAAGTGCATTATTTCACTCCCAAGGTGGTCCTCCCTGCCCTGCGGGATGTTTCCTTCCGATTGGGCGAAGGCGAAGTGCTGGGCATTGTGGGGGAATCAGGATGCGGAAAATCCACCACTGCTTTAGCTATTATGGGCTTACTGCCACCAAATGGGCGGATCTTGGGAGGCCAAATTCGGTTCAAAGGGCAGGATTTGATCTGTATGGAACCAGATAAATTGCGCCGTTTGCGTGGTGCTGAGATAGCTATGATTTTTCAGGATCCGATGTCCAGCCTGAACCCGGTGCTAACTATAGAGACTCAAATGTTAGATATACTGAGAGCCCATCCGGAAAAATGGACTGGAGAGAATCCTCAGGAGATAGTGGTGAATATGCTGCGGAGAGTCGGTATCCCAGACCCGGAGGCGCGCCTTAAGCTCTATCCTTTCCAGTTCTCCGGAGGTATGCGCCAGCGGATTATGATCGCCATGGCGCTGATGCTTCGCCCAGCTTTGCTCATAGCCGATGAGCCCACTTCATCCTTGGATGTAACGTTAGAAGCCCAGATACTTGATCTGATCCAAGAACTTAGGCAGGAATTCCAAACCAGTATCCTGTTCATTTCCCACGACCTGGGGGTCATCGCACAAGTGTGCGACCGGGTAGCCGTCATGTATGCGGGGACTATAGTGGAGGAGGGGGATGTATTCTCCATTTTTGATGCTCCGTTTCATCCTTACACGCAGGCTCTCCTTGCTTCTCATCCAGCGCGACATCGGCGGGGAGAAAGGCTTGCCACTATACCCGGCAGAGTACCAAATCTCGCCGCCTTGCCTCCAGGCTGTAAATTTGCCGAACGTTGTTCGTATGTAAAGCCTATTTGCCAACAACAGGAGCCGCGATGCATTGAGGTGGATGGAAGAGTTGTGCGTTGTCACCAGTTGGACTTCACGCGCAAAATCGGGACCTCAAAATCTTTTCTTGACTCCAAGCCTGAAAGTTTATCAAAAGGGGAAAATCTTCGCCGAGCTAACATTCCCCAGAGCGCAGAATGGGTGCTGGAGATAAAGGATTTATGCACTTATTTTCGCGCATCGGGAGGACTTCTCAGCCAATTCCTCCAGCGCAAGCCTAAAGAGGTCCGCGCTGTAGATGGGGTGTCGTTACGCATTGCCCGGGGCGAGATCTTCGGATTAGTTGGCGAATCCGGCTCTGGAAAAACCACCCTGGGAAAAACTATATTGCGATTGTTATCCCCAACTGCGGGTCAGGTGTGGTTTGAGCAGCGTGATATCACCCGATTAGGGGCAAAGGAACTACGCCCACTCCGGAGGCGCATGCAGATAATCTTCCAGGACCCTATCTCCAGCCTCAGTCCCCGGTTAAGGATTTCAGAGCTTTTGATCGAGCCATTTATAGTTCATGGCTTGCCAGTAGATCCTGAAAGCACAATATCAAAATTGCTGGAAATGGTCGGGCTTACAAATGAGCTCGCGACAAAATACCCCTATCAGCTTTCCGGAGGACAGGCAAGGAGAGTGGGTATTGCCAGGGCGCTGGCCCTTGAGCCTGTTTTCCTGGTCGCTGATGAACCTACATCAGGACTGGATGTCTCAGTAGCAGCCGGTATTCTTAACCTAATTAAAGACCTGCGTGATGAATTCGGGCTTACCTGCTTAATCATTACTCACAACCTCAACATAGTAGGCTTTCTATGCGACCGGGTAGGGGTGATGTATTTAGGAAAATTGGTGGAAATGGGGCCAACGGAGCGCATTCTTGAAGCACCACTCCACCCCTACACTGTAGCTCTGCTTTCAGCAGTAGCAGAGCCCGATCCCAGGTGCAGAAAAAGAAGGGAAGAACGTTTTCATATAAGGGGCGAAATCCCCAGTCCGTTGAACCCACCCTCAGGGTGCCGTTTTCACCCGCGGTGCCCATTAGCCATGAATATATGCTCAAACGAAGAACCTGCGTTCCGCGAAGTAGAGCCTGGTCACTGGGTAGCTTGTTCCCGCCTAAAGTGAACCCATAACATCGGGATTTTAAAGAGGAGGTTAAAATAATGCTGCGCTTAAGGGTATTAGGCGAGGAAGGGGTAAAACGTGTGCACGAAGCAACCCTGCGCCTCCTTTCTGATGTGGGAGTTGTATTGACTCACCCATATGCAAGAGGGCTGCTGTTAGATCATGGAGCTCATACTTCAGGGGATCGTGTACTTATTCCAGCCGACTTGGTGGAAAGTTGTTTGACTAGATGTCCACGCAAGGTTAAAATACAGGGCCGCGACCCGCAGAAGGCTATAGAATTAGGGGATGGCTCCTGGCATGCCCACAACGTTGGAGGAGTACCCAATATCTCCGATGGGGAAGCACGACGCCAGGCCAAGCGTAAAGATGTGGCTGAAGCAGCTCGCTTGCTGGATGCTTTGCCCAATGTTTCCAGCGTGACCCCTCTTTTCACTCCTCACGACGTCCCTGGAGTTTCAATGGCGTTGTGGATGTATTACGACACAGTAACCAACACCACCAAGCCAATTCATGGCCCTGGAGTGCAAACGGCCAGTGAAGTTCGCGCTCTGGTGGAAATGGCTCGCATTGCTTGTCCAGACGGAACTTTAACAGTCGGGGTATCCCCTCTTAGCCCCCTTTCTTTTCCAGATGACGTGGTAGAGGCTATAATTGAAGCGGCTCATTTGGATATACCATTGGGCCCGCTTCCTTGCCCGATTATGGGGGCCACTGCTCCCATGTCAATAGCGGGGGCACTGGTGCAACAGAACGCTGAAGTGTTAGCATCTATTGTCTTGGCGCAGCTGGTGCGTCCAGGTCTGCCGATAATCTATACCGGGCGGCTCAGTGTAATGAACCCGCGTACAGGCCTTTCCGTATGGGGAAATCCAGAGATCGGGTTAATCTCAGCTGCCACTGTGGAGATTGGCCATCACTATGGGCTTCCGGTTAACGTCTATGGGTTATGCACCAATGCTCATACCCCTGATATACAAAGTGGTTATGAGCGGGCCCTCAACGTCCTTGTCCCAATATTAGCTGGAGCAGATGAAATCTCTGGGGTTGGTGAGTTGGAGGGTGGAATAACAAGTTCCCTGGTCCAGATAATCATAGACGATGAGATTTTATCCAGCATTAAGCGAATCCGGCGAGGGTTTGAAGTAAACGAGGAGACTCTGGCAGTGGATGTTATAGCCCGGGTAATGACTGGCTCTAGGAATTTCCTGGCAGAGATGCACACTGTCAAATACCTGCGACAGGGGGAAGTGTGGCTTCCACGCTTAGCTGTGCGAGAGAGTTGGCACGAATGGGAAAAAACAGGCCAGCGAGGAATTGTGGAAAGAGCTAAGGAAAAGGTAGCGGAGTTACTTGCTCGCCATGAGGTTCCCCCATTAGATGAGAAACAGGATGCTGCAATGAAAGAAGTAATCAAAGCGATGGAGCAAAAACAAGTTTAAGGAGGTGAAATGAGCATCACTGTGGTGGGACTTGGGCCGGGTGATCCCAACCTCATCACGAGGGAAGTTTGGGAAATCTTGCAGAATGCCAAAGAGGTTTACCTGCGCACCGTAAAACATCCCACTGTAGCTTTTCTCCCCAAAGATCTTACGGTCCGTTCCTTTGACCATTTTTACGAGGAAAAAGAGACCTTTGACGAGGTCTACAGAGCTATAGCCGAAGAGGTTGTCAAACTCGGGGCAAGGCCAGAAGGAGTGATTTACGCTGTGCCCGGACATCCCTTAGTAGGAGAAACCACTACCCGGCTTATCCTGGAAATAGCTTCTGAGAGGGGCGTGGAAGTTACGATCAAGGACGGTGTAAGCTTTCTGGATTCCCTTTTCAGCCTCCTAAGGCTTGACCCCCTCGAGGGATTGCAAGTAGTGGATGCATCAGAGCTCGCCTCCCACCACTATCCCAAGCTTGACCCCGACCGGCCCGCTGTGGTGGGCCAGCTCTACGACCGTTTCCTGGCTTCTCAGATTAAAGCTGCCCTGCTAGATGTATACCCCGAAGAGCATCCTGTCACTCTTGTCAGGGGGGCAGGCACTCCGACCCCAGTGATCCGCACTTTCCCTCTGCATGAACTCGACCGCCAGGAGGAAATTGATCACCTTACATCTCTTTTCATCCCACCCCTCCCCGAGGAAAGCTCTTTCATCTCCCTCCAAGAGATCGTGGCTCACCTTCGCTCTCCAGAGGGGTGTCCGTGGGATCGCCAACAGACCCACAAGAGCATACGGCCTTTCCTCCTCGAGGAAACCTATGAGGTTTTAGAGGCGCTGGATGAGGAAAATCCTGCTAAACTCCGGGATGAACTCGGGGACTTGCTGCTTCAGATCCTACTTCACGCCCAAATCGCTCTTGAAGAAGGAGAATTTCGCCCCACAGAAATCATCGTTAACCTCATCCGCAAGCTTAAGCGGCGCCACCCTCATGTCTTCGGCGAGGTTAAAGTGAAGGATGCTGAAGAAGTGGTGCATAGATGGGAGAAGATAAAGCGGGAGGAAAGAGGAGAAGAGCTTATCTCTCTGCTCGATGGGGTCCCCAGAGCCCTCTGCGCTCTGGCTCAGGCCCAAGCTTACCAGCGGAAGGCTGCTGAGGTAGGCTTTGATTGGGAAAGTGCAGATGGGGTTTGGCAAAAGCTAGAGGAAGAACTGGCCGAACTCAAGGCTGCTCGCTCTCCGGAGGAAGTAGAGAAAGAAATCGGGGATGTCCTTTTCACCGTGGTGAGCCTTGCCCGCTGGTTCAAAGTTGACGCCGAAAGTGCCCTGCGCATGGCCAATGCCCGCTTCGCCTCCCGTTTCAGATACATTGAAACGGAGGCCATAAAAAGGGGCGGAAAGCTTGAGGAGCTTGACCTGAAAGAGATGGACGCCCTTTGGGAGGAAGCCAAAAACCTTGAGGAGGAATGACTATGGAGGCTCTGCTGGAAGAAATGATCGAAGCTCTCTACAATGGCGAGATTGACAGGGTAGCCGAACTAACCCGCAAAGCCCTGGATAAGGGCATTCCACCCGAGGAAATCCTCAACAAGGGCCTTATTGCCGGAATGGAGAAAGTGGGCAAAGATTTCCGCGATGGTATACTATTTGTGCCGGAAGTGCTGGTGGCAGCTTACGCCATGAAGACAGGGATGGAAATCCTACGGCCTCTTTTGGCAGAAACAGGGGTTTCGAGCCTAGGCACTTTCGTCATTGGCACCGTTAAGGGCGACCTCCACGATATCGGCAAGAACATGGTGGCCATGATGCTGGAAGGGGCAGGGTTCAGGGTAGTGGACCTCGGAGTTGATACCCCACCGGAAAAGTTCGTGGAGGCCGTGAAAGAGTACAAACCCCAGATCGTGGGGATGTCTGCCCTCCTGACTACCACTATGGTAGAAATGAAGAGGGTAATAGAGGCCCTGAAGGAAGCCGGTCTGCGGGACAGAGTCAAAGTTATGGTTGGAGGCGCTCCAGTAACTCAGGAATACGCCGATGAGATCGGAGCCGACGGCTACGCCCCGAATGCTTCTTTGGCCGTTGAAAAGGCAAAAGTTTTACTGGGGGTAAGCTGACCATGGAAACGAAGCTCATGGGTATCGCTAAATCCGTCATCATATCCCCTGAACGTCCCGTAGTCCTCATTGGAGAGAGGATCAATCCCACTGGGAAGAAACGGTTGACCGCTGCCTTGAAAGCCGGTGATATGGGCATCGTGCAGCAAGAGGCCATTGCACAGGTAAGAGCCGGAGCTGATGTGCTAGACGTAAACGTGGGAGCAGCTGGGGTTGATGAAGTTCAGCTGCTCCCCCAGGCCCTCAGAGCAGTCTTGGAAGTGGTGGATGTACCCCTTTGTATAGATTCTTCCAACCCTCGCGCTCTCAGTTCTGCTCTGGAAACGCTGCGGAAGATCGCGCCGGAGGCCAGGCCTATCCTCAATTCGGTGAACGGAGAGGAGCGCTCCCTTAACCGGGTTTTGCCCCTCGTTAAGGATTACGGTACGGCCGTTATCGCCCTGGCCATGGATGAGAAGGGAATACCTTCAACCCCGGAAGAGCGGCTTGCAGTGCTTGAAAGAATTTTTGAAAGGGCCCACGGCATGGGAATACCAACGGAGGACATCATCGCTGACCCCCTAGCTTTGACCGTGAGCTCCGACAGCAAAGCCGCCCTGGTGGCTTTTCAAACAATAAAACTTGTTAGGGAAAGGCTCGGATGCAACATAACCATCGGGGCCAGCAACGTCTCCTTCGATCTGCCTGAGCGAGAGGTAATCAATGGAGCCTTTTTGGCCATAGCCATCGCTCTTGGAGTTAACTGCCCCATTGTGGATGTGGCCAAGGCTCGCCCCATTGTTCTGGCGACGGATCTCCTCCTCGGGCGCGACCCCTTTGCTATGCGTTACATAAAAGCCTACCGGGAGCGCGCCTCCGGAAGTACTAAGCCCTGAGCTTTTGCGTCTTATGGGTTTTTGGGCTAAAATCCCTCAAAACCCGGAAGGTGGCAACCATGAAGATAGCAGTTATAGACGGACTTGGAGGAGGAATCGGGGCTGAAGTAGTGGCCCGACTGAGGCAGGAACTGCCCCTTGAGGTGGAGATAATCGCCTTGGGCACCAACGCCATCGCCACCGACAAGATGATGAAGGCCAAAGCCAACCGAGGAGCCACGGGGGAAAACGCTATACGCATATCGATCCGGGAAGCCGATTTCATAATAGCCCCGCTGAGCATCCTCATCCCTCATTCCCTTATGGGGGAAGTGACTCCAGGAATAGCGGAGGCTGTGGCTTTGGCTCCAGGCCATAAACTGATCCTACCCATAGTTCAGCCGGGCCTTGAGATCCTCGGCCTTGAATGGAGGCCTTTATCCAAGCAGATCGGCGAGGCCGTGCAGATCATAAAGCGCAAAGCGGGACTCCTGCCCGAAGAGAGTAAGGAAATCGTAAGGGAATCGTAAGGATTGCGTAAAGCAAAAGGCTGCCTCTTTTTCTTAAAATAAAAGCGGGGTGTAGGGGGCAAGGCCAGCAACCCGGATTCTCCTCCTTAGCACGAAGTCGGGGGCAAAAGCGCCCCCGACTTCGTGTTTTACGGCCCTCTCAATCTCCCTCAAGCCCCACCAATGACTGCCCAGGCTCCACCATAATACCATTGCTGCGGAGGAATTCCTCAACAGCAAGGAGGAATTCTTTTATGAAGGGTTTGGTGGAGGCTTTGCCCATGTGCCCTACTCGGAAGATCTTGCCTTCAAAAGGCCCGAGCCCACCAGCAATCAGGATGCCATGTTCTTTAGCCAGATAGTCTATCAATTTCTTGACGGGAAGCTCTTTCCGCATTTTGACAGCAGTAGCTACGGGTGAGGCTATGGGCTCTTCCACCAGCATTTCAAAGCCGATGGCTTTAAGCCCTTCCCTTATAGCCTTGGCCGCTTTCTTGTAACGCTCAAAGTGGGCCTCAAGGCCCTCAATCTTTAGAATGCGTTTCAGGCTTTCTCTAAGGGCTACGATGTTGTTGGTGGGGAGGGTTGTCGGATAGGGATGCCACTCGGCCCAATCCCTGGCATATTTCCTCCAGGTCTTGAGGCTCAGATACCAGCCGTGGCGGCTCTCGTTGTTATCCACGTACTCCCAGGCTTTCGGACTCACGGAGATGAAGGCTATTCCGGGAGGACACTCCAAGCATTTGTTGGCCACGGTTACGCACAGATCTATCCCCCACTCATCCACAGGTAAAGGCACTCCGCCCAGAGAAGAGATGGCATCTACTATCAGGAGCAACCCTTTCTCCCTGGTGACATCCGCTAGCTCCTTGAGGGGGTTCATAACGGTGGTAGAGGTTTCGTGGTGAACTACAGCCACCCCCTTGACCTCTGGATGCTCTTGCAAGATGCGCCTCAGTTCTTCGGGGTCAAGGGGTCGGCCCCAATCAGCTTTGAATTCAATAACTTCGAGGCCCCAGGATCTGGCTATTTCAGCCATCCTCCCACCGAAAAAGCCATTTACGCCCACTACTACCGCATCGCCTTGGGAGAAAGCGCTCCCAAAAGCCATGTCAATGGCACCGGATCCCGCTGCGGGGATTATAAAAAGGTCGTTTTTGGTCTGAAACAGTTCCTTGAGGAGGTTAAGGGTTTCGGTGTAAATTTCCATCCATTCAGGGCCATAGTGCCTCGGGGTAGGCTTGGCTAAGGCTAAGAGGATTTCTTCCTCTACTTCACAGGGACCAGGGATGTAAAGCTTGTAGCGCATGTTTCCCTCCTTTTACAAAGGTGTAGCAAGTTTCTCCAGCGTTTCCCTGAAATCCACCCACCTTATGCGGGACAGGCCAAGCTTGCGGCGCAAGTGCTCGGGCTCCATCCCGGCTTTAAAATCCTTGAGAGCCCTCGTCCACCGCAGCATCTCAAAGGTAACGCTGCGGTTGAGACCCGCTGCCTGAGCCAGCTCGTGCAGGACATACTCAAGGTTCCGGCCTGTACACTCAAAGAGCCTTTCCCTGGGTCCGTATTGCTCAAGGTAGGCTTTGAGGATGGGGACAATCTCGGGAGGAAGGGCTAACCTGCGTTCCTTATACTGCAGCTTAGGATTGCTGTAGCGGATAAGAACCGCAGGATTTACAGGATCGGATAAGTCAAAGTCAACCGGGCGCAGGCTCAGGCACTCACTTTTTTTGATCCCGGTGCTGAGAAGCAAGAGGAAGAGGAGAAAAGGCCTGTAATCGGGGTCGGGGCCGGCAGCCAGACGGTTGGCTGCCTCAAGCAGGGCAGTAATTTCCTCATCCGTCAGAAACTCTGGAAGGGGTGGCTTAGCTGGCCGGTGAGGGATAGGAGCAGCCGGGTCCTCGGGAATTGCCCCGATCCTCCGCAGCCATCGGAAGAAAACCTTCAGGGTCGTGAGACGCCTGGCGTAGGATTTGGGGCTGCAGGGAACTCCTCGCTTGTAGAGCAGGTAATCTAAGAAGCCTTTAAGTTCTAAGACCCCTATGGTCCCTATAGGCCTGTCCTTACCCAGGTAACGGCTCAGTAAGCTTAAATCCCAAAGGAAAGACTTCCTGGTGTTTAGAGTGAAACCCTCCCTTTCCATGTAGCCTTTGAAGGCCTCAATGGCTTCGGCAAGGGGGGTGCGGGTCGTCAGCTTAGCTTCTTCCAATAAAGGAAGCTGCTTAGCCATACTTCTTCAGGCCTTTTCACCCAGACCTCGGAAGGCAGGGCTGCTTTTTTCTCTTTCTTCTCCTTCTTCTCGTGTACCACATTTATGCGGATTTGCTTGCTCTGGGTTGAATTACCAGCGGAGTCGTAAGCTATGACGTGAATCACGTGGGTTTCAGTGTAACCAACCGTATCGGAAATTATGGTCATGCCGTTGGAGAAAACGAGTTTGTAGGTTTCGCCCTCCACAAAACTCTGAGCTATCGCCATCTCCTGCCAAGTTACAGTTCCATCGGGATTGGTGACTGGAACGAGGGCTGTTATAACCGCCCCGGGGACGGGGATCGTATCGGACATCCTGATAGTCCATTTAAAGCTGTAGGGTGGGACGGAGCTCTCCCCAATTTTGTTGTTGTCCAGGTAAAATTCAACCTTGTCCATAGAGATATTATCGGTGGCGTAGGCCTGAATGTTCACCCACTCATCCTGCTCCATTACGTAAACATCCCCGTCGTCGGGATGGATCAGCTCCACTTTTGGTGGAGTGTTGTCCACTGTGACCTGGATTATGGAGCGCTTGATGGTTTGGTCGTGATCCACCACTGTGAGCTGGAGGGTATAGAGACCCTCAAGACCCACCGTATCCCAGTACTCCAGCACCCCATTGTCTACTTGATGGTAATGATCGCTTCCGATCTGATTCCAGGCCGATGGATTGAGGCCCTTGCCAACCTCCAAACGGTAGAGCATGAAATTAGGTGAGCGGGCGTTGCCCACTATTGGCACTATTCCACGGACATAAGAGTAGGGAGGCGGGCTAATGATAGCTACATCTCCTCCCTGGAGGATGGGACCGTAAGAATCATCGTAAACGGTTGGTGGCTGAGGTATTCCAGCCATTCTAACCCAGTCGGCCGCTTCGGGCGGGTAAATTTCATAGACCCTTTCCTCCACCAATTCTGGAGGAGTGTAGATAGTAGCCAGTTTGCCGTTAGCTTTATTTATGAGGAAAACTTGGTGGACGTTACAGTAAGTTGTGGGTTCGGTCCCCTTAATGAAGATTTCTTTCACCCTGTGAGGGCAGTAAGGGTTGGGGAGAAGGCCGGAAATCGCACACACTTCCATTTCTATGATGTCTGGAGGGCGCCTGAAGTCCTTCTCTATCGGTTCAGGGCTTATGAGGCGTTCCACGAGGCCCTCGTTGTAAGCCCTTTCCATGATATTGTGCCATATGGGGGCAGCTCCCCGGGCTCCCGGGATGCGCTCCATAGGCTCGTTGTTGGTGTTCCCGACCCACACTCCAACGCATATCTGCGGGGTGTAGCCTATTATCCACGCATCCCGCCAATCGTCTGTGGTCCCAGTCTTTACCGCAGCCGGACGCGAAATCTGCAGCGGGTTGTTGACGCCGAAGGCAGCGATACGGGCTTTATTGTCGGAAAGGATGTGGGTGATGAGGTAGGCCAACTGAGGGCTGAGGATCTGACGCGATTCCGGTGCCTTGAATTCTTTCAGAATCCGACCATTCTTATCCTCAACTCGTAGTATTGCCACTGGCTGGAGCTCCCGGTAGCCAGGCAATCGCTTTTCGGGCGGGACGGGCTCCCCCATCATGGTGCCACCGTTGGCGAAGACGGAATAAGCGAAAACCATGTCCAGTAGGCTCACTTCACCACCACCAAGGGTAAGGGAAAGGCCGTAATGGTCAGCATTGAGGGTAGTTATGCCCATGCGATGGGCCACATTAATAACGTTTTTCACCCCGACTTTGCTGAGAGTCCACACCGCTGGGAGATTGTAGGATCTGGCGAGAGCGTTGCGGAGGCTCTGAGGACCATGGTATTTGCGGTCGTAATTGGCTGGGCAGTAAGGAGGGTTGGGGGGATCAGGGAAGCACATAGGGACATCCAAAAGCATTGTAGCTGGGGTGAAACCTTGAGCGAGAGCTGTGACGTAAGTGAAGGGTTTGAAAGCGGAGCCAGGCTGCCGAGGGGAGATGGCCATGTTCACTTCGCCGTCTATTTCCTCGTTCCAATAATCAATGCTCCCCACCATGGCCAGGATTTCGCCGGTGCGGTTGCGCATTATCACCACGGCTGCGTTAGATGGTTTCTTTTCTATTTTTGGATCGCTGCGGAGGGCTTCAATGTGCTTGCGCGCCTCTTCTTCGGCGAGCCTCTGGAAATCGAGGTCTAAGGTTGTGTATACTTTCAACCCTCCCTTGTAGACCAGGTCCGGCCCGAATTCTTCTTCCAAAAGTTTGCGAACGTAGAGGACAAAATGCGGGGCAGTTATGCCGGTCTTTTCTCGTAGCGGCCTCACTTTGATAGGGGTATAGTATTTGGCCTCTATAGCTTGTTCCGGGGTTATGTATCCCTGGCGGACCATTGCGTCCAGAACCAGGTGTTGACGCTTGCGGGCTTCTTCAGGGTTATCGATGGGGTTCTGAGCTGGGAACTGGGGAATGGCCGCCAACATCGCGCATTCAGCCAGGTTCAGCTCCCATACATGTTTGCCGAAGTAAACTTGAGCGGCAGCCTCGACTCCGTAAGCCAGGTTGCCGTAGTAGATGGTGTTTAGGTACCACTCTAATATCTGGTCTTTGGGATAACGACGGGAAATTTCCAGAGCTAGTATGGCTTCTTTTATTTTGCGGGCGATGGTCTTCTTGTACCGCTCTTCGGGAGGAATAACGGTGTTTTTCACCAGTTGCATTGTGATAGTGCTGGCTCCTTGGATAGGGTAACCTCTCAGGTTGTACCAAATGGCTCTGGCGAGCCCCTCAAAATCTATGCCAGGGTTCTTGTAGAAATTTTTGTCCTCAATGGCAATCGTGGCCTGGCGGAGATAGATTGGTATCTTCTCCAAGGGGACCCAGGTCCGGTAGCCAGCGAAGGGGTTTGCGATCTCGTAGAGGAGGTGCTTTCCGGTGCGATCGTAAATCTTTGCGCTTTCAAAGCTGCCGGTGGCGATGTATTCTACTGCTTTTGGGTCTGGAAGAGAGCCGGCGTAGTAAGCGTAGATGGCTGCAGCTCCTCCCATGAAAGCGAGGGAGAAAGTCAGAGTTGCGGCTAAGGCTAACAGTAATAGCCCACTGATTACCCTGAAGGCTGGGGACCCTGCACCGTTGTTCCTCTGACGGCGGGTGCGCCTGCGCATTATTATGTAAAGGGCATGGTTTCCCATTCCTCCCTCCTGAACTTGCCGGTTAAATTATAAAGCTTTAAAGGGAATTTTGCCAAAATCCTCTGTTGGTTCGACAAAATAAAAAACCCCGGGATTTTGACCCGGGGCTTGACCTCGATAGCGGGGGCAGGATTTGAACCTGCGACCTCCGGGTTATGAGCCCGGTGAGCTACCGCTGCTCCACCCCGCGTTCGGATGCCGAGGGCGGGATTTGAACCCGCACGGGGAAGAACCCCACTGCGTCCTGAGCGCAGTGCGTCTGCCAGGTTCCGCCACCTCGGCTCTGAGGCAGTGGCCGTACCCCCGATTCTGTTCTGATCCGCTATTCGTCTCATCGGCGGCTCCTGGCTTGGTGGGTGTTACCCACCCTCGCCGTTGCCGCTGCGACCGGACCCAACCGGACTTTTGGTCCGGGCCGGGCCCACCGGCCTTGCTCCCCGCCGCACTCTCGCCTAGCCTGCCGCATTACTGCGACAGCTGGTGGGCTCTTACCCCACCGTTTCACCCCTTGCCCGCACCCCTAAAGGGGCCGCTGGCGGGTCTGCTTTCTGTTGCGGTTGTGGTCACCGGAAGATTGCTCCTCCGGTGCCCCGGCTTGTGATTTCGCCGGGCGGCGTTGCCCTCCAAGAGGGCTGGGAGTCGGGAGGTTCCTCCGGGAGATAGAGCCCCCGGCAGCGGACCGCCCTCTGCCTCAAGGTGCAGGAGGGGGGACTCGAACCCCCACGCCCCTTACGGGGCACGGGTCCTCAGCCCGTCGCGTATGCCAGTTCCGCCACTCCTGCACAATGGGCCGTGAGGGAGTCGAACCCTCAGCTCCTGGCTTAAAAGGCCAGTACTCTACCTGTTGAGTTAACGGCCCTCCACTTTTTAAAGAGCGTCCCCGGCGGGATTCGAACCCACGACCTCTGACTCCGCAGGCCAGCGCTCTATCCTACTGAGCTACGGGGACTTCGGCCCAAAACCTATATATAAAATAGCACAAGTTCCCCTTCTTGTCAACCCTACTGCCTGAGGCCAGGGCTTTCAACGATGTTGTTACTCTACTGCAGAAAAGCAGTGTTCGGCTCTGAACAACCTCCTTAAAATGGGCCAATCCCGCATCAGGCGGAGAGCATTTTAAAGAATTCGGCAGCGTTCCGAACAGCAAAGCCAAAGGCATCGTTGTTGAAGTAAACGTAGAGGTCAAGGCCTTCCCTGAGGAAATTCTTCGCCAGTTGAGCCCAGTAGTTCAGTTCTTCCGGCCCATAAAGCCCGCCGTAAACAACGCCACTCCCGTGCATCCTTATGTAGACAAAGGAGGCCGTGACTTTGACGGGGCAAAGGAACCCGGGAAGGCTTATGAGGCAGAGAGCCACCCCTTTCTTTTCCAGCAGGCTGTATACCCTGGGGTTGAACCAGCTTTCGTTTCGGAATTCAAAGGTGTAGGCTAGATCGCCAGGCAGAAGCTCGAGGAAAGCTTCAAGCCTCCCTACATTGCACGACCAGTCCGGAGGTAGCTGGAATAGGATGGGACCAAGCTTCGGCCCCAGAAGCTTAGCCCTTTCAATGAAGAGTTCCACAGGCTTGTAATCCACCTTCAGCTTTTTGACATGGGTGATGAAGCGGCTGGCTTTTACACTGAAGAGAAAGTCCGGGGGAGTAATCTGACTCCACTTCCTGAAGGTTTCTTCGCTCGGCAGGCGGTAGAAGCTGTTGTTGACTTCAACCGTGTGGAAGTGGGAAGAGTAGAATTTCAACCATTCCCTCGTGGAAAGCCCCAGAGGGTAGAACACTCCCTTCCAGTGAGGGTAAATCCAGCCGGAAGTCCCAACCCAGAAGGCCATTTGGTCTCCCCAAAGGCTTCATTCCATTGAAGAGGTCAGGGCCGTGATCAGGAGTTCAAGGGATACGGGCCCTTCAGCTCTGCCGGTCTTGAGAGCTACATCCACTTCCAGAAGCCTCTCATAGGCTCTCTTCAGGTATTCCACCGAGAAGTTCCCGCACTGGCGTATGGCTTTGTCCACTACGAAGGGCAAGACCCTGAGCCTGAGGGCGATCTCTCGGGAGGAGTATCCTCTGGCCATGAGGAGCTTGACCATGAGAAGGAGCCGGAGGTGTTTGCCAAGCATCCCGATTATGCCCACCATTGGTTCGCCCTGGTCCAGAAGAGAGCGCAGCACTTCCAGCGCCGCCCCTGCATCCTTCCTGCCCAGTGCATCAGTGAGGGAGAAAATGCTTGCTTCTCGCGCATAGGGAACCACAGCCTTCACATCTTCCGGAACGATAGGACGAGCTCTGTCTACATAAATGGCCAGCTTATCCAGTTCCGTGTCCAGAATTCGCAAGTCTTCCCCCACGAAGAAGGCCAGCTCTTCGGCCGCCTCAGGGGTTATTTCCACCCCCTTTTCCCTGGCTCTGTCCCTGAGCCACTGCTTAAGCTTCTCACCCCTTATCCTCTCAAAATTGAGGAGCTTGGCTCTGCCGCTCTTTTCCAGTTCGCTCAGCAATGGATAGAGGGGGTGTTCCTCACCTACAGTCTTTTCTTCCTCCAGGACAAGGATGGTGGTAGGGGGAAGGCGAGGGAGAAATTCCCTGAGAAAATGGACCAGTTCCTGATTCCCTCTCTCCACTCTGCTCAACAGGCCCCTCACCAGTACCATCCTCGTAGGGAGCATAAAAGGCAAAGCGTAACACGCCTCTTTCAGCTCCTCGGGCTTAACTTTCTTCCCCTCCAGCTGGGTGAAGTTCATATCCGAGAGAGGTGGTGAACCAAGGCGCTCCCTCAGCTTTTTTACGGCCTGGCTCCTGAGGAATTCCTCTTCCCCGTGGATTACGTAGAGCATATTTCTACTTTGTGGATCCTCACCGCCCCGCGGTCAAACCGCTTTATCTCTTTTATAGAAATATCGGTCATATCCGGGGAAGTAGTAATGTAGCGCTGGACCATTAACCCTAAGGGTTGAGCCAGGAGCAAAGCCAGAGTGGCCAGGGTTATAGCTTCCGGGAGGCGGGTCCAGCGCCGGCGGGGCTTGCCTACAAGAGCCAGGAAAGCTGAAAGTCCCGCCAGAACCCCAGCAGTAGCTAGGTTTGTCCCGCACTGGGGGTGGAGAGCCAACTCTGTCTCCCCCCTTTGCAAGCGAACTAAGGCTTCGCTTACGGCTGCAGCCAGCGCCTCGGTATCCACATTGCCGTAGATATAGAAGCCCGAATCGGTGCTTCTGCCCAATATCCGAAGGTTAGGATAGCGCCAACTAAGGATGTGGATGGTGGCGTGTTCCAAGGCGTGTATTTGACGGATCTTCTGCAAGAATTTCAAAATTCTCTCCATCTTATTACCTCGGCAAAAGGGTGTAAACCAAGAAAGCTATTACCACAATCAGAGCTGTGGAGGGCAAAAGAAGGCGGTAGATGGGCCCCCACTTTGCCTGGAAGTAATCCCTGGTGAGGACCAGGCAGATATGGAAAGGCGAAAGGAGGACACCAATGAAACAGGCTCCGAAGGCGAAAGCCACCGTGTTCAGGTGAGGGGTGCTCCCCATCAGGATGGGGCTCAGGAGCGGAAAGGTTAGGCCAATTGCGGCTCCCGTCACTCCGGTAAGGATTCCTGCACTCATGGGGACAAGGAAGGCCATAAGGAAGGGAGGACAGTGAAGGGCCAGAAGAGCCCTGTAGACGGCAGGGGCTGCCCCTGAGATTTCCACCATCCTCTTGAACCCCATAATGCCCATGATCAGGAGGATGTTCCGGAGCGAAAACCCTCCCCTAAGTGCTTTCTTCATCCTTTCTAACCCAGGCCTATGCACTATTGCGATGGAGATTATCGTCATAACGAGTAAGAGGGGGAGGTTTATCCCCAGCCCAGCCGTTCCAGCTATCACCAAGGCTACAGGCCAGATAGCGATACCCAGATCTCTCCAGGCTCTCCTTCTCTCTTCAATCGAATTGTCCGGAACGAGCTGGCGGGGCAAACGTCTGACCAAAACTATGCCTCCAGCCAGCATGGCCCCTAAAGTGAAGGGGGACTGAATTAAGAGGAGGGTTCTTATCGGAACACCCGTTATTGACGAGGCGATCAAAAGCGCGGGGAAGAGGGGAACTATGTATTCCCACAGGTGGCGGAACCAGTAATTGAAAAAGGCTTTATCTTCATTACTCAGAGGCAGATCCTTTGTCGCTGCCGCCACCATGGGCGCCGAAAGGAGAGCCCCGCCGGGCATTGGCAAAAGGCCAAGGATGGCTGGAGGTATCGGAATGCTCAGCCGGCGGTCAGGCAAGAGGACGCCCAAAGATCTCACGAGCTTGTCTAGGCTGCCCACCTCCCGCAGAAGTTCCACCATCGTGGTGATGAGGAGGACAGCCGCCAGGAGCTCCAGGGTGCTACGGGAGGTTATCTCTTCGATGAAGGCGCCACTCCATTCCGGGAAAGGCCTGCTGGAAAGGAATCCCATGGCCACGGCCCCGGAAAATATCACGAGACCCACATCCACCTGACGGAAGAGGAAGAAGAGCATCGCAGCTAAGATAAGCAGAAGTCTGGCTATAAGGACTGTGTCGCTCACTTTGCCTCCTGAATTCTGATCATTATGTTCTGGAGTTCCTGAAGGGAAATCCTGGAAGTGAGATCAAGACTCAGAGGCGTTACAGAAACAACTTTATCCACGGCTACAGCGTAGATATCCGAATCGGGCTCGAGGGTTTCAGGGTCAAAGCGGGCTTCGTAATCCATGCGGGCTTTGTCTTCGAGGAAACGGCGCGGACGAGGTTTCGGATAATGGTAACGTTGGCGGGAGAGCCTGGTAACCCTCCAAGGGGTTTCAGGGGTTGCTTCCCAGGGTATATCCACCTTGAGGATGTCAACATCGTGAAAGCGGGGCATCCTGAGCATCAGGCTGACAAAGAGCCGGGTGAAGTGCATCGCTGCGGTAAAGTCGACCTTAGGGCAAAGGCTTATGTGGAACTCTTTCGGCACCTCCAAGGAAACTGCTAAAGCCTTTATTCCAAGGTCAGCTGCCTCCAGCGCAGCCCCCACCGTTCCTGAAAGGGTTATGACTGTTCCTAGGTTTTCCCCGTAATTTATCCCAGCCACCACAAGGTCCGGGAGGCGAGGACAGATTTCAAGGGCTCCGTGGAGGACAGCCTGCGCCGGTGAGCCGTAAAGGTAGAAAGCCGGGATGGATTGCCCCCTCACCTCTATATCTTCCCGATAAAGGGAGCCATCGTGCTGGGGCAAGAGGGATCGCCCCATCCCAGTCTGCTGTTCCTTAGGAGCAACGATCACGAGTTCTCCAAAGTCCAAGAGAGCTTCGGCTGCAGCCTTAAGGCCAGGGGAACTGAAACCGTCGTCGTTGGTGAGCAGAAGCAGCGGCTTCCTCACTTCTCGCTCAGAGCCTGCACGATTTCCCGACAGAAGGCCGGTAGATCCGCCGGCATTCTGGATGTGATAAGGTTGCCATCTCTGACCACCTCTCTATCCACGTAATTGGCGCCGGCGTTTATCACGTCATCCTTTATGGCGAAGAAACAGGTGGCTGTGCGCCCCTTTAGTATTCCGGCCGAGATAAGGACCCACGGGCCGTGGCAGATAGAGGCTACAACTTTGCCTTTCTCAAAGGCTTCCCGCACGAACCTGAGGACGGATTCGTAGCGGCGCATCCTGTCGGGAGCGTAACCGCCGGGGACAATCACGGCATCAAAATCATCGGCACGGACTTGATCTGCCGAGAGATCTACCTGGACAGGAAGACCATGCTTTCCGGTGTACTGGCTAGCGGAGCCCGTACCGACCACCTTGACCTCGGCTCCCTCCTCCTTCATCCGGAGAAGGGGATACCAAAGTTCCAGGTCCTCGTAGATATCTTCAGCAAGGATAGCTATGCGCTTTCCCTGAAGTTTCATTTCTTTACCTCCCAGTCAGGCTGAGACAGCTTAGAAGGCTTATCTCTCATTTAGAACTCTAAAGATTTTACCACATAACGGCCGTTTTCCTCAAAAATCCGCCCCGCTGGGAAAAAGGGGTCGTGTTCGAAGAAGAGGATGGCTTTTTCTTCTACGGCCCACTGTTGTATCTTGCGCCTCGTCTCTATGGTTTCCAGAGGTTCTACGTCAAAGGCTGGGATCCAGGCCAGCCTTTCCATGTTTATCGCCCAAGGAGCCAAGTCGCCCAAGAAGATGGCCTTTTCCCCTTGGCTCTCAATCAAAACGCTCTGGTGAGCCCGAGTGTGGCCCCTGGTCACTATGCAGCGGACTTCTGAGGTAACTCTAGTATCGCCGTAGAGGAGGCGAACTTTCCCCCGCTCCCAGAGGGGGATGAAGTTGTGGGCTAGGTAAGTGGCTCGGGTACGCTCGTTGGGGAAGGCTGCGTCAGCCCACTCAAGCCTCTGGATCCAATATTCAGCCCTGGGGAAAGTGGGGATTATTTCCCCCTCAATGGCCAAAGTGTTTCCTCCGCAATGGTCCGAGTGGAGGTGGGTGTTTATCACGATGTCAATGTCTTCCGGGGAGAAGCCAAGCTTTGCTAAGCTATTCAAGAGCCTCTTTTCTTCGTGGAGGCCAAAGATATCCCTCTCTTTCGGATTGAGTTTATCGCCCATGCCGGTATCCACCAGTATCCGCTTGCCTTCGGAAATGATGAGGAGGCAGTTCAGGTTCATAGGGACCCGGTTAAGTTCATCGGGGGCTATGATTTTCTCCCAGAGGACTTTAGGGACAAGCCCGAACACTGCTCCCCCGTCCATGCGAAATGTGCCGTCGCTCACGATATAGACTTCAACATTGCCTATGCGCATGGGCTTCTCTCCTTGGCACTTTCTTCAACGAGCTTGAGGAGATTTTCCCAGGCTTCATCCACGTTGCGCTGTATCGCTTCAATTTGCTCTTCCGTTAGGTGGCGGAAGCGTCCCTGAAGCTTGAGGTATTCGCTTACCGGGACGAATTTTTCGGGCCATACGGTTATGCGCCATTTCTTTCCGTGTTCCACTTCCAGAAGGGGGAAGACTTTGCTCTGAACAGCAAGACGGGCGAGCTTTATGGAGTCCTTTGATTCCGCTCGCCATCCAGGAGGACAAGGAGCGAGGACGTGGATGAACCTGGTGCCTTTTATTTCTTTAGCCTTCCGGAACTTCATTTCTAAGTCATCGGGGTAGCCAACGGTGGCGGTGGCAATGTAGGGTATGAGATGGGCAGCCATTATGGATACTATGTCCTTCTTGGGCTCTTCTTTGGGCCTATCGGCTGGGGTAGTGGTGGTCCAGGCCAGCCAGGGAGTGGCCGAGGAGCGCTGGATTCCGGTGTTCATGTAAGCTTCGTTATCGTAGCAGACATAGATGAAGTTTTCGTTGCGCTCAGCGGCACCGGAAAGAGCCTGAAGGCCGATGTCGAAGGTGCCGCCATCGCCAGCCCAGGCCATGACGGTCACATCTTTTTTACCCAGCACCTTGAGGGCCGCGGCAACCCCCGAAGAGAGGGAGGCCGCGGTCTCAAAGGCGGTGTGGTAAAGGGGAACATCCAGGGACGAGTAGGGGAATGGCCCGGCTATTATGGACCAGCAGCAAGCTGGGATGACCACTATGGTGTTTTTGCCCAAAGCTTTCAGGGCTAGGCGCATAGCTAAGGCCGCACCGCACCCAGGACACGCCACATGCCCAGGCTTGAGGAGTTCTTCTTCAGGCAATCTGTAATTTGGTTCTAACCTCGGACGAGGGTAGGTTTCCATAGCTTTCCTCCTGTTTATCTCTTCAGGTCAAACCATATCGTATCCTCTTCTGGGCGATCGTGGGAAAGGGTATAGCGGAGTATACCGTCTACAGTAGCTGGGGTTATATCCCTGCCACCGAGGCCGGCTATGAAAGAGAACAGAACCGGCCGGTGAGATCCACCGTAAAGGGCGGACTTTATCTCTTGGGCGAAGATTCCCCCGTGCCCAAAAGAAATGTTGCGGTCGATCACGGCCACTTTCCCCGCTTCGTTGAGGGCTTTGCGGATATCTTCAGCTGGGAAAGGTCGGAAGAGCCGCACTTTGAGGAGGCTTATTTTGTAACCTTTGGCTCTCCACTCATCGATCACATCCCGGGCCGTGCTGGTTACAGTGCCGGATGTTACCAAGACCACCTCGGCCTCATCCTGAGGATATTTTTCCACCAGACCATAGGAGCGGCCGAAAAGCTCACCGTATTCCCTGTCGGCCTCTCTGGCAACTTCAATTGCTTCCTGGTGGGCCTGCTGGATCTTGTAGCGGAGCTCGGTCCAGTCGCTCGGGTAAACGAGGGCTCCAAAGGCTCTGGGATCGTCCACGTCAAGCTTATACTGAGGCTGGTAAGGAGGCAGGTATTCATCCACCATTTCCTGGGGGGGAATGTCCACGATTTCCGAGGTGTGGGAGAGCAGGAAGGCATCAAGCACAACCATAGCTGGGAGGGAGACTTTTTCGGCTACCTTGTAGGCCTGGATTACGGTGTCCAGAATTTCCTGGTTGTTTTCAACGTAGAATTGCATCCAGCCTGTATCCCTCTGGGAAAGGGTATCGTTCTGCTCGGTCCATATGTTCCAGCCGGGGGCGATAGCTCTGTTAACAGCCGCCAAGACGATTGGAAGGCGAGCCCCCGCTGCCCAGTGGATGATTTCATGCATTAGCAGAAGACCTTGGCCTGAAGTGGCGGTGAAGGCCCTTGCCCCCGTAGCTGATGCCCCCACACACGCCGCTAAGGCCGAGTGTTCCGATTCCACCTTTATGAACTCTGCGTTAAGCTCACCACTGGCACAGAAATCGGCTAAGTACTCAATGATGGGAGTCTGAGGAGTTATAGGGTAAGCAGCTATAACTTGAACCCTTGCCAGCTTAGCGCCATAAGCTACAGCCTTGTTGCCTGTAATCACTTTCTTCATGCTTTCCTCCTCACTGCTCTGACCCTTTGTAGAAGAACTCTTCTTTGAGGGATAGGGCATCGCGGGGGCACTCGCTTACACACACTCCGCAGCCCTTGCAGTAATCGTAATCTATCTCGTAACCGAAGGCCTCGTTTCTGCGACTTATGGCCCGGTCAGGGCAAAATATGAGGCAGTTATCGCACATAACACAGGTCCCGCACACAAAACACCTTCTGGCTTCTTTTATTGCCTCTTCCACGGTCAGGCTCAGATTCACCTCTTCAAAGGAAGAACGCCTCCTTTCAATGGGAATTTGCTTCGGGGGCAAAGGCTCTTCCCATCGGTAATAGGCCAGGTTGAGGTCCTCAAAGCGCACTATGGTTTCGGAGATGGGCCTGACCACAGCATAGACGTTCCTCTCCAGCGGCGGGAAACCATTAAGAGTTTCTCCCCTTAGGAACCGATCTATAGCCAGGGCTGCCCTCTTACCCGAGCCTATAGCATGGGTTACCGTGCCAAACCCCGTGGCGATGTCACCGCCTGCGAAGATGCGAGAAGCGGCCAGGGTGGAAAGATCGGCTTTGATCCGACCCCTTTCCACCCTCAGTTCCTCAATGCCATCCAAGAAGGTCAGATCAGCCTCCTGGCCCACGGCTGGGATTACGTAATCCACCTCAACGGTGTATTCGGAACCGGGTATAGGGACCGGACGGGGTCTCCCAGATGCATCTGGTTCTTCAAGGCGCATCCTGATTAAGCGCATTCCTGTAACTCTGCCGTTAGTGGCTATTACTTCCACCGGAGCCGTGAGGAATTCAATACGGATCCCCTCTTCTTCTGTCTCTTCTATTTCGGCAGGGATAGCGGGCATCTCGTCTCTGGTCCGGCGATAGTATATGGTCACATCGGCTCCGAGGCGTAAGGCGGAACGAGCTGCATCCATGGCAGAGTTACCTCCACCGATGACCGCTACCTTTTTCCCAAACAGGTCCTTCAGAGCTCCGGGACCTTCCAGGTTCAGGGTCTTGAGGAACTCCAGAGCCGGGATAACCCCCTCAGCCCGCTCGCCGGGAATCTCCAGAGGACGGTTCTTGGAAAATCCAACCGCCAGGAAAACGGCAGCGTAATCCCTCAGGTCTCCCCACAAGAGGTTTCCACCCAGTTTCATACCAGTGCGTATTTCCACCCCCAAGGCCTCGATGAGGGCTATTTCCCGCATGAGCACATCCTTGGGAAGGCGGTAGTCAGGTATGCCGTAGCGCATGAGGCCGCCAGGTTCCGGCAGAGCTTCAAACACAGTGACTCTGTATCCTTTGCGGGCCAAGTGGTAGGCACAGGATAACCCCGCCGGCCCCGAACCTATTACAGCCACCTTTGGACCCTCAGGCTTTGCAAAGGGTCGAGGGAACTTCTCTTCCGCTTCCACCACATCTGCCACGAACCTCTCGAGGCGGTGGATGGAAAGAGCTCCTCCATAATGGCGGCGATTGCATTCCCCTTCGCAAGGGTGGGGACAAACCCGACCAGTGACGGCCGGGAAGGGATTTTCAAAGCGGATTACCTCCCAGGCTTCACGGAACCGGCCTTGGGATATGAGGCCCAGATAGACGGGGATGTCTTCCCCGGATGGGCAGTTGAAAGCGCAGGGTGCCCTCTTGTCTTCGTAGACGGGCCTGAGGTAGCGCCAGCCACCCGTCTTATTGTAAAGAGTGTCAGCCATAGAAACAGGGAGTGGTGGGACTTCCTCAACACTTCGGAAAGTTACGACCTTCGTTTTCCCTGCCATTGGATCCTCCTAAAAGAGCACTTTCTCAAAAGCCTCTCGGGCTGCTGCAACATTTTCCTCGGGCTTGAAAGGCACCACTTCTCTTATGGCTCGAGCTAAAGAATCAAGGCCAACAATCCCTGTGATCCTGGAAAAGGCTCCGAGAATGGCGGTGTTGACAATAGGAGCGGTAGATGTGCCCAATTGATGGGCCACGGCTATGGAACTGGCATCTACAGTAGCTATTTTATAGCGGGGTATGGAGGGCTGAAAAAGAGAAGGGGGGTGAGGTGAATTTATCAACACCCACCCCCCTTCCTTGAGGCCCTCGGTAACATTTACAGCCTCTATGAGGGTAGGGTCAAGCACTATAATGTGATCTGGGTGGTAGATTGAATAGCGAGCTCGGATAGGCTTTTCCGAAATCCTCGCAAAGGCCATAACGGGAGCTCCCCTCCGCTCCACCCCGAAAAGGGGGAAGGACTGGACAAACTTGCCTTCCAAAAAAGCGGCGGTAACCAGGACCTCAGAAGCAACCACCGCACCCTGCCCTCCACGCCCGTGGATGCGGATTTCAATCATCTCGTTTCCTCCCAAATTTGATTGAAGAACTCCTTTAGCGAGGCTTAATTATACCCCCAGGTTTTATAGAGGTCAAGGCATTCCCTTACTTGACTTTACCTCTATCTCAGAGGGCATACAGCAGTTGGAACAAAGGGAAGAGCAATCTTGGTAATGCCCCGAAGGGCTTAAGTCATCGCTGACCTCCTGCGATGAGATCGGGGACTTTAAATCGATCTGTTTGTCCAGCCGCTCCAAGGGGTGTCAAGAGAAAAAATTTGAAATCAAGGGAGGGGATGGTATATAATTAATTTCGGAGGGAAGGAGCATGTCGGAGATAGAGGTAATCTTAAGGAAGTTGGCGGAAGATCCGAAGCCTTGGCGGTCACGCTATCTGGCGGGGCTGGCTGGATTAAGCCGTAGAGAGGCCCAGAGTTTCCAAGAGATTTGGCGAACCCTTTCGGTTGAGAACCGGAAGAAGATTATAAGCGCTTTGGTGGAAGTAAGCGAGAGAGATAGCAGCCTTGATTTTTCTTATCTTTTCCGCCTTTGCTTGGAAGATGATGATGAGGAAGTCCGCCTTCAGGCTTTGGAAGGACTGTGGGAAGACGAAGACCCAGCCCTCGTCGTCCTGCTGGTTAAGCTTTTGAGGAAAGACCCCTCTTTCAGAGTTAGAGCAGCTGCCGCCTCCTCCCTTGGGCGCTTTTTGCTCTATGCCGGCACCAGCAAACTGGACGATTACTATGCTAGTCTGGTCTATTCAGCTTTGATGGAAGCAGCCAGGGAGGAAAACCTGGAGGTTAAGAGAAGGGCTATAGAGGCGCTCTCCTATTCTGCCTTGGACGATGAAAACGTCCTTAAGCTTATTGAGGAAGCTTATCACCACCCCAGTGATAAGATGAAAGCCAGTGCCCTCTTTGCCATGGGGAAGAACGCCAACCCCAGATGGCGGTCCATTGTCCTAAAGGAATTGCACAACCCCAGGCCTGAAATCCGCTATGAAGCGGCAAGGGCCTGCGGGGAGATGGGTTTGAAAGAGGCTGTGGAAAGCCTTGCCTCTCTTGTAAAGGACAAGGATCACGAAGTAAGAGAAGCCGCTATATGGGCTCTTGGAAACATAGGGGGAAACGAAGCCCGTAGAATTCTCTTGCACTTCCTCAGAGAAGGAGACGATTCAATAAAAGAAGCTTTGGAAGAGGCCCTTAGGGAAGCGAGTTTCTCCTCTGAGCCCCTTAATCCCCTTTAGAGCAGGAAATCCTTGAGCTTACGACTGCGGAGGGGATGACGCAGCTTACGGAGAGCTTTTGCTTCTATCTGGCGTGCCCTTTCTCTTGTCACCCCAAGCTTCTGCCCAATCTCTTCTAAAGTTTTAGGCCTTCCATCCCTAAGGCCGAAGCGTTCTTCCAGAACCTCTCGCTCTTTATCGCTCAAGGTTTCCAGGACTTTCCGAATTTCTTCCCTCAGGATTTCTCTGAAGGTTTCATCAGTGGGTGCAGGAGCAGAGGTGTCCTCAATGAAATCCCCAAGGAAAGTATCCTCATCAGCACCTATTGGGGTTTCAAGGGATACGGGTTCCTGAGCAGCCAACACTATACTTCGGACTTTAGCGACAGCCTTTTGGAGCTTCCTCTGAAGATGCCAAGGGATAGGCTTACCTTGCTCCGTAGCTTCTTTGATAGCCTGGACGTCCTCCTGGGACAAGAGCCCCATTTCCAGGGCCATTTCCTCCGCTGTCGGTTCTCTGCCGAGCTTCTGGGTCAGAATTCTGTGGGCATTGAGCTGGCGCTGGATGTTCTCCATCATGTGGAGAGGGATACGGATTGTGCGGGACTGATCGGCTATTGCCCTGGTGATGGCCTGTCTTATCCACCAAGTAGCATAAGTGCTGAAACGGAAACCTCTGCGAGGGTCAAACTTCTCGGCGGCCTTAAGCAAGCCCAGGTTCCCCTCCTGAATAAGGTCCAGCAGGGATAGGCCACGGCCAAAGTAATGTTTAGCAATGCTCACCACGAGGCGCAGGTTGCCTTGCACCAAGCGGCGCTTGGCCATTTCACCAGCTCTGACCTGGGCTTCCAGTTTCGCCTTCTCCAAAGGGGAAAGGTCACCTTTCTTGAGACGCTGTTCGGCCATTCTGCCCTTTTGGATAAGGTTCCCCAGTTCCTTCTCTTCCTCCGGGGTAAGCAAAGGGATCTTGCTGATTTCCCTGAGGTAAATCTGAACCGCGCTATCCCCCAGGTCGAGCTCTTCGTTATTGAGTTCTTCCAGTTCTGGAAATTCCTCAAGCATTAAACCCCCCGCTTCCGGTAAGAATAGCGGGACATGGCACGGTGGAGAGATGCCAGCTCCTCTGCATGGGCTTTGATTAAACCGCGATAATAGTTCAAACTTTCCTCATCCCCCTGTTCTCGTGCTTCTTCTTGGAGGAACTTAAGTTCCTGAAGGTAATAGCGGATGCTTTGCTCCCGCATGCGCAGGGCGCAGTAGAGGATTTCATCCTCCGCCTTTTCCAATGGGGTCTGAGGCGCGCTTCCGGCTTTTTCCAGAATGGCAAAAGCTCGCTCCTTCAGTATGGGGTCTAGGCTTTCGAGGAAATCCTCAAGCCTTCCCCCATCTTTATCCAAAGCCGCTTTCCAGAGGCTGAAGAGAATCCGGGTCTCGGACTCGGAGAAATCGGCCTCGCTGAGGGGATATAATCCCATCGCAGTCATTTTCTTATCCAGAAAGCTCAGCAGCTCTGGGTTTTCCATAAATCTGGCCAAGGCGTACTCCTCAAGACCAAGAGCTGTCTTGGGAACCTGCCTTTGAGCCTGCACCTGAATTCTACTCCTCACTACAGACCCAAGTTCCCTGCGGATAACCCCCTCATCAATCTTTATAATCCTAGCCAAGCGATAAATGTAATGCTCTCTCTCTACTTCGTCTTTTATGGCCCTCAAGATAGGGACGATGGTCCGGACAGCCTCGGCTTTGCCTTTGGGAGAAGAAAGGTCAAACTTCCGGGAAAGGAGTTGAATGAAAAATTCCGCTACGGGTGTAGCCTTTTCCAAGACTTCTTGCCACTCCTTGGGTGATTCCCGGATTAGATCATCGGGGTCCCGGCCGGGTGGTAGGCTGAGGATGAAGATCTCAGCGTTGAGGCGCTCTTCAAACCGGATAAAGCCTCTCGGGTCAAAGGCCGGTTGAGTTTCTTTGTCCAGAACTTCCTCAGCCATCTGAAGGGCCCTTATTGTCGCCTCACTTCCGGCAATGTCGGGGTCAAGGGCGAAGGCGAAACGCCTGGTGTAACGGGAAAGAAGCCTGAGCTGGGCTTCGGTTATGGAAGTACCCATGGAGGCTACCACATTCCTATAGCCTCTTTGATGAGCCTGAATTACGTCAAAGTACCCTTCCACTATAATAGCCATATCCTGTTCTTTTATGGCCTCTTTGGCTATGTCCAGTCCGAAGAGGATCCGGCTCTTATCAAAGATCGGGGTTGCGGGAGAGTTTATATATTTCGGAACCCCTTCGGGGTCAAGGGTCCTACCCCCGAAGCCAGCAATTCTTCCCGCCTCATCCCTTATCGGAATCATAAGACGATCCCGAAAGCGATCGTAAAAGCTTCCGTCTTCTCGCTTTACGATGAGGCCAGCTTCGTAGATGATTTCCCGTTTATATCCGAGGTTCACCATAAACTCTTCCAACCCATGCCATTCCGCAGGGGCGTAGCCAAGCTTGAAGACTTTGATCGCTTCTTCGCTTACGCCTCTTTTCTCCAGATATTCCCTCGCTTTAAACCCCCTTTCCGGGTGGAAAAGGACGCGGTGGTAGTAATCGGCGGCAACAGAATTCACCTCGCGCAGAAGTCTTTCCCTTTCCATTTCTTTCGGGGGTCTTTCCTCCAGCCGGACCCCAACCTTCTCGGCCAAGAGCTTGAGGGCTTCCCTAAAGTCCAGTCCCTCTCGCTTCATTACAAAAGAGAAAACATCTCCACCTGTGTTACACCCGAAGCAATGCCATGTCTGGGTGTGGGGGAAGACGTAAAAAGAGGGCGTTTTTTCGGAATGGAAAGGGCAAAGGGCTTTGTAGTTACGCCCCGCTTTCTTGAGAGGGACGTATTGCCCTATAACCTCAACTATATCAGCCCTGGCTTTGACTTCATCAATTGCACCCATTTTCCTATTTCCCTACGCAGGCTAATTTTAAAGCAAGGGTAAGGGAATGTCAAAAGCCTTTGAGGTTGCCTGTGGAAGAGGTCAGCCTGTCCGCCGAGCGGTCTCAACCTTTTCTTTTAGGACTACTTCTATTATAATTCGGAAAAAGCCAAAGCGTGCAAACACCGAGAGGGGGAACCATGTCGGCGAAGTGTACGAGAAGGGATTTCCTCAAGTATATAGCAGGCTGGACCGCTGCCCTCTTGCTCGAGGGATGTATCGGCAAAGCCACGCCTTTTACTCCCGTTCTGCCCCCCACTCTTACCCCAACCTCGACTCCAACAGCTACTTTTACCCCGAGACCTACACCTACCTACACTCCTATAACCGCCGTTCAGAGAGGAGATGTTGCCATTGCCCGAGGAAAGGACTGGGAAGCCATTACCCGCGCAGCAATAGAAGCTATCGGTGGAATGAAAGCCTTCGTTCGGCCCGGATCTACCGTCATGATAAAGCCCAACATATGCACTGCGGGACGCCCTCCCGAATACGCCGCTACTTCCCACCCAGCAGTCGTGGCCACAGTCGCCAGAATGTGTTGGGAAGCCGGAGCCAGTAAAGTAATGGTCTTTGACCTGCCTTTCTCCGGGACTCAGGAAGCTGCCTACAGGGATAGCGGCATAGCTGATGCCGTAAAAGGGCTGGACGTGGAATTGCTCTTTGCCTCCCCAAGACATTACGAGAAGGTGCCAATTCCTAATGGCAGGGATTTAAAAGAATGGATCTTCCTTCGCCAGGCGCTGGACGTCGACGTCTTCATTAACATCCCCATCGCCAAGCATCACGGAACGGCAGGCCTCACACTGGGGATGAAGAACATTATGGGGGTTATCCAGGATCGCCCCCTTATCCACTGGAACCTTCACCAGCGTATCGCCGACCTGAACACTGTGGTGCGCTCTCATCTTGTGGTCATAGACGCCACCCGCATTCTAATTGCCCACGGTCCTCAGGGTGGGAACCTTAACGATGTCCGCATAACGGATACAGTGATTGCCTCCCATGATATCGTGGCAGCCGATGCTTTGGCCGCCACCCTCTTCGGGAAGAATTGGCGAGATATAGGTTATATAAGGCTCGGGGCTGAAATGGGCTTAGGCCTTCCAGAAGGCCGCCCCGTGGTGGAGGTCTTACTCTGATGCACTGGAGAAGGCTTCGCATTGTTTCCCAGGCCCTATTCTTTGCCCTTTTCCTAGCCCTGGGGGTAAAAGTTTCCCAAAGTTTCACAGGAACACCCTGGAACCTGTTTGCTCGCTTTGACCCACTGGCAGCTCTTCTGGTCTTCCTGGGGATTAAAAGTTTACCATTTAACCTTTTCTGGGGCGCCCTTCTAATTCTAATGCTGACCCTCCTGCTGGGCAGAGTTTTCTGCGGCTGGATATGCCCTCTTGGCTCCTTCCTTGAGTGGACCTCCAAACCAATCCCCAGAGGGCGTAGAAAAGCAAGCTATTACCTCTTCCACGCGAGTTTCTTTCTCCTTTCCGTCACGCTCCTACTGGCTGTCGTGGGTAATCTCTGGCCCTCTTTCCTCGACCCCATCACCATTGCTCAGAGAGTTCTCATTACATTCGGACACCCCGCTGCTGGCCTGATCCTTAGCACTGTGGGGAATGTCCTTTACTTTTTTGGTCCGCTCCGTGAATTTGTTGACCTCACTGATAAACTGTGGCGATGGATTGGTCTCCTCCCTTATGGTGAACTACGCCTCTACCGCTTTTCCCTGATCTTCCTTGGTTTCCTCTTAATCCTAACCCTCCTGAACCGATTGGCACCCCGTTTCTGGTGTCGAGCTTTGTGTCCTCTTGGGTATCTCCTGACCCTGGCAGGGCGTCTTTCGCCTCTGACGGTGAAAGTCAACGATGAAACTTGCAGCCAGTGTGGACTCTGTGCCGAGCTTTGCCCTATTCTCCCAGCTTGGGCCGAAAGGGTTGATAGTAGAGCTGATTGCTGGCGCTGCGCTGAATGCATCGCCTCATGCCCCCAAGGAGCTATTTCCTTTGCCTGGTCATGGCCTTATCTCCAGCCCCAAACCTTCAATCCATCCAAACGCACTTTCCTCTTGGGTATGCTGGGAGCAACGGCAACACTTATCCTTACCCGCACCGATGCCTTTGCTCGTCGCAGTTCCCAAGCCTTGATCAGGCCTCCGGGGGCAAGGGTCAGGCTTTCCATTACGGGCCTTGATGAGACCGAATTCTTAAGCCGTTGCATCCGCTGCGGCCTTTGCTGGAAGGTTTGCCCCACTAACGGACTGCAGCCCGTCGGGCTGGAAGCGGGTTTCGAAGGCTTCTGGACTCCTATATTGATTCCCAGGATGGGCTACTGCGATTACGGGTGCACTGCGTGTGGGGAAATATGTCCAACAGGGGCTATTGAAAGGCTGAGCCTTGAGGAAAAAAGGAAAAGGCAAATAGGTATTGCTTACATAGACCAGAAACGCTGCATTCCCTACAGCCTGCATCGCCTTTGCACCGTGTGCGAAGAAATGTGCCCCGTTCCGGACAAAGCCATAATCCTGGAGGAACGGTTAATAGAAGGCGCCGCTTTGCTTTTCCCCAAGGTTGTCCCGGAAAGGTGCATAGGATGTGGGATATGCGAAAACAAATGTCCTGTCCCTGGCGAGGCAGCTATAAAAGTTTATACCCCATTCAAGGTTTAGGAGGAAAATATTGAAAGCCAAAAGCATCGCACGCCTTATTCTGCTCATCACTGGCTGCATATTTAGCTTGCTCTTCGCTTGGCTCGCCTCCCGCCCGATGCCCCCCTCTCCTGGAGAACCTCCTCCTCCACTTGCCATGCCCTCTGATAACTCTCAAACCCTTCGGGTAATGGTTGTCCTCATAGAAGGCGCTGATAGGGAATTGGCCCGTATGGCCAAACTTGACGAACTACTCTCCCCCATCCTTGTGACCCAACTTGAAGGCCCTGACGATTTAGCTTTAGCAATTGACTCATTTGCCAAGGGGATTTCCCCAGATAAACTCGCGGCACTTTCCGCTGGAGAAGAGGAAACGGAACCTTTCTGGCGGGTGGTAATGCGACGTGGGCTCAAAACTGCGGTCCTATTCTGGCCCGAAATCTACCCCGATTCTCCCCATAGGGCCGATTACACAATAGCCCCAATTTCTTGCTATGGCCAAGCCTACCCTCACACTATCACTTTCACTGAGGTCATATCCCCTTGGACCGACCTGACCCTCTCGTTCAGCCCGCCCCTCGAGGGTTCCTTAAAAATAGAGGCGCCCGAAGGCGGAACCATTGCTTCCCTCCGCATTCTGGCCTTAGACACCATCGATGATGGCAAAGTCAACTACGATGCGGTAAACCTGCAGAGGGACGACGAAACTCTGCGCTCTGGAAGATGGCTCCCCTTGGAAATTGACCCTCATCTCCATTCAGGGGCTTTTTTCAAGCTTATGGGGATAAATCCTGAACGCAAGACAGCCCTTTTGTACCATACTCCCCTTTGCTATGCCTACGCCCTTCCCTCTTCCCTGACCCGGGAATTGAACGAGAAGTTCAGCTTCCCCCCGCCCCTTCCCGATGCCCAAAGTCTGGCCCGGGGGTGGCTGACGGCAGAAGATGCGATTTTTTTCTTAGAGCGAAGGACTGAATGGGCTTCTGAAGCCATAGCGATCGCATGGAACAAATACAAACCCGACCTCCTTATCGCCCACCTTGACTTGCTGAGCAACGTCAAAACTCTCCCCGACGCTGGGGCGGATTTCTCTACTCAGGCCAGCTATTTAATAGCCAGGAACCTGAAAAGGTTGGCCGAAGGATTAGGGGAACGGGAACTTTTGGTGATCTTGTCCCCAGGACCTGGGGGTTTTCTGGGAATTTATGGGAGGGATGGGGGGAAGATTGAAAGCCCTTCATCCATTAGCGTCGAAGATGTAGCTTCTGTAATCTTATCCCTACTCTTACCGTAATCCTTTCTGGACGGTGCCTTCTAGTGGAGTACACAAAGCTCTCACTTTCTACCGAGGAAGTTGAGAAAACCCATCGGTAACTTACCGGTCATCTTTGAAGCAGCTTTGAGAGCTGCTTTTTGCCTGCCACCCCCAAAAGGGATAAAATTAAGCAAACTTTCTCTGAGTGGAGAGAAACCTTGCCTTTATCTTATAAAGAGGCGTTGGAGTTTATCTACTCGTTTACCGATTACGAAAAGCTGAGGGGCTACCGCTACTCTCCTGAGGAGTTCAATCTGGCCAGGATGGAAAACCTCCTGGGGCTTATTGGGAACCCGCACATCTCCTTTCGCTCCCTCCACGTGGCCGGAACCAAAGGAAAGGGCTCCACATGCGCTATGTTGGAATCAGTGTTAAGAGCCCATGGTTACAGAACAGGCCTTTACACTTCACCCCACCTTCACACCTTCCGAGAGCGAATCCGTATCGCTGGAGAGATGGTGAGCGAGGAAGATGTAACCTCAGGGATTGAAGAACTGCGCCCTTACATCGAGAAAATCCCCGGTATTACAACTTTTGAAGTTATGACAGCTTTAGCCTTCTTCCTCTTTGCCCGCAAAGGGGTGGAAGTAGCGGTAGTAGAAGTTGGGCTTGGAGGACGGCTTGATGCCACCAATGTAGTTATCCCTCTGGTTTCGGTTATAACTTCCATAAGCTTTGACCACATGCAAATCTTAGGCAATACTTTGGCTTCCATCGCTTGTGAGAAAGCCGGCATAATCAAAGAAAAAGTTCCTATAGTCAGCGCTCCTCAGGAACGGGAAGCCCTTGAGGTCATAGAAGAGACGGCCCGGCTGAAAGGCTCCCCGCTGGTCCTGGTAGGCAGGGATTGGACTTGGGAAGAGATCATAGAGACCTCAGAAGACCAGAGTTTCATTGCAAAAAGGTTGAATCCTCCTGGTTTCTCCGTTAAGGTCCGTTTGCCCCTTTTAGGAGTCCATCAGCCTGTTAACGCTACGGTTGCAATCGCTGCTCTTGAAGAAGCCCGAGTTCGTGGGCTTTTGGTTTCCGATGAAGCCATAAGGGAAGGCCTTGAAAAAGTAGAGTGGCCTGGACGGCTGGAAATCCTTCAGCATTCTCCATTACTTGTAGTGGATGGTGCCCACAACGTGGATTCTGCCCGACGTCTTGCCCAATCCTTGCGAAAGCTCTTCTCTTGGGACCGATTCATTCTCATATTCGGCGCTTCAGCCGATAAAGATATCCCGGGAATGTTGAAGGAACTCCTGCCCTTAGCTGATGAAGTGATTTTCACCCGCGCCCGCAATCCAAGAGCTGCCTCTCCTGATGAAATGCTAAAGGAAGCGGAAGCTCTGGGGTTCAAAGGCAAAGTCGTGGAGCCCGCTGTAAAGGCCATAGAGGTAGCCCTCGAAGAAGCCAAAGCAAGAGATTTGGTGTGCGTGACTGGCTCTTTGTTCCTGGTGGCAAATGCGAGAGAGGCTTGGGCTCTTTTATCGGGTAAACCTTTGCCTCCGGTAGACCCTATATAGGGAGAGGGACTTGAAGCTGACGGATGAAGAAAAGGCAATGCTTTCGGGAGAAAGGGGACCAGCCCTGCGCCGTGCCATGGAGATAATCTTTGCTCTGGGCAACATTTACGGAGCCAGGGAAACGGTCTCCATAAAAAGTGCACAGATTTCCGGAGTAAGCTACAAAAACCTCGGTGAAGCAGGCCTTGATTTCCTCAAACAATGGGCTTCAGAAGGAGCAAAGGTCCAAGTCCCCTCTATGATGAACCCCGCAGGAATAGACCTCAACCGCTGGAAGGAAATGGGCATACCTCAGGAGTTCGCACGCAAGCAGCTGGAGGTAGTGGAGACCTTGATCTCAATGGGAGTAGACCCCACTCTGACCTGCACACCCTACTTGGGCAAGTACCGCCCCGACTTCGGGGACCATCTGGCTTGGTCCGAATCTTCGGCGGTTGTCTTTGCCAATTCAGTAATAGGAGCGAGGACTAATCGGGAGGGCGGGCCTTCGGCACTGGCCGCCGCTGTCGCTGGACGCACTGCTCACTATGGCTTTCACACTAACTACGGCCGCAGACCTGCTTGCCTTGTAGAAGTCTACTGTTCCCTCAAAACCGAAGCCGACTTCGGAGCACTCGGTTATCTGATAGGGAAAAAACTCGGCCACAAAACTCCTTACATCCGTTTCCATGGCGAATTTCTCCTCAGCGAATTGTTTCTGAAAGCAATGGGTGCCGCTATGGCTGCCTCGGGTTCCATATCCTTATTCCACATAGAAGGCACAACCCCAGAGGCTGAAAACTTTTCTCCCGAAGAACTTAGAGAGCCCCCGATAGAAATCACATCTCTTGACGAAGCTTATCGAGCTTTGAGCGCTCCTCTTGATGAGGTGGACCTTGTCTGGATAGGTTGTCCTCATGCCTCTCAGGAAGAGTTAGAACTCATCGCCTCAATAGTGAAAGGCCGCAGGCTTTCCAAAAGGCTCTGGGTAACGTCCAGCAGGGAAGTTATCGGCAGAGCAAAAGAGGCCGTGGAATCGATAGAAGAAGCCGGTGGGCTCGTCCTGGCCGATGCTTGCCTAGTCGTGGCACCGGTGGAAGCCCTATCTGTGAAAAGAGTGGCCACTAATTCGGCCAAGGCAGCTTTTTATTTGCCCTCGTGGGCTAAAGTTCAAGTAGTCTTTGCTCCCATTGAGGATTGCATTATACGTTACGGAGGTTTGCAATGAAGAATTTATTAAAGCTTGCAATTTATGGGATAGATTATGTTTTGCGAAAAGCCTACGGAATTAAACCTTTTGTCGAAGACCCCGATTGCATTCTGAGACTTTCTTTCTGGAGAGCCTCTAAAGCAATAAAAATCACAGAAAACCTGGAGATCAAGAAGGGAGAACTTGTAGGTGAACTGCATCTGTGGAATGAGCATATACCGACTATTCCCCCTGAAGGTCCTGATTTGAAATGGGGTTATGAAGCAGCAAAGAAGTTGCATTATTCTCTCGGACTTTTAGCTCAGGCCATTGAGGATGGCTTGCCTCTGACCAATGAAGTTAGGATTCTCGGGGGCGAGATAACTTTACCGAAGGATAAAGCGCGGCAGATTGAAATGATCTTCGAACATTTGGGGCTTATACTTAACTCGGAAAAGCCTTCAGGGGCATGGAAACGCTTTGTCCACTTCTGGCAGAACCTCTACTCCATGGCCCTAATCTGGGCCTACAACCCGGTGAGCCTTCGGAGGAAAAGCCTGTTGAAGATGCACCGCTACCGTGTATGGATGAGTAAAGAAGAGCTCCTCCGAAGGTATGGGAAAAAAGAAGTTTGACGGCGCTTTCATACCAAGGTACAATTTTTATTGAAAAGGTTTCCCCGATAGAGCCGGGACCAGTTTATGAAACAACTCTCGGTTTTTCACCGGTCGTTGCAGGCTAAAAGGCTGAAGTTATGAGAGTGGTTCGGGGAAGCGGTGGAGCCGGTGTATTAAAAATCAGAACCTCGGAGAGCTTACCTCGGTCCGAACCTCCTTTGGCCTACCAGGCAGTGCGGGGGGGATTGTTGGTAGCCCTCAGTTCCTACTGGACTCTGGGTTTTGGTTTTGTCGTCAACATTATCCTCACCCGTCTCCTCTCGCCAGAGGCCTTTGGGGCTTTTGCCCTGGCGATGTTCTTTGCCCAACTCCTCCGACTGCAGACCAAACTGGGCTTAAATTATGCCTTCGGTCAGCACAAAAAGACGGACGGCGAATCGCTGGGAACCTATGCAGCGCTGGACGCGGCGGCGGCCCTCTGTGGCCTCCTGCTGATGGGGTTGGCGGCTCCCATTCTGCGCCTTCTGGGATACGACCGGCAGATTGTTCTGGCCGCGCTGGTTCTGGCCCTGGCGGCCTGTGCGGAGGGCGTCGCCAGCATCGCCGGGACGCTCCTGGAAAAAGGGCTCCATTTCGGGACCATCAGCCTTTATCAATTCATCACTTTCCCCCTCTCGTATATCCCTGCCCTCTGGCTGGCGACCCACGGCGGTGGGGTCTGGAGCCTGGTCTCGCAGACGACCACCTACAGTTTCCTCTGGCTGGGTCTGTGGTGGGTCCTTCGGCGCCGGGAGCCTCAATTGTGGAAAGAGCCCTGGCGATTCCGTCCCGACCTGGCCCGCCACTTCCTGCGGTTTGGAGCAACCACTGGTCTGTGGCTGATGGCCGGGATGCTCTTTTCCCAACTGGATAATTTCTTCATCGGCACCTTCGCCGGAGTGACGGCCCTGGGCTACTACGATCGGGCCTACCGGATGGCCCAGTGGCCGGGGCTTCTTTTCAACGCGGTGCTCCTGCACCCGGCCTTCTACACCTACGCGCGCCTCCAGGACGACCGGCCCCGGCTGGAAAAGACGGCTATGATGCTGACGTGGGCCATCGGGATGGTGGCAGTCCCGCTGGCGATTGCGGTCTTCATCACCGCGCCCGAGATCATCGTCCTGCTCTACGGGGAGCGGTGGCTCCCCAGCGCGCTCTTCCTGCAGATTCTCATCACCTTCTTCGTGGTCCGGCCCCATCTGGAGAACGCCGGGGTGTTACTGAACGCAATGGGCAAGCCCGGGCGTGCAGCGACACTGCTCTGGGCTCAGGTGGGGGTCCTGGGCCTGGCTGGCCTCCCACTGACCCTGCGCTGGGGCGCGCTGGGGACCTGCGCAGCGGTGGGGCTGGCACTGCTGGTGGGCATTGGTTTGGCCTACCGGTATGCTCGCCAGGAATTATCGGTGAATCCAGCCTCGGGCCTGGTGGTGCCGCTGCTGGCTGGAGGTGTGACTCTGCTGGGATATGCCCTGGCCTTGCGGTTCCTACCGCTGGAGAACCTGGGGCTGCTTCTGCGGCTCTTGGTCAAGGGGGCTTGCGCCGTCCTGGTTTTCTACGCTCTGGCTTTTGCCTTATGGCCTAAAGAGACAAGGGAGCGGGTAAAATACATATGGAGATTGGTGCGGGAGAAATAGGCTGTGGAGAGAAAAATCAATCTGCGCAGACGCATCGGTTCCGCAATTCTTGACGGGCTTTCATATTTACCTTATTTAAAGGCAAAGGGTTATTGGCCCTCTGGACCGTCCAATGGCTGGGACGCGAAGGGCCACTCACTATGAGATTGCCCAATGGGAGCCGGGTATGGATTGGCAACGATCAGGCAGGTCATGCGCTTTTACCTTACTGTATTGGCAAGTATGAGCATGAGTTTACACGATTATTTTTGCGCTTCCTTCGTCAACTGGGCCCTGGAGACTGTGTTGCGGATCTGGGAGCCAATGTTGGTTATTATGCTGTGATGGCGGCATGGCAACTGCGCCATTTTGAAGGAAGCCTGGTTTTCGCTTTTGAGCCGAATCCGCATGCTTTTTCTTATGCAGAGTAACAGAAGCCTGAATTGTCTGAATAATTCAACTACAGTTCAACAAGCGGTAGGAAATCGGAGTGGGCAGATGGCGTTATACATAAACCCTCACGGCATCACTTTCGGTTCCCTGCAGCCATATCTTTCTCACCTTGTTGAACGATGCGAAGTGCGGGTAACAACCCTGGATGAATTTCTTTCCCAGTACCGGGTGATCAGATTCAAACTGATAAAGATGGACATTGAAGGTGCAGAGTTACTTGCTCTTCAGGGAGCGCAAGAGACATTGAAGAAGAAGTTTAGGCCCGTTATTTTTTACGAAGAAAATGAGGCGGCCTACAATGCTTTTGGCTATACGGTGGCGGATTTAAGGTCCTTTTTGCGGGAATTAGGATACCGATTACACTTGCTGAAACCAACTGATGTGCAAAACGTTATCGCGTTCCCGGAGTGAGGGTTCTATCATGGCGCCTAAGGTTAGCGTGGTAATACCTTGTTATAATCAGGGCCGGTTCTTGGCAGAAGCCATTAGAAGTGTGCTAGAGCAGGACTATCCTGATAAAGAGATTATAGTGGTTAACGATGGTTCCAGCGATAACACCCATGAAGTCGCAAAACGCTTTGAGGGTGTAATTACTTATATTGAGCAACACAACAAAGGCGCTGCCGCAGCGCGTAATACAGGGATACGCGCTGCAACAGGGGAATATATAGCCTTTCTTGATGCCGATGATGTGTGCCTGCCAGGGAGATTAGAACGGGAAGCCGAAATTTTAAATCAGCGCCCCGAAGTAGGCCTTGTGGCTTCAGATGCGTATCTCATCAACGAGGCGGGGGAAATCCTGGGATTGAAATCGTTCGCCTCCGGTGCTCCTCGCTATCCTCAGGATTTCCGATGGGAAACAGTGGAATATTGCGCTACGACGAGCACCGTGATGGTTCGTAAACAGTGCTTTAATGTCGTTGGTTATTTTGACGAGAGTTTGAGGGGAGGGGAAGATTGGTTGATGTGGGTTAAAATCGCCCATGATTTCTCTATGGTCTACCTGAGCGAGCCAACGGTAGGCTACCGAATACACACATCAAATGTAACCAAAGATCTAGAGTTCATAAATCAGCAAAACCGATTAGCTGCTCATTTAGCCGTTACGTGGGAGCATTTTCCAACTTATCCTGCCCATTTCAGAGCTAAGCTACTGTATTATCGTTT
>JBHOQL010000061.1:0-4400 GCA_042408195.1 Anaerolineae bacterium
GAGGCCATACGAATGCGCGTTAGAGCAATAACCGTACCCACCCAGAAAAATATGGTCATGGTAATATCAAAAAAGGGCCTGTTCGGAAGGTTGTGCCGCCATCTCCCATCACCTTTGAACCCCGGAACAGCCAAATGCTCCGCTGTTTGTCTGATTAAAAGCTCCAGGAGTCGCCCTTGGTGTACCTCTGGATTAAAGATGAGCTGATTTGTGAAATTAGCAGATTCCAAATAGTTGTCGAAATGGGGAAGAAATTTCACTACAAAAGGCAGGGAAATTATAACAAAACCTGACCAGAAGAGAATAGCCGTTTTTGTTCTTTCTGCTCTGCGTTCCTTCCAGAGTAAACCCGCCCAGAAAACGGCCATGGCGAAAATGAGGGCAAAAGAGGCTTGATAACAATACAAACTCAAGCCAAGCACAATCCCACTGCAAACAAAAGCCCACTTCGCTCCCTTGTTAAGCCCACGCCAAAAGATAAACCAGGCAAGCGCTTGAACAAAAGGCAAAGGATTGGGCGGAAAAGCCAAGCGATTTATATGGACACAAGCAAATGTTACTGCATAAAGTCCAGAGGCTACAAAGGCCATAAAACGCTTGCGGAAGGCTTCATAGACCCATAAATATATCAATGGGATAGTCATTATGCCACTCAGAGCAGCCCCCACCCGCAGTGCCACAGGAGAACTACCTATTATCAACATAGGCAGAGCGGCAAAATAAGAAAAAAGGGTGCCGAGCTCTGAAACCTGATAAACATGCCCGTTAAGTATTAATCGTAATATACCCCCAGTCGGCCTCATCGCTGCTTAGGCCAGGAGGTAAAGTGCTTATCTTCCACAACCTGAAGAAGGCCCCAGCAGATGTCACCAATGCGATCAGCACTATATCAGTTAAATAGTTCCACCTTTTCCCAGGTTGAGGGTTAAGTCCGCTCATGGCACCTTTATATGGGCTAATTTTTTGTATTCTGAACCATCCCCAAAAGTTAAGCGGCCTTGATCGTTATAAACTATCAGGATCAATTCATACTCCCCAGGGTCTGGAGACAATCTCAAGGCATACCTGGCCGTGAACAAATTGTCTTTTCTGGACGCTTTTGGCTCCAATAAAAACGCAATCGGATAATCAAGCTGACGCACCAGAGCGCCTGCTTTGTTCAGCAACTGCAAAGAAGTCTTCCATCCGTCTGAAAGTGCTAGAGGTAGTTCCCATTTTAAATCAACATAAAGAAAATCAGATGGATTCAACACTGAATCGTCAGCCTTTACGCAGTATCCCTTTAGGCCAAATTGTTCATCCACTTCCTCTATCGCTATCACCCTTTCGCCCCCTCTCTTGAACTTCACCACCCTGACAGAAGGCCCGGTCCACTTGTTCTCGGCAAAGTAGAACTGCTGGGCCAGTGCAAATTCCACCCAACGCTCAGGAGAAGTTTCCGCAAGCCCTTGCATAACTACCCAGACATTTTCAGCAGAGCCTATTAATTGCCTCAAAGTGGTTTTCCATTCAGGGTGACCGTCTATAAACTGCTCTTTTATTATAACCACGTAAGGAGGACAGAGTCCTTTGCAGTAATTTAGCATCGCTACGCGGGGTATGTAAGCCCAAGGGGGCTCACCCCACATGTATATAATGAGCTTATCGTCTGAATTACATTCTTGACGCAATAGATTGAAGGCTTCAATGAACCCACTACCCCCACCGAAATCCTCATCGCCATACGAAAAGTTCAGCGTGTAAGCGATCGAAATCGGGAACAATAGTGCGAAAATCAAAGACATTAAAGCGAAGTTTGCTCTCGTTATACGATCTATTACTGCACTCCTGGCCAACAGGAAGGCCAAAACCAAGAGGAAAGTTAGGGGCAAAAACACGCCCCACTTTATTCCAGTTCCAGATGCCCACACTACCTCAGCCTTAGCTATGTTTAAAAAACGCCAGTGATTTAGGGGAGGAGAGGTTCGCAAACTCCAAGTATATTCCAGCAAACTTATGCCAGCTTTAAAAACCTCTTCATAAAAGGGGTATGATACCAAAGCTTGCATAGCTGCCAAGATCGTGCTCAACAGAAACAGCAAACCGAACCCAACACGAAAAATCGCCTTATTTCCGAACCTCTTTAAAGCTTCAGCGAGAGGAAGGCACAAAAATGGCAAGACCGTGTTCAATTGCCTGGGCCCCCACCCCCAGAAACCCCACCAAAAATACGCACGAGTTGAAGCGAGCAAATACACTAAACCGAGGCCTGCTAAGAATAGGCCTTTTCCTGAATCTTTGCAAAGGAAACCAGGCAAGCCAGGTATAATCAGCAAGAGGACCGGGCAAAATGTAAAAAGCCCCCATCCCGGGCTGACAAGAAGAGCGACTAAATTGTGTAAATCTGGGAAGGCTTCTCTAAAGTCTTTGGGGAAAGGCACATAGTTTTTGGTTAGTAGGAAGAATATCCCACCAATGATCAAAAAACCGCCAATAATTAGTAAAACTTTCAATCTAAGCTCTAAAGTTGACCACGCTTTCCAAAAAACAACGGGTTCTTTCCGAAGGTAAAGAATCCAGCCTAAGTACAAGCTGAACGGCAAAATGAGAAAAGAGGCCGTCCTCTTGGTCAAGGATACCCAAGTGAAGATCAAAAGCCAGCCAAGGAGCTTTTCAGCACCCCCTCTTTTATGATAGGCTATGAGCATAAAGGACGCCAGTGAAAGCCCCATGGCTGCAAGAGGTTCCCTCAGCAGATAGCCACTGCAGGGCCAGGCGAGGGTACCAGCACCGTAAACTATAGCCACAGTTGCGGCTATTTCGGTGCGGTAACCCAGCTCCAAGAGCAAAAGCATAATGACGCCCACAGCAATAGCAATAGCGTTCAGAAAAAGCAGGAGCTGATAAGTGCCAAATGTCTCTACAAGTTGACTAATTACTATCAAAGGCACGCCCAATGCATATAAGCCCAGGTATTGTAGATGGCCAATGGAGAGGGCCTGAAACCCGGAACGCAGGGCCTGGTTCATTGCATCTATGAAGAACCATTCATCAGGCGAATGGGAAGTACCCTTGTAACTCCACAAGTAAAGGGCCAGAATAAATAGAACAATACCTATCAATGCATGCCTTTTCATCTATGCACCCTCGCTTCCACAAAGCCAACGGATAAAGATCTTCTGTCTTGGTTTTCCTCTCTAGTAACTTCGGCGGGTCTGAGTGCATAGGCATATTCAAAAGTTAATTCGTTCCAACCGCGTTTGACTATGTAAGCCGGAAGTACGATCTCACCCTCCCAGAGCTCACAATCTTCCCACTTATATGAAGCAACCTCTTTGCCGTTCAACTTTATCGTGATGCGTTGCCGTCTGTCCGGAACGCATAGTGGGAAAGCCTTTAACTGTAGTGTATGCGTTTGTGGACTTAAAGCAAGCCACTGTGCTCTTGAAACCAATCCCTCACCCCAAACTCCCCATTCCTCCTTCCCCGACCACCCGTCCAACAACACAAGATTCACTGGCTCTTCCCCACCTTTTACCTCAGCTATGCAAATTTCGTAGTGCCAGGGCGTAATTTCCCTTAAGGGCTTAAAGCAACCTATCGGAGTAAAAACTGGATTAGCTTTTATCATTTCCCACATTTCTCTTTCACCGCCGTATAAGAAGTGGAGAAGCAGATATTTTATGCGGTACTGATGGAGCAAGATACCGATTTCAGGCCGAGCCAAAGCGTCTCTATTTTGTAAAAGATGAGCCCATAATGCAAAGAAGTGCTCCGGAAATGAGGAGCCAGAGCCTGAAGCTGTAGGCCTCTTGTGCAATAGAGTTGCCCAGAAATTTTCCGGTCTAAGTGTAAGGGTGGGAAAAGCGATGTCAACAATACCCTTACCTGGTTCAAGACTCTGTTCAGCTATCCAGACGTAAGCAGGATGGAGGTTAAGAGGAAGAGGAACTTCGCCGGTGGGATTGGGCAATGTTTCAACCAACCATAAAATAACTGCAATATAACGGAGCTTATGGGGGAAATGCTTTAACGCTACCCCAGCTAAAATCAGGAGTCCTAACCCTCCAACGAAAGCGTAACGGGAAGCGACGCGACCGAGCTCCCAGAAAGGAATTACCGCTGTCAATACAAAGCCTGGCAGAGGAATACCGTTCTCAAAATTTAAATCAGGCCATGGGGTCTTGAACAATTGTGGTTTCAGGATATATCCCAAATGCCATATAAATAAATTTAGAGGGCGAAAAAGGCTTAATTGCACGACTTCCCCATCCCATTTGAGAAACGGTCCGAGGCCTAAAAGTAAACCGATTACTGCTAAAAAAAGAGGGCTTTTCGAAGCCACTTTGTTCCTCAAAAGCTTTATCGAACCAACTAAAGCCAACGCACAGGTAAACAAACCCAAATTTGGCGTCTCCATC
>JBHOQL010000069.1:0-15117 GCA_042408195.1 Anaerolineae bacterium
AAAGATAAGCCGGCCCGAGCTCCGGCCGTGGGAGCGGTATGCCTCCCGGGGGCGGGAGAAAGGGGAGCGGTTGCCGGCCCAGCCCCAGCGTGAAATTCTCCGGAAGGGGGCTTCAGAGGACCATCGAGCAGTCTCTCGGCCCAATTGATATAGCTGTAAAGGTACGGTGCGGAGCCTGGCTTCAGTTCAGGATGGAGATCACTTTGTCTAAAGTCCAGTTTTTAAATTGTGTGTGGTTGTTTTACCCTTCAATTTCCGCGATGGCGCTGGCAGGGTCGGCGTTGGCGAAAGCTACTTTTACGATTCCCGGCAGATAACGGTCCATCACAAGCAGGTTGGTATAGACCAACGGTTTGATTAATTCCGGAGTCAGACGGTCTCCACTTACGTCTATGCTGGTCTTGTAGCGGATTTCACCATCGTCAAAGTCCATTTCAAAATTACCGATGACCAAGCCATAGTTGGCTCGGGTGAGGAATTCGGCCATCGCTTGGCGGCGGTTAAGAGGCACATTGAAATCCAGAACTGAGTAGAAGACAAACTGCTGCTCTTTTTCGCGCGCTTGTGCGTAGCAGGTCCAGGCCCCGTTATTCCCTCGTACTCTTAACCGGAGGACAGGTTTTCCCGGCAACTCCTCAAAAAACCAATCATCTGCCTGAAAGAAGCGCACCATTGCATCAAAAATGGAAGCCTTTAAATGCATATCTACCTCCCCACCGAAATTATACCATGTCCCTAAGGATACAGCAACAAAGTAGCTTCTTTGTTCCAGGGCTCTTCAATAACCCCTGAAGGGGGCACAAGACTCTTGAAGGGGGGCTTGGGGAATGGGCCCCCAGAAAACCTCAAGAGGGGGCAAGCCGCCATCCCTCGCCACCGCCCACGAGTGGAACCCCACGCTGTGGCAAACGCGAAGCCCCCGGGAGCGAGCAGAACGGAGGTAGAGGGAGCCAAGCCCCATCCCGGGGGACTTAGTTGTGTCCCCCCAGAAAAACAAAGAAAGGCCAAGGGCGAACCCCTCTCACCGCCCACGAGTGGAACCCTTAGCCATGACGAACCCAAAGCCCACGAGGGCAGGCAAAACTGGGAAGGTCTAGGTAGCAAAGCTCCCTCCAGGGGAACAAAATCCGGGGCAGGGGACGAACCTCCGTCCACGAAGGGAACCTTAAGCTAAGGCAAACCCATAACCCACGAGAGGGCGGGCCAAGCCAATCCCTCAGACAACCCGAAAAGCCCGTTTTACGGGAGTGGGAAAATCAGCCAGAGGCTTCCTGAGCTAACAGGGTGGATAGAAGGGCCCAGGGGGCGCAAGAGTAGCTAAAAGGTAACCAACGACCATGCTCAGGACAACAAGGAAGGTTATAACCCACAGGACAATCTGCGACCAGTTCCGACCTCGCACTTTCGGTCCCCCCTCAATCAACGACCACGAGCACCTGGTTCATCTCTACGTCGTCGCCTTCTGAAACCTTGACCTCCCGCACGATCCCTTCTTTGGGGGCGTGGATCTCGTTCTCCATTTTCATAGCTTCCAGGATGCAGAGCACATCACCTTTTTTAACTCTGTCTCCCTTACGAACCCTGACGGATATTATCTTGCCAGGCATTATGGCTCTTACGAGGCCGCTCTCCTCGACAGGCGCTTCGGGCATAGCGATGGCAGGAGCTTCCACTTTTTCTTCAAGGACTTCATATTTATAAGCAATACCATCCACTATAGCTGTCCCGGGTTTCAACTCCACCTCGTGGGAAGCTCCTTCCACTATGACCTTGTTTCCTTCCACCTTGACGGAGAAAGGCCGGCCGTTTATCCATACTATTTCGTCTCTTACCTCTACTTCGTAAACCTCGTCTTCTATGCGGAGGCGGAACCTTTCTACCATTTGACCCACACCCCTGAAGGTCTGGCTGCAAACTTCCAGGGCGAAAAGGCAACCTGTGGCGTGGAGACAGCCACAGCCGGAACAGCAGGAGCTTTGGGCTTGCGGTTGGATACAAGTAGAGCAGCTACAGCCGCTGCTATCTCTTCTTTGAAGCTTACGCCCTTCGCTCTCCTTTCCAGGAAAGGTTTGGCCACCTGAGGAAAGAGGGCATAGGAGACCACGTCCTCCTCACTCCGGGCCAAGCTGCCGATTTCTTCCCTCGCTTTCTCCAGGGCGGGTAAAAGCAAATCCGCCGGCCGACAATCTATCGGCTCCTCATCCCCTATCGCCAGTTTCTTGATTTTGGGATCAATTGGACCCGGTGGCCGGCCATAAAGGCCCCGTATATAGTCCTTAACCTCCCTTGGGATTACCTTGTACCTTTCCCCCATGAGAACATTGAGCACAGCCTGAGTGCCCACTATCTGGCTTGTAGGAGTAACCAGCGGAGGATAGCCAAGTTCCTCCCGAACCTTGGGAACTTCCTCCAGCACTTTGGGGAGAAGGTGGAGAGCTTTCTGCTCTTTGAGCTGTGCGATAAGATTGGAAAGCATCCCACCGGGGATCTGGTAAGTCAATACGTTGACATCAACGGTTATGGGGACTTCGTAGGCTTTGTACTTTGCCCTTATCTCTCCGAAATACTTGGCGATTTCCGAAAGTAGCTCCAGATCCAGGCCAGGGTCCCATGGGGTTCCTCTAAGGATGGCCACAATGGTCTCAACCGGGGGCTGAGAAGAACCCAAGGCCATAGTGGAAATGGCTGTATCCACCACATCGGCCCCTGCTTCTATGGCCTTGAGCAAGGTGGCCGTTCCCATGCCACTGGTGTAATGGGTGTGGACCTGAATGGGTACAGGAACTTCCTGCTTGAGCCTGCCCACAAGCTCGTAAGCTGCATAAGGGGAGAGAAGTCCGGCCATATCTTTAATGCAAATAGAATCCGCCCCCAAGTCCACTAGTTCCTTGGCCATCTCGATGTATTTCTCGATCGTGTGGATGGGGCTTATAGTATAAGAAATGGCGGCCTGGACGTGAGCGCCCTCCCGCTTAACTACCTTCATTGCCCAGGCCATGTTGCGGGTGTCGTTCAGAGCATCAAAAATGCGGAAAATATCTATGCCGTTGGCTACGGCCAGGACGATGAACTTCTCCACCACATCATCCGGATAGTGTCGGTATCCCACAACGTTCTGCCCCCGCAGGAGCATCTGGAGCTTGGTATTGGGCAGATGTTTCCTCAGAAGACGCAGGCGCTCCCACGGATCTTCGTTGAGGAAGCGCATGGCCGCATCAAAGGTGGCCCCACCCCAAACTTCCATGGAGTGAAAGCCTACTTTGTCCATAAGAGGGGCGATGCGGAGCATGTCCTCGGTGCGAAGGCGCGTTGCCAGAAGGGATTGGTGAGCATCTCTGAAGGTTGTATCGGTTATTTTCACTGGCTTCATATTAATCCTCCGGGACATTCCAACTCCTTGGCCCCCAGAGGCCCAAGGTTGTTTCATTTGAAGATTTTACAATCACTTGGGCTAAAGGCAAAATTCGCCCCAAACGAGAAAACCGCAACACCACTCTATTATAAAAACCCCGAAGGCCAGAGAAGCCCTCGGGGCTCGGGCGGTTGACCGGGATGATTTTAGTTTCCGAAACCGATCAACAGCACCCGCGGTAGGGGTGTCCGCCTTCCTCCTCGGCCTCAGCCTTGAGATATCTCTCGGGATCCTTCTCAAAAGCTGTTTTGCAGCCCGGGGCGCAAAAGTAGTAGGTCTTACCCTTGTATTCAGCTTTGGCCGGGGCCGTCTCGGTGTCAACCCACATGCCACAGACCACATCCTTTACCTTAGCCATTTTAACCCTCCTTTGTGGTTTTGCCTGAATTTCCCTTGCTAGCTGATTGACAAAAGATCACTCCTGCATTCCTGAGCGGTTTTCCCTCCCTAAAGCCTTACCCGTCGCAGAAGGTTAGCATTGCTGACCACCGTAACGGAGCTGGTAGCCATGGCTATTTCTGCCAGAAGAGGGTGCATCATCCCGAGCACCGCAAGAGGGATCATGATTGCGTTGTAGAAGAAGGCCCAGAAAAGGTTCTGCTTTATCTTGGCGAAGGTGGCCTTGGAGAGCTTCACTGCCTTCACTACTCCTAAGAGTTCACCCCTGATCAGAGTCACATCCGAGGCCTCAATGGCGATATCGGTTCCGGTACCTATGGCGATACCCACATTGGCCTGCTTGAGGGCAGGAGCATCGTTTATGCCATCGCCCACGAAAGCCACAAGACCATGCTCCTCCTGCAGGCGACGTATTTCCTTAACCTTGTCCTCGGGGAGGACCTCGGCTAGGACGTGGGTAATGCCTAGCTTCCGGGCGATGGCTTGGGCCGTGCGGCGATTATCGCCCGTAAGCATGGCCGTGCGGATACCCATTGCCTCCAGCTCCCGGATGGCGGGGATGGCATCGTCCTTGAGGGTGTCGGCTACGGCGATAAGGCCAAGGAGCTTGCCCTCTGCCGCCACCAGCATAACCGTCTGCCCTTCCATCTCGCACTGCAGCATTTCCCCCTCCAGTGGGGAAGGGTCAATGCCGTTGGCTTCAAGGAAGCGACGGCTTCCCACCAGAACTTCCCTACCGTTGACCAGCGCTCTAACCCCCTGACCCCGGATGGCTTCAAATTCCTGGGGAGTGGCAAGCTCAATTCCCAGCTCCCTGGCTTTACTCACCACCGCTTTGCCCAGCGGATGTTCACTGCCGAATTCGGCAGAGGCAGCCCAGTAGAGCACATCCTCCGCACTGATCCCCTCATCAACGGCTACTACGACCGCAACCTCCGGCCTCCCCTTGGTCAGAGTGCCCGTTTTATCAAAGACGATGACCTTTACATCCTTCAAGGTCTGGACAGCCTCCCCGGAGCGGATGAGGATGCCGTTCTGGGCACCGAGGCCACTGCCCACCATGAGGGCAGTTGGGGTCGCCAGGCCTAAGGCACAAGGACAGGCAATGATTACCACGGCAACGAAAGTCACAATAGCCAGAGTGAGCCGTCCGGCATTGGGATCAACCCAAGGGAGAAAATGGGAGGCCCAAACCGCTACCGGCCTCACGAGCGCGGGAAAGGCCAACCAGAGGAGGAAAGTTGCCAGCGCAATCCCAAGCACTACCGGAACGAACACAGCCGTGACCCGGTCGGCAAACTCTTGAATGGGGACCTTGGAGCCCTGAGCTTCTTCCACCAGCCTTATGACCTGGGCCAGGAAAGTATCCTTGCCCACCCGAGTAGCCCGTACCTTGAGGAAACCATCCTGGTTTATGGTAGCTCCGATTACCTCATCGCCAGGGCGCTTGTTCACCGGCATGGATTCGCCGGTAGCTATGGATTCATCCACGCTGCTTTCCCCCTCTACAACAACTCCATCGGTAGGGATCTTCTCTCCAGGCCGAACTATGAGGATATCGCCGACCTGGACTTTCTCTATAGGGACCTCCACCTCCTGGCCATTAACCATCACGCGAGCGGTCTTAGCTCCCAGCTCCAGAAGCTTACGGATAGCCAGGGAAGCCCGACCCTTCGCCACAGCTTCCACGTAGCGACCGGTTAGGTGAAAAGCCATGATCATTGCTGCGATGCCGGCGTAATTGGCAATGGGGATAAAGAAGCTCAAAGGGCCTGTGAGGAAGGAAGTGATGGTGCCCAGAGATATGAGCACATCCATATTAGCCAAGCCATGGCGCACCGAACTCCAGGCCGAGCGGTAGGTGGAATATCCAGCCAACGAGAGCACCAGCAGGGCCAGCAAAATTGTCCCCACATGGTAGAGAACGTGGTTGGGCCAGACCAAGCCCCAGAGCATCTCGGGCAGCATCCAGAGGATTATGGGAATGGTGAATCCCCACGCAATTAACATTCGGCGGCGGGCAATGCGCATCTTCCGCTCTTCCTCGCCCTCGGCCTCCGGGATGGTTTCCTCCCGCTCAAAGGCTACATCGTATCCTGCACCCCTTACCGCTGCTACCAGCTCGGCGAAAGAGGCGACTCCAGGAATGTATTCCACCGTGGCGCGCTCGGTCGCCAAGTTGACTGAAGCTGAAAGAACTCCCTCTACCTCTTTCAAAGCCTTCTCCACATGGGCAACGCACGAAGCACAGGTCATCCCTACGATTGAAAAGCTGACTTTCTCCACTGGCACATCGTATCCCGCGTCCCGTATGGCATTCACGAAATCGACCAGGCTGGAGCCTCCAGGAATGTAGCTTATGGTGGCTCGCTCGGTGGCGAGGTTAGCCGAAACAGAAACAATGCCCGGAATCTTCCTGAGAGCCTCCTCCACATGGGCCACACAGGAAGCACATGTCATCCCCACCACCGGCAAAGTCAAACTTTTCATTTTGTCCTCCTCAAAAATCTCGGGGCAATTATAGACCAGAACCCAAACTCTTTTCAGGGACAAAAGTCACCTATTCCGCCTTTCCCGTTGGCAAACAGGGAGGCCCGTAGGGTAAGTTTCGAATTTTTGCTTTTTGGGGAAGCTTGGCCCTTATTCTACCTTAATGGCTTCCACAGGGCAGCCCTGGGCTGCCGACTTCACGCAGTTTTCAAGTTCAGGAGGAGCTTCTCCCTCGGCGGGATTACCACCAATTCGGTACTTTTCCACCACTTGGGAAAGCCTATTGTCGCTTTCCTCAAAGAATTCGGGGCACTCGGACCAACAGGCTCCGCAGCTGATGCATTCTTCCTGATTGATGGTAACCTTCGCCATCTCTCCCCCTCCGATTGCGTAGTCGGTTTTATAAACCCCGCAGGACGGATCCTCCAGCCACTCCAAGCGAGCAGCTTGGAAAGACTTTCCTGCGGGCCAATAAGCTCACTTGCCTGGAGGGCACGAGCGGTTGCCTCGCCCTTTGGTCTGGTCTTGTTATTTTTGAATCCGTATGACCCAATCGCTATCGGTACCCTCCACGCTGAGCACCTTAAGGCCCAAGGCCTCAACAGCCATGGGTATTTCCTTCTTTGAAGGAGGATGGGTCCCAAAAACCTCGATTATGTCTCCTGCCTCCGCTTTCCGTAGAGCCTTGCGGACTTCCACCAGGGGAACTGGACAGGTTTGCCCCCGCACATCTACCCTTATCACGGCCATTTTGCCCTCCTTTCAGCTGTGAGACGGCCTGGAAAGATATTACGTAAACTCTGCGATCAACTTTTGGATCTGCTCCGGAACAAACTGGCCCATGGGCTGTTTCACCAGCGGGCCAGCGGCAAGGGCTGGCATCATCTCCTCATATGCCGGCCGTTCCTCTGTCCGGTAGAAAATCCCTATAGGTATTTTATCCCCCCATTCCTGGGCCTTTTGGAAAGCCTTGTTGAAATCGGTAGGATCGTAACCGGGCTCTTCCTCCAGTTTATAGACTCTGGGGCGGTAGAAATCATAAGCCTGGGCCCGGTTGAAGGTTACGCAGGGCTGAAGGACATCAATGAGAGCATAGCCTCTGTGCTTTATGGCCTCTTTTATGAGCCAAGCCAGATGATCCGGATCGCCCGACCAGGAGCGAGCGACGAAGGTAGCACCTGCAGCCAGGGCTGCTAGCAGCGGGTTCACTGGCAGCTCTATAGCTCCCCAGGGCGAGGTCTTGCTGACTCGACCGCGCTCACTCGTAGGGCTATATTGGCCTTTAGTCAGACCGTAAACCCTGTTATCTTGCACAATGTCCACTATTCCGATATTCCGTCGGGCGGCGTGCATCATGTGCCCCAGTCCTTCAGCATAAGCATCGCCGTCGCCGTGAGTGCATATCACGACCAGCTCGTGGTTGGCCATCTTCACCCCGGTCGCTAAAGGTACGGTCCGACCGTGCAGGCCCATAAAGCCATTAACATATGTGTAATCGGGCAATTTGCTGCCGCAACCTATGCCTGATATGATGGCCACCTGGTGAGGCTTAAGGTCAAGCTGCGCCAGGGCCTGCTTGACCGCATTCCATATCCCGTAGTTCCCGCACCCTGTGCACCAAGTTGGCCTTACGGGCACGTAGAAATCCTTTACATCTCCCATATCTGCCTCCTACACTCCAAGTTCCCTGAGGATGAATTCGGGTGAAAGGGCTCTGCCATCATATTTGAGGATGCGCTCTTTGATTTCAATGCCCGTCTTCATGCGAATGAGATCAGCCATCTGACCAGAGTAGTTGCTTTCCACAGCTACAAGCCGGCGAGCCCTGCTCAGGATGCCCGCTACAGCCTCGGCCGGGAAGGGCCAGATATCCACGATGTGGACCATGTTGGCTCTTATACCTTGCCCATTGAGACGCTCTACAGCCTCTCGAAGGGGACCATAAGTTGAACCCCAGCCCACGAGGGTTATCTCCGCCTCTTCAGGGCCATACACAGATGGGGGGCGCATTTCCTTTAAGGCGGCCGTAAGCTTGCGCATTCTCTTTTCCATCATTAGGCGGCGGTTTACGGGATCCTCGGTTATATGCCCTGTCTCATCGTGCTCATCGCTCATGACCGGGTAAACGGCTTTCGGATGGCCGGGCACAGCCCTTGGGGAAATTCCGTCTTCAGTAAAGGCGAAGCGCTTGTACTCGCCTTCAGCAAGCGCATCGAGTTCGTGTTCACTAAGGAGCTTCCCACGGTCAATGAGAACTTTGTCCATCCCGAGGGATTCCTGCGGGACATCTCGCAAAGAGGTGGCCAGAAAGTGATCTGAGAGCACAATAACGGGACATTGGTAGCGCTCGGCGAGGTTAAAGGCTCGCCACCCGGCCTCAAAGGCCTGCTCTATAGTGCCGGGAGCCAGCACGATGCGCGGAAATTCTCCTTGGGAAGCATGGAGAACAAAATGTAGATCTCCTTGCTCCGTCCGAGTTGCCATACCGGTAGATGGTCCGGGACGCTGCGCTTCGTATATTACCACCGGGGTTTCGGTCATCCCCGCTAGTCCCAGGGCTTCTACCATCAGGGAGAAACCGCCACCCGAAGTAGTGGTCATAGCTCGGACTCCTGCATAGGCGGCGCCCACAGCCATGTTTAGGGCGGCAATTTCGTCCTCCACTTGCATAGCAACTACACCGTATCTGGATGCATGGGCTGCCATCCACTCCAGAACAGGGCTCCCTGGAGTCATGGGATATCCGGCCACGAACTTGCATCCACCTAGCAGAGCTCCGAGAGCGAAAGCCTCGTTCCCGTTCATGAGCATACGGCCAGGCGCAGCGCGAGGGGTTAACCGAAAGGTTATGAGCCGGGAGTAATTTGTTCTGGCCCAATCGTAGGCCGCTCTTGAAACCCTCAAGTTGCTTTCCACCACTGCCGGGCCCTTCTTCCGGAAATTCTCCTGGATTATCCCTTCCAGAGGTTCCATTGGAAGCCCCAGGAGACCCGCTGCGATGGCAAAGGCTGCCGTATTGGCCATAACATCGCTTCCACCTACCTCCTTAGCGATGCGCAGGATAGGAGCAGGGACTGGGTGAACTCCTCGCGCTTCAATGGCTCCGTGGTCTACCTTGCGGCCTTCATCGTAAATCACAGCGCCTCCGGGAACCACTTCCCCGAGATGCTTAGGGATAGATTCCTCATCCAGAGCCAGAAGAATGTGAACAGGCTCGCTGTGGGACCAAAGGGGCGTTTCGGAGACCCTTATTTGGGCAAAATTGTGGCCTCCACGGATGCGGGAATGGTAATCTAAGAGCACGAAAACATGGAACCCGCTTCTCATCAAGGATTTGGCGAACCCTGCGCTGCTGGATTCTACACCCTGCCCGGCCTCGCCACCCGCCTTTATGGTTATCATGGCTTAGCCTCCCTGTAAAACTCAGCGTATTTCCGATCGGTCTTGGCTATATGAGTGTAAATCCAAGAGAGGAGGAATGAAGCAAGCCCCCGCACCGCTTTCTCATCGCCCTGCTTGTATTTCTCCTCGGCCAAGTTCACCTCGCTCACAAGGTTCTGGTGCGCCTTTCTGTGGGCCTCAAGTTCTGGATAACCAATTTCCTCCATAAAGCGCTCTTCCGAGTTGAAGTGAAAATTGGTGTAATCTTTTGCCCCTTGGAGCAGGGTCGTTACAGCCTCAGCCCTTTCGCCCTTCTCCACCGCATCATAGAAACGGTTGAGCAAATCTACGAGCTTGCGGTGCTGCTCGTCCATCTCCGGAACTCCAATGCTTAGTTCATCAGTCCATTCCAGGCGCATTTCAGCCCTCCTCTGAGAATTTTCATTCCGCCCACACCCAGACTCCCCGGTTACTTATGGCATAGTATTCGTCGCTCAAGATGCGGTAATGATAGTGCTCTTCCAGGGCCAGCTTCTGGAACATGGCTTTACCCCTGGGATCGGTGGTGCGTTCAGCTAGGGCTTTGTAACGCGCCTCGGCTGCCTTTTCAATGTCTATGGCTGTGGCAAGGATGGCTGCCATGCTGCGAGACTCCAGTTCTTGAGCTTTCTCTCCTGTTTCGGGAGAAGATGGGAGCCTCAATTCTCTTCCCTCGTAATCAATGAACTCGCCCTTAAGCCGAAGAGATTCCTCCAGCTCCACCAGTTTGCGGTAGTGGTATTCCTCAAAGTCGGCCAGTTGCTCCAGCAGCCTTTTACCCAGAGGGTTGGTAGCTCTGGCTGAAGCATCTCTGTAAATCTGAGCAGCCTTTAGCTCGGCATCTTTGGCAATAGTCAGGGCATCTTCAAGGGTCAGATCCTCCAGTTCCATGGCTTCACCCCTCCGGGTAGAGCAGATCATCGTAAGCTATCTCCAGACGCAGCTTGTGGCGCGCTTCCTCCTGGGCAAGAGCCAAGAAAAGGTTGCGCAGTTCTCCGCTTTCGGTCTGCGCAGCCAGGTCGTTATAAAGTCGGAAAGCGGCCTTTTCCCTCTGCATGGCCACGATTAGGGCCTCCTGGTAACTCACTGCAGCATGGGGCTTTACCTCCACCAGATAATCGCTTATCTTGAGGTCGGGGACACCCGTTGGGGATACAGTCAAAGGCATCTTGCCCTCTTTGACCTTGAGGAGCTTTTCTTTGTGTCCCATCTCCTGCTGGGCAAACTCCTGGAAGACTTCGCGCATTGTGGGGTTGTCAAGCTTTTCGACCCAGTCGGTGTAGAACTGATAGGCTTCTTCCTCCTTTGCAATGGCGAAATCAAGGATTTCGTCAACACTCTTGAACCTTTCCATGGCTTACCCCTCCTTGTGCAAAATCAAGGGCCTACGTGGGTCATAGGCCAAGTGAAATCGGCTTCTTCAAACCGAAGCGCAACTTCCCGCTCTTGCTCCAAAAGCCGATAGTGGCCTCGCTCCATGGCCGCAATATAGAGGGTCATACTTCGCTCTTGGCTCTCCTCATCAAACTGGGCAGCAAGTTCAGTGTAAAACTCCTCCGCCGCTTTCTCGGCCTGCATCGCTTGCCAGAGGAGCTCGCTTATGGGCACCTTCTCGTGAGGAAGTTCAAGACGTGGAAGCGGAACGGGGGTAGTGGACGGAGGAACGATCTCTTCCCCCGGGAATTTGGCCTCTAGAAGATTGTAGAAATAGCGGCGGTGCTTCTCTTCCTCGCCAGCCAGGAAGTTAAGCCTGTCTTTTAGCATGAAGTTCTTGACCCTTCCCGCTAATCCTTCGTAAAAGGCCTTGCTGTCCATCTCCGCCCGTAAGGCAGCCAGCAGGAGCTCCTTAAGGTCTTTCATCGCTAACCTCCTTAAAATCCATATCTCTCTTCCTTCCACGGATCAGCATTGTTGTGATAGCCCCTCTGTTCCCAGTAACCAGGTTTGTCTTCTGCCAAAAGCTCAAATGCCCGCACCCACTTTGCGCTCTTCCATAGGTAACGCTTCGGGACCACAAGCCTGAGCGGGTAACCGTGCTCTGGAGGCAGGGGGGCACCGTTTAATCTGTAAGCAAGTACTACGTCATCGTCCAGGAGAGCCTCCAGAGGCAGATTCGTAGTGTAACCGTACTCGCTGTGGACCAGGACAAAGCGGGCATCGGGGAGGACTTTTACCCTTTTGAGGAGTTCTCTGGGTGACACTCCTTCCCAAACCGTATCCAGCACGCTCCAGCCGGTGACACAATGCACATCAGCCACTACACGAGTGACTGGCATCTGAAGAATCTCCTGGTAAGAGAAGGTGACCTCTTCTTCAACAAGCCCGAAAACCCTGAAGTTCCACCTTTCGGGATCAAAAGGCGGTATTGGGCCCACGTGGAGGACCGGAAGTGTTTTCACCACACGCTGGCCCGGCGGAATGCGAGACATTAATTCTCCTCCTCGGAAAGATTCAACCGGTAAAGGATCATACGCTTGAGAGGTATAACCTTAACCTCGGAAAAGCCAACCCCCTCCGCAGCTTTGAGGACAAGCTCAGGGGGCAAACGGTGAGAAAGGGGCGGCCCTTCGGGCTCATCTCGGTAGGGCCATTCCAGAGCCACCACCCGCTTGCTTGCGCATCTCTTCAGCTCGGAAAGAACTAAATCCAAATCGTTAACTTCGTGCAACACGTGGCTCAGAAAAACTACATCGAAGGCACCGGAAACGAAAGGTAAAGCTTCCACACAAGCTTGGACGAAAGGCACACCAGGCAGAAGACGCCCAGCTTCCAAAAGCATCGAGAAGGATAGATCCAGCCCCACTACGAGGGGCACTCGTTTCCGAAAGGCCTCCGCAAAAAGACCAGTTCCAGTACCTGCGTCCAGCAAACTTCGGGCCCTGATGCCTTCGAGAGCCAGGGAAACCACTCCATCCACTTCAAGCATAGCCACTCTTTCTGGAGAGCGCAGTAACTCCGGCGAACCCTTGAAGCGTTTGTGACCACCTACAGGCTCCGTCATAGCTGGACACCGCCCACTAAACTTAAAGATAGGGCCTCTGGCTTGGTTTTGCCTATCTCTTTGAAGTTCACCAGAGGCCCTTTCAACCCCCTGCACCTTGCTCAAACTACCAGCATCGCCATATCCCTACCGAACAAGCCTATCCTGTCGCCTTCCTTCACGGGATGGTCAAGGTTAAGCTCAAAGGTGAGTGCTTCCTCCTTCGCTCTCTGATACTGCAGCCAAGGAGCCATGGAATTGCGTGTGGCGAGCAGGCGACCGTTGAGGAAGATGTGAGCAATTTCTTCCAACGGGATACCCAAGCGCTCCAGCACAACACCAACGGTGTACCCTGGCTCCACTTCCAGAGTAAGGAAACATTCTCTATCACCCCTAGGCTCAGGTCCGAATTGGCGTAGCCTTCCGTATAAATAGACTTTGACCATTTCCCCTCCCCATTTTCATGGGAAAGGATACCGGGGATTGAACTTGTATGCAGTGACAAAAGTCTCTCAGAGTCCGTGATTCCAGGGTCTGCGGCCTTAAGGCAACATTATGGGGACAAGGGAGAAGAACGCCAGTGAAGTAATGATTATGTAAGCAAAGAGAAACAAGAGAGCATAGCCCATAATGTTGCGGAACTCAGTCTTGGCCGCACCCAACAATCCCAAGATAGCAATTCTTTCCTTATGCCCTGTATGAGCTCTGCCTAAAGTAAGCAGGGGGCTACCGACATCCACTTAGATGCCCCTCGAAGTCCCGAGAGGACAGAAGAAACAACTTTGAACTGGAATTGCCTCCAACAGCAGTTCTCCAGCCCCCGGAGAAAGCCCAGTTGTAATCGATGGCATGTCAATTCAATTATAGAGCTGCTTTCCTCCCCTGTCAAATAAACCGAATTAGCGTGTGCATGCATAATTTGTCAGTAAGTTGTTGGGCAAATTGAGCGAGTTGCCTTCCGGGCAGAAAAAGACCAACCCAATACCCCCTGGAGATACTCAATGGCCCGCTGTCTCCCTTCCCAGCAAGAGGATTTCATCCAACAAATGGCCCAGCCTACGGCCGAATGGGTGACCGCTCAACCCCGAACGCTGGAGGAAATGGAAAAGGAATCGCTCGCTCTCCTTCGCAAACTGGGACAGGCCTTTCTTACCAGTCTTCTTACCCGGAACCCGCCATCCCCTGCTCGTGTGGTCAGACTGCCCACAATCAGCGAAAACGGCCGGCGACCTTTCTGACCCTTCTGGGAATGGTCAAGGTGAACCGTCCCTATTACCTGTGCCCTTCCTGTCATCAGAGGACTATACCGCTGGATTAGGAACTGGGGCTCTGTGCGGGCAGGATAACGCCCTGGCCCTGGCAGGTGTTCAGCTCCCCTTAGAGGAAGAGGCTCATCTGGTCTATCAGTTGACGGGTATCCTGGTCTTCCCTAATACCATTCGGAAAGCCATCGAGGGTCCGGGTCAGGTAGTTGTGGAAGAAGAGCAAGCAGCCATAGAGGCTGCCTGGGGCCTGGTTTATCCTCAACTGCCCCCCTTGCCTGCGCGGGCCCCGGACCGTGGGACGGTGGTACGGACCTGGGGGGAGACGAAAAAACTGCTCCGCCGCCGTCCCAACGGAGCGATTCGCAGGAGGACCCGGAAGCGTTTGGGCGAGCGCTTAGGCTGGAAGGGCATCGGCAAGAAGTGACCCAAGGGAAAGAGGTTGTGGCGATTGGGGATGGGGCGCACTGGATATGGAATCTGGTGGAGGAGCATTTCCCTGGTGCGATTCAGAAGTCAATATGTCTGGAAAGTGGCTTGGCTGCCTGGGGAGAGGGTAGTCCTCAGACCTGGGAATGGGCGGAGAAGCGCCTGGATAAGTTGTGGGAAGGGAAGGTGACGGAAGCGATTCGGCACTCCTAGGAAAAGGCGGTGGTGGTAGGAGAGGTGGCTTATCAGGCGGTGACGTACTACCCGAACAATCGGGAGCGGATGCGCTATCCGGGGTCTCGGGGGAGAGGGATTCAGATTGGCAGTGGGACGGTGGGAAGCGGATGCAAGCACGTGTTGGGGTGTAGGTTTAGGGAAGCGGGAATGAGCTGGAGGGTGGAGAGTGCTAGCGCAGTCGCCCCCTCTGCGAGCCTGGCTAAAAAACGGTCGCTGGGAAGAGACGATTGCCCAAAGCCCTCTTTCCTCCCGAACTTATACCCGTCGTCTGGCGTACCTTTCCTGACAAATCGTGCATGCACCCGATCCGCGCAGAGGTTGGTCTGGAGCGAGCGGCAAACTTTTGCCTGTTGGGCAGGCCTCCAAAAGGGAAAAATTGCAGCTTCAGCTTGACCGTCTAATATTCCTGTGCTATGATGTAAAAAAACCGGACAACTTATGCAGAGGAGAGCAGATGAGAGGAATTTTGGTAATTTTAGTAATTTTTG
>JBHOQL010000074.1:0-18221 GCA_042408195.1 Anaerolineae bacterium
CTGGCTGTCGGCCTCCATGTAACTCTGGCTGAGGGATGGCCATTACTATCCCCAGAGGAACTACCAGGGTTGATCGGAAAAAAAGGTGAACTGAAAAGTGGATTTGCGATTGGTTTCCTAATTCTCTTTCGCAGAGATGCGCGTGAGGCTCTGTTCAGGGAAATGGAAGAGCAGTTTCGGATGTTTTTAGCCACCGGTTTATCCCTTTCCCATGTGGACGGTCACCTTCATTTTCACCTCCATCCTCTGATTTTTCCCAGGCTCCTCCGATTGGCTGAGGATTGCGGAGCGAGCGGAATTCGCATCCCAAGAGATTACTGGTGGATTTCCTTGAAGTTCCCCCCTAGGCGCTTCTTCCTAAGCACTATGTGGGCTCTAATTTATGCCCCTTTAGTTTCTTGGGCCTTAAAATTGGCTAAGAAAAGTTCTCTGGTAGTAGTTGATAGGGTCTACGGCTTGTTCAAAACCGGAAGCATGAGCGAAGAATACGTGGTAAGCGTGTTGAAAAATCTCAGGGAAAAATCTGCGGAGTTTTACTTCCACCCCACTTTAGGCCGCCGTCTTGCTGCGCTTGGGCCTAACCCAGGTGATCTGGCTACCCTTACCAGTCCCCGAGTCCGCCAAATTATTGAAGAGCGGGGAATTTGTCTTGCAACTTATCCTCTGCTGCGGAGGGAAAGTCATGAATCTTGAAGCAATTATAAGCTTTGTTATTCTCATAAGCTGGGCCTACTGGATTACAGCTTTAATCTCCATGTGGGCTTTCTCTCGGGAAAAAGAGGAGGTAGTTACCGATTTTACTCCGCCTGTCTCTGTGCTGAAACCCATAAAGGGGCTTGACTACGAAGCTTACCTCAATCTCAAAAGCTTTTTTACCCAGGATTATCCCCTTTACGAAATTATCTTCGGCGTTGAAAGCCCCAACGAACCGACCCTACCGGTAATAAGACGTCTCATGAAGGAGCATCCCAGCGTGCCTGTTAAAATCATAATGGCTGAACCCCAGAGTGCAAACCGCAAGGCAGGCATGTTGGAAATTTTGAGCTCTCATGCCTCTTTCCCAATGCTTGTGGTTTCCGATAGTGATTTCAGGGTACCACCTGATTATCTCAGAAGGGTGGTCGCGCCTCTAAGAAAGCCGGAGGTAGGACTTGTTACAGCCTTTTACCGAGGGAAGAGGACCCTAACCACAGCGGCTAAAGTAGAAGCTCTTTACATAAGCACAAATCTTTTGCCTTCCGCCTCCATAGGCTTAAGGTGGTTGAAGATGGGCTATGCCTTTGGTTCCACTATAGCTCTGAGACGTGAGACCCTGGAAGAAATAGATGGGTTCAAATCTTTTGCCGATTACCTGGCCGACGACCATGAAGCTGGGGCGAGAGTCAGGGCTACTGGCAAGCTGGTTCACCTTTCCCGCCACATTGTGGATACGATATTAGGCCCAGTCAGCTGGCGAGAACTTTGGTCAAGGCAATTGCGCTGGATGCGCTGCGTGTTTGTCAGTCGCCCTCTTCTCTATCCAGAGATCATCCTTACCTTTTCCATCCCTTTATCGGTTCTCATGTGTTTCCTTACGGATTTCTCTTTCCTTTCCAGAGCTCTTTTGCTCCTATCTCTGGGTTTGAGGCTCCTGGTTGGTTGGCTGTGCCTAGGCTTTATGGATTATAGGGAAATGCGTAGGAATATCCTGCTTTTACCCCTGGCTGACCTTTTCCACTTTGCCCTCTGGATGTGGGCACCCTTTGGTAGAAAGATAATATGGCGTGGCGAAGAGTACCGTCTTAAAAGGGACGGGCGCTTAGAGAGGGTTGATAGAAGGGAGCGGCGGAGGTTCTTCCCTATCCCCTGGCGGCGTCGTCGTTAGAAAGAGAAATTTTTCCAACTGGGATGGGTTTCCCGTCTTCCAGATAGTAAATGACTATTTCAAGAGCTTTCACCTGATCCTGGGAAACCTTTAGGAAATAGTCATCCCGAATGATTTCGTTTTTCCTCCAGCAGGAAGTGGGGTAAACCCCCCAGAGCGGGGGGTGGTCTTCTTGGAGAAAGATCTCACCAAGCCACGCGCGAACGGAGATCACGTAATCGACAGAAATAGGACCAATGGCCTGCCAGAAAAGCGTTACCCGAAGTTCACCCCTTTCTTTTCCGGAAGCAAACCCGGCAAGCTTGATCCCAGGAACTATTTCTCTCCCCACTGGTTTCACTTTAAAGCAGTTTTGTACGCAAGCCTCTTCCGGAAGGTTTTTTCCTGGGTCGGTCTTGAGGAGGATAAGGTTTTTCCCCGCTGAGGAAGGGTGGAAACCCTTTCGGCATAAGTCAGGGACTAAGTGTACAGCGCTGCGGGTTAAATAGCAAATTTCTCCCGAAAGCGCTCTCTTCAAAGCTTCTTCCACTGAAACAGGCCTTACCTTGGGTTTTGCCTCCCAGATGCTCATCAAATATTGAAGGGCGAGATTTTCGGGATAAGTTCCGGCGATGCAACTTCCTGGGACAGGATTATCGGCCAAAATGACCCAGCCAGGATCGAGTCCTGTAGCATCAGGTCTTCCGCTCTGGTCGGCCATCGGATAGCTCATGGCCAAGCGCCAGACAAAGATGAAAAGGAGGAAAGCCGTTATTAATGTTCGGACTAAAAGGTTAGACCATGTCTCGAGGAGTCGGTTGACAAAAGCTACAGCCCCAAGGATTATCAATGGGTAAAGGGGCATTATCACTTGATACCAGTTCCCAAATCGGTCAAAATAGCAGAAAGCAAAGTAGAGAAAAGCCGTGCCATAGAATAAGGTGGCCTTTCTTCCGTCTAGGAACGCCCACCCTATGAGCCCCATAAACATTACTGGTAAGGTCAATTCGTTCAAGGCGATCCATGGGTAGTTGGGGCTCGGAGGCCAAAGGGTCCAGGTCATCTCAGAGCGCCCCTGAGGAGCCGTGAGAAATTCTAAAAACCAAGCAAGAGTACTGGGCCATTCCCCCTGTCCTCGCCATTCCGGATGTTGGTCTCCACGGATATACACATACGCATAGCTTAATACAGGTAGTAGCCCTACGACCAAGGCTTTGAAGAGGAAACGGCGGTCACGCAGGAGGGATGGGTCTTCTTGCAAGATGAACAGGGCAAGCGAAGGCAGAATGAGCAGCGTGGTTACAAGATTGGCCGCACATGTTCCAGCCACAAAGGCTATCCATAGAAGGAGCGATTGAGCGCGTTTTTTTTCCCATCTAAGGGTCAGCCACAGGAGCAGAAGGGTCTGAAACACTGCAGAGGTATATTGTTCAGTGGTGACAGAGTAATACCAAAAAAAGTAAGTTACAGCATAGAAAGCGGTTCCCCAGATGGCGAGGGGCCACCTTTTGGGAAAGAGGCAAAGGAGAATGGCGTAGAAAACCAGGAGGGAAAGGATGGACCAAAAGGTGGAGTAAAGGGAAAGGATCTGGACTGGGTTGAGGACCCAACGCAAAAGGGGACGAAGAGAATGAAACCAAACCCAGCCCAATATGGTGTAGAGGGGGTAACCGGGGGCATTGGCAAAGCGGGCTTCGACCTGAGCATATTGATGGGTAATGAGATCGCCCCCAATTAGTTCATCAGGCCGGAGGCCATCATCCAGGGTCAGGAGGTAAAGGGAAAAAATGGTTAAGAGCAGGAAGGCTCCGGCCAGCCATTTCAGGGGAAACACGCTCTTAGCGGTGGTCAAAGTAGATCTCGGCCGATATGCACCCTGAGGAATCAGTCTTTATGTTTGCTATGTCAGATATACGGTTCCCAGCAGCATCGGTTAGATAAACTTGCCAGTTGCCAGGTAAAGGACCATCAACCTTCAAGGTGCATCCTCTGGAACCATCTATCGGAGTGGTAGGGCCATTGCACACTCCCACTGGGACAAAAACTACGTTCACCCCTCCCTGCGGTTGGCCCCCTGCTCTGACGAAAGCTTTGAGGTAAGCACTGCCAGAACCTGTGCATTTAACCGCTGTGAGAGCATAAGGCATTGAGGGAGGAGGTGGAGGAGGTGTAGGTGTCGGCCGCGGGCGCGGAGTTGGAGTAGGGGGTATGGCCTGAGCTATGGCTATTGAGTCAACGGAGCCTCCTTCAAGCCTTAGGTACCGTGCCGATGCCCACCCTTCCTTGCCGTTGATGCAGCAGAGCTGAAGCCAGTCACCATTTGCATTTCTCGCCAGGACCGTGAAGGTGTCGTTCAACCTGGCTTTCCCCAAGATGGGGTAAACGGTCCCGGGGCCCGAGCGAATATTTAATCCATCGAGGATGACCACAGCCCTTACTTGGCCCGCAGGCGCTTGAGTGGGGGTTGGTGAAGGTGTGGCTAAAGGTGATTGGAAGGCTGTTTCCAATTGGGTTACTGGCGAAGGAGTAGTCAAAGGCGATTGGAAGGTTGCCTCAGGTTGACCTACGGGTGTCGGAGAGGGCGGTGGAGTGGTGGGAGCAGGAGTTGTGACTTGAGGGGAGGTAGTGAGGGCGATAGGAAGCGAAGAAATGGCCTCTGAAGGGGTTGGAGTGAAAGTGGGTTTCGGAGTCCTCGTGAAAGTTGGGGAAGGGGTTGGCTTTTGTTGAGCCAATGGAGCTCCGCATCCGGCTATAAGGACCGCGATAATCGTCAAAAGGGATATAAGCTTTAAAGCCTTCATCACCGTACCTTCCTGAACGTAATGTTATCAAATTGCCCTGCCTTGTTGCAATTCTCGAAGGTTATTACTACTGTATCTGAGAGGTCCCTGAGTCCGGGGGGAGGGGATTTCGTAAGGCCTATTCGGATATTGGGGGTGTTATCGGCTACCAGGCGGATGCGGAAAACTATAGGTTGAGGTGGCTGGTAATATTCTGGTCCCAGCGGAGTAAAGCCTACCTCTCCAGGAGGTTCGTAGATGCCAGGGATGTTTATCCCTGTGCTCATATATGCCCAATTATCGTACCAGTTCAACTCAACGACCACGCCATTGATAGGGTTTCCAGCGCTGTCTACAACTTTAATTCTGAACCAGACTGCTCCGCAGTTAGGAGCTGTCCGCATGCTGCCTGGTACGTACATATAGGTCCAGGCTGGAGCGGGTGTCGGGGTAGGAACGGGGACGGGTGTAGGGGTCGGGGGCCTCGGCCTCGGGGTAGGGGTAGGTGGAATTTCAGTGGTTATGTTGATCATAGCGATTTCGCCTGGAATGCTCAGGAGAGAAGTGGAAACCCACCCTTCCTTTCCATCCACACAGCATACTTTTATCCAGTCTCCCTTGCTGTTCCTCGCCCTTATTTCAAACTGAGTTCCTCCCGAGACTTGGCCTATTATCGGATACACCACTCCAGGCCCCTGGCGGACATTAGCTCTGGTTCCGATTACCACAGCCGTTTGGGGAACGGCAGGGGTGGGGGATGGTGTTGGGGTGGGTGTGAAAGGTTCTGGTGTGGGGGTGAAAGTAGGAGTGAAAGTCGGCGTGGCAACAGGAGTTGGAGTGAAGGTTGGCCTTGGGGTTTTGGTAAAAGTAGGGGTTGGAAAAGTTGCCCCCCTCTCCGTTCCCAATCTACAAGCCAGGGCCAACACCGTTAAAATCAGGATTATGGCTATATAAGGCAAGGGATTTCGGTTCATAAGCATTCCCCCCAAGATTGATTGGGCCAATTATATCATTAGAGCAAGGGTAACCCCAAATCTCTAAGTTCCCTCTTCCCACGAGCTTAAGTATTTCTCTTGCTCGGGGGTGAGAGTATCAATTTCAACTCCGAGAGACCTCAGCTTCAGACGGGCAACTTCTTCATCGATTTCTCTGGGCACTGGGTAAACTTTCTTCTCCAAAGCGTGACCATTTTTGACCAGGTAGGCGACGCTCAAGGCTTGGTTGCTGAAGCTCATATCCATAACAGCACTCGGGTGGCCTTCTGCGGCGGCCAGGTTTACAAGCCTTCCCTCGGCTAAGAGGTTTATGCGCCGACCATCGGGCAGTATGTACTGGTCTACATTTGGGCGGATGCGTACCTTTTCAACAGCCAGCTCTTCCAGAGCTGAGATATTTATTTCTACGTTGAAGTGGCCGGAGTTAGCTAATATAACTCCGTCCTTCATAACTAGGAAATGCTCTCGGTCTATGACGTTTATATCACCGGTAGCGGTAACAAAAATATCACCGATTCTGGCTGCTTCGCGCATTGGCATCACCCAATAGCCATCCATAAGGGCCTCAAGGGCTCGCAGGGGATTGACCTCGGTGATTATAACTTTAGCCCCCATGCCTCTTGCCCGCATCGCTATACCGCGGCTGCACCATCCGTAGCCAGCTACCACAAAAGTTTTGCCTGCGAGAAGGACGTTTGTGGCTCTGAGGATCCCGTCAATGGTGGATTGCCCTGTACCATAGCGGTTGTCAAACAAGTATTTGGTGAGGGCATCGTTTACTGCAATTATAGGATAGTGCAGAGCTCCGTCTCTGGCCATTGCTCTCAACCTGATAACCCCTGTTGTAGTCTCCTCCGTCCCCCCGATAACTCCTTCCAGCAGGTGAGTCCGCTCTTTATGCAACGTTGAAACAAGATCTGCCCCGTCATCAATTGTAATGTGAGGGCAGTGGTCAAGGGCCGCGTGGATGTGACGGTAATAAGTTTCCCTATCTTCGCCCCTTATTGCAAAGACAGAGATACCTTCTTCCACAAGGTAAGCAGCTACTTCATCCTGGGTGGAGAGGGGATTGGAGGCACAAAGGACTACTTCTGCTCCGCCAGCTTTGAGAGTCAGGGCTAGGTTGGCGGTCTCGCTTGTTATGTGAAGGCATCCGGAGATGCGGATGCCTTGGAGGGGCTTTTCTTTGGCAAAACGTTCCCTTATGAGTTTAAGCACAGGCATTTCCTGAGAGGCCCATTCGGTTTTCTTTTTCCCTTCTGGGGCAAGGGAAAGGTCCTTAATATGGTATTTTAGAGTTGGCATTTTCCCCCTCCTCCTTTCCGCTTGAATTTCCTGGTGGATTGTCTCAAAAACTGGAAAGGGCCTTTTGGCCCATCACCGGATTATTAAGCTAAGAATTTACCTCAGCCCCTTGGTTTTCCTTACCCCGTGAGATTCAGTTTTGCTTGGCTGGAGGTTTGGAAGCAGGGCGAGAGGTTACCCCCAGCTCTTTTTCCATTTTTTTCCGCAGTAGTGTCCCTAGAACCTTTCGGAAATGGATAAAATTCTCTCCATCTACTCGCCACCATTTGGGGTTCGGTGTTTCCAGAGCAACCCCTGCGTTTGCTGGCAATGGGATTTTGCCCCTCGTGCTCCCGATTTCTCATTTTTCCGGGATAGGCAAATCAATGGTGACTCTTGTGCCCTTCCCTACAGTGCTTTCAACCTTTAGCTCACCGCCTATGGCCATAATGTTCTCCCGCACACTGCTTATACCCGCCGCTCCCATAGGCAATGTTGCCTCCACATCAAAACCAACGCCGTTGTCTTCCACCACAACCCCAACTCTGTTGCCTGTTATGTCTACTAAAACTTGAACCTGAGTAGCCCTGGAGTGACGTTGCACGTTGTCCAACAATTCCTGAAGTGCCCTGAAAAGCACGATTTCCATGTAAGAGGGAAGCCTCATCTCTTGACCTGTCAAATTAAAAACAGTTTTTATGCCTGCCTTGTTCTCGAATTCTTGGAGGTAAAGCCTAAGGGTCGGTATAAGGCCAAGGTCATCCAGCATCATAGGGCGGAGGTTGAAGATGAAGCTTCGGATTTGCTGAAAAGTTTCAATAGCCGCCTTTTTTAGATTGGCTAACTCTTCCTGAGCTCTGGCTCTATCGCGAGAGAAAAACTTCTCGCAGATTTCCGCCTGAAGCATAAGGTTCGTGAGGGCCTGAGCTGGACCATCGTGCATCTGACGGGCCAGTTCCCGCTTTTCTTGCTCTTTGGCTTCAATAACCTTGAGGACGATTTCGCTGGGTATAAAAGCTTCTTTCTCTGGAGGTTGGCTTATTTCCTCCTGTTCGCTTATCTCGAGGAGACGACGCAGATGGCGAGCGAAGCGCTCCAAGGCTTTGTGCTGGGTTTCTATTTGGGTAATCCTTTCTCTCAAGGTTAAAAGTTGAACCTGCAGGGCCTGAGCCTGTTTATAGGCTTTATGGACATCCCTAGGCGAATAACGATCAATGTTTGCTTCCATCTGACGGAGCTTAATGGTCATCTGTGCGTTCTGCGAGGTTACTCTTTCCAGTTCTGCCCGAGCTTCGCGCAGGAGATCTTCGTTTTCCTTCAATTCTTTGAGGAGTTTATTATACTCATCAGCGCATTCTTTTAGAAACTGGAAGAACATTTGCATTTTCGCCTCCCAATTCCTCAAGCCTTATCCAGCCTCGCCTTAAGGCATAAAGGACTGCTTGGGTGCGATCGTTCACCGCGAGTTTGCGGAGGATTGAAGTAAGGTGATTTTTTACCGTTTGCTCTTTTATTCCCAGAACTCGGGCTATTTGCTTGTTGGAGTAGCCCTTGGCTATAAGTTGAAGTATTTCCAGTTCCCGGGAGGACAAGGGATTGAACAACTTCCCCGGTTCCCCTCCAAGCTCAACAGCCAGCCTTTCAAATTCCTTGATGAGCCAGTGGGCCACCGCTGGCTCTTTCAGGATTGTCTCTCCAATCAAATAATAGCCTTGGGCTACTACCTCTACTGCTTCAACTAATTTTTCCGGGTAGATATCCTTGGTAAAGTAGGCGGCAGCACCTGCCCTTATTGCATGGAAAAGCTGGTGTTCTGCATCAAAACCAGTTATAAGGATAACAGCGGTATTGGGGCAGTGTATTTTGAGAGAACGGGTTAGCTCTATGCCATTCATCTTGGGCAAGTTTATGTCCACGATTGCTACGTTTGGAGAAAGTTTTTTGGCCAATTCCAGCGCTTCTATACCATCAGAAGCCTCACCCACGACTCTGATCTTTCCAGATTGCTCTAAAATGTATTTGAGCCCCTGCCTGTAAATCGGATGGTCATCCACCAAAAGGACCTCTATCACCCCTGCCTCCGGGAAAGGTTAAACAAGGGTGAAAGGAATGCGGAAAGAAAGGGCACCCCCAACTATTCCCATCTCTCCTCCCAGGGCATGGACCCGGGCATAAAGGGGAAGCAAAGCTGTGAGCATACCTACATCTCTTTCGTCGAAGGGTATGCCATCGTGACGGAGCTGGATCAATAGGGTTTTTTCCTCCCTTGAGGAATAGAACTCAATTTTACTGGCTCTGGCGTACTTGTGAGCGTAGAGGAGAGCTCCCTGCAGAAGTCGGAAGAGAAATAGAGCAAGAAGGTTGGGCAACTTTTCTGGGAAATCCTCCAGGCGTAGCTCAATTTTTACCGGGATGTTTTCAAAGGCTTTCTTTACAAAGTACTTGAACCCTTCAACTAAACCCATCCTTATGAAATCATCGGGGGGCTGGAGCCAAAGGTTAACCCTTCTGAGTTCTTCCAACAGCTTTTTCCGGAACTCCGCGCCCTCGCATTGCTCCCGAAAGGCTTCGGCCAGATGTCCGCCCAATTCCATGATAAGATCGGCAAAAATTTCTCTCTCCCTCTCCGCCAAATCAAGCGCGACATTTATCTCCAACGGGTTGGCCTTTTTCTGGGTGGACAACTCCAAAACCACCAGAGCTTTTTTTAGAAGGCCAGCTATTTCCTGGGAAGAGATCTCATCCCTTTCGAAGCTCAGACGAATTTCCTCCAATTTCTTATCCAGCTGAGAGAAAAGTTCCTCTACCTCCATTTATTCCTCCGTTAATCTGACAGAAGTATACCACATGGGGACAAGCTTTCGCAAACCGGCTCACAAAGATGCTTGACACCAATTTTTCAACAAGGTATAATGAGCTCGGCTGCTTAAGCTTTTTCACCGTAAAAAGGAGGCTAAAATGTACGAGATCCTCGAGAAAATTGACCATTCTCCAGTAACAAAAGAGTTCAAGGTCTACGCTCCGCGGATCGCTTCTAAAGCCAGAGCTGGTCAGTTCGTAATCGTGGTGCCCTGGGAAAAAGGAGAAAGGGTACCTTTAACCATTGCCGATTTCAACCGAGAGGAGGGATGGATAACCATTGTCTTTCTGGTTGTTGGGAAGAGCACGAAGTTCATGGCAAGAATGAAGTCGGGGGATAAACTCTACGCTGTGGTTGGTCCCCTTGGCAAGCCTACAGAGATTGACTATTATGGAACTGTGGTATGCGTTGGTGGAGGGTTGGGTATTGCTCCCGTTTACCCCATAGCGCGGGAACTACGTAATGCTGGAAATTACATCATTTCTATCATAGGAGCCAGAACCAAGGAGCTCCTTTTCTGGGAGGATAGACTCCGTTCCGTAAGCGATGAGCTTATCGTCTGCACCGACGACGGCTCCTACGGCCGTCAGGGAGTAGTCACTGTGCCTCTCAAGGAGCTATTGGAGAGTGGCCGTAAGATAGATGCGGTGTGGGCTATTGGCCCTGCAATAATGATGAAATTCTGTTCGCTCACCACTAAACCCTTTGGAGTTAAAACGGTAGTGAGCCTTAACCCGATTATGGTTGATGGCACCGGAATGTGCGGAGCATGCAGAGTGGAGGTGGATGGACAGACTCGCTTCGCCTGCGTGGACGGGCCGGAGTTTGATGGCCACAAGGTGGATTGGGACTTGCTAATGGCCCGCCAGAGATTGTATTGTGATAAAGAAAAACTTGCCCTAGAAATTTTTGAAAAACAGAGTGCGGGATGTTAAAGCCAGAAAAGGCCACGCTGCCCAATGGAGTCCGTTTGTTGGTTACCCCTATGCCCCATACCATGGTGGTTAGTATGGCCTTCATGGTGGGGGTGGGCTCTCGCTACGAGAGCGATTTCGAAGGGGGAGCTTCCCATTTCATTGAACATATGACCTTCAAAGGCACCAGTAAATGGCCTACCGCCAGGGACATAGCCTCATCGGTAGAAGGGGTAGGTGGTGTAGTAAACGGTGGTACTTTTCTAGAGATGACTTCTTACTGGATTAAACTTCCCAAAGACCACTGGAAGTTGGGCTTTGAGCTTTTAAGCGACATGCTCCTCAACCCTCTCTTCCGTGAGGAAGATATAGAAAAAGAGCGAGCGGTCATCCTGGAAGAACTGCGGGGAATGAGGGATTCCCCGGAAGACTGGGTTTTCGTCATGGCCACGAGACTTCTCTGGCCCAATCATCCTCTTGGAAGGGAGATAATCGGAACGAAAGAAAGCCTTCAGAACCTTTCGCGAAAAAAACTCCTGGAATTCAAAGCCAGACATTATGTGCCAACCAGAACTGTCATAAGCCTTGCGGGGGCCATCACCTTTGAAGAAGCGCTGGAAGTCACAAATCTCTATTTCTCAAACTGGACAGGAGATTCACCCTCTGACTTTGTTCCTGCGCCTCTCCCTTCTGATAGCCCGGCTCAAGCCTATGAAAGACGCCGGGTAGAGCAAACCTATCTGGTCCTCACCTGGTATGGTCTCTCCTTAAACCATCCTAACCGCTTCGCCCTTTTGGTCATGAATGCTCTTTTGGGGGAAGGGATGAGCTCGCGCCTCTTTTCCGAGATCAGGGAAAAAAGAGGCCTTGCCTACAGTATAAGTTCCTATACCGAGTCTTTTACGGATTCAGGTACTGTTGGAATCGTCGCCGGAATATCGCCTGATCGTTTTGATGAGGCGCTGCAAGCCATAGTGGAACAACTTTATTTGCTCAAAACTCAAGAGGTTCCCGAAAAAGAACTGGCAAAAGCCAAGGAGTTCTTTAAGGGCTCCCTTTTGCTCCAACTTGAAGACTCCTTAAACCTTGCCTTTTGGTACGGCCGTCAGGAGCTCCTCCTCGGCCGCTTCTTGAGCCCCTCCGAAGTAATACAAGCCATTGATGCCGTAACCGCCCAGGACGTGAAGAGGGCGGCTGAGGAGCTCATTAGGTCCTCGCGGATGAAGCTCGCGGTTATAGGCCCCTATCGGAAAGAGAAGAACTGGATAAAACTGGTGGAAAGCCTTGGTTCCTAAGAAACGGGTTTTAGTCGTAGATGATGAGGTATCAATCCGGAAAATATGTCAATACATCCTCCAAACGATGAATTTTGAAGTAGAAACCGCTGCCGATGGCCTCGAAGCGGTGGACAAGGCCAAAGAAAAGCCTTTTGACCTTATCATTACCGATATAAAATTGCCTGGGATTGATGGGATTGAAACCGCTTGTCTTATTCGTGAAATCTACCCTGACGTACCTTGGATTGTGATGAGTGCGTACGGCCAGCTGGATCTGGCCCTCAAAGCCATAAGGGTGGGTGTCAACGGTTTTCTCCTCAAGCCTTTCACCCCCGATGAACTTAAAGCCATCGTTTCCTATGTGATGGAGATGGATCAATTACGGAAGGAAAGCCTCCGTCTCAAAGCACTGCTTCCCCTTTTTGAAATTTCCAAAACGCTCTTGAGCACTCTGGAACTTGAGGAACTAGAGAACAAGCTCCTCAAAATCTCCCGGGAAAGCCTTTCTGCCGATGGGGTCTGGATGTACGAAGTGGACCGGGATAAACTCCTGGGAGAACCTTCGGAATCCCTTACCCGCCTATCCCTGGAACTCCAGGCTAAGCTCATGAAAGCTGTAGAGGAGAGGGATTCCGCTCTGCTTTGGTCCCAAGAAAGCTCAACGGAAGTAAGTCTTTTAATGGGAAAAGTGGGACTTGCTCAGCTCTTGGCGGCACCTATGAAAGCTGGAGAAAGGCTCCTTGGGTTCTTAGCAGCCTTCAAATATCCTGGTTCCCCTTCTTTTCTCCCATCGGACCAAGACTTCATGACCATTCTGGCTAGCCAGGGAGCTATTGCACTGGAAAATGCCAGACTTTTTGAACATGTCCAGAGGGCTTTCGTTGAACTGCAGGAACTGGAAAGGTTGAAAAGCAATTTCATAACTACTATGGCTCATGAATTCCGCACCCCCCTTTCCCTCATCCTGGGCTACGCTTCAGTCTTGAGCGAAGAACTTCAGGACCCGCGCTTTAAGGAATTTGCTGAAATCATCGTCCGTAATGCTGTTCGCCTCTCTTCCCTTATTCAGGACATATTGGACGTAAAGCGACTGGAAAAGAAGGCCACGACGCTTCAGATTGAAAGTGTTTTCCTACCTGAGCTTATAGAGCGAGTGCTGGAAGGCTACATGCCCATGATAAGGGATAAAGGAATTGAAATAGCCATTGACCTTTCTCCCGAAGTCCACAGAGTTCAGGCCGATCCCGCAAAACTGGAAGTGGTCCTGAGCAATCTTATATCCAACGCTGTGAAATTCACCCCTTCTGGAGGGAAAATAACTATAGGGGCAAGGCCAGGAGACAGACCTTGCATATTTGTTAGAGATACTGGTATTGGAATCCCTCCTGAAGAACGCGAAAACATTTTCCACAGTTTCTACCAAGTGGGAGAGCCGGCAAGCAGGGAGCATAGGGGCCTTGGCCTGGGCCTCTACATAGCTAAAGAGCTTGTCAGCATGTGGGGTGGGCGGATTTGGGTTGAAAGCGAAGTGGGAAAGGGCAGCACTTTTTGGTTCACTCTACCCCGTTCAGAGGAGAAGGAAGATGCCGGCTAAGCGCCTCAAAAGCACCCAAATCCTCGCGAAAATAATGCAGAGGTATTACTTCAAGATACGCTATTTGCGCTTCTTTCGTCCTCTGGCTTGGGTCACCAGTGGAGCTCCGGTGGAAATCCTCAGAGCCATGGGGATTGAAGCAGCCTATCCTGAAAACTATGGAGCCCTGTGTGGAGCAAGGGGATTGGGAACAGTTCTCAGCGAAGAAGCCGAAGCTCACGGTTACGCTCCAGAACTTTGCTCTTACGCCAAGATCAACCTGGGAAGCATTTTCAACCCCGCACGAGCCCCGATGCGTGGCTTGCCCAAGCCTGACCTCCTCGTTGTCTGCAATAATATCTGTGGGACGGTGGTCAAGTGGTTTGAGGCTCTGGCCCACCATTACCGTATCCCCATCTTTGTTTTGGACACGCCCTTCTTGCATAATGGCCTTGAACCACATATAATCAGCTACGTTAAAAGCCAGCTTGAAGGATTGATTGAATTCCTGGAGCGATATACCCGTCGCCGCTTGAACTACAAACGCTTCTGGGAAGTGCTGGAACTCTCAAACGAATGCGTTCACCTGTGGGGGGAGATAAGGCGACTGTGTAAGACCCGTCCCTCTCCTCTCAATGCTCCTGATCTTTTCGTCAATATGGCTGCAATTGTAGTGTTGAGAGGAACTAGGGAAGCTGTTGATTACTACAAAGCCCTCAGGGACGAGGTCAAGGAGAGGGTTGAACGAGGAGAAGGAGCAATCACGGAAGAACGCTACCGCCTCCTCTGGGATAACATTGCCTTGTGGAACCGCTTGTATCGGTTTTACACTTATTTTGCTAAGAAAGGTTGCTGTTTTGTGGTAGATACCTATACCGGCGCATGGGATAACCCAGTTGAAAGAGGTGAACCTCTGGAGGCCCTTGCCAGAGCTTATACCTCTGTCCTGTTGAACCGGAGCCTTTCCTACAGGGCTCAGCAAATGATAAGTCTTATAAAGGAATACCAGGTAGATGGCTTTGTGATGCACTCCAACCGCTCATGTAAACCATATTCCCTCGGCCAGTACGACATCCGACGAATTGTCAGCGCCGCTACAGGAGTCCCTGGCCTCATAATTGATGCGGATATGTGTGATTCCCGTTACTATTCCGAAGAGCAGATCCGCAACCGGATTGATGCCTTTATAGAACAGCTTGGAGGTGAAGCAGGGATTGATCGGCCATGAGTGGGCCCTTAAGTTTCTGGAAAATGCTGTAAGGCGCGGGGATATCTCTCATTCTTACCTTTTCACCGGACCGAAAGGGGTGGGGAAGCGGACATTAGCCCTCGAGTTTGCTAAGACTTTGTGTTGCAGGGTCAGTGTGCCGCCCTGTGGTGAGTGTCGAGACTGCCGCGACATAGCTCAAGGTCGCCATCCGGATGTAAAAATTCTAGAACCGGAAAACGGGTCCATTAAGATTGAACAGATAAGGGAATTGCAGAGAGAAGCTCATCTGGCACCGCATCGAGCCATTTATCGCATTTTCATTATAGCCGACATGGAAAAGGCCACGCCAGAAGCTTCCAACAGTCTGCTAAAAACCCTCGAGGAGCCCCCTTCTCATTCCCTTTTCATCCTCACGGCTCTTTCAGCTGACCTACTTCTACCGACTATCGTATCAAGGTGCCAGGTCTTGAATCTGAGGCCGCTACCCGAAGAACTGATCCGCAATTTTCTGGAAAGGGAATTGGGAATTGAAAGCTCCAGAGCTTCCCTTCTCGCTCGCCTTTCAGAAGGATGCATAGGAAAGGCCCTTGAGTTAATTGAAGACGAAGAAGCCTTTCGCAGGCGAGAGGAAGACCTGGATGCTCTCCTTTTAATTCTCAGAAGCGACATCGTAGCAAGGCTTGAGTGGGTTGAGTCTGCAGGTAAGGATACAGAAAGGCTCCAGGAAATGCTCCGACGGTGGATCTTAGCCATGCGTGACATGCTTCTTATCCTTGAGGGAGCTCAACAGATGATCGTAAATCTGGATTTCAAAGAGAAAATGACCCCACTTGCTTTAAGGCTCGGGAAGGAGAAAATCCGCAGTGGCTTGAAGGACCTGCGGTTTATACTGGAGGCCTTGAACCGTAACGCTAATCCACGCATAGCTCTGGATGTCCTGATGCTTAGATTACCAATACTGGTTTAGGAGGTGAACGGTGCCGTTAGTGGTAGGAGTGCGTTTTAGAGAGGGATGCAAAATCTACAGCTTTGACGCTTCAGGTTTTGAGGACTTGGAGAGGGGTGATTATGTAGTGGTTGAAACGGCTCAGGGCTGGAACATTGGAAAAGTCATTATACCCCCGCGGGAAATTGCGGAGGGAGAGATAGAAACCCCGCTTAAGGGTATAATCCGCAAGGCCACTCCATGGGACCTCCTGAGGATGGATTTATATCGGCAAAAAGGGGGGGAAGCTCTGGCCAAAGCACGCGAGTTGGCCAAAAAGTTGGAGCTGAGGATTAAATTGGTGAGAGCAGAATACAATTTTGAGGGAACAAAGCTCAACCTTTATTTCACTTCGGAGGAAAAATTAAACCTCAAAGAATTTGCTCAACGCCTCGAGGAAGAACTAGAGGTAAAGGTCGAGTTCATCCAGATAGGAGTACGTGACGAGGCTAAATTCATGGGAGGCATAGGACCTTGTGGCCGCATCCTGTGCTGTACTTCTTTCCTTACCGAATTCGCCTCAATTTCCATAAAGATGGCTAAGGTTCAGGATTTGCCTATAAACCCAACAGCCATTTCGGGGCTGTGCAACAGGCTCCTGTGTTGCCTGCGTTATGAATACGATATCTACAAAGAATTCAAAGAGCGACTGCCTAAAGTGGGGCAAAAAATAAAAACGCCGCAAGGGGAAGGCAAAATTACAGCGATAAACGTAATAAAAGAAACAGTAACCATCCGGCTGGAAGACGAGTCCACCGTTGAAATCCCTGCCTTGCAGGTGGAGCTTTTAAAGGGCTAACCGGCGCCATGATCAGCGCGGCTCCACAATAAATTTTATAGCTGTCCTTTCCTGGCCGTTTATATCCACCTCAGTGAAAGAAGGGATGCAAACGATATCGTAACCATCCAGGGCTAAATAACCCCTGGCAATGGCTATGGCTTTTATAGCTTGGTTGACGGCACCGGCCCCTATAGCTTGGACTTCTGCCCTTTTACTTTCCCTTATTACCCCTGCTATGGCTCCTGCTACAGCTGTAGAACGAGATTTAGCAGAGACCTTTATAACAGGCATCTTGCCTCCTTGACTTTGCCCCCGAGCTTATCTTAGTATAAATTTTACACCATTAAAAGCTCCATAGCAAGCAATAGCAGGCTAGGGGTGCATGCATGATTTGTCAGCGATTTACTGGATAGGTTGAGCGGGTTGCCTTTTGGGCAGAAGGGAGTACGATGAGGGTCACCCCCATGCCTCTAAAGGCACTCAATGACCCGCCGTCCACCTTTCCAGCAAGAAGATTTCACCCAACAAATGGCTCAACTGGCCCAACGGATGGCCGAATGGATGACTGCTCAACCCCAAACACTGGAGGAAATAGAAACGCCTGCCCCCTTCGCAAACTGGGCAGGCTTTTCTTCTTACCCAACATTCCCTGCTTGTGTGTTCAGACCGTCCACTATCAGCGAAAATGGCCAGCGACCTTTCTGCCCCTCCTGGGAACGCTCAAGGTGAAACAGCTCCTATTACCTTTGCCCTTCCTTTCATCACATAACTGTATCGCTGAATCAGGAACTGGGACTTTGTGCTGGCGGATAACGCCCTGGCCCTGGCAAGTGTTCAACTCCCCTTTGAGGAAGCGGCTCATCTGGTCCACCCAGTCTGCCCCAACACCATTCGGGAAGTTACCGAGGATCTGGGTCAGGTAGTTGTGGAAAGAGAGCGAGCAGCCATAGAGGCTGGCGGGACCTGGCTTCTCTTCAACTGTCTCCCTCGCCTGCACAGGCCCTGGAACGTGGAACGCTGGTGTGGACCTAGGAGGAGATGGAAAAATTGCTCCGCCGCCATCCCAACGGAGCGATTCGCGGGAGGGCCCAGAAGCGTTCGGGCGAGCGCTCTGTCTGGAAAGGTATCGGCGAGGAGTGACCCAATGGAAAGAGGTTTGCGGCGATCGGGAATGGGGCGAACTGGATTCAGTATGTCTGGAGAGTGGCTTGGGCTGCCTGGGGGTAGGGGAGGTCTCAGGCCCAGGAATGGGCGGGGAAGCGCCTGGATGAGTTGTGGGAAGGGAAGGTGATGGAAGTGATTCGGCACTGCCAGGAAAAGACGACAGTAGCAGGAGGGGCGGCTTAGCAGGCGGTGACTTACTAGGGGGCCGGGAGGAGTTGGGGGGTGCTGGCGCGGTTGCCCATCTGCGAGCCTGTTTGAAAAGAGGTTGCTGGGAAAAGACGATTGCCCAGTGTCCTCCTTCTAACCTATACCCGTTGTCTGGCACACCCTTTCTGACAAATCGTGCATGCACCTTATCTCAGGAATGATCCTGTCAAATCAAATGATAATGTTACCGGGTGGGAAAAGAGGGAGAGCGTATCTGAAGCACCTGCAGGGCCTGATAGACTTCTTCCGTCACTCCTGGAGTGGCATTGGGCAGGGAAAACAATTCCTCCACCATCTAGTAAATCTCTTCGCGCAGTTGCAGAGGGTTGATGCGCTCCCACAGCGCCA
>JBHOQL010000096.1:0-3179 GCA_042408195.1 Anaerolineae bacterium
GGCTCTCCTGGCGAGCCCAGATGGCCCTCAAACGTCTCTTTGACATTGCCTTTTCCGCTTTTCTCCTGATTCTCTTTTCTCCTTTGTTCTTGCTGATCTCTTTGCTGATCTGGCTGACCATGGGCCGGCCCATTTTCTTCCGTCAGCCCCGCATCGGCTATCGGGGCCGCGTCTTCACCATCTACAAGTTCCGTACGATGAACGACGCCCGGGATGCGGAGGGCAACCTGCTCCCTGATGAGCAGCGCCTGACCCGGGTTGGGAAGTTCCTCCGCAGCCTAACGCTGGATGAGTTGCCGGAACTCTTCAATGTGCTCAAGGGGGAAATGAGTATCGTGGGCCCTCGCCCGCTGCTGGTGGAATACCGGGACCTCTATACTCCGGAGCAGTGGCGGCGCCACGAGATGCCGCCGGGGATGGCCGGGCCGGTGCTGGCCAGTGGCCGGAACCTGCTGGATTGGGAAGAGAAATTCCGGCTGGACGTATGGTATGTGGACCACTGGTCTCTCTGGCTGGACTTCCAGATTCTGGTCCGCACGGCCTGGAAGGTGCTGAAGCGGGAAGGGGTGAGTGCAGAAGGGTATGCGACGATGCCGAAATTTCAAGGGGTGGGAGAACAATCATGCAAACGTTAAAGGATAAATATTCTATAAAGCGATGTAGGTCAATCAGGTGCCTGGGTAAAACTTTCCGAAAACTTTATTATGCCGCTTGGAGATTAGTGGAGCTACTTGCTTATCAAGGAAAAGCATATACTCTGCAAGTCCCATCTGGTCATCTTGTGTATACTCCTTATTATACCGCAAATTCGGAATTCGCCCGATTCATTGCAGAAATAAAGAAATCTGGTCCTTTGATTGTTTCGTTGGATAGGTGTTATATGATTTATCAGTTTGCTCGGTATGCTGTTTCGCTTGATGGTGACGTGGCTGAATGTGGCACCTACACTGGAGGAACAGCGTACTTATTGGGCTGTATTATGGAAGCAGAAGGAGTCACCAATAAATACTTGCATCTGTTTGATACTTTCCAAGGCATGCCCGATCTGGCTGTTCCTGAGCGTGACTATCATGCTCCAGGCGATTTTGGGGACACAAGTCTAGACTATGTTCAAAAGCGCTTAGAGCGCTTCTCTTTCGTAAGGTTTCATCCTGGCCTTATGCCAGATACCTTTGCTGAAATTGAAGATATAGATTACTTTTCATTCGTGCATGTAGATGTGGATATTTATCCTACCGCTTTGGAATGTTGTAAGTGGTTTTGGCCTCGTCTAACCCGGGGGGGGGTAATACTGTTTGATGATTATGGTTTTTGGTCATACCGACATGCAATACGGGCAGCAGTGGATGACTTTTTCTCCTCAATAAGAGATAAGCCAATCATTCTACCCACAGCCCAAGCAGTGGTGATTAAACGGTGATAAGTATGAGCACAAGTAGGGCTATAAATGTCCTCTTCACCAGCGTTGGTCGGCGGGTGGAGCTGCTTCGCGCTTTCCGGCGGGCCTATGCTGAGTTGCGCCTTGATGGTCGCATCGTCGCGGTGGATGTTGATCCTCTGGCCCCGGCTTTGCAGGAAGCCGATCGGCCTTACATTGTTCCCCGCCTCTCCGATCCAACCTATATCCCTACACTGGCCGAAATTTGTCGCCGTGAATGCGTACATTTGATTTTCCCGCTGATTGATCCGGATATCTCCCTGCTGGCTCGTTATCGTCAAGACTTGGAGGCCACCGGCGCCCGAGTAATCGTTGTCTCTCCTGAAGCAGCGGAAATTGCTGCCGATAAGTGGCTGACTTACCAGTTTTTTAAGAAATTGGGTATCCCTACGCCGAATACCTGGCTTCCGGAACAAGTCTTTGAGAACAGGTTGGAATACCCTCTATTCATTAAACCACGCTTTGGCAGTGCAAGTAAACACACGTATAAAATAAATAACAAAAAGGAGTTGAGATTTTTCCTTGAGCATGTGCCTGAACCTCTTGTACAGGAATACCTGCCTGGGCCGGAAATTACGAGCGATATATATTGTGACTTTAATGGTGGCCATGTTCTGGCAGTGGTCTCTCGTCAGCGTATAGAGGTGCGTTGGGGTGAAGTGTCAAAGGGGAAGACTATTTATAATCCTGCCATTATCCAACATTGCGTAACAATTGCCAGGGGGTTGAACGCTGTGGGCCCTCTGAATGTTCAATGCATATTGAGGGAGGGCCAACCATATTTTACAGAAATAAACGCCCGCTTCGGTGGAGGAGCACCGCTGGGGTTTGCCGCTGGTGTGCATGCCCCGCGCTGGTTCCTGGCTCTGGCCGCAGGGTTGCCCGTTGAGATTCCTCCACTCGGCTCGTACAAAGTTAATCTATACCTGACTCGTTTCGACGAATCTTTCTTCCTTACAGAAGAAGATTATGACCAAATTGCAAGCCGTCGTATTTGATCTGGACGATACCCTATATCCAGAACAAGCCTATGTGTTTAGTGGCTTCCAAGCTGTGGCTGTGTGGGCTGAGGAGCATCTGGGCATTCCGGCTGCTCAAGGTGTGGCTGAACTCCGCCGGCTTTTTGAGGAGGGCGTTCGGGGAGATACCTTCAATCGGTGGCTGGAAAGCCATGGATTCAAGCCTGATGATTGGGTCCATCAAATGGTGCGGGTTTATCGTGAACACGACCCGCATATTGCGCCCTATCCCGAGGTGCCAGACTTGCTCAGGCGCCTTCGCCCGCGCTACCGACTTGGTCTGGTCACCGATGGCTACGTTGAAACGCAGAGGAGAAAACTTGCTGCTTTAGGTCTTACCCTATTCTTTGATGTTCTGGTCTTCTCTGATGAGTGGGGCCGCGAAGCGTGGAAACCGAACTCCTTATCGTTTGAAATAGTTTTGGAAAGGTTAAATATATCAGGACCCGAAGCGGTCTACGTGGCAGACAACCCATTAAAAGACTTTCTCGGTGCCCGGCGGGTAGGCATGTGGACAGTGCGTATCCGTAGCCCAGAAGGTTTATATAGTCACTTGGAACCGCCATCTTCTGAACATGCACCACATTTTGAAATTAAAACCATGGGTTACTTAGAAGTGATTTTGGCTCAGATCGGAGAGAACCTATGATGCAGATTCCCATGTCCTCTCCTGACATCACTGCCGCCGAGGTCGAGGCGGTGATTAGGGTGCTTCAGAGTCC
>JBHOQL010000104.1:0-1363 GCA_042408195.1 Anaerolineae bacterium
CAAATCGGGGGAAACGGGAGTAAAATTAAAGGGAAAACCACCGAAGGAGGTGATAGGGATGGTCAAGCTCATCTACAGGGATAAAGAATGGGAAGTAAGGCCAGGAATAACGGTGAAGAAAGCGGTAGAAGAAGTGGGCCTTATGATAGAGGCGGTTATTCCAGTAAAGGACGGAAAACTCATAACCGAAGACACCGTCCTCAAGGATGGCGACGTAGTCAAGCTCATAGCGGTGATATCGGGAGGGTAAAATGAGGTGCCGAAAGTGTGGGAAAGAAGCGGTAATAAATATGCGCCAGCACAAGCTGGCCCTTTGTCGCGACCATTTCATTGAATGGTTTGTAGAGCGTGTGGAGAAAACCATAAGGCTTTACAAGATGTTCCGGCGCGGAGATAGGATCCTGGTAGCGGTTTCCGGCGGAAAAGACAGCCTTTCCCTTTGGGATGTTCTCCTGCGGCTGGGTTACAAAGCTGATGGTATGTATATAAACCTCGGCATTAGCCATCAGGGCTATTCAGAAGTCTCTCTTGAGAAGGTGAAGAAATTTGCCTCGGAGCACCCTGAAGCCGAGCTTCACGTTGTAGATGTAAAGGCTCTTTACGGAAAGAGCATTCCGGAGTTCGCCAGGGAATCTGGGCGTGGGCAAAGGGTTTGTGCCTTGTGCGGGTTAGTGAAGCGCCACGAAATGAACCGGATAGCCCTGGAAGGTGGATATTATGCTATCGCCACTGGCCACAATCTGGACGATGAAGCTGCTGCCCTTCTGGGGAATGTCCTGCGTTGGCACACAGGCTACCTGGCTCGCCAGGAACCGGTCCTTCCCTCCGACTATCCAGGGCTTGCCCGCAAGGTCAAACCTTTCTGCCGGATGTACGAGAGGGAAACGGCTGCCTATGCTCTACTAATGGGAATTGATTACATTTACGATGAATGCCCTTACGCGGTGGGTTCCACTTCTATATTCTACAAGAGCCTCCTGAACCAGCTTGAGAAGAATTCTCCCGGCAGCAAGCTCAGCTTTTACCTTTCCTTCCTCCAGGCTAAGGGGGAGGGCAGAGTGCGCTTCAGGGAAGAGGAAGCCCCTTCCCTTCATCCTTGCCAGAAATGCGGACAACCCACCACTGCCCCTGGCTACTGTGCCTTCTGCCGCCTCGTTTACAAACTTCCCAAAGGAGCAGAAGTTCCGGTAGAAGAAGAGGCTTTCTGAGCTCAGTGTACGTAAACTTTCCCCAGCAAGACTGCATCCCCGGACTGATCGGCCAGAGGGAGGCGCTTACCGCTTCGCCAGTCGTAAAATCCAATTTCAATTGTATATTCGCCTGAAGGTGCATCTTCAGGGATAAAAAGTTGATACTCGGTTAT
>JBHOQL010000110.1:0-12145 GCA_042408195.1 Anaerolineae bacterium
GGACATAAGTTGGGACACAGGTTCGCCGGCCCGCTTTTGTGCCGACTGAAGTCGCCCTCCCTGGGCCTCTGGCCTACGGGCGGCCTTCGCCGCCCGGGATTTCCGCATCGGCGAAGGCCGATGCCCGGCCCAGTAAGGGCCCAGAAAGGCCGATTTCCAATCGGCGCTCGTGGCGGCAAAAGGGCCTGTCCCAACTCAAGTCCGAACTTCAGTAATTTCAAGTTGCTTCGTTCCCTCTGAAATGGTAAAATTAAAGCAAAAGCTGGCGCAGAGGGATTAGCAATGTCAAAATTAGCGAAGCTAAAGGCCTTGGTGTTCTTTTCTATTATTCAAGCAATTTGTATTCCCATTTTTCCCTCACCGCCTCCATTCGCTCCTCCTCCCACATATACCCCTACTCCCACGCCGCTCCCTCCAGAAACGCCCACGCCAACGTTACCTCCGACCCCCACCTTTACGCCAGTAGTTGTTTCCCCAATCCCCACTCCTGCTCCGGGGGTGAAGTGCTCTTCGGCTGTTGAAGGATTAGTTCAGGACGCTGAGACTGGTATCCCTCTTCAGGGAATTGTGGTAGAATTAAAGGGGAATGGATGGAAAAGTCGGACAGCCACTGGCACCGATGGCCTTTTTCGGTTCTACGGGTTGTGTTATGGGGTTGGGGAGCTCTCTCTGGAAGGCATGAGGGTAGTGGAAGGGGACACGAAGGTGTTCCTTGATGGTGAAAGCGTGATCAAGGTGATTTTGAAGGCGAAAAGATCGGAGCCAGTCCAGACGCCCACTCCCGCAAAAGTGCAGAGGTTGCCAAGAACAGGCAATGCTTGGTGGATAGCGGTGGCCGGTCTCGCCCTTGGTGTTTTGGCCGTTGCTATTAACAGGCTACGTCATCTTGGCAGGAGGTCAAGTTTATGAGAGGAAGACTGCTACTTGTGATAGGCGTAATCCTTGCTCTGGCTTCGGGTTGCCTGGTTTTTTTCTTTATGAGCAGGCAAGCTCAACAACCAGCTCAGCTCCCTGTTCTAACACGTAAGGTAGTGGTAGCAGTTCAGGATTTGCCTGTAGGAACCCCTATTGTTCCGGATGCCGTAACCCTCATTGAGAAACCCGTGACTGAGGTCCCGGCTGATGCCCTTTCCTCTTTAGAGAGAACTAGGGGCAAACTTGCAGCTGTAGACATTTACCGGGGAGATATAATAACTGAAGACATGCTTACCACTAAGGAGAAAATCCTCGCAGAGAAACCCATTTCCATGATCCCGCCTGGGAAAGTAGCTTTTACTATAAGAGTTGATGAGCTCTCTTCTGTGGCTTATTCAATCCAGCCCGGGGATTACGTCGACGTTCTGGTCGGGATTGACTTTGTGGATGTTCAAAGGGAAAGCCAGTGCGAGCTACCTTGTCCAGAGGGCTTTCCGGGAACTCAGATCCCCAAACATGTTACCCAACTTGCCTTGCAGAACGTTCAAGTTTTAAGTGTGGGGCTGAGGGCTGCAGTTGCTCCTACAGAAGAAATAACTCCAACGGGAGAAACGCAGGCTTCGCCTCAGGTTGTTTCCTATAATTATGTAACTCTGCTTCTACCTCAACAAGATGCGCTTGTCCTCAAGTATCTGAGGGAGATAGGGGCTATTGTGGACCTCGCTCTTCGCAATCCCGATGACCAAAGTGTAGTTTCTACCGAAGCAGTTACTTTAGAGTATATCTTGCGCCGTTTCAACATTCCTGTTCCTCCTAAACTAGATTACACCTACAAATACAGAGCTGCGGAGTTGATGCGATGAGCATAAAGATTCTTATAGTTGATGATATACCTCAGACCCGGGAAAATCTCAAGAAGCTTCTCTCGTTGGAACCGGATATGGAAATAGTGGGGATGGCTGCTACTGGGGAAGAAGGTGTGGAGTTGGCTCGCAGACTCCGGCCTGACATCGTGCTCATGGATATAAACTTGCCTGGAATGGATGGCATAACTGCTACCGAGATAATCTCCCGTGAGGTTCCTGAAACCCAGGTCGTGATGATTTCAGTTCAGGGTGAACCCGCATACATGCGTCGGGCAATGTTGGCAGGAGCCCGGGAGTTCCTGATAAAGCCGTTTTCCAGCGATGAGCTCATTTCGGCCATAAGAAGGGTATATGAACTTAGTAAAGCCCGTCCGGTGGCAGCTCCCGCTAAGTTTATCGGGCCTAAAGAAAAACCGGAAAAGGTCGGCAAAATTATTTCCGTTTTCAGTCCTAAGGGAGGTGTTGGGACCAGTGCTATAGCAGCCAATTTGGCTGTAGCCTTAAGCTCGGGTTCTAATTCTCAGGTTGCCCTAGTGGATTTGAGTTTGCAATTCGGGGGGCAAGAGGTCATTTTCAACCTTCAACCTCGTCGCCATATCGCCGACCTTGTTTCTGAAAACATATCCTTGGACGAAGAAACAGTTACAGGTGCAATGCTAACCCACCCATCCGGGGTAAAAATTCTTCTTGCGCCTCCTCGTCCCGAAATGGCTGATTACATAAATTCGGACTTGGTCAAAAGAGTCCTTTCTGTCCTTAAAGAAGCATTTGATTACATAATTGTGGATTGTCCGAGCTTCCTAAACGATATAACAATAACTGCTCTGGAGACGAGCGACTTCATCTTGTTAATTACTACTCCGGAGCTCACTGCCATAAAAGGAGTAAAGCAATTCTTCCACGTCCTTGAGGCCCTAAAGTATCCGATTAACAACGTCCTTCTAGTGCTTAATAAAGACGACAGGCGTAGTGGAATAAGTGCTAAGGATATCCAAGCTACCCTCAAGTATCCGATCGAAGTGATTATCCCCAACGATGAAAGCAGAGTTCTCCTTTCTGTGAACCGTGGGGTTCCTCTTTATACAGTGGAAAAAGGCTCGGCTTTTTCCGAAGGGATCTACAAATTAGCTAATAAAATCCTGCAGAAAGGAGGAAGCCATGTCGTTGCTTAAGCGCCTTGAAAGGGTGGAACAGGAAAGGCCAGCGGAGCCAAGGAAACTTGTCCGACCCCCCGTTGAAGCTGATAAATTCGCATACATTTTCCAGAAAGTGCAGGAAAAGCTTCTTTCGGAAATAGACCTGACCAAAATGGAGATAAACGAAACCGAAATCCGGAGGAAGGTGGACCAGATTCTGAATGATGTTCTTACTGAGGAACACATTTTCTTAAGCCGGCTTGAACGAGATCGCCTCTTCAACCAGCTCTTGGATGAAATCCTCGGCTATGGACCGATCCAGCCTTTTCTCAACGATGACACCATAAATGAAATAATGGTCAACGGCCCGTATAATATTTACATTGAAAGGAACGGCAAGATTGAAAAGACCAACGCAACCTTCAGGGACAGTGAACACCTGATGCGGGTAATAGACCGGATCCTGGCCCCCTTGGGAAGAAGGGTGGATGAAAGTGTCCCTTACATGGATGCGCGCCTTCCTGATGGCTCTCGCGTTAACGTTATAATCCCGCCTCTTTCGCTGATAGGTCCGGTTCTGACCATCCGGAAGTTCGCTAAAATACCCTTTACCGTGGAAAAGCTCATTGAACTGGGAACTATAACTCCTGAGGCAATAGAGTTCCTCAAGGCTTGTGTCATTGCCAGGCTTAATATCGTCATATCGGGAGGAACCGGTTCCGGTAAGACCACTTTTCTGAACGTTCTATCGGGTTTTATACCCAACGATGAGCGTATCATAACAATAGAGAACGCCGCTGAGCTTCAACTCCGCCAGGAGCATGTAATAACTTTGGAAACTCGCCCGCCGAACATTGAGGGCAAAGGCGAAGTCACGATGAGGGACCTAGTCATAAACGCCCTCCGAATGAGGCCCGACAGGATAATAGTGGGAGAAGTGCGCGGTGGTGAGGCTCTGGACATGCTCCAGGCTATGAACACCGGTCACGATGGCTCCTTAACCACCCTTCATGCTAACAGCCCGAGAGATGCCCTCTCGCGCATTGAAACGATGGTGCTAATGGCGGGAGTTGAAATACCTGTCAAAGCTATACGTCAACAGATAGCATCGGCTATTGATCTCATCATCCATATGGAAAGGCTAAAGGACGGTTCCCGCAAAGTGGTTCAAATAACCGAAGTAAAGGGCATGGAGGGTGACACCATCGTTCTTCAGGATATCTTCGTCTTTGAACAATTGGGAATAGAAAACGGTAAGATAATTGGACAATTGAGGCCCACAGGCTTGAGGCCAAAGGTAGTGGAGAAGATCGAGGCTGCAGGGATCTACCTTCCTCCGGAGATCTTCGGTGTTAAGGTAGGAATAGGAATAAGGAGGTAGAAATATGGAACTAGCCCTCGTGGCGGCAGTCTCCTTGAGTCTGGGTATAATCTTCATTTTCTGGGGGATTACCCAAATAGTTTCATCCCCAGCCAGAGCTATAGAGGAAAGGCTTGATCGTTTCGCAGCGCGTGAGGTAGTTTTAAGGCGAACAAAAGAAGAAAGGCCAGAAAGGCGTGCGATGGCTGGATTTGACAGTGTATTCCGGCGGACCCGTTTTGGTGAAGGGATAGCGAGGGAACTGGCCAGTGCTAACCTGAAGCTAACAGTATCGGAGTTTCTGACCTTTACTCTCCTCAGCGCTATTGGGGTTGGAATGTTGGCTTATCTCCTTTACCACCGCTCAGTGATTATGGGAATCGCCGGAGCAATCGTGGGGTTTTACCTTCCGAGGCTCTGGGTTAAAATGGCCCAACAGAGACGTTTAAAGGCTTTCAACAGCCAGCTCCCCGATGCTATAACCCTCATTGCTAACTCTATGCGCTCTGGCTATAGCCTGTTTCAGGCTATGGAGACCGTAGCCAAGGAAATGCCTTCACCTATATCTGAGGAATTCTATCGGTTGATATACGAGGTCGGAATAGGCCTTCCAGTTCATCAGGCCTTAGACAATATGGTCAAAAGAGTCAAAAGCGACGACCTTGACCTAATGGCTACAGCGATAAAAATTCAGCACGAAGTAGGAGGAAACTTGGCTGAGATCCTCGACACTATAAACGAGACCATCCGGGAAAGGGTAAGGATCATGGGAGAAATCCGGGCTCTTACTGCTCAGCAGAGACTCACAGGTTATGTGATCGGCTTTTTGCCTTTAGCTCTCGCACTGATAATTTACATGATAAACAGGAGTTACATTAACAACCTTTTCACCGATCCGTGCGGTTGGATTTTAATCGGTGTAGGCGGTTTTATGATGGTGGTTGGTTTCTTCATAATCCGCAATATAACAAGGATTGAAGTGTAAAAGGGGGATGGCCTATGGTGAACCTTTTGCCCTTGATAGCAGCTATAGGAATAGGTCTAGGAGTGCTTATAATCTTTTTGGCTGTTTATTCTATGTCAACTACTACAGTGGCAATTCAGGAACGCCTAGAGGAATATGGTGCAAGGCCCTTGACTCTAGAGGAGATAGAGCTCTCCCAGCCCTTCAGCGAACGGGTTGTAAAACCCATGCTCAGGAGTTTGGCTAAGTTTGTTACCCGTTTCACTCCCAAATCCATACTTGAAAACACCTATCGCAATCTAGAAAAGGCCGGGAACCCCTACAACTGGACTGCGATAGAATTTATGGGGTTAAGGGTTCTGACCGGAATCCTTCTCGGACTTCTTGGTTTCCTTTTGATGAGAGTGACAAAGGTGTCATTAGCTAAGGGGATGGTGTTTTTCATTCTATTAGGGCTTATTGGCTTTTTAATCCCATCCTTCTGGCTTGGTAATAAGATAAAGGCGAGGAAAAAGGAAATCCTGAAAACTTTACCCGATGCCATGGACCTTATAACCGTAAGCGTGGAGGCGGGCCTTGGCTTTGACATGGCACTGGCCAAGGTGGCTGAAAAGTGGGACAACGAATTAGCCAGGGAATTTGCCAGATTCCTCGGAGAAGTAAGGGTTGGAAAGGCAAGGCACGAAGCTATGCGTAGCATGGCTGCCAGAGTTGACCTGCCCGAATTCACAGGTTTTGTGGCTTCCATCATCCAGGCTGAAGAATTGGGTGCCAGTATAGCCAAAGTTATGAGGATTCAGTCCAATCAAATGCGCATCCGGCGCCGTCAGAGGGCTGAAGAATTGGCACGGCAAGCTCCGATCAAGATGATTATGGTCCTTGTTTTCTTCGTTTTCCCCAGCCTTTTCATAATCTTACTGGGTCCTGGCCTTATCATCATCAAAAATTCAGGCAGCTTTAGGGGGATATTTGGGTTCTAAAATGACCCACCTTTTGGACTTGATCTTAGACCTACTTTTTCCCCCGAGGTGCACAGGCTGCGGGAGCTTGGGAAAGTGGTTGTGTGATGCTTGTTTGAATGTTGTTCGCTTCCTGGAAGGACCATGTTGCCGCTTCTGTGGGATCCCTATGGATGAATGGGGGACGTGCCATTCCTGCGCTCAGGAACCCCATTCTCTTGAAGGAATCATTTCGGTGGTATACTACGAAGGCCCCATTCAAAATGCGGTGCACCTTTTTAAATATCGGGGTAGGACAGCTATAGCTTCTACTCTGGCAGAACTCATGGCTTCCCGAATTCTCCAGAATCCCTTCCATTTTAATGGCATAATTCCTGTGCCTCTCCATCCGATTCGCCTTCGGGAAAGAGGATACAATCAATCGGCTTTATTAGCCAAAAGTCTGAGCCGTTATTTGGGCGTGCCTGTTATTGAAGGAGCTCTTGAACGTATCCGTTACACGCGGTCTCAGGTGGGGTTGAGTGCGCAGGAAAGGAGAGAGAACGTAAAAGGAGCCTTTAAGGCAGATCCAGCAAAAATCGCCGGCCTAGATTTAATTTTGGTAGATGATGTATGCACCACGGGTGCGACCCTTGAAGAGTGTGGTTTTGCTCTCAAAGAAGCGGGAGCGGGGCGAGTTTGGGGCGTTACTTTAGCCCGTGCCCCTTAAGTATCTAAACCTTGGGAAAGAGGTGCTGATGGAAACATTCAACCTTGAAGAAAAGCTGAGAAACAGGGAAGCCATTATAAGTGTGATCGGCCTTGGTTATGTAGGCCTGCCTTTGGCAAAGGGTTTTGCCAGCAAAGGGTTTAGAGTTATCGGCATTGACCTGGATAAGACGAAGGTACAACTACTCAATCAAGGGCGAAGTTACCTTAAAGACATAAACGATGAAGAAATTGCTGTCTTGGTTAGGGAGGGCAAACTCCAAGCCACTAATGATTACCGCTTAGCCCACAAAGCTGATGCCATTTTCATCTGCGTTCCCACCCCCTTTGATCGCTGGCGAACCCCAGACCTTTCCTTCGTGGAAAGTGCCTGCAGGAGCCTTGTGCCCCATCTTCGCCGTGGTCATCTTGTCCTCCTCCAAAGTACTACTTATCCCGGCACCACGGAGGAGCTTGTCCGTCCAATTCTGGAAAGTTCGGGCCTTAAAGCCGGGGTAGATTTCCACCTGGCCTTTTCCCCCGAGCGAATAAACCCTGGGGATAAAATTCACACTGTTGAAAACACTCCTAAGGTCGTGGGTGGAATAACTCCTCGATGCACAGAGCTGGCCGCTTCGCTCTTATCCCAACTCGGTCCTCAGGTCCATAAGGTCTCGTCTCCCCGGGTAGCGGAGATGACGAAACTTTTGGAAAATATTTTCCGCAGTGTAAACATAGCCCTGGTGAATGAGATGGCCCTCCTCTGCGAGAGGATGGGCATTGATATATGGGAAGTGATAGAGGCAGCGTCCACTAAACCTTTCGGTTTCATGCCCTTTTACCCTGGCCCTGGTGTAGGAGGACATTGTATCCCGGTCGACCCATTTTATTTGGCCTGGAAGGCCCGGGAATACGACTTTCACACCCGCTTTGTAGAGTTAGCTGCAGAAGTCAATGAAACAATGCCTTACCATGTGGTGGAGCTTGTGGATAGGGCGTTGGAAAGCCAAGGGAAAACCGTAAAGGGTTCGGCGATTTTAACTCTCGGGGTGGCTTTCAAAAAGGATGTAGACGACCCTCGTAATTCACCTGCGGAACGTATAATTGAACTGCTCTTGAGGCAGGGAGCAAAGGTTGAGTTTAATGACCCCTATATTCCGCGCTTTGAAGTGGGGGGCAATGTCTTCAATCAGAAAAAGATAGTGCTGAATTCGCGCCCTTTGGATGATGAAGTCCTGAATTGGGCTGATTGCGTCCTTATCCTTGTAGCTCACAGTCCTTACGATTTTCGGCGCATTGTGGAAAAGGCCAAACTTATAGTGGACACGGTGAACGCCACCCGCGGATTTAGCCCCAATCCTAAGATATTTCGTCTTGGGGCTCCAATGCCCTAAAAGAGGTGAAACCGTTATGGAGAAAAGACGAAGCCCCATTTTTGCCTTCGTGGCTGTGCTCCTTGCCGTCGGCATAACCGTTGCAATAATTAGCTTCCGAGACAAAATCCAGAGTTTCAGAGTTTATGGTTACAGCGGAGTATTGCTCATAAGCTTCATGGGAAACGCTACAGTTCTATTTCCAGCCCCGAGCTTGGCTGTGGTCTTCGCCATGGGCAGTGTGCTCAATCCTCTCCTGGTTGGCTTTGTGGCGGGAATAGGGGAAGCTCTGGGGGAACTGAGCGGATATTTGGCAGGACTTGGAGGCAGGGCGATAATTGAAGACTACAAAGTTTACGAAAAAGTCAACAAATGGATGAAAAAATTTGGCTTCTGGTTGATTTTCGCTCTCTCCGTCATACCGAACCCTATCTTTGACTTGGCCGGGATAGCTGCTGGCACTTCCGGGTTCCCTCTGTGGCGATTTCTCCTTTCCTGCTGGATGGGCAAAACCATTAAGACTACATTGGTAGCCTTTGCCGGCTATTATTCAATCTCTTTCGTGGAAAAACTGCTTTCCCGATAGAATTGACCGAACGCGGCACCTCCTGCTACTAAGGTGTAGAAGCCCACGGGAGCCCAGAGCAAATACGAAAGGCAACAGAGGATCACTGTGTAGTATGGAAGAATCGTGAGCCAGTAACCTATGGATCCTATCCCTACGGTCAATACCCATGCCCCTAAATAACCCCATGGATTTGACCTTATGAGGGACCACCAATCTGATATATCAAGGGCTGCCCCTATGTTGCCCTTGGCTGCCAAGTTTGCGAGAGCGGCAGGAAGGGGGATTGAACCGAGAATTAGCAGAATTAAACCGATGAACAGCCCTAGCATGAACAGACCCATCCCCAGGAAAATGGCAAGGGGAGCTCTTTCGCTTTCAGGTGAAAAGAAAACAGAGGCGAAGTAAAGGATATAGCTTCCTATTACAAAAACAAGGCCCGGCAGAAGGTAAACAAGGCAAGCCACGAATCCCTTCACTCCATTGGCAGCGTACTTGCCGAAGTCGTTCCATGGAAGAAGGCTTGGTTCTTCCCCATTAATTACCCTACGCATTATCTCCAGGACGTAGCCCAATACGAAAATAAAAGGGATAATGGGGATTATAAAGCTCCCGAGCATCAGGGCCGATCCAACTAAAAAGCGGCCTTGCCAGTCGGGGCCTGTGAATGGAAAGCGCAGGAAGGCTTTCACACTTTCGACCATGTGGTACCTCCGGTGTCTTTAAATTTGAAGCTATTTTAAATTTTTGAAAAGCCTCTGTCAAGATAGCGTCCATTTGGTGGAATCCGACATCCCTTCACAATTCCTTCATAAAGGCTCAGTATAATTCTGGGCAGAAACAATCCGAGAGGAGGTAATAAAATGAGGAGGTGGATTATAGCTTTGACCGTGGTAGCGGTAATAGGTGTTCTGCTTGGCCTAGGGGCAGAGGTTGCCCTTGCCCAGACCCCAACTCCAACCCCGAAAGCTCCTGTCCCGGCACCCTGGAAAGGTTTTGGGTGGGGATGGGGGTGTAGCCTAAATTCTATCGCTGGAATTCTCGGGATAAGTACTGATGAGCTGGCCGCGGCTCTTCGTGAGGGTAAGACGATTGCCCAACTGGCCGAAGAAAAGGGGGTTGCCCTATCCACAATAGTGGACCAGTGCCTACAGTTTGAGAAGGACTGGCTTTCTTTCCTGGTGCAGAAGGGTTACATTACCCAAGAGATGGCCGATAAGTGGCTGAGCATCCAGAGGCAGATGCTGGAGTTCCGGTTCACATACGGTTGGGGCTGGGGCAAAGGTATAGGTTGGGGCTGGGGTAGGATGCGCGGTCCTAAGTGCTGTGGCCCACGTTGGTAAGTGTGAAAAGGAAAGAGCGGGGGAGCAATGCTCCCCCGCGCCTTATTTATAGTTCAGCGAGGGCTGCTACGCCGGGCAGCTCTCTTCCTTCCAAGAACTCTAAGCTTGCTCCGCCGCCAGTGGAAACATGGGTCATCTTTTCAGCAACGCCGGCGGCTTCCACTGCAGCAGCCGAGTCTCCTCCACCCACTACGGTGGTAATGCCTTCCAGTTCTGCCAAGGCCTGGGCTATAGCGAAAGTTCCCTGATGGAAAGGACTTACTTCAAATACACCCAGTGGACCATTCCAGAAGACTGTGCGGGCCTGTTGAAGCTTTTCCTTGAAGAGCTTGATGGTTTCGGGGCCTATGTCCAGTATGCGCCATCCCTCGGGCACCTCTCCAGGCCTCACGGTCTTCACTGAAGCATCGGGAGCCAGACGGTTGGCTATCACCACATCCGCGGGCAGAACGAGTTTGGGTCCGCCTTCCTGGAGGAGTTCGCGGGCTGTGTCCAGGGCTTCTTCTTCCACGAGGGAATCGCCCACGCTGTAGCCCATGGCTTTGAAGAAAGTATTAGCCATTCCCCCACCAATGAGGATAAGGTCAACTTTGGGCAATAGGTTGCGGATTACCCCTATCTTGTCTGATATTTTGGCACCGCCGAGGATGGCTAAGAAAGGCTTCTCAGGCTCGGAGAGCAAGAGGCCTAAGAAACGGAGCTCTTTCTCCATTAGAAAACCAGCTACAGCGGGGAGGTAGCGGGCTACCCCTTCAGTGGAAGCGTGAGCCCGGTGAGCGGTGGCGAAGGCGTCATTAACATAAATATCAGCAAGAGAGGCAAGTTGACGGGCAAATTCCGGATCGTTGGCCTCTTCTTCGGGGTGGAAGCGGAGGTTCTCTAACAGAATTACCTCCCCCGGCTTCATCTCCTTTACAGCTTTTTCAACCTCAGGGCCAATGCAATCATCAAGCTTTTTCACCGGAATCCCCAGAATTTCTGATAGTCTCCGGGCCACAGGGTCCATTGTGAACTCCGGAGCAGGTTTGCCTTTGGGGCGTCCAAGGTGAGACATAAGGATTACAGCAGCGCCGTGGTCCAAGAGGTATTGAATGGTTGGCACCGTTGCCCGGATGCGTCGGTCATCGGTTATTTGCCCTTCAGAAATGGGAACGTTGTAATCAACCCTAACCAGTACTTTCTTTCCCTGCACATCTATATCACGGATTGTTTTCTTGTTCATGGTCTTACCTCCTTCTTGATGGTTACGTCGCCGGCCCAAATAATCTTAACTTCTCCGTTGGGCATGGCTAACAGCAGTGCTCCATCTTCGTTTACGCCGATAGCTATGCCTTCCGATATTCCAGTGGGTGTGATTACTGAAACCTCATGACCGAGGGGGTAAAGTTTTGAAATCCATTTTTCTCGAAAGTCAATTCCCTTTTTTAACGCCTGATAGTTTTCCTCCAGCCGGTTGAGGATTTCTTGGAGCAATACGAAGCGAGGAAGCTCATACCCTAATTCATCCGAAAGGCTGGTAGCGTAAGGAGCCAAAGGGGCCAGGGACGAACTTAAGATATTGACGTTGACGTTTAAGCCTATCCCAACTATAGCGTAGAGGATACGATCTTCCACAGTCTGGATTTCAGTGAGGATTCCGCCAGCCTTTTTTCCGGCAATGAGGATATCGTTAGGCCATTTTATCATAACGCTGAGAGGAGTTAAATTTTCAATGGCTTCAGCTATTGAGATGGAAGCAACCATTGTGAGACGGTGAGCCTGGTGGGGGCGAAGAGGCGGTCTGAAAACGATGGACATTAAAATAGAAGAACCTATTGGAGAAAGCCAAGCTCTTCCGAGCCTTCCCCTACCAGCTGTCTGCTCCTCCGCCAGGACTATAGTTCCTTCCGGGACTCCAGCTTCGGCAAGCTCCCTGGCCTCGTCCTGAGTGGAGGTTGTAGTGCGAAAGTAGTGGATTCTTCGACCCAGAGGGTTAGC
>JBHOQL010000111.1:0-12113 GCA_042408195.1 Anaerolineae bacterium
CAGCCGGAGTGGATTTACAACGCTTACTTTCAGTCTCTATACACTGGTGAGTTTCCCTGGGAGAATGCCCGTCGCTCGTTTGAATGGCTCCTGCTCCAGGCCTTGCCAGATGGCGCACCTTTGCGGTATAATCATCCCGGGTGGGGGTCCCTGGCTGGGATTGCTTATCTGGGGGCGATCCTTTTCCGGGATCCCCGGTACGTCTGGCTGGCAGGTCGGGCAGTGGAAACACTGGAGCAAAGGGGAGGTTATCTCTTTGCCCAGCCGGGGGTAGAAGTACCCGTTCTGCTGGGAGGGCGCTCTCCCACCGAGGGCTCCTGTCTCGTTTATGGCGACTCAGGTCTTCCCAACCAGAAGGGCCCTCTGGCACCGGACAAGATCGTCTTTCGGGACGGTTGGGGCAAGGACGCCCGTTACCTGCTGGTCAACCTGCGCTTCACCGGCTGGCATCGCTACAAGGCGACGGGCACGGTGACGCTGATTTACAAGGGCGGGGTTCTTTCGGCCGACGTGTTGGATGGAAAGCCATTCTCGTGGCTTCCGGTGGGCCGCAGCCTGTTTCGGGATAAGCGCATACCGCGAGAGAATCTGAATGGCCTGGTGGTGGAAAAGACAGGGATGGCCGCTGTCCTCTATGGGTTGACGGGCATCGGCGGCCCGTGGGCCCAGGACCCGCCGTACTACGCCGAAGTGGTGGCCTTTGAGACAGGCCTGGAGCGGGATTGGGTCCATATCCGGCTGACCGGCTAGTGCGGCTAGCAGCATGTCCGGTGGATCTACTTTTACCGTAACGGCGACCCTATCGTAATCGTGGACAAAGCCCGAGGGCCTTCGAGGAGAGAGGCCGGGGTGGTTTGGCATATAGTTGATGGCGAAGAAGTGGCGCCATGTCGGTTCTGGCTGCACAGAGGTAATACGTCGGTGGAGATGCGGTTGGTCCCTATGGATGGCGGCGGGCAGATGGCGGTGCAGGGGCAGGAGACTGGTGCGTCAGATTAGGATGTGGTATATTTAGATATGTCCGAACTCCAGGCGGTGACGATGATTATGGGCAAGGAGTGGGTTGTGGCGGAAATAAAGATCTATGACTTCACTGCAAAAAGGTTATTTTACCGCGGAGGCCGCAGAGCATTGTATTATAATGAAAACCTCCGCGCTTTCTGCGTTCCCGGCAGTTCGTTTTTGCAGTGCACTCAAGAATGTTAAGTACCCGTTTTTCCCTATCAATATAGCGCGTATACCTATTCTGGGCGAATTTTTGACCTAGTATGTCCAGTTTTTGGTGGGTAAACCTAGATGAATGGCTTCTCTAAGCCGAGCGCTTTTCAGGTCGCTTGGGTGCGAGCCTAATACAAATTGTTCGGAGAGCAGAAATGAAGATTTTGTGCATTACCTCAACATATCCGAGGTTTCGTGGTGATGGTGTAGGCTCCTTTATCCACTCTTTGTGCTATAGCTTGACTCAACTCGGACATGAGGTTCGGGTCTTTGCGCCTTATGACCCGCTCGTAGATACGACTTGGCGGCCTGGAGTTAGCATAGAACGTATAAAGTACATTTGGCCCAATGCCTGGTCTGTGTTAGGCCATGCACGTTCTTTGAAAAACGATACAACTCTGAGGTGGCACGCTTTTCCGCTTGTGGTTCTATTCAGCCTTGTGGCAACTATACGCCTATATACTGTGGTGAGACGGACTTTTTCTGACGTCATCTATGCTTCTTGGCTTGTTCCTGGTGGATTTATTGGAGCGGTTGTGGCCCGTTTGACAAATACGCCATTGGTCATCCACCTTCACGGTTCCGATGTTTTCGTGGCTGAGCGGTATAAAATCTTACGCCCAGCTATTAGGTTTACACTCAGCACGGCGCAGCATGTAATTGCATGCAGTGCTGACCTGGCCACTCGGGTGACTCGTTTGGGTTTCCCGCACGAACGTGTAACCGTAGTACCCTATGGAGTGGATATTGAACGGTACGCTCAAGCTATGCCAGCGTGCCTTGCTGGCTGTGAGTCGCAGAATGTGGTTATGGGTATGGGACGGTTGGTCTCTAAAAAAGGATTTACATACTTATTACGCTCTGTTCCGTTTGTGTTAGAACGGTTTCCTAATACTTGCTTTGTTATTGCGGGCGAAGGTGATTTACGCCCCGAATTGGAAGCGCTTGCTAGAAGAGCAGGAGTACAGGAACACGTGATGCTTGTTGGTCATATTCCATGGGATCAGACGCCTGAATACCTAAAAGCGGCTGATGTTTTTGTTGTGCCCTCAATTCAAGACGAAGCAGGGAACATAGATGGATTGCCGACTGTTTTATTAGAAGCTATGGCTGCAGGTTGTGCAATAGTGGCAAGTTGCATAGCAGGTATACCTGAGGTAATCCGTGATGGAGAGAATGGGTTGCTTGTGCCACCAAAGGACGAGGTCGCCCTTGCAGAGAAAATCTGTCTTCTGCTTGGCAATAAAGACCTGCGCCAGCAATTAGGGGAAGCAGCTCAAAAAACAGTCGCTACACGATATAGGTGGATACAAATCGCAGAGCGAGTGGCAACAATATTACAAGCCAGTGCAGCCTATTGTTGAAAACATTGCTCACAGGGGCATTCTCATGCTGTCTCAACTCTTTCAGAGCGAGAAAAAACTATTTGACCCCGTGTCTCGGCGGAATAAGGCCAACAAAGTCTTAACTGTGCTATCCAATTGTATAACAACCCCGTTATCCCAACTAAACTGCCTCGAAATAGGATGTGCATTTGGAATGATGACACAATATTTTGCTCAGACATTTCGATGCGTGACAGGCCTTGACGTGGATCCATCTGCTGTTAAGTTTGCGGTGAGAGAGAAACAAACTCAAGCCCTATTTGTGGTAGCAGATGGTGCTCGCCTTCCATTTTGTGATGAAAGCTATGATGTGATAATATGTACACAGGTATATGAGCATTCCAAAGATCCGGTCGGTATGGCTGATGAAATATGGCGTGTACTTCGCAAAGGAGGAGTTTGTTTCTTCAGTGGCCCAAACAAGTTGTCCTTAATAGAAGGACATACTGGCCTGCCATTTGTTCAATGGCTACCTAGGCGCTTCGCCAAATGGCTGGTCAGACTCTTTAAGCGCGGAAATGATTTTGATATAAACCTGATGACATACTGGCAGTTGAAACGATTATGGCATCGGTTTGTGATTATTGACTACGCTCCTGCTCTTATTAGAGATCCTGACCGGTTTTCGCTATTTGATCAGGTACCCCTTAGATTTATAACTTCGCATATACCATCTGCTATTTATCGGCTGCTGGCGTTCGCTGTTCCCAACTTCAATTGGGTTTTGATAAAGCCGAGACAAGAGGTTTAATATGCCGCGAATCCTGGTAGAAGCCTTGGGTATAAATAAGGTTGGCGGAGCACGGACAGCCATATTGAATACCATTAAGGCGCTCCCTTATGTTGCTCCTGATGTACAATTTATTGTTTATGTAAGTCAATTTGAAAACAGCTTGGCTGGTATTCCACAAATTGAGCAGGTAGTTGTACCTGCATCTAATCGGTTTGTGGCACGGATCAAATTATGGGGACTCTTACCTTTGGTCGTAAGACGCTTGCATATTGACTTGGTTCATTTTACGAAGAACTTGATGGTAGATTTCATACCCTGCCCGTGTGTCGTGAATGTACTTGATTTGACAACCTTGAGATTCCCGGAAACCCAGTCTTGGATAGACGTCGCTTACTGGCGCTGGATAGAGCCCGTGCATCTTCGGCGGGCCGATCGTATTATTGTTGCCTCTCAGGATACGGCCAACGATTTAAGCGCGTTATATTCTATTTCTCCTCAACGAGTTCGGGTAGTACGCTGGGCAGTTCATGATCGCTTTCTGCGCCCTGTGGAACTAGAGAGAATTAAATCCGTCCAAACCAAATATGGGTTACCTGATAATTATGTTTTGTTTGTGGGTATTCTGGCCCGGAAAAAAAACCTTAGAACGTTATTGTACACTATGCATGCCTTGCATCAAGCAGGTCAGGACGTTCATCTGGTGATCGCAGGACGCATTTATCCTCAAAGTGATGCTTCGGATGAATTGAACCTCATTAGCGCTCTGGGAATAGAGCATTTTGTTCATTACATTGGTGAAGTGCCTGATGAGGATTTGCCAGCACTCTACGCCGGTGCCAAGGTGTATGTGATGCCCTCGTTACACGAGGGTTTTGGTATTCCCTGTTGGGAAGCTATGGCTGTAGGCACACCAGTAATTGCTTCCAAAAGGGGTGCCTTGCCCGAGGTTGTAGGTGATGCAGGGATTTTAATAAGCGATCCGCTCAATGTGAACGAGTGGGTTGAAGCAATCCAACAATGTTTGGAAGATAAGCATTTGCGCGCAAGGTTAATAGAGCGTGGCTACCAGAGAGTGAAAGGCCGAACTTGGCGCACGGTAGCCGCAGAAACCTTTGCAGTCTATCAGGAGGTTTGCGCTGCATTGGGGAATACTCGGGTAAACTACCTGCCCGAGTCGGATATGGGAGGCGCACATTGAGGTCTCCTCAAGCGATTGGTCCGGCAAATTATTCTACAGAATACTTCCTCACGGAATCCGACGGGTGGAGAGAATATTTGACCAGCAAGGGTCTGGTGCTCCCACCACGGCTACGGGCTGTCTGGAATTACCTGGATGCACGGCCAGGTCTCCGGGTTTTAGATGTAGGCTGTGGGCGAGGAGAGCTTCTTATACATTGCGGACTTCAGCACATACAAGCAGTTGGCATAGATTATTCACCTGCCGCATTGGAGTTGGCATATTCTTCTATATCAGAGATTAGCAAGACGGAAAGGGGCTTTAGAATACCCTCATTAATTATGGGGAATGCCCAGTGGCTACCTTTTCCAGATAACACTTTTGATCGGGTAATCGCCAGTGACATTGTTGAACACTTATATCAAGATGAACTGGAATCTACTTTGAAAGAGGTGTATCGGGTACTGGCGCCCGGCGGGATGCTGGTTGTGCATACCATGCCTAATCTGTGGTACTATCGCTACGGATACCCGCTTTTCCGCTTGGTTCAAAAACTTCGCGGCGTTCGGCTACCCTCCAACCCGCGGGAGCGGTATCGCTTTCCCGAGGTTCATGTAAACGAGCAAACCCCTCGTACCCTCAGTGCTACACTTTCTCGGATTGGATTTTCTCGCTGGCGCGTATGGTTATATGACTACCGGGACTACGATGCTTATAGTCCTGTTATGAGGTCCCTTATGCGGCTATTAACCCGCTTGCCTGGTTTAAAACAAATCTTCTGCGATGACATTTTTGCAACAGCCTATAAGTAGGAATTCTCGTAGTGTTTTGCTATGCGGCTTTTGCGCTTTGTGGTAACTTGGGGTGTTTTAGCAATAAGCATTTTGTTTATAGTCCAAAAAGTTTACTCGGAGTATATTACCATATCTACATCGCATGCCAATTTTGACATTGCCAAGGTGCTGATCTCCTGGCTATGTATTACTGCATCAACCCTCTTGGGTGCTTGGGAATGGACGTTGCTGATCAAAGCGCTGGGAGGGCGTTTGGACCCTGTAATTGGCATGCGGATACATCTTATTTCCGCGCTTGGCAAGTATATGCCAGGATATATTTGGCCGTATCTTGGTAAGGCCCACCTGGCAATCCGCTGTGGTGTTCCTGCCGATATAGCTATATTTAGTGTTGCGGGTGAGCTAGTCATAGTTTATCTGAGTGGAATTTTGCTGCTTCTGGTAAGTCTACCCTTTAGCGGCTTGATAAGGGAAATAACCGGAGACTTGCAAACAGGAATTGCGCTTATCTCTGGATGCACCATTGCCGCGTTTTTACCCGGCTTTTTATCAGATGATCGTTTTGGCAAATTTTTAAGACTTAGTAAAACGGTCAACTGGAGAGAAGTAGTTTTTGTTATTGTTGCGGTAGTCTTGACATGGTGCTTGCTGGGATTCGGTTTTTATATGTTGGATGCCTCTATAAAACCGTCCGTTGAAAATCCATGGAAATTATTGACAGGATTGATTTCAGCCCTGTTAGGGGGGCAATTGGCTCTGTTTATTCCTATGGGCATTGGCGTTCGTGAAGCTATCCTCGTGGCGTTTTTAGGTTTAGACAAGCCAGCTTGGCTGGTTATTCTTATGGCTGTGATGTTCAGGCTTGAGATGACTCTTGGGGAAGTTTTTTCAACTCTGCTTGTAGTATTGTGGAGCAAAACAAAACAGGCATAATAATCCAAAAGGGTGATAGCCATCAAAACTTGATCGGTGTATACTTAAGGTAAACAGTTCATACGCATCAGGAGGTGAAAAATGAAGCGGGTACTCTTTACGATAACAGTGGTGCTTTCTTTAGTGGCTCTGGGGTCAGCTAGCTTTGTTTATGCATTCCCGAGTGGAACGTGGGTTTCAGGTGTGACGGTAGCTAACTTGGACAGTGATACTGCTACAGTACGTATTGATTTCTATAAACAGGATGGCACCCTTGCGTTTAGCCTTAACGGCGTAACAATCCCTGGAAACAGCTCCAAAACCTGGTATCTGCCATCCCATGTCCCGGGCTTGCCTAGTCCCTTCATTGGCTCGGCGGTGGTGAGTTCAGATAAACCGATTGCGGCGATTGTGAATACCCAGCTCCCATCGGGTACCAATCCAATGCGGGTGGGCACCAGCACCGGAGTTGGTTCCGCACAAGCCGCCCCCACAGTATATGCACCTCATTTAATGCGAGATTATTACGGCTGGAATTCCTATTGTGCGGTACAGAATACTGGTTCCACTGCTGTAACGGTAAAAGTTTCATATTATAATGCGGCGGGTATGCAAGTATTGACACGAACACAAACTATTCAGCCATACGCTATGCACATTTTTGATCAAGAGACCGAAACCGGTTTAACCCCAGGGCAGTGGTATTCCGCCAAATTTGAGGGAGACGCTACCCATCCACTGGCAGTAGTCTGCAATTTTTACAATTCGGGTGCAGATGCAAATACCGCTCAGTTCCACAGTTATAATGGTATGGGTGTTGGCGGACAAAAACTATTCCTTCCCAGGGTAGTTAAAGATTATTATAACTATCAGAGCGGTATCAAAATCCAAAATATCGGTACCGAGGTGCTGAGTGTGACGGTGAAATATTACTTTGGCGGAAATCAATATATACAGGTGTCCCCGGATATTGGGCCTGGGCAGGCATGGGGGCCTTATATGGGAGCTCCAGCGCAATTACCACCCTCTATGGCAACAGTCAGTGGTAGCGGCTCTGCAGTGGTAGAGGTGAATAACCCTACGCCCAACAAGTTGATCATCGGCATTGTTAATGAAGACAACCGGGTGGACCCAGCAGGGCGCGGAGTGACGTATGAGGCCGCGTTGGAATCCGAGGCCTCTAACACCCTGATCTTTCCTCAAGTAACATCTGAATATTACGGATACAGCAGCGGTATACAGTTCCAGAAGATAGACCCGGGCACAGCAACTTGCACTCTTTCTTTTTCGGCTTCTGGACCTATAGCGGCTTTCCAGATGACAGGGATTACTCTGACTGATGCTAATCCTGCCTACAGCCTGTTTGCTCCTAATGCCACGGGTATGATCCCCGGCCCCGCCAATGATAACTACAATGGGGCTGTAACAGTCAACTGTACAGGGGCAAGGATTGTTGGTATCGTCAACCTCTCGTTCCGATATGACCGCGATTGGCGTTATGGTAATCTGTTAGGTGATACATTTACTACTGCCCGTGGTATTGCGAAATAACCCTTAGGAGCCTTTGGTGACCAAGCCACCCACAATTAGTGGGTGGCTTGGCCGTTTATTTGGAGGATAGCAACATGCGCCGCGTGTCTATATACCTTTATATCACTTGTACTATCCTGATTATAGTTTCCGTTCTTTTCGGCTGTAACGCCCAGCCGTTAGAACCAGTAAAAAGTCCTATCCCAACCGTATCACTTAGCGAATCAACGAGCAATCCGAACAGTCCCATCCCCACTCCTGCGGTTGGGCTTGCTCACTGGAATGTTACGCCAGAGCCGGGCAAGGCCATCCTACGGGGACGTGTGGTCGTGCAATCCAATTTCTTGTTGGGTGAACTGTATTTGGGTAAGGTAATTCCAACCAGTGACCCTAATGTAGAGCTAGTCGAGTTGGACGAAAGCTCGTCTCCCCGTGCAATAATTGATCGCGCAACTGGAGCATTTATCTTTTTAAACGTTGATCCTGGTAAATATGGTCTAATTGCCTGGGAGCCAATGAGGTCCGTTTTGGTGAAAGATCCTCAAACAGGTTCCACTTTATTCATAACACTTTCTGTTGGCCAAGTTAAAGATATTGGCACGCTGTTTATTCCTTAAGCATTGCCTAATGTCCCCTAATTATTGACTCATATGGCCTTATAATGACGAACCAGGAGCCAGAAAGGAAGTTCACAATGGGCCGCAAGAATCAGATAGACACCAGCATGTACTATTGTCCCCACCCCGATCGCCCCAATTATGGCAAAGTGGGGCCCGATAACCAGTTGTGGGGTGCCGAACGCTACAGCCAGGAGAAGACCCAACTTCTGAGATGCAAAGTGTGCCACCGCACCTTCTTGGCCCGGCTACGCACTCCCTTGTTCGGCCTGAAAGCCCGCGAGGAGACTTTCTACAATATGATTGCCTGCCTGGTGGAAAGGAATGGCATTCGGGCCACGGCCCGCATCAAAGGAGTGGACAAAGATACCGTGGCCGAATGGCTTGACATCGCTTTCCGGCACGTAGCAGTAGGGGCGCAGCGCGCCGCGCTCCTACTATCTGATGGTCAATCTGCATTTTGAAGAGGTACAACTGGATCAGTTCTGGAGCTTTGTTCAAAAAAAGAGGCGCACCGTACAGCCTTTGAACAGCTCCAGACCGAATGTGGTGACTGCTTGGTCTGGTTGAGTTTTGATTCGATGCACAAGGTGATTCCCGCCTTTGTGCCCGGCGAGATCAACCAAGAGAACGCTGACCAGCTCATCGCCAAGACCAAAGGAGTGAACGAGGGGTCCCTGCGCGTTTTCTTTAGCGATCAGCGGTCCCAATACTGGGACGCCATTCCCAAGAGCTTTGCTCAGTGGGTGCAGCCCAAGTGCAAGGGCCAACGAGGCCCGCTGCCCAAGCCGCGGCGGGTGCCTCCGCCGGACTTGTTGTATGTCCAGGTGGTGAAGCATCGGCGGAAAGGCCGGGTGGTGAAAGTGACCACGAAGGTGGTTTTCGGCACGCCGGAAGCCCTGGAGGCGTATCTGAAAGAGTCTACGGCCGGCCGAAGCGTCAACACGGCCTTTGTGGAACGGCAGAATAATACAATGCACCAGCACAACCGGCGCTTCACCCGCAAGACGTTAGGGTTTTCCAACAAGCGCTACTGGTTGGAACGGCAGTTACACCTGTGTGGGTTACTATCATTTTTGCCTTCCGCACGGTGGGTTGTGGGAGGCGATAGGCTCGCCGATTCCCACGAAAACGAGCAAGGGACATTAAGAAGCATTGGACAGTTGCCAAGAGACCTCTTGCGCTTTTCTCTGTTGGGATAGAAATACTCAATTATATCCAGATTCCCCAGCGGTTGCCAGAGGAATAGCAGATTCCATATATAGCAGAGCCCATGAAGTAGCGTATACGAGGACAACTGGCCGTCTCTCGGAGGACTTGGAAGTCTTGTCCGGCAGCGGAGAGCATAGGCCGGGGGGCAGGGTTGGGTGAGGATCTTCCGCGAAGACAGAGGCCCAGGAAGCGGAGGTGGTGCTGTTCCGGGATTGGTGAGTGGACTTTTAGGACAAAGCACTGCCCAATGAAGAGGACAAGTGCCTTCCCCATAAACCACAGGCGGGGCGGTGGCTTTGCCGTTGCTCCGCTTATGGTTTTCCCTCTCCGCAACCCTTGCATTTCCTGCATTGGCGCGACTATATTAGCTATATTAGAAGAGAGCGTAGAAGGGATCAGCGCAGTTCAGATCATAGCCCTCATTCAACGTCGGAAATTCCAAGGGCCGTGTTGTCTTAAGAACATCCAGCCGCCACCGCCGTGATTGGCTCCGCAAGGTTTTTCAATGATTTAACCCGTGAGAAGAAGGTCCATGTCCGGAAGAGCAGATAGAAGGCGACGGGCGTCAGGAATATACTTGGCGCCTAAATTTCGAATCCCGCTTAACCCACACCCGATCTTCCAGCCATGAGGTTATCTATCTCCCAATGCTGACGGAGCAGAGCTGCCGCTTGCTCCGCTGTCAGCCTCCACCGAAACCAAGCTCCACCCACCCAAATGTGGGTCTTTTTTCCACCTAACCTCTATCCACCCACACCACTGAACTCCGGGCTAGCCCAGTTCCTCATCCGGTTCTCAAGGAAAGATTAACAGCCCCCTTTTTCTAATCGCCCACCCCCTTTCGTTACCTCTTCCCAATCCGGAGGTTGCTCTGTCTCTAGGGGCTCCTTCAGAATAAACCACTCTTCTACAGCCTGCCTCAACACTGGATAATATACCCCCTTTTTCTACCACCTTCTGGGCGAAGGGGACTTTCAGGAGCCCGGCATCGGCACTGACCACCTTCCCCTCCAGTCCCCCGCCTCCAAAAGGCGCAACGCAGCCGCCAGTTCATCTCCCCTTTCACTTCCCCTTTGGCCATCACCTGGCGCAGCCTGTGAACCACCATATTCACTACCCGGAGCGCATCCTCCCCCACTGCCGTATGCCCCGAAGGGCTCGCCCCCGTGAGCAGAAGCCAGGATCAGAATGGCCAACAGTCCATGGAGAGGGTATTCTCGCCGGTGGCGAGGGGTGCATGCACGATCGTTCCACTGCCAATCTGAATTCCTCTACTCCGGATAGTGCATCCGCTCCCGATTGTTCGTATAGTACGTCACCGCTCGATAAGCCGCCTCTCCTGCCACCACGCCTTTTCCTGGCAATGCCGAATCACTTCTCATCCAGGCGCTTCTCCGCCCATTCCTGAGCCTGAGGACTACCCTCTTCCCAGGCAGCCTAAGCCATTTTCCAGATATATTGACTGGCGTGATGCCAGTCCACTATCTGAATCGCCCCAGGGAAATGTTCCTCCATCAGATTCCATATCCAGTGCGCCCCATCCCCAATCGCTACAACTTCTTTCCCTTGGGTCACTCCTCGCCGATACCCTTCCAGCCAAAGCGCTCGCCCGAACGCTTCTGGGTCCGCAAAATCGGCGTAGAAACTCACCTCCTGAGCTCGTATCTCCCACGAATCGCTCCGTTGGGACGGTGGCGGAGCAGTCGTGGTATAGAAAGCGCCGATTTTCATCTCCTTCCAGCCCGCTTCCCAGGTCCGCACGGTTGTCACGTCTGTGGAGACGTACAGCCGATCGGGGGCCTGTGCAGGCATTGGTGGCAGTTGAGGAGCGGCCAGGTCCCAGTCAGCCTCTAAGGCTGCTTGTCCTTACTCCACGACCTCCTGACCCAGGCCCTCGGTGGCTTTCCGAACGGTGTTGGGGCAAACCAGGATACCAGATGGGCCGCCTCTTCAAAGGGGAATTGAACACTCGCCAGGGCGTTGGCCAGACCAGAACTGATACCTCCCGCACAGAGTCCCAGTTCCTGATCCAACGGAATGGTGTCGCGGTGACAGGAAGGGCACAGGTAATAGGTGGTCTGGCCGAACGAGCAGGGGATGGCCTATTCTGGGTAAGTGGGAACACAGAGGCTCAGAAGACCGGTAAGAAAGGCCTCCAAGCGAGGGTTTCCTGTTCCGTTTCCTCCAGCGTTTGGGGTTGAGCGGCCACCCATCCGCCGGGACAGTTGGGCCACTATCTTCTCGCTGGGAAGGTGGGCAGCGGGCCATTGAGCACCTCCATAGGCATTGGGTTGGCATTCATCTCTTGCTCAGACGGCAATCCTCTCAGCCTGTCCAATTGCTCCATGACAAATCATGCATGTACCTGCACAAGAGGGACTTGCGCTTTTCCCAATTTTGGTGTATATATTATTTAGCACTCTCAAGGCGAGAGTGCTAAATCTTAGAAGGAGGTGGCACTATGAGGCTCAGGCCGCTTGGGGATAGGGTAGTTGTGGAACCCATCGAGAAGGAGGAGAGGACTCCTGCCGGTAT
>JBHOQL010000112.1:0-9281 GCA_042408195.1 Anaerolineae bacterium
GTGAGTCCGATCTCAAAGGTTTGGAATTCCCGCAAGCACATCCACATGGGGCTCGGATATTTGGCGGGCTCTCTACTCAAGGCCGGTTACGAGGTTGAAATCTATGATGCAGTGGTGGAAGATGAACCTCTTGATTCCTTCCTCAAGCGCAATCCCTTTGATGTGGTGGGAATTTCAAGCCCCACGCCTCTCATTTACGAAGCCTGGGAAGCAGCTCAGGTGGCTAAGGCCCACGGAGCTATCACTGTCCTCGGAGGTCCACACCCCACCATTATGCCTCACGAATCCCTGGAAAGGCCTGAGGTGGACCTGGTGGTACGGGGCGAAGCGGAGGACACAATCATAGAGCTCTTGCAGGCCTTGGAAGAAGCTCCTCCTAGGAACGGGAGTGACCCGGAAAAGCCTCACCTTTTCCCAGAGTCGGTCTACGGAAAGATATTGGGCCTTTCTTTTCGAAACGAAGGAGGCCATATAATGCATAATCCTCCCCGTCCCCTCCGCAAGGATATTGACAATATCCCCTGGCCAGCCTATCACCTGTTCAAGATAGAGCGCTACACCAACCTCCAGCCTCTAACCGACGGGCTTGATCCCAATGCCAGGGCCTACACTATTGTTACTTCACGCGGTTGCCCGTACCAGTGTATTTACTGCTCAAAACCCATCACTGGTCACACATGGCGTCCCCGTGCTCCTGCAGAGGTTGTAAAAGAGTGGCGCTATTTAGTGGAAGAACTTGGTGCCACCGAAATCGGCGTGACGGATGATTCGTGGAACTTGGATCTGGAAAGGGCAAAGGAAATCTGCAGGCTTCTAATAAAGGAGGGGCTGAACAAGGTGCCCTGGATCACTATCCACGGCATGAGGGTTACCAGCACTGATGAAGAGCTCTTTCGCCTGATGAAGAGAGCTGGTTGCAAAAGGGTGGGCTTTGGTGTAGAGAGTGGGAACGAGGAAATCCTTAGGCGCATAAAGAAGGGCCAGACCCTCGACCAAGTACGGGAGGCCTTCCGGAACGCACGAAAAGCCGGGCTTGAGACTATGGGTTTCTTCATCTTCGGGCTTCCGGGGGAGAACGAGCAGACAATGGAAGACACTATCCGCTTTGCACTGGAGTTGGACCCAGAACTGGCCAACTTCATGATGGCAGTTCCTTTCCCGGGGACGGAGTTGTACCAGATTGTAATGAGAGAGGGGAAACTCTTCGCCAAGAGCTGGAGGGAGTTCGGCATACACGACGATAAAGCCCACTATGAACTCCCAGGCCTCCCGGCTTCTCTGGTGGAAAAGAAGTGGCACGAGGCTTACCGTCGCTTCTACCTCAGGCCCAACCGGATATGGAAGAGGCTCTGGAAGAAGGACACCTGGCGTCGCTTGCCCGAGCATATTGCCAATTTCCTGCGCTTTTTCAAGTAAGGGTGGGAAGCTTCTATCTCAGCCTTTGCTCTGAATCCTCTCAGAGGCAATTTCACAGTAATCCTTGATTATGGATAAAGTCCGAATTTTACCCTTGTTGTTGGCCTTAGGTAGTGGGCTGGCAGGGGCTTGGGTGGTGAAAGATCCGGCTAAGACAGGTCCCGGAGTTGGCCTTTTGGTTTTGAGCGTTTGCCTTGGCTTCATCGCCTCCAGTGCGGAAACGCCTCCGTCCTTTGCCCGTCCTTCGTCTCTGGCTCCTGGTATTTGGAGTAGAGCTGTCGGGTTTGGTCTTCTGATCTCCTCGGTCATAGCTGGCTTCGGGGCAGGGAAACTTTTTGAGAAAGGCCTTGGTCTAATCCCCTGGATTTTCTATGCCCTTTCGCTTTCTTATTTCGGGCTCGCTCTCTATATTATGGAAGGACGCCGTCCAGCCTTGCCGAAGTCGAAAGTCCGAAACTTTACCGTTGTCCTAATTGTGCTTGCGGCTTTCTTCCTCCGCCTTTACCGGATTGGTGAAATGCCTCCGGGCCTATATTACGACGAGGCCTGCAATGCTTTAGATGCTCTTTCGTTGAGCTCAGCGGGCTACCCTCCGTTCTTTGAAGCTTGCAATGGTCGTGGTCCCCTCCTCATTTACTCACTGGTTCCAAGCCTGGAGCTGCTCGGGAAAGAGCCTTTGGCTTTGAGGTTCGTTACCATTTTCTATGGAACAGCAACCGTCATAGGTTTTTATCTGATGGCAAAGTTTGTGGATGATAAAGTAGCCCTAATAGGGGCACTGCTCCTAGGGGTGATGCGTTGGCACCTCCATTTTAGCCGTGTGGTCTTTGATGCCATAACCACGCCTTTCTTCGCTGTCTTTTCAATCTATTTATTTTGGCGCGGTCTAGTACGAGGAGCCCGCACCGATTTCTTCTTCTCCGGTCTAATGGCTGGGTGGGGCTTCATGGGGTACGCTGCTTTCAGAGTCTTTCCCGTCCTGGTCGTGCTTTCTGGGCCCCTTTACTTTGTTAAGGCCAGAGGCCGCTGTAGAGATATAGCGTTGGCTTTCGTGATATTTCTGGCCGCTTTTCTTCTGGCTTCGTCCCCCCTCATAACTTATGCGATCAGCCACCCCGATGCTTTCCTGCACCGCTCCCGTCAGGTTTACCTACTGCGTTTTCATCCCCTTCCTGGAGGATTAGAAGCCCTCAAGCGCAACGTCCAGACCACTCTCTTAATGTTCCACCAGCGTGGTGATTTCAACCCTCGTCACAATTTTCCCGATGCCCCGATGCTGGACCCCGTAATGGGAACCCTCTCGGTGGTGGGATTGGGGATCTGCTTGCGCCGGGCCCTTGACTGGCGTTACGGGACCATGTTGCTCTGGCTGGTTCTCTTCCTTCAACCGGGCATATGGTCCATTGAAGCCCCCCAGGCCTTGCGGAACATAGGGGTGGTAATACCAGTGGCGTTCATGAGCGCTGTAGCCGTTAAAGAGATGATCTCAACCGCTTTTCCCTTCTTTTCCCGTGGACTGGTGGTAATTTTGCTCCTGGTGGCTCTGGTCTTCAATTTCCACCTCTACTTTTTCCGCCACGCCCGCGACATAAGGGTTTTCTACGCTTTCTACGGCCTTGAAACCACCGTTGGCAAGCTTATTTCTTCTCTCGGCCCCGCTTATCGTTTCTACTCTATCTACGCTACCGATCCTACGGTCCATTTCCTATCACCCGAGGGCATAGATTTGAGATTCCTGGATTCCTTTGAACACATCCCTCTCCGCGAAAGAAGCGATCGGGACATCGTTTACCTCGTGGATCCCCGCTACGATCCGCCACCGGAGGTTTTCCTCCACTGGTACCCGGAGGCGGAGGTCAGGGAAGTACCGGATCCATCCGGCAAAACGATGCTCAGGCTGATTTTCGTCAGAAAAGAGGAGCTCAACAGCTCAATAGGCCTGCGCTCGTCTTCCGAGGATAGTGTTAAAGAAGGGAGCTTCTTCGCCCCTGAGACCGGCTATTATCGGTTGAAGTTGGAAGGCTTGCCGTTGGTTGAGCTTACCATTGTGGGTGCTGAAGGCTCCCTGCACCTCAGAGGTGGAGAAGAGGCCAGTGTGCATTTGATAAAGGGTTGGCACGATTTCAAATTGAAGGGACCAGGGCGGGTTGAAATCTACGGTGGGGGATTGAGTGGCCAGATCCCGGCGGAATTACTGAACGTGCGTCCCGCCTTTAAGGAGGGCCTAGTAGGTTACTATTACCGCGGAACTGACTGGGGCGGAGAGCCCGTTTTTGCTAGAATTGACCCCTTCGTTGCTTTCCGATGGCACATCCAGCCTCTCCCTGCGCCCTTCAGCGTGGAATGGAGGGGATTCCTGAAAGTTGAAGAACCCGGCTATTACGGCTTTGCTTTGTTTTCCAATTCCCCCTCCTCTTTGGAAATAGACGGTCGGCTGGTGTTAAAGACTACCTCGGATACACGCCGGGAAGAGGAGGTTTACCTAGAGAGGGGTGAACATAAAGTGAGGATAAGATATCAGGAGCCGGGGGGATACTCAGCGGTATACCTTTATTGGAAACCCCCAGGAAAACCGTTTGAGATTCCACCTCCCTCAGTTTTCAGGCCGTTTTGGGGAGAAACGTGGAGCGAGTGGTAATGCTGATGATGGGAAAATGGCAGGAGAGAGCCTTTGTTTCCGCTCAGCTCCAAGAGGAAGGCTACAGGGTTAAGGCTTTTCCCGATATAGATACCGCGGCTGCCTTTTTGTGCAAAACCTCATTGTTGCCAGATGTAGTGGTCTTGGACTTGAAAGGCCTCGTGGTTCCGGTGGAAAAACTGAAGGCTCTAAAGCGCTTGCTGGGAAAGGTTCCCTTGGTGCTTTGCACGGCGCCCTACAGCCGGGACCAGGAAGCTGAGGAAGTCCTAAGGCCTGCGGAAGTCCTGGTGCGCCCCTTTACCGTTAAGGATGTAGTGGAAGCCGTCAAGAAGCTGTTGTCCATTTCTCAGCCCACCTCTTGAGTCTTGCCGCGGCTTCTTCCAAGGTTTCCATCCTCTTGGCGAAACAGAACCGCAGCATGGGAGGGCTTTTGACTTCCTTTCGGTAGAAGCCACTTATAGGAATGGTGGCAACTCCAGCTTCTTGGATGAGGCGGCGGCAGAAGGCCCTGTCGTCTTCGTAGCTTACCGGGGAAAAATCGGCCAGCAGATAATAGGTTCCTTGAGGTTTGAACACTTTAAAGCCAATTTCTTCCAGGGCTGAGGAGAGGAAATCTCTCCGAAAACGGTACATTTCCAATGTTTTGCGGAAGAACTCCTCATCCATTTTCATAGCAAAAGCGGCGGCTTCCTGAAGGGGTGCTGCAGCGCAGTAAGAAGTAAACTGGTGTATCCTCCTTATGGCTTCGGTGATGGGCGGTGGTGCTATAATCCAGCCTATCATCCATCCTGTAAGCCCGAAAGTTTTACCGAAGCTTCCTGCCGTCACGGTGCGGGTGGCCATTTCGGGAAAAGTGGCTATTTGGTAATGTTTTCCCTCGAAAATTAGGTGCTCATAGACCACGTCGTATAGAACAATCAAGTCATGTTCCGTGGCCAGTTGAGCTATAAATTCCAGCTCTTCTTTAGAGAAGACCTTGCCCGTGGGATTGTGGGGGCTATTGAAAATGATCAAGCGGGTGCGGGGCGAAACAGCCCTTTTCACTTCCTCGGGGTCAAAATCCCATGAAGGCGGATTGAGGGATACGAATACAGGTTTCCCTCCAGCCATTATTACGTTGGGGGCGAAACTATCGTAGAAAGGCTCAAAGATTATAACTTCATCTCCTGGATTAACAAGAGCTAGAATTGAGGCTATAATCCCTTCAGTGGCGCCGTGAGTTACTGTTATTTCTTGATGCGGATCTATGCTCCAGCCATAGAAGCGGTAATAATGTTCGGCTATGGCCTGGCGCAACTCAAGGCTCCCGAAGCTGGAGGTATATTGGTTAGCTCCTCTGCATATGGCCTCTATTGCTGCGTACTTGACTTCTTCCGGCCCTGGCAGGTCGGGAAAACCAGTGGACAGGTCCAGGGGTTTAAACCTCTCTACAAGCTTCCCGATCTCAACGAAGATGCCGGGTTCTATCTCACGGGCCCTGTAAGACCACTTCCCTTCCATGCTCCGCCTCCAGCTTTCGGCTCTCTAACTAATTAAACCACAATGGGCCAATTCCGGCAAAGTCATTCCAAGAAAGTTGAGTCCAAAGTGGACTCAAGAGTTTGAGATTAACCTCAAGATTGTGAAAGCAAATCTTGACAAATTGAAGCATGGGGGTATAATTCCCTAAAAAGGGGGAGGTTTGCCCATGAAAAAAGTAATAGGAAATTGCCCCGTGTGCGGAGCCCAGATGATGGCGAAAGTGTTGCATTGTCCCAGCTGTGGGACCATAATGGAGGGTAACTTTGAGCTTGGAAGGCTTTCTCGTCTCAGCCCGGAACAGGTTCAGTTCGTGGAAATATTTCTCCGGTGCGAGGGGAAGCTCAACAGAGTCCAGAAAATGCTTGGCATATCTTACCCCACTGCCAAAGCTCAACTTCTTGGGGTGATAAAAGCCCTGGGCTACGAGGTTGAAGAAGAGGCCCAGGTTACTACGGAAGACAGGATTGGAAGAGCTCGTTCAAGGCAAGATAACGGTTGAAGAGGCAATCAGGCGGCTTTGGGGAGACGTGAGCCATAAATGAGCAGAACTACACATCTTGGTCACTTGCCCAGAGTGAAAAGCTGCGGATTCTCTTTTCAGCGGGGGAAGTTTTCCTGAGGAGGGCACTGCCCTCCCAGAAGCTCCGAAGGAGTGAGGGGGTTTTGGGTTTCATAAGAGCAATGAGGCCCGAAAGGGACCTCGCAGACTTGGCCGATCTCTTGGAGGAAGCGTTCGGTTCAGATTTGAGCAGGGAAGGGCGGGAGTTTATCCGGGATTTGAGGTTCTTTGGAAAGATGGGCCCGCTGGGAGGGTTCCTCTTTGCGCTGGATTCGGCCCTTAAAGGGGAGTTCAGAGGGTTCGTGTGGTATGAGGGCGGGAAAGTGGTGGGAAATGTTTCTGTTAACCAAATAGGCTGGGATCGATGGCATATAAGCAACGTAGCAGTGGCATCCTCCCACCGTTCCAGAGGTATAGGCCGTCGCCTGATGCAGGCAGCTCTTGCGTATATATGGGACCAGGGCGGGCGATGGGTGACCCTTCAAGTAAGGGAAGACAATCTTGCGGCCATCTCCCTTTATAGGAGCATGGGTTTTGAGGAAATAGGGAAAGTAGTAGAGATGGAACTGGAAAGGCCAGCCAAAATTCTCGGTTCATCGGGTGAGAAGGCTATGGCCTTTGATCTGTCCCGGTGGGAGGAGGAATACGAACTGGCAAAGGTCTCTATACCGCCAGGACTTCTGTGGCTGGAAAGGCCCAAGCGCGAGGGTTTCCGCCCTCTTTCCTCCAACCCTTTCCTGAACCGGTTGGCTTACTTGGCGCAGGGCTGCGATCTCTACCATGTGATGGTCTTGGAAGGTGAAAGGATGGTGGCTACCGCAGCCTTGTGGAAAAGTCTGTCGGGGAAAAGGCATAAGCTCCAGTTCCTTATCCATCCCGAAGTTCGGGGTAGAGTGGAGGAACCTTTAGCGGAGGGGATCCTTAAGCCTCTGACAAAGCCTTTCCGGGGTGTGGCCTACACAAAAATCCCCGCCGAATATGAGGAACTTGTTCGGGTTCTGGAAAAGGCAGGGTTCAAGAGTGCAAGGGTGCTGATCCAGATGCGGTTGGACCTGGAACATGTCGATAAGGAGGTTCTAAGCTATGAATGAAGAGGTAATGAAAATCCTCAAAATGCTGGAGGAAGGGAAAATAACGGCCGAGGAGGCTGCAAAACTTCTGGAAGCTCTTGGAGCTTCCCGCCGCCGCGAGACACCTCCGGAGCGGGAAAGGTGGTTCCGGATAAGGGTTACCGACCTACGGACAGGCAAGCAAAGGGTGAATGTGAGCGTTCCCCTGAATCTTGTAAGCCTGGGCTTCAGCATCGGAGCTCGATTTTCCCCTGAGTGGAAGGATGTCATAGAGAAAATAAGGGCCGGAGTACAGGGGAAGATCTTGGATGTGGAGGATGAGGAAGAAGGGGGAAGGGTGGAAATCTACATCGACTGACGGAGGACAAAATGCGACGTTTGCTCATAAGGTGGTTCATAAACACTGTAGCCCTCTGGTTAGCTGTGTATTTGGTTCCTGGAATTGACTACTACGGAGGCTGGCAGGGATTGGCTATCCTGGCTATCATATTTGGGATAGTCAATGCTTTAATAAGCCCAATCCTCAGGTTCCTAACCTGCCCTTTCATAATCCTGACCTTGGGTCTATTCACCTTGGTCATCAACGCTGCGATGCTGGCTCTCACTGCATGGGTAGGGCAACTGTTCGGCTTCCCCTTTTACATCCGTGGACCCCTCCCTGCTTTGTGGGGAGCCATAGTAGTCAGTGTAGTCAGCATAATTCTCAGCACCTTCCTTGACAAGAAAAAATGAAGCTCAAAACTCTGCTGGAGGAATTGCAAAGGGCCGAGCTCTTAATCCGAGCTGAAGGTCTCACCGAGGCGGATATAACGGGCGTGGTCCATGATTCCCGCTCGGTAAGGGGCGGAGAGATATTCGTGGCGATAGCCGGCCTTAGCCAAAATGGACATCAATTTATCCCGCAGGCTCTGGAGAGGGGAGCTAAAGCAGTAGTCGGAGAAAAAGAAATTTCTGGCCTCCGGGTCCCCTATATTCAAGTTAAGGACTCCCGCCACGCTTTAGCAGTCCTGTCGGCCGCCTTTTACGGTCACCCTGGCCGAAATCTCAGGGTGATTGGAGTAACTGGAACCGATGGCAAAACCACCACCGTTAACCTGATCCACTCAATTCTGGAGGCAGCAGGGTACAAGGCAGGGATGATAAGCACGGTGCACGCTCGCATTGGTGATGAAGTTTATGATACCGGCCTCCATACCACTACTCCTGAGGCCCCTGATGTCCAGTTTTACCTAGCAAAAATGGTCAAAGCCGGGGCTCAATACGCGGTTCTGGAAGCTACTTCCCATGGTCTTCACCAGCACCGGGTGACCGGATGCGAGTTCGATGTGGCAGTGATTACCAACATAGCCCACGAGCACTTGGATTATCACCAGACCTACGAAGCCTACCGTGAGGCCAAAGCCATGCTCTTCCGGAGCCTTGCGGCTTCCTTCCGTAAGCCTGGCGTCCCCAAAGTGGCCGTGATAAATGTCGATGATCCTTCTGCTCCTTACCTCCTCTCCATTCCCGCCGATTTTCATGTTACCTACGGCCTTAACTCCCCGGCAGATGTGAAAGCCGAGGGAATAATTGCCGATTTCGATGGACTCAGGTTTACGGTGGTCTACCGGGAGGGAAAATTTAGGGTTGAAAGCCGACTGGTTGGTCTTTTCAATGTTTACAATATTTTAGCCGCTGCTGCTGTCGCTCTTTCCCAGGGTGTAGCCCCTGAAGCCATAGTGGAAGGGGTGAAGAGGGTTGAGAAAGTCAAGGGTAGGATGGAGAAAATTGAGCTGGGCCAAGATTTCACAGTTATAGTGGACTTTGCCCACACCCCTCAGGCCTTAGAAGAGGCCCTGAAAGCTTGCCGTCCTTGGACCAAAGGGAGGCTGATTGTGGTCTTCGGATGTGCTGGGCTTAGGGATAAGGCCAAGCGGCCCATGATGGGAGAGATAGCCGGTCGCCTGGCGAACTTGGTAGTCCTCACGGCAGAAGACCCCAGGACTGAAGATGTGAACGAAATCATTAAGCAAATAGCTGAGGGGTGTCAACGGGCTGGCCGTCGGGAAGGCGAAGGCTACGTAGCCATTCCCGACCG
>JBHOQL010000117.1:0-6225 GCA_042408195.1 Anaerolineae bacterium
AGGGGAAGGGAAGTCCTGATGGTTTCCGGCTCCGATACCCACGGAACCCCCATAGCTATTAAGGCAGAGCAAGAGGGAATAACCCCCAGGGAGGTAGTGGACCGGTATCATCCCCGCTTTATTGAAACTTTCCAACGACTGGGCATAACGTTTGATATTTTCACCGAAACCGATACCGAAAACCACTGGCGCATTACCCAAGAGATGTTCCTCAAGCTCTTGGAAAAGGGGTACATTTTCAAGGACTGGATGCAGGCCCTCTTCTGCCTTTCCTGCAATCGATTCCTGGCCGACCGTTATGTGGAGGGCACCTGCCCCTATTGTGGTTACACCGGGGCTAGAGGAGATCAATGTGATGCCTGCGGCCGGACTCTAGATGCTATCGAACTCATAAGCCCAAGGTGCAAGATTTGCGGCGGAACCCCCGAAGTCCGGCTGACGGAACATTTCTTCCTGGACCTACCAAAACTCAATGAACCTCTCCTCAAATGGGTTGAAGATGACAAAGAACACTGGCGCCCAAACGTTCTGAACCCCACCCTTGCGACTTTGAGAAGCGGTGAACTTCGCCCACGTCCTATCACCAGAGATATTGAATGGGGGATACCGGTCCCCCTTGAAGGTTACGAACACAAGCGAATTTACGTCTGGTTCGATGCCGTAATTGGCTACTGGGCTGCCACGATTGAATGGGCAAACCTCGTGGGCAAACCAGAGGCATGGAAGGAATGGTGGCAAGACCCTTCAGTTCGTAGCTTTTACTTCATCGGCAAAGACAACATCCCATTCCACACAATAATCTGGCCAGGCATGTTAATGGGTTACGGCGGGCTGAACCTGCCCTATGATGTGCCCGCCAACGAGTATTTGACAGTTGAGAAGAAAAAACTCTCTAAGAGCCGCCGCTGGGTAATTGAAATTCCGGATTTCCTCTCCCGCTATGAATCCGACCCCCTTCGTTACACCTTGACAATAAACGCTCCAGAAACTGGGGACTCCGATTTCTCCTGGGAGGAATTTCTTAGGTGCAACAACAATGAACTTGTAGCTACTTGGGGTAACCTCTGTTACCGCCTTATAATCTTCGCCCACCGTTACTTTGATGGTAGGGTCCCAGAGCCCGGAGAACTCAGTGCGCGGGAGCAGGAACTCCTGCAGAATATAGAGGAAGGGTTCCAAAAAGTTGGGCAACTTTTGGATGCTTGCAAGTTCAGGGCAGCCTTGATTGAAACGATGGGCCTTGCCCAGCTTGTAAACCGCTACCTCAACGAAAGGGAGCCTTGGAAGCTGGTCAAAGAAGACAAGGTTTCTGCTGCTACGGTTATTTACACGGGCCTGAGGGCTATTGATTCCCTAAAAGTCCTATTTTATCCCTTCATACCCTTCTCGAGCCAGGAGCTTCACCGGATGCTGGGATACAAGGATGACATTCTGGGCCATCAGTACGCCGAAACCGTTCAGGAGGAACACAAATCCCACCTGGTCCTCCGTTACGATTTCACCGGGGTTAAAATTCGATGGGAGCCCAGTAAGCTGCAACCAGGCCAACCTCTCGGCGAACCCCAAATTCCTTTCAGAAAGCTGGAAGAAAAAATAGTGGAAGAAGAACTCAACCGGATGATGGCTTCGGCCGTTGAGTAACTTTAAAAGCAAACTCTGGCTCATTTCCCTAGCCGCTTTCGCTTTGAGGTTGCTTCCCATCCGGTGGCACTCCTTCCACCCTGATGAAGCCCTTTATTCCTGGTGGGCCGTTCAGATTGCTAGGGGGGAAGACCCTTTTTTGCTTTCAGCGTGGGTTGATAAACCGCCTCTCTATCTCTACATTTTGGCTGCATCCTTCAAGATTTTCGGATCATCTGAATTCTCCGCACGTTTCACCGGGGTTTTCGCCTCCACCCTTTCGGTGGTTCTAATATGGGCGTGGCTCAGGTCCCTTTATAGCGAGAGAATTTCTGCCATAGGGTTCACCCTTATGGCCTTCCTGCCTTTTCCAGTTCTTTTCTCCCCTGTAGCTCTAACCGATCCCTGGCTTTCCTTGTTCGCTCTCGGGTCAGTATGGATGGCTTGTTCAAATAAGAGGCCTTCCCTCACCTCCTTCCTTGCAGGGATATTAGCGGGCCTTGCGTTGGGGACCAAACAACAGGGCCTCTTTTTAGCCCCCTTTTCTTTCCTCCTTACTTCCTGGCGTAGAAAGGAGGGGCTACCTCGCTTCTTTTGGCTTCTGGGCTTTTTAATCCCCTTCGCTATCGTAGAATGGTGGGATGCCTTGCGGTGGGCCACTCGCCCGAGCTTTTGGGATCGCAGCTTGGTAACTTATGGTGGGCTTGGTCTTGTCCCATGGCCTGAACTCGGCCACAGGTTCCTAAAGTGGCTGGAACTCCTGAGTTGGACTGCAGGAGGCCCGGTTCCCGCTGTTTTGCTTACCATCAACCTAATATTCCAGCTGCGGGGTAAATACCATCTGACCAGGTTCGACTGGGCTTTTTTGGGCTTTATTGCCTATTGGTTCGCGCTGCATTGGCTCCTGAACTTTCAAGTGTGGGACCGATACACCTTGCCATTGACTCCTTTTTTGGTGGCTCTCTGGGCACGTGGGCTTGCGGGACACGACGGACGGAGGTGGAAGGTTGTTGTTATAATTACCACTTTGCTTTTCAGCCAGCTCGCCATCAGACCCGATGGTCTCCCTGCTGGGAGCAATTACCACCTTTACGATGGTGTTGAAGGGTTAGCCCATTATCTTCGGGAAAAAGCAGAACGGTCCGTCACGGTTTACCACCGCTATCTTGGCTGGCACCTTCACTTTTACCTCCACGGAGCGGAAGCGGAAATCCGCTGGTATCCATCATACCAGGAATTGGTGAAAGACCTGAAAGCTGGCAACCCGGGGGAAAAGTTGCTGGCCTTTGCGCCCTTTGAAGATGAGGAGAGCGTAATTAAGGCTCTTGAACAGTCTGGATACCTACTGGAAAAATTGACGGAATTTCCGCGGCCGCAGGGTGGTTCTTTTAAAGTCTACAAAATAGTTTCACTGCCCTGTGAAGCTGGTTTTTAGCCGTTTAGATATATCTGTCCACTCGTGTTCCCTGTGGTGGGCTGCCAATTTCCCGGTAAAGGTGCTGCGGGCCAGGGGCCAAGGCCCGCCAATAGGCCGCTAACACCGGATAAACTCAACTTCGGCGGGGAGATGCCCCCCAAGAGCTACTTACTCGCAAAGATTGTTGAACAGTGCAAGTTTAACTCAACGCACCAGCGCCACGCATACGGTTCCTCCACTGGAAACTGAACGAGTACAGGCATGTCAGGCTTCATTGTTTATAATGTTTGGCATAATGCTTCGTACGATCCCTTTCATACGCTCCAAAACGCTTTTCGGAGGCCTTCAATTTTTAGGAGCAGCGTGGTATAATATTGCTCAGCACTGCCCATGGAGAGAAGAGATGAAAATCCCGGTGATTAAGGAGTTACTGAGGGCCAATGACCAGGTAGCGTTGGAGAACAGAAACTTGTTTGACTCGAGGAGGATTTTTTCCCTCAACTTAATGGCTTCCCCTGGGGCCGGTAAAACCAGCTTCATCTTGGCAACGGCGGAACGTCTACCGAATGATGTAAAGGTCGGCGTCATTGAAGGGGATGTGGCTTCCAGCTTGGATGCTCAGCTCATAGCTTCTAAAGGTATTCCCGTAATCCAGATAAATACCGGAGGAAGCTGTCACTTAGACGCCCCGATGGTCCGATCGGCTCTGAGCCGGTTGCCCCTTGAGGAAATCAACCTGCTCTTTGTAGAAAACGTAGGAAACCTCGTCTGTCCTGCCTATTTCCCCCTGGGCACCCATCTCAACATCGTTATCTCCAGCGTTCCAGAAGGCCAAGATAAGCCTTACAAGTATCCCGATATCTTCGCTGTAGCCGATGCTGTGGTCCTTAACAAAACCGACCTCTTGCCCTTCGTGGATTTTGACATCGAATACTTCCGGCGAGGAATATTCATGGTAAACCCCGATGTTCCCATTTTTCCCCTTTCCTGCAAGACAGGGGAGGGGTTTGGGGAGTGGATAAAATGGCTAATTCCGAAGGTAAGAAGCGCCTCCTCATAGAAATCAAAGGAGCTGTTCAGGGGGTCGGTTTCCGTCCCTTTGTCTACCGCCTTGCCACTAGCTTAAGCCTCTCGGGCTGGGTTGTGAACGATACCAGAGGTGTGCTTGTTGAAGTAGAGGGAGAAGAGGCTACTTTGGAAGAGTTCCTGAAGAGATTGCCCGCCGAAAAGCCCCCAAGGGCTATAATCCACATTTTGAAAACCACCTGGCTTGAACCTGTCGGCTACAAGGGGTTTGAGATCCGCCATAGCCTGGAGCAAGGTGAAAAGACAGTGCAGGTACTTCCCGACATCGCCACTTGCCCCGATTGCGTGTCTGAAGTCTTCAATCCCTCCGATCGCCGTTACCGTTATCCTTTTACCAACTGCACTAATTGTGGACCTCGTTTTACCATAATCCAATCCCTGCCCTACGATAGGCCTAACACCTCTATGAGCCGGTTCATTATGTGTCCAGATTGCGCTGCCGAATACCACAATCCTGCCGACCGTCGCTTCCACGCCCAGCCTAACGCCTGTCCGGTCTGCGGACCGCACTTGGAACTATGGGATCGGGAAGGAAATGTGCTGGCTCTAAGGGATGAAGCTTTGCGCCTCACGGCTTCAGCTTTGCGAGAGGGTAAAATAGTGGCAGTGAAAGGCCTGGGGGGGTTTCACCTGATGGTGGATGCCCGCAATGCTGAGGCCATCCAGCGTTTAAGAGAAAGAAAGCCTCGCCGTGACAAACCTTTTGCCCTAATGGTAAGGGACCTGGAGCAAGCTAGGCTTCTCTGCGAGCTCTCCCCCGAAGCTGAAGCGCTCCTTTCTTCGCCTGAGGCCCCGATTGTGCTTATTCCCCGCAAACCAGGGGCTCCTGTGGCCGAAAATGTGGCTCCGGGCAATCCAAATTTGGGTATAATGTTACCTTATACCCCCCTGCATCACCTCCTTCTCCGGGAGATCGATTTCCCCATTGTAGCCACTAGCGGGAACCTCACCGATGAGCCTATTTGTACCGATGAGAGGGAGGCGCTGAAGCGTCTTGGCCATATAGCCGAACTATTCCTAATCCACAACCGACCTATAGTTCGCCATGTGGATGATAGCGTGGCTTGGATAGTCTTAGGGAAACCGCGTCTCCTTCGTCGGGCCAGGGGTTATGCTCCGCTACCCGTGCTCCTCTCCAAGCCCATCCCACCTATACTGGCAGTTGGAGCCCATCTTAAAAACACTGTAGCACTAGGTGTGGGCAATCAGGTATTCATAAGCCAGCATATAGGAGACCTGGAGACACCAGAAGCCTTTAAGGCCTTTGAAAAGGTGATAGCCGATTTCCTCCGCCTCTACGAAGTGACCCCCGCGGCTATAGCGCACGACCTCCACCCCGATTATATTTCCACTATCTGGGCTCGCTCTAACCAAGATAAACTTCTGATCCCGGTCCAGCATCACCATGCCCACCTCGCTTCGTGCTTGGCGGAGAACCAAGTGGAAGGAGAGGCTTTAGGGGTAACTTGGGATGGGACCGGTTATGGGCTCGATGGGACTATATGGGGAGGGGAATTCCTCTTAGGGGATGTATCAGGTTTCCAGCGAGTTGCTCACTTGCGTCCTTTTCGCTTGCCTGGGGGGGAAGCTGCTGTAAAGGAACCCCGCCGGACAGCTCTAGCTATCCTCTGGGAATTGTACGGGGAAGAAGCTTTCGCCATGGAAGAATTGCCGCCCGTTGCATCATTTACGTTGTCTGAGCGAAAGATACTGGCCAGGATGCTGGAAAGAGGCCTCAACTCTCCCGTAACAACAAGTGCGGGGCGTCTCTTTGACGCTGTCTCGGCTCTGGCAGGAATACGTCAGAAAGTTAGCTTCGAAGGGCAAGCTGCTATGGCCCTGGAGTTTGCCGCTGACCCATCCTGTGAAGATTACTACCCTGTAGACCTCGAGGAAAGGGGCGGGATCACGGTTTTGGACTGGAGGCCCATTGTGGAGGGAGTGGTAAGGGATTTGAAGCGAGGGGTTGGACCAGGTTTGATATCAGCCCGGTTCCATAATTCCCTGGTGGAAAGCATAGTCCAAATAGCCTTGAGGGCTGGGGTTAAAAGGGTGGCTCTTTCGGGGGGATGCTTCCAAAACCGCATTCTGACAGAGAAAAC
>JBHOQL010000028.1:0-20041 GCA_042408195.1 Anaerolineae bacterium
CGCAGAATGGCGGCGCGCGCAACGAGCAGTCGCGGCAGGAGGAGACGACCAACTTCGAGATCGGCCGCACCACGCGCAACACCACGCGCGAGCAGCCGGCGATCCGCCGGCTCTTCCTGGCCTCGCTCGGCCAGAAGCCCACCACACCCTTGCACCAGCCGGTGAATCGTACTCCGAGAAACCGTCAACCCTCCCAGCCGCTCCAGGCCTCTTCCGCTTCCCGATAGGAACTGAGCGCCTGGGCGATCCTCAAAACCAGCTCCAGTCTCTTCTCACTCCAACCGCCCTGAATCCCCTTCTCCCGGGTCCAGGAGGGAAAATCCTTGCCTCACACCGCCCACGGGTTAAATAGGCCCACTTCAGCGGTATAACCCATGCTGGCAAATGATCCTCAAGCCTTTTTGCTCATACCTACCCTTGATCCTCCGCACCGCTGGGAGATGAACGGATTGGTCTTCGTTTTAGAAACCCGAATCAGCGCATTTTAGGCGCTTTTAGATAGCAATTTGCTGCTTAAGTGGGTAAAATACTTTTGGATTGCAATATTGAGAAAAGCCTTTATCTTCAGCCTTTTCTTGACAAATTTCTATTTTCGCGCTAGAATTTATTTAAAGAGATTCGCAAGAGCAGTGGGCTAAGAGATCCTCTTGAGCCTCTGGTCTAGCAAGTCGGGACACCGAGGTGAGCCGCGCTGATGAGGATGTGAACTGAGGGGGGGAGGTTTCTCAGGCCCTGGTGGAGAGGGAGGGCATCCTGTGTCCCTGAGGTGTTTCAGCGGGGAGCGTGAGGGAGCTCCAAGTGGGAAGAAGGGAATAGTATCGGGTCACAGGATGCAGGTAGAATGAAATGTCAATGCGAGCATAGCGAAGCAAGCGGCCAGAGCTGAAGCAGGTAGCCGGGCAAGTTTGCGTCGTCCGTGCCGGTGTGAATGTGGATGTTAGGGAGGGTATTCTTTCCTACCCGGTGGTGCTCTGGCCGGGAGCGCGGAGGAAAGACTGGTGCGGGCGGAAAGGGCGGTGGGAGAAGGGAGCGTGGGCTCTCCCTGGGCGGCCTGCCGGAAGGACAGGCGGTGGAGCAGGAGGCGGTCTGGTGGGCCACGTAGCAGTCCAACATGCGGCTTGAGCCGACGCCGCCTGCGGCAGCCTGGCTGAGCTCGTTGCCGCGAGCCAGCGCTCAAAACCACGCGGTTTAACCGCACAGCGGGCGCACATAAAGGGAAAAGCGCCGTCCGCCAAGTTGCTTTTGGCGATGGAAAAAAGAGACAATGGTTTTCAAAGAGCCGCAACCCGTTCAGGCGCGCCCATATCAGAAGCACGTGCGAGAGAATGGCCACTGGAAGCAATGGCACAGCAGGGCGGAACCTCCATCACGAGAAACCGCCTCGGCGGTGTGACGCTCAGCGTAACTCCCGCGAGACGGGAGCGCGTGGATCGCAGCGCGACATCGCGCAAGCAAGTTAACAAACCCAAGGCGCCCATTTCGCCGCATTGAGCCAAGCCAAGCAGCAAGAAACCCTGGGCGCAGTTAACAGTTCACAGACTCTAAAGGTCAGAAAGGAGGAAATACAATGAACGGACGAAGGCTCTTCACGCTTGTTGCCTCTCTGGCTCTACTGGCAGCCACCGGGGTGCAAGCTACAGCCTCGTCCGTACAGGATCCGCCCTCTCCAACGAGTACCGCTGGGCTCGTCTTTCCGAATCTGGTCAACCCGGAAAGCGCCGCGCTTGTTACCGATTGGACCATCACCAGCAACGGATTGCCCCCGCTCCAGAACATCACCGCCATCGCCGCCGGTTGGGATCACACCTGCGCCCTGACCTCAGGCGGCAGGGTCAAGTGCTGGGGCAATAACCGGTCTGGCCAACTGGGCGACGGGACGACGACCTATCGCACAACCCCGGTGGATGTGTCCGGACTGGAGAGCGGCGTAGCCGCGGTCGCCGCCGGCGGGTCTCACACCTGCGCCCTGACCTCAGGCGGCGGGGTCAAGTGCTGGGGTGGGAACTGGTATGGCCAACTGGGCGACGGGACGACGTCCTATCGCACAACCCCGGTGGATGTGTCCGGGCTAGGGAGCGGCGTTACCGACATTGCCGCCGGCTGGGCTCACACCTGCGCCCTGACCTCAGGCGGCGGGGTCAAGTGCTGGGGCAGGAACTCGTATGGCCAACTGGGCGACGGGACGACGACCTATCGCACAACCCCGGTGAATGTGTCCGGACTGGAGAGCGGCGTAGCCGCGTTCGCCGCCGGCGTGGCTCACACCTGCGCCCTGACCTCAGGCGGCGGGGTCAAGTGCTGGGGTTATAACTGGTCTGGCCAACTAGGCGACGGGACGACGACCTATCGCACAACCCCGGTAGATGTGTCCGGGCTAGGGAGCGGCGTCATCGCCATCGCCGCCGGCGGGTCTCACACCTGCGCCCTAACCTCAGGCGGCGGGGTCAAGTGCTGGGGTTATAACTCGTATGGCCAACTGGGCGACGGGACGACGACCAGCAGCTCTACCCCGGTGGATGTGTACGGGCTAGGGAGCGGCGTTATCGCCATCGCCGCCGGCGGGTATCACACCTGCGCCCTGACCTCAGGCGGCGGGGTCAAGTGCTGGGGTTATAACTGGTCTGGCCAACTGGGCAACGGGACGACGACCAGCAGCTCTACCCCGGTGGATGTGTCCGGACTGGGAAGCGGCGTCACCGCCATCGCCGCCGGCGGGTCTCACACCTGTGCCCTAACCTCAGGCGGCGGGGTCAAGTGCTGGGGCAATAACTGGTATGGCCAGTTGGGGATTAGCACCCCCATCTACCGGACGACGCCAGTTGATGTGGTGACGCCCCTCCCGATGAAGCTTTACCTGCCACTGGTCGTTAAGGGTTACTGATTCACCGGGCAGGTTTGCAACCTGTTTCGCTGACCAGTTAAAAACTGCCGGAATCCCCAAGGCAACAGGGTTGGGAGCGCGCAGGAGCGCCTGAAGGGCAGCCTTTCCGGGCCCGAAGCACTCCGGGCGAGGGTGTGGAAAAGCACAACCTGCGCGCGGGCGGAAAGGGCGGTGGGAGAAGGGAGCGTGGGCTCTCCCTGGGCGGCCTGCCGGAAGGACAGGCGGTGGAGCAGGAGGCGGTCTGGTGGACCACGTGGCGGCTCACCCTGCGGATAGAGCTGACAGTGCCTTCGGCGCTGCGGCTCATTCGCTACTCGTTGGGCGGCCAAGAGTAAACGCCCAGGCAATTCAATACAAGGGATACCATCAGTATGAAGTCGTTCTCAGTCTTTCGATGGTTCCAGCTTAATCTTGTGTGCTTTGCGCCTTTCTTTTTCTTGACAGCGATTTTCGCTATTTTCTTTCCGGATGCCGCATTGCGCGTATTGGGGAAATGGGTGGTATTGTTACAGGCCGCTGGTGACAAAAATGTCGGAGATTTCGCCTCACAATCAGAGATGTTCACTCACATTCTGGCAAGGAACAGCATAACAGTGGTGGTTTATCTCGTCATCGGTTTATTACTTCAATCACCGCTGGTAATGCTGTTTACGGGAGCGTTTTATGCGCTCATAGCATTCTTAGCCCCGCATACAATTGGTAAGCCACTTGGGGTAAACGACTGGTTTTTGATTTCGGCGGAGTTGTTTGTGCTTATGCTGAGCATATCCTTGTCTTCTGCGCTAGCTGGCGATTTATTTGACGTGCGACCCGACGCCAAGAGCCTGTGGGGGTGCTGGAAGCACAACTGGTACAAACTTCTTCCCAAACCAGTAAGCCATTGGAAATTGGTCTTGAGAGAGTGGCTTGGTACTGTAGTGGTAGTTGTATCCGTCATTTTTGTGCTACTCGTATTGGTGGCGTGGTTTGAGGTATATGGCTATTAAGAGCCTATCCCAAAAGTCGTGGCGGACTGCATTTTGGGCCTCGCAAGCCAGGACCGGTATTTTTGGGATAGGCTCTAAGGCATGGTCAGCATCTCGTGGGGAGGATTAACGTTATGAAAGCGACACGCTTATGGCTTTTGCTTGTTGTTATAATGGGAGCGCTTTTTGCGGCTGCTATAATAACAGGCTCTATGGCGTATGGAACCAACTCCGGGGTTAATACTTTAGATACTCTTCCGCCCTTTGTGTCCACGGTCGAATTGCGCGGCCTGCAAAAAGGAGTGAATGGCATTTCCTCCAGGTATGTGATTACAAATCAATCTTCAATGACTGGCACTTTGCTTCACAGCTACTACGATTATGCCGGAAATCCTGTGGGAGAGACCTGGATTAGTCAATTACCCGCCTTCGCAAGTCAGATTTACTCCTTAGACGAAATCGAAAGCATCCCCACTGGGTACACCGGTTACGCTATTATCGTTTCTGATGCGCTGATTACAGGCACTGTACTTCCACCATCACCCTGGTTTGTGTATCTACCGTTGGTTTTGCGAGAACCCCCGCCTGGCGTGCACATTCTCAATAACCATTTTGCTTTTGTGGACACGCTGGATTCTTTGCATATCATTGGCGAGGTTAGGAACAGTACCAACAGCTATCTACGTTTCATAAAGATCACTGCTAATATCTTTAACAGCGGCGGGCAACTCCTTGATACCGAGTTTACCTCCACTTACTTAGAGAACCTTCCTCCTGGTGACAAGACGTGTTTTCACGTTATAATGCAAGAACCGAGCGGTTGGGCGTACTACGCGTTTGAGCCCCCGGTCTATTCGGCAGACGGTAACCCGCCCCCTAACCTTACGGTCTTTAACGACAGTGGTTCTTACAAATCTGGCCTGGGTTGGTACGAAATCATTGGACAGGTACGCAATGATCACGGTGCCCGCGTTGAGTATGTCAGCGTTGTAGGAACTCTATACAATGCTTCTGGAACTGTCGTCGGCTGTGATTTCACGTTTGTGAACAGCACCCATTTGGACCCTGGTCAGACAAGTTCTTTCAAGATGATCTTCTCTGGCCGTGACTATGCCGATGTAACCTCATATCGGATTCAAGTAGAAGGTAGCCCTCGGTAATAAGGTCGAATTCTTTAAAAAGCCGCCCAACCTGCGGCTTGAGCCGACAGCGCCTTTGCTCGCTGCGCTCGCTCCGGCGCTGCGACTCAGCCGCGGCTCATTGGGTGGCTTACAGTAATTCTATCTGGTGGAGGTGGAAATGTCCAAAAAACGGAGATCAAACATAAGGATACCTGGCCTATCTTTTTCCTGGAAGCGCGCATTGGGCATTTCTCGTGTTAAGTACAAATTTGCACGCGCGGCAGGCATCCCGACAACCAAATCTGGTATTCAACGGAAAATTGGGAGAACAATTTGGGGCATCTTTTTTCCTTTCAGTCAGAAGAAGGTGAAGCCTATGTTCCGCAAGTTACTTTCGGTGCGAATAAGTCCCACTATTGCAGGCAAGAGACTCACTATAACTGTGATTCCCCTTGCGGTTGCTCTCTGTTGCTGCGTGTGCTTTGCCGCTGCTATAGTTGATACGTCCCTGCGCACGATCGGTTTGTTGCCAACATATACACCTTTACCCACACACTCTCCGGTTCTCTCTAAAACACCTACGATCATGCTACGGCCAACCGTAACACCATCGCTAACACTTACGCCAACGGCTATTCCTGTGTCAACGCCAACTTATGCACCAAATGATACGCCGATTCCACCGACCGCCACACCCGAGCCCACATTTACTCCTACACCAACGCCAACTCGTACACCGACCAATACACCAACTAACACACCTGAGCCCACATTTACTCCCACACTAACGCCAACTCGTACACCGACCAATACACCGATTCCACCGACTAACACACCACAAACGGGGGCTCCGCCCGGGTCCGAAATCCTTGCAGACGGAGTATGGCGATGTCCAAATACCACGACCGGTGCAGCCTATGTGGGCAGCGCTAAGAGCAATAAGTTCCATTCTTTGAGTTGTCGTTGGGCGAAGAGAATCAAAGACGAAAATCGCATTTGCTTCGCGAGCAGGGAGGCTGCAATTAAATACGGGTACGTTCCGTGTGAGGTCTGTAAACCGTGAATGATAGAGGGCAAGTATGTTATGAAGGGGGATCATCCCCGGAGTTCCATAACACTTATTTTCGCTGCTCAAATCGCCTTTCCAGCCGACTTGCCTATCGGTGGCGCGGCTCAGATGCGGATCGTTTGGGGGTATAGATATCTACGGGCGATCGTTTACGGAAGTGCAGCATGCTAGGTGTACTCAAGTTCGGTTCAGCAATTTTGGTAAGTTGAAAGGAAGTGACATATGTTGGCTGCCCAACCTGCGCTTTAAGCGAACGGTGCTTCGCTCACTCCGCGCCGCCGCTCAAGCGTGACTCGTTTGGCGCCGGAGAGTGGGAATTTCCCTTTGACGGCGGAAGGGCCAATTTGAGGCCGGAAGGGAGCACAGGCAGGTAACTTGCAGAAAGCATTAGCGCTCTTTGAGAAACAGCAAGGTGTAGTACTGCGAATCATCACAGGCCCTGTAATGCCTAGGTGTCCCTACCCAGGCGCGCATCTCTGGTAATGGACTTGTACAAAGCTTTGATGACAAAGGCCCCACTCTGCCAGCCTTAAGGCGGGGGTGGCCCAGGGAAACCCCGGAAGGTTGAACGTATTTGAAGGCGTGTATAATTTAAGTGTATGCAAAGCCGGGACAAAGCAATGAACCGAAATCTAGAAACGGTCGGGTTGATTGCCGCGATACCACAAGAAAGTACAGCCCTCCTGCGATATCTTAAGGAGTGGAAACGCATCTCCCTCGGCCGATTCCGAGGAATTCGGTTCCGATTGATGAGCCGTGATTGCCTATTGGTAACGTCTGGAATGGGAGTTAAGCGCGCCAGGGATGGCGCTTATGCTCTGCTGACAGCGACCCATCCGGATCTGTTGATCTCTTTCGGTATCGCGGGTGCAGCCAAAGACGATCTGCATATCGGAGACGTCGTTGTCGCTGAGAGGTGTTGGTGGTTGAATATGGGCCAACTGGGCACGGCTTGGCCTCTTTCCCTTCCATCGAAAGCGACTTGGACCGCAATGGTTCAGGCTCTACAGCCAGATGGAGCGCAGCTGGTTGTTGGGACAGCCATCACCACACGCGGATCTCAAGTTTCCCCCCAATTACTGGAGGGGATACCCCATCCAATCTTGGAAATGGAGACAGCCGGTATTGCACAGGTGGCCGCCGAAATGGGGATTCCGCTTGTGTCAATCCGCTCCATAAGTGATGGGCCTCAAGCACCAATCCCCTTCGACCTCGAGGCTATCCTTGATGAAGAAGCGAATTTCCGTATCGGTGAGATGCTAAAGACAATTCTCCGTCGCCCTCAAATCGTTTTTCAATTCCAAAGGATGGTGCAAAATTCCAGGAAAGCAGCCGATCATGCAGCCAAGGCAGTGATTGCAATGCTTAGTCAACCGTCACCCATCATCGCCCATGAAGCAGACGCCCCATGAACAACCATTCAGGTGCAGTGAGGAGACAGACTATTCCCGACCTCTAGGCAGAGGAATGACCGCATCACCCTACGTTGTGCGTCTGGTGAGCGCAAGGCAGAGTGCAAGGGCGAAAAGGGGTTCAGCCGCCAGCCGCAGGCAGCAACACCCCCAGCAGGCGACTATGAACAGCGGAAGCGCCGTGAGTTGGACCCTGCCAAAGCGGCTGACAGGTAGGCCCAAAACGGGAATTGTCCCCATCCGGCTCTGTGCTAAAGCGTCACAGGGTATCTGCCCGATGCGAGGGACACGGCGTAGAGCACTGTCCTGCGGTCGCGCAAAATGGACACGCGGAACGGGGAAACCCCTCACCCAGGGCGAGCAGGCAACCGGCCGGATGCGGCGAGGGAGTAGGATGCCCCAAGAAGCGAAAGCCCCGGTAATGCGGGGGATAGGCTGACGTGGGGCCGGTACACGAGAAGGCATCGGTGCGGGAGGAGGCAGGGTCTTGGGCAGACGGGGCGTGCGAATGCGCGCAACGGACTGAGGACCGGACAAAACGTCCACCTCCGAGCGTGCAGTTGCTAAGCACCGGAGGCGGGTAACCGTTTCCAATCGTGTGCCTGTGACAGAGGCTCGTCTACTGAAGAGCCGGATGAGAGGAAACTCTCACGTCCGGTTCGGGAGCGGCGGTGGGGCGGGCGACCGCCCTGCCGACCGTAACGAGCGGACAGCGCCTTCGGGGCTGCCGCTCAAGCGTTACTCGTTGGGCGGCATTGCAGAGCCCGGGTATTTTCTATGAAGAATACTTTGTGGTTTGTCTCCATTCTTTTGATACTACTGTGCGTTGCGTGTGGCTCCGGAACAATCAGGCCAATGTCGCAGGAATATTTCACGTCTCTTACGCCGACGGCTAAAAATGCACCGGAACCATTACCTCTTGCCACCCTCATCCCAGAAAGTGTGGTCACGGGTACAGCTGGCGATGGTCAGCCAATAACCATCACGATTGTAAGAGTGCAACAAGATGACCGCTCGACCCACAAAATACGGGTTTCGCGTGGCAATCTTACTTCCTGGCTCAAATCATCGGATACGCCGGACAAATTCGGATGTGAGATTGAAGTGGGAAGCACTGACACCTTTGGGTGTTACTTTGGGTCCGTCTATCTTGCTGACCTGGACAGGGATGGAGAATCCGAAATACTCTCTGTGTGGGAACACGATGGGACGGGTGGTTATAAGTCATTCCACTTGTACCGTTGGGATGGCGAGACATACCAGTTGATTGGTGAGTTTTATGAATTGCAACTGCAAGCGGAAATTCAGGTGGTACAAGGAGGACGACAAGACATCATCCTGCGGTACAATGTTGGCCCTCATCAACTTCCGATTCCCTGGTTTGATGTATTTACCCTTGTCGGTGGGCAGTTAGTGGCCGTCAACGACCAGTATTCCGATCTCTATCAAGGGTTGCTGGAGCGGTACAGAGAAATGCTTCCCGATTATGAAATCGCAGCCGACAACGGATGGCCTGAGGCTTTGGATGAGCTCAAAAGGAGAATAGCAATGGTGGAGAAGTTAATCGGCAATCTCCCCAGAGAGAAATAGTGGCCGCCCAACCTGCGCTTCCACCTGATGCCGCTCCGCTGCGCCTCGCAGCGCAGGTGAAGCACGGGCCGTTGGTCCTTTACTAACGAGATGAGGGAAGGTAAACTATGTTCAGGAAACTTCTACAAAGAATTGGAGGCTTTTTGTTCTTTCTTGCCCTGCTTGTCTTCTCCCTCATCGGGACAGGTCCAGCGATATGGATAAGTCCCAGCGAGAGATACTCATCGCCCACTCCTACACTCTTTTCTTTGTTAGAGGGTAGTGCGAAGATACCCCCTTGAAGTTGAAGGAAAAGTGTTGGAAGACAATCCCTGGGGAGCATACTATGCTCCTCAATTCTCTCCCGATGGCCAATGGATGCTTTTCAGGAAACCTGTGGTAGGTGGAGATGAACTGTGGATAACGGATTCCCGTGGAAAGAATGCCCGAAGGCTTCTTGAAAGGGTATGGGATTATGCCCGGTCTTCAGATGGGGAATGGATTGCTTATACCCAACCCTTGCCCAAGCCTCAAAAGGGTGCATCCCTTTGGGTAATGAAGGTCGACGGAACGATTAAAAAGAAATTGGCCGAACCCCTTAAGACTGGGCAAATGGCTTGGACAAAGGATAACCGATTGGTTTACTTGGCAGCTGATGGTTCCATAATGAGCGTTACCTGGGACGGGAAGCAAATCAGACTGCTTGCTCTTTCTTTCAAAGCACTTCGCTTTTCAATCTCCCCAGACGGACGTTATCTGGCAATAGCTTATGGATGGTGGACTTGAAAAAGCCAGGGAAGCCAAGGAGGATTACCCCGTATGCCGGAGCGTATTCAGGGATACGAGGGGGCCTGGCTTGGTCTCCTGATGGTCAAAAGTTGATATTTGCTTCTGACTTCGGAGTCTACATAGTGGCAAAAGGTGGCGATCTTAAAAAAGTGAAAACGGTTTGGTACCCCCACGATTTTGCCTGGTCACCCGATGGGAAGATTTTAGCCTTCATAGGCCAGATAGAACAGCGAGGTTTTGATTCTGAGATTTATTTGCTAGACGTTGAACAAGGACAGATTAAGCAATTAACCGATGATCGTGAAAACGTAAGAGGAGGGGGAAAGTCAACGTTTGCCTGGTCTCCCGATGGCAGTAGGCTTATATACGGAACTTCAAGGCTGCCAGGGCAAAAGGTGCAAGTAATTGAACTTTCTCGCCAGAGGCCTAACCCAGGCGAGCCAGAAGGAGGGACGAACGTCACCCCTTTTGTTTTAATTTCCTCAGGAGTTCAAAGCTCCGCTCAGAGTGATTGTCCATATCAGGAAAGGAATGATGGAACGATTTGAGTTCTCAGAGAATGGTTTTGCCCATATGAGTGGAGAGAGAATTGTATCCAGCAATGCTCTTTTGAATTAAGGTACCCAAACAGGGGGAGCAAGAATCGGCTCCAAAAGTCCAGAAGGCGGAAATTAATCAGAATGGACGTCCTTTGCTTCCCCACTGCCCCATTCCCCTAAAAGACCGCTCCCCGGGAGCCTCCGCTAAGAGCAGAATGGCCAGCAGTCCGTGGAAAGGATATTCTCACCAGTGGGGAGAGCGAGGATCGGGGATCTGTTTCAGGCAAGATGGCAGGCCCATTTCTTTCTCCTGAACCAGGAGGGCTTTATCCTTCTTGCTACAAAGTGACATTGTTGAAAACCTCGGTCGGGTTAGGTGCACTCCTTGACAAGGGTTCCCAGAATGGGTATAAAAGTATTGCTCATAAAAAGGGAGGAGAGTGAAATGCAAATAGCTGGCTTCGAGTTTCCCGATGATCTTTATTATGACTCCAAGCATGGGTGGGGACGGGTAGAAGACAATATAGTTACTCAAGGCCTTACCGATTTCGGCCAAAAATTAGCAAGGGAAATCGTTTATGTGGAGATACCACCAGTTGGAAAGACTGTAACGCAGGGGCAAACTTTCATGTCCATTGAATCCGGCAAATGGGTGGGGCGCATCCCAGCCATAGTGAGCGGGAAAATCGTAGCGGTCAATGAAGAGCTGGAGTGGGAACCCAGCCTCATAAACAAATCGCCCTTCGACCAAGGCTGGCTGGTGAAAATTGAAATGTCTAATCCAGCCGAACTCGCCAACCTCATGCGTGCTGATTCCCCCGAATTCAAGGCTTTCATTGAGGCTGAAGCCGAAAAATACAAAGATGTTCTCAAGGGTAGAAAACCATGAAGCTCTACCGACTCGGAACCGTTCCTTGGCAATATTCCCAGCTTTTATACCACGCCCTCCCCAGATTGAACCGTGAAGGGTTAATCTTGCTTTCCCCTGCTACCCCTTACGTTTGCATCGGGTACTTCCAGGATGCTGAGCAAGAGGTAGACCTCGTTTACTGTCAGGAGCATGGCATCCCCGTTTTCCGGCGCGAAGTTGGAGGGGGGGCAGTCTACTTGGACGGCGATCAGCTCTTCTGGCAACTCGTCATCAGGAAAGATAACCCTCTGGTTCCCGCGAGCAGAGAAGAATTCTACCGCCGGTTCCTTCAAGCCCCTATAGCTACATACAGGGCTCTTGGAATCCCCGCCGAATACAAGCCCGTGAACGACATAATCGCCAACAACCGTAAGATTTCGGGCACAGGCGTGGCAGAAATTGGGGATTTCGTGGTCTTTGTGGGTAACCTAATTGTGGACTTCAACTACGAAACGATGGTTCGCGTCCTGAAAGTGCCCGACGAAAAGTTCAGGGACAAGGTTTACAAAACTCTCCAGGATAATCTCACCACCATAAAGCGGGAACTCGGCTATGCTCCCCCGAGGGATGAACTCTGGGACCTCTTGGCGAATAAGTTTTCCGAAATTTTAGGACCGATGGAGCTGGTAAAGGAAGTTGACCCCGAATGGCAGGCTGAAGCGGATCGCCTGGCTGAGCGGATGCTGAGTGAGGAATGGCTGCACTTGCGCAGGAGAAAGCAGCCAGAACGCGAAGTTATTATCCGCTCCGGGGTTGAGGTGCGGCAGAAGGCCTACAAAGCACCCGGAGGGTTGATCCGGGCCACGGTGGTAATTGAGGAAGGGGTAATCACCGATGTATCTTTCTCCGGTGATTTCTTCTTCTACCCTGCCGATCGGCTGAATGAACTGGAAAAGGCCCTGATTGGGGTGAAGTTAGAGGAAGCGGAAAAGGTCATCGCACGCTTTTACTCTGAACAGGGAGTAGAGAGTCCTGGCGTAACTCCTTCCGATTTCGCTGTAGTCCTAAACCCATGAGGAAATAAAATTTTCTATGGAAGAAACCATCAACCTTGCTGCCCTGGATAGAACGCTGGTGCAAAGGGTAGTCCCCGGACAGTGGGAGAGGATGCTCACCTGTATTCAGTGCGGCACGTGCTCCGCTTCCTGTCCAGCCCTCTTTGCCATGGACTTATCCCCGCGCCGGATGTGGCGGATGGTCCAGCTTGGCATGACCGAAGAGGTCCTTCGCTCCAAAAGTATCTGGTTGTGCAGCATGTGCTACACTTGCCACGTCCGTTGCCCGCGTGGCATTCCCCTTACGGAAACCATAACCCGCCTTAAGGAGCTGGCGATAGAGCGCGGGATTATTTCTTCACCGCAGAGTGGAGCCTTTTACCGCTCTTTTTTCAGCGTCATGCGCCGGTACGGGCGGATGCGGGAAGTTGAATTCATGGCCCGATATTTCCTGAGTTCCAACCCGCTGACAGCTTTGAGATTCGCTCGCCTGGGCCTTGCCATGCTGGCACGAGGCAAGATTCGTTTGGAAATCCCACGGCTAACCGGCAAGGGCCGTCTGGACCGTTTGCTTGCAAGGGTTGCTGAACTGGAGGATAAAACGTGAGATACCTCTTCTATCCCGGCTGTTCCCAAGAAGGAACCGCCCTCGAATACCGGGACTCCACCCTGGCCGTGCTGAAGGCTCTGGATGCAGATGTGCGGGAACTGGAAGACTGGACTTGCTGCGGAGCCAGTGTCGCGCCGGTCATAAGCGACCTTTTAGGGCTCGTCCTTCCGGCCCGGAACCTAGCACTGGCAGAGTACCAGGCTGACAGCCGTGACCTACTCACGGTTTGCAGCGCTTGCTACACTAACTTCCGTCGGACCATCGTAGCTCTAGCTGTTGACCCTAAGCTTCATGAGAAGGTCAATCGGGCTTTGGAGGTGGAAAACCTGAACTACCGCGGAGCGATTAGGGTCCGGCATATTCTGGACGTCCTTGCCAACGACTTCGGACCGGAAGCAATCCGTGCGCGTGTCCGGCGGCCCCTCGAAAGCCTAACGGTTGCGCCCTACTACGGATGCCAAACAGTCCGCCCATACAGCCCTTACGATGACCCACAGCGCCCCACTTCTATGTTGCCCGTCCTGGAAGCCCTTGGTGTGAAAATCCACCGCCACTTCCGTGAATCCTCCTGCTGCGGGACTTCGCTTCTCATGACCAAGCCTGAGGTTGGTCTGGAGATGGTGAGCGAAGTGCTGGCAGCCTGCGAAGGGGCTGATTGCATCGTTACCGTTTGTCCGATGTGCCATATGAACCTGGATGCCTACCAGGACAAGGTCTCCAAACTCCTGGGCCGGAAAATCCGCATCCCTGTCCTTTACCTAACCCAGCTTTTAGGATTAGCCTTTGGTTTGTCAGAGAAAGAACTGGGACTTTACCGGCATATTACACCAGTTAAATTAGCCATAGGAAGTGCAAAGGCTGGGAGGTGATGAGCTGTTTCCCTAAATTGACCAAGCCCAAACTCGGCGTGCGGATTTACTGGGCGTCCTTTACGGTTAAATCCCTAAAAGAGAGGCTATACCATGGAGAGGCCGCGAATCGGTGTCTATATTTGTGAGTGTGGGGTAAATATCTCCGCAACCGTAGATGTAAATGTCGTGGCTGAGATGGCTTCAAAGCTCCCAGGCGTCGCTGTCACCCGGGTTTACAAATACATGTGCTCCAAGCCTGGTCAGCTCATGATCCAGGAAGATATCCACAACTTGGGCCTCAACCGGATTGTGGTAGCTGCTTGTACTCCCAGGATGCATGAGTTGACCTTTCAGCAAGCTCTGGAAGCTGCTGGCCTCAATCCGTATTGCCTTGAAATAGCTAACATCAGAGAACATGTATCCTGGGTAACGAAGGATAGGGAAAAAGCGACCGAAAAGGCTAAGAGGCTCGTTCAGGCCGCCGTAGCTCGGGTTGCCTTCCACGAGCCCCTCGAACCCCGTCGTGAACCCGTCACCAGAGCTGCCCTGGTAGTGGGAGGAGGGATCGCAGGCATCCAAGCTGCCTTATCCATTGCTGATGCAGGTTATCAGGTTTATTTGGTTGAGCGGGAACCATCTATCGGTGGCCGTATGGCCCAGTTGGACAAAACCTTCCCCACCTTGGACTGCAGTACCTGAATCCTCGGCCCTAAAATGACGGATGCCGGTCGGCATCCCAAAATTACCCTCCTGACCTACAGTGAAGTTGAAGATTTATCCGGCTACATTGGCAATTTTACTGTAAAGGTTCGGAAGAAGGCCCGATCGGTGCGGGAAGAGGTTTGCACCGGCTGCGGGATATGCGAGGAAAAGTGCCCGGTAAAAGTGTTGGATACCGGCTTCCAAGCAGGGATGGGCAAGCGCAAAGCTATTTACCGCCCCTTCCCTCAAGCTATCCCCAACATCCCCGTAATTGACCGGGAGAACTGCCTCTGGTTCACTAAAGGCCGATGTCGAGCCTGCGAGAAGCTCTGCCCTGCTGGGGCCATTGACTTTGAGCAGCAGGACCAGATGCTGGAACTGAAGGTAGGAGCCATCATAGTAGCCACGGGCTTCGCCATGTGGGATCCTACTAAGCTCCCTCAGTACTCTTACGGCCTTTCCCCTAACATAATTACGGGGTTGCAATTTGAGAGGCTCGTCAGCGGCACCGGCCCCACTGGAGGGCAGATCCTCACCGCTGAAGGGAAAAAGCCAGAGCGGGTGGCCATAATCCACTGCGTTGGCAGCAGAGATGTGAACGCTCATCCCTATTGTTCCCGTATTTGCTGCATGTACTCCCTCAAACATGCTCATCAAGTCAGGGACTACACGGGGGCTGAAGTTTACGAGTTCTACATGGACATGCGAGCTTTTGGTAAAGGCTACGAAGAATTTTACGAGCGCGTTCAGGGAGAAGGGGTGATTTTCGTCAGGGGCCGTGGCGCCGAAGTGGAAGTCCTCCCTAACGGCAAACTCAGAGTGAAGGGAGAAGATGCCAACCTTGGCAAGCCGGTCTTCGTTGACGTAGATATGGTGATCCTGGCTACAGCCATCGAGCCACAACCCGATGCGGAACGGGTAGCAGCCCTGTTCCGGTTGGGGCGAACCCCCGATGGCTGGTTTGCCGAAGCTCATCCCAAGCTCAGACCTGTTGAAACAGCGAGTGCGGGAATATTCTTGGCAGGAGCTTGCCAAGGTCCCCGTGACATACCTGATACTGTGGCCCACGCCGAAGCCGCTGCTATGGAAGTAGTGAAACTTCTCAATATGGGTGAAGTTCTAATATCCCCGACAGTTGCAGTGGTAAACGAAGAGGCATGCGTGGGCTGCGGTGAGTGCATTTTGGCTTGCCCCTACTCTGCTATATCCCGTAATTTGCGCGGCAAGGCTGAAGTCAATTCGGCTCTGTGTCAGGGGTGTGGCACTTGTGCCGCCACTTGCCCATCTCATGCCATCACCGCCCTCCACTTCAGCGATCAGGAGATCGTGGCACAGATTGACGGGCTGCTTGAGTATTCTGTTCCTTAGACGAAGCGAAAGACTGCCAACCTGATAGCTGTGCAGTGGAAGGAAGGGAAAACCTGAATTCCTTGAGAAATCCCCTGATCTTTCCCTAAAATTTGCTGTTGGGAGGGTATTGCTTTTGGGTAACCCATGCCTTATAATTTAATTAGCACTTTGCCGGAGACAGGGTTGGCATCGCAATTAACGGGTGCTGAAGTGAAAGTGGAAAGCGGAGAAAGGATAAGACTGGGAAAGCGCGGGCTGAAAACTATTCCCCGAAAAGCTCCTTTAAATTTATCGCTTGCCATCCCGAAACACACGGCTGTATACCTTTTTTGTCCTGAGAACAAAACCTCTGTGGGGGTAGGAAAATGGGGAGGAAAAACGCAAGAAAAGTGGAGGAATTTGAAGAACTAGACTTTGATAAAGTGCCGGAACCAGAAAACATAAACGTAGACGATCCGGAAGAAATTGACGTTGTAGAGCATCTTCTGAACTTGGGGCGGGCAAACGGCTTTGTCACTTACAGTGATGTGCTGGATGCTCTCCCCGATGCTGAAAGCGATCTGGAGCGCCTTGAAGATATATTCAACGCCCTATTTGAAGAGGGCATTGAGGTGAGCGAGGAACCCCTCCCTCGCAAAAATAAAGGCCGTAGTGCCACTGCTGCTGAGAAAGATGAGGATGTGGAAGTGGACGATACTATAAGCCTTTACCTTAAAGAAGTTGGGAAAGTGCCCCTTCTCACCCCTGAAGAAGAAGTGGAACTGGCCAAGAAGATAGAGGAAGGACGACTGGCCAAAAAACGCCTGGCTAAGGGGGTTTCAGACCCTGAAGAGAGGAAAAGGCTGGAAAAGCTTGTGGAGGAAGGGAAAGAAGCCCAAGATCACCTCATAAAAGCTAACTCAAGGTTGGTGGTGAGTGTAGCCAAAAAATACATAGGGCGTGGAGTACCTTTCTTAGATCTAATCCAAGAGGGGAACATCGGACTTATAAGGGCCGTTAAGAAGTTTGATTACCGGCGGGGCTACAAGTTCTCCACCTACGCCACATGGTGGATACGTCAGGCAGTCACTAGAGCCATAGCCGACCAAGGGCGAACCATAAGAGTCCCTGTCCACATGTACGAACAGATAAACCAGCTCGCCAGAGCTGTCCGTAAGCTAGTCCAGGAACTGGGACGAGAACCCACCACCGAGGAGATAGCCGCGGAGCTGGGCATTTCCCCAAGCAAAGTGGAGCAGATAGTAAGGGTGTCTCAACGACCCCTTTCCCTTGAGACCCCTGTCGGGGAAGAAGAGGATAGCTTCCTTGGGGACTTCATAGAAGATGTTTCTTCCCCATCGCCTACCGAGACCGCTTCTCAGTCTCTCCTCAGAGAGCAACTGGAAGAAATCCTTAAGTCCCTGAGCCCAAGAGAAGCCAAAATACTGAAGTTACGCTTCGGGTTACTGGATGGATATAGTTACACACTGGAGGAGGTGGGGCGCAAGTTTGGGGTTACGAGGGAAAGGATAAGGCAAATAGAGGCTCAGGCTCTTGGCCGATTGAGACATCCTTCTCGGAGTCGCAAATTGAGGGATTTCCTAAAATAAAAAATGGCGGCGGCAGGATTCGAACCTGCGACCCGGCGATTATGAGCCGCCTGCTCTACCACCTGAGCTACGCCGCCACAGTTGCGGGGGCAGGATTCGAACCTGCGACCTTCGGGTTATGAGCCCGACGAGCTACCGCTGCTCCACCCCGCTTTCTATATAAATTATACAGTAAACCATCTCGCCAGTCAAGGACGACAAAGAGCAAACAGTGGCTCAAAAAGAACCTCCTAAGGGTCACAGAGGTGTTTCCAAAAATTCAAAGGGGGAATGAACTTTTATCCTCCATAATTTGCCCAAGAGTGGGAACCTAAGCTAGGCCAATTCGGAACAAGAGGAGGTTGGTAAAAACGGGGAGAGTCTGGGAAGCCGGTCTTGTAATAAATCGGAAGTTAGTGGGGGCGGAAAAAAACCGAGGCGCAAGGCGCCCCCATTACGGGATAAAAAGGAAAACAGGGAGGTCAACAGATGAGGATTCTGAACCTATGGCGCAAACTTAGTTTGCCCCTCAGAGTAGGGATCATCTTTGGAAGCCTTGGAGCGTTGATGACGGTAATAGGACTTGCAAGACAAGGGAACTTTCACCCGTTATCCATCCTTCTGGGGATCCTTATCCCAGGGCTTACTTGGGGGGTAGTAAGCTGGGCCATAACCTTTGCCGTGGTAGAAGTGGAAAAGGAAGAATGAAAGTCTCAAACTTGGGGGAATTCGGCCTTATAGAGAGAATTCGTCTCTCCCTTAGCGAACCCGACCCCAGAGTTATTGTCGGCATAGGGGACGATGTAGCTGTTCTGGAAGGGCCAGGAGAGATGCTCCTTTTAGCCACATGCGATATTCAGGTGGAAGGTGTTCACTTCCTTCGTTCCCTTATAACTCCTTACGAGCTTGGCCGTAAGGCCCTAGCCATAAATCTTAGCGATATAGCCTCCATGGGTGGAATCCCTGATTTTGCCCTCATCTCTCTGGCTTTTCCACCCGATACTGATCTTGACTTTGTCGACGAACTTTACCGAGGGCTCAAAGAAGAGGCAACGGAGGCAGGCGTTAGAATAGTAGGAGGCAATATGGCTCGCCTCCCGGAACGCTTTGCAGTGGATATCTTCCTGCTGGGCAGAGTTGAAAGGGATTTATTCTTGACACGCCGTGGGGCGAGACCTGGAGATTTGTTAATGGTTACGGGGACCCTCGGTGATTCAGCGGCAGGACTCGCCCTCCTCCTAAAAGGGGTTTGCGAAGAGAAATTCACCCCCCTCTACAGGGCCCACCTCACACCCAAAGCTAAGCTGAGGGAAGGCCGCGCTCTTGCTCTCGGAAAGTTGGCTACCTCGGCTATAGATGTGAGCGATGGCCTCGCTAGAGATGTGGGCCATATATGCGATGAGAGCAATGTAGGGGTTGTGATAAGAGCAGCCGATATACCTCTTTCGGAAGAATTGAGGGAAGCAGCTTATCTTCTGGGAGAAGATCCATACCTTTGGGCCATTGCCGGAGGCGAGGACTATCAATTGCTCTTTACTGCTCCCCCGGAGAAAGCCTCTGAAATCCGCCAGGCTCTGCATCCGACCCCGGTGACTGAAATAGGGGTGATCCTTCACCCTGAAGAAGGCCGCTTCATCCTTATGCCCGATGGCTCAAAGCGAGCCCTCAGGCCTGAAGGTTGGGACCACTTCGCCGCCCTTTAAACAAGTTTGTGTATTTCCTTAAGGTTTTGAATTATTGCCATTACAGGTTGCTCTGGCCTTGGCGAGGGCCCCAGAGGGTCTATTATTTTATCCTCCCCTAGTAGGACGTAGAAAACGTTCAGTACGCAGTAGGATAAGACCTCAAGTTTATAGCCTCCCTCCAAGACAAAGACAATGCGACCTTGACAGAGTTCATCGGCTAAGGATTTTAGGATACGTGCCAGTTCAGTGTATCCTGATATGGAAAGGAGCATTGAGGCGAGGGGGTCGGCCCAGTGGGAGTCGAAGCCCGCTGAGACTAAAATTAGATGGGGCTGGTAGCGCCTGGCTATCGGGATTAGTATTTCTTCAAATATGAGTTTGAATCCTTCATCTCCAACCCATCCCCTCAAAGGTACGTTTACGGTGTAGCCGTAGCCTTTCCCCTCACCTATATCGGTTATGTAACCGGTGCCTGGGTAATGAGGGTATTGATGGGTAGAGAAATAGAGTACAGTCGGTTCGTAGTAGAAGATGTCTTGTGTCCCATTGCCATGGTGGACGTCGAAATCGACGATCAGAACTCTTTCTACTTCTTTCCTTTCAAGGGCATAACGGGCAGCGATGGCTACGTTGTTGAAGATGCAGAAACCCATCCCTCGTGTTGGAGTAGCGTGGTGACCTGGGGGTCTTACCAAGGCAAAAGCATTTTCAACTTCTCCGTCAAGCACTGCCCTCACAGCTTCAACTGCTCCTCCAGCAGCCATTAGGGCAGCCTCGTAGGAACGTGGGCCCATGTATGTGTCCAAGTCCAGATGACCACCGCCGCTCTCGGCTATTTCTTTCACCAGTTTGATGTAACGGGGAGCATGCACCTTTTCCAGAAGCTCGCGGGGGACAGGCTTTGGCTCAAGGTGTTTAAGCCTTGAAAGAACTTCTTCCTTTTCCAGAAGGTTCATTATTGCCTGGAGGCGGTGGTGATTTTCGGGATGGCCCACAAGGGTGTGTTCAAGGTATATGGGGTGGAA
>JBHOQL010000002.1:0-11398 GCA_042408195.1 Anaerolineae bacterium
AGGGTTCAGCACCCCTTTTTTCCCCAATCGCTATGAATCCGGCCAACTTTCCACCGGCCCTCACCGGGACCAGTAACCGGAACTTCTGTTCTGTGAATAAAATCGAGTCTGACGGCAGGAGCAACGGAGCCCTGCGAAAGGTTAGAGCATTGACTAAAGAAGCATCTTTAGGTATAGATTCTTCCTTCCAGCCTTCCAGATCAACACGCGCTACAGCGTTGAACTTGTCCAGAACTTCATCTACCAGGTAAAAGTAAACCTTCTTGCACCCCAGCCATTCGGCTATCCTTTGGCAAAGCCTTTCAGTCAGTTGGGAAAAATCCAAATCTTCGCGGAATAATTCCTGAAGGGAGTAAAAGCGGAGGAAACCCTCAGTAAGTCCTCTTCTCAGGAAAAAAACTTCATAGCGGGAGATAAGCCAAAGGATGAAGACCAGAAGGGTTAAATAGAGAAGGAGAAAAGGCAAAAGGTTCCTGTTCCTCAGGAAAGCTAAACCCAAGGGCAAAGCCAAAAGGAGGCCAGCGATCAGGAGGATCAAACGGTGGCGCCTGGTTATTACCGCGGAGGCCAGCGAGGGTAATGCTTGGTCAAATTTATCCTCACCACCGTGCATGTCTTTTTATTCTTTCTCTTCTTCCTCTTCTTGTTCCTGAGGGGGCGGTGCTGAAGCGTTAATTACATCCTCAATAGGATAGGCAAACATTATGCGGGTTGTCTGACGGAACCCCATCTTTTTCCAGAAGCCGGTTTCCCCTGGAACCGTGACCGCTAAGGAAGTGGCACCCCTTTCCTTAAACCTTTTCGCTATCGCGTGGACCAGAGCCTTGCCTATCCCTCTGCCCTGGTATTCAGGGTCAACAGAAGCTATGTGGATGATCGCTCTTGAACCATCATAAACTCCCCTTATGAATCCCACAACCTTGAAATCTTCTTCAGCTACGAGGAACTCAGCGGCGGGGCACTGGCTTACTCTTATCATGGCTTCGGGACCGTCAAGTTCAGGGTGGCCATACTGCTGGTTCGCCTTGAGGATCTCCACAAGCCTAGGAGCATCGGCAGGGACAAAATCCCTTATCCGCATCAATGGGCCTCCTCAGAATGGGTTGTTTTTTAAATTATAACACCCGAAAGTTCGAACAAGCAAGCAATAATAGTTTCAAATTTGTTGCGAGCGGAATTTTTCCGCGTGGGCCAGCTCAGCCTTTACAAGAATAGCCTTATTTGCCTTCAACGGAAATCTATGCTATAATTTACACGGAAAATTGAGGAGGCCTTGAAGCCTCCGAGCCTATTAGAAGGGCTCGGGGGCTTTTATCTTTTTTGAGGAGGTGAGCCATGGCCAAAAGTTTAACCCCAGAAGAAGTGTTGCGTCGGGTGAAAGATGAAGAAATTAAATTCATTGTCCTGCAGTTTACCGACATAATGGGCTCGGTCAAAAGCGCCTCGATCCCGGCAGAGCGACTTGAGGAAACCCTTGAACGTGGCATATGGTTTGACGGCTCCTCGGTAGAAGGGTTTGCCCGCATATACGAAAGCGATATGCTTCTTATGCCCGATCCATCTACTTTCTGTGTCCTGCCTTGGGAACCGGAAAGCATCCGCAAAGCCCGCCTTATATGCGATGTTTATACTCCCGATTACAAGCCTTTCGAAGGCGACCCCCGCTACATTCTAAAGAGAGCCATTCAGAGAGCCAAAGATATGGGTTACACCTACAATGTAGGGGCTGAGATAGAATTCTTCCTGTTTAAAATGAACGAGGCCCCAAAGCCTCAACCGGTCCCACACGATGTCGGAGGCTATTTTGACTTTTCCCCGAGAGATCAAGCGGCAGTGGTGCGCTCGGAGATCATCAGCTTGCTCCAACGCATGGGGATTAATATGGAAATGGACCACCATGAAGTTTCCCCCGGCCAGCATGAAGTGGATATCTGTTACTCTGATGCCCTTACTGCCGCTGATAATGTGATTACAACCAAGTATGTGATTAAAGCAGTAGCCCAAGCCCACAACTTGCACGCTTCTTTTATGCCTAAACCCATTTTCGGAATAAATGGCTCAGGCATGCACACCCACCAGAGCCTCTTCACCTTTGACGGGCGCAATGCTTTCCACGACCCGAACGATAAATATGGGCTTTCAAAACTGGCTTACCATTTCATAGCTGGGCAGCTTGAAAATGCTAGAGCCCTCGCCGCAATAGTAGCACCCACTGTCAATTCCTACAAGCGCCTTGTCCCTGGATATGAGGCTCCTGTTTACATATGCTGGGGGAGGATAAACCGCTCGGCTCTGATAAGGGTCCCTGCTTTTCCCAAGGGTAAGGAAAACTCTACTAGAATTGAACTGCGCTGCCCCGACCCAAGCTGTAACCCCTACCTTGCTTTCGCCGCAATGCTCCACGCGGGCCTTGAAGGGATTGAAAAGGAACTCTGGCCCCCGGAACCTGTAGAGGAAGATGTTTACCATTTTGACGATGCCCGCCTAAAAGAACTGTACATTCGCACTTTACCAGGCTCCCTCGCTGAAGCCCTGGATGAGCTGGAAAAAAGCGAACTCATGAAAGAAGCTCTCGGAGAACACACCTTCAGGCGTTTTATTGAGGCCAAGCGAAAAGAATGGGATGAATACCGGATAAGGGTAACCGACTGGGAACTGAACAGGTATTTCTTTATCCTTTAGCTACAGGTCACTGCTCAATCTCTTTTATCAGCTCTCGGATATATTCAACGAGGCGTGGATCTTCGCTGCTCCCGTAAAGAAGCTTGGCGGCAATCACGGGGTCGATGGGTTGGTCTTTCAGTTTGCTTGAAAGAACCCGCAACACCCCAAGATCACAGCTCTTGAGAAGGTCTCCACCGGAATGAATTCCCTTCTTTAGGGAAGCAACTCGCTCCCAGAGAGGAGGTCCATCCTGACCGTAAGGCGGTGTAAATTCAAAGCAAAAAGTGTGGAATAGCTGGTGAATCACCTCAGTAACTGTAACCTGGGGTACTTCCGGATGGTGCTGTTGGTAATGTTCCCGGAGCTTTTCATTTAAGGCGTTAAGGGAAAGGCCAGGGTTCTGCTTTATGAGCCTATAGAAGTCCAGAATAATCCACGGGCGATATGGATTTGAGGTCATCCGAATCTTGGGCTCCAGGGCCTTTATGTAACGGTTGACCTCGTCTTCTTCAGGCACCTTTTTGAGGAGGTCATCGTAATAAACGAATTCATCACAGGCAGCTATGAGGGAGACGGCACTGGTAGCCCGCAACCCGAGGCCTACCACAAATTTCCCGCGTCTGTGCAGATAGTGGACAAGCTCAGTAAAATCACCGTCGCCGGAAGCCAGTACCACGTGAGTTAACGGGAGATCTCGGGCCTCCACTATGCTCACCACATCAATTGTAAGGCGAATGTCAGCAGCGTTCTTCGTGCGCCCACTGACATGAATTTGTTCGATCCCGAGCATATATAGCTCTTTCTGATATTGACCATAAGAACTCCAATCTGCATAAGCCCGGCGCACGATAACCCGTCCATACCGCTGTGCAACTTCTAGGATCTTCTGCAGTTGCACGGGCCTGCGGAGTTGTTCTTGCACGCTGTGGAACAGGTTTTCATAGTCTACAAAAAGAGCAACTAGTCCATTATTCATGGCATCCCCCTGATAATATTATATCCGACTTTGCTGCAAAAACTCATCGCAGAAACAGCAGGGGCATAGAGTTTCTCAAATATAGGGGCTTCTACACACTGCTTTAGCGGTGTTTGTGTAGTAGACTTACACTTTGTTTACAGGAGAAGCACGGCTTTAAGCGACTCAGAGTGTAAATAAAGCTCTAACTTTCCCGTAGGATCACCCTTCCCGAGTAGCCGTCAACAGTGACGATCTGGCCATCCTTCAGAACAGAAGTAGCCCCTCTTAAGCTCGTCACTGCGGGTATGTTGTATTCCCTGGCCACTATTGCCCCGTGGGAGAGTTGCCCGCCGACTTCCATCACTAACCCCTTTATCCGGCCGAAAACTACTGTCCAGCCAGGGTCTATTGCTCTGACGACCAATATATCGCCGAGGTTTACTTTGTCCAACTCAGAAGATGTCAGGACAATTCTAGCTGGCCCTGAAGCTATACCCGGGCTCACCGGTATTCCTTCCCAGCTCACCTTCTCTTCGAGGAGCTCGTCCCCTTTTAGAAACAGAGGATAAGCTACGGCTGGATCCAATTTTTCCAGTTCCTCAAACACCATGTGCCTGGTCTCGGCTAAGGCTGAGGGGACCTGTCCCGTCAGGCAAGCTTCTTTCAATTCATCCCAGGTTAAGAAAAAAACAAGATCGCGATCCCGCAGCTTGCCCTGCTTCTCCAGTACTTCGCCTATTTTCAGGGTTACCTTGCGCATGAAGGCTAGGATTTCCTGCCAGTAAAAGCGCTGCTCTTCCCTGAGAACGGTATAGGTTCTGGCCAGCGCCAGGAAAAAGCTCAGAAGAACCTTCCTCAATGGGTCTTTAAAAACATAGGCTCCGGCCTTGACCCCCTCTGCTTTAAAGCCAGAGGGAGAGGCAAACCTTAGGATTTGCTCGGGTTTTTCGGCGAAGGTGGGCCTATAAATGTCCAAGGAGAAAGCCCGATGTCCATGAACTTGAAGGAATCTCTGCAGAGCGGCCTCTCGGTCAGAGCTCTGCATAATTTCTCCAAGGACGAGCCCCATTTCTGCTGTCTTGGTAGTTAGATTTGATAGAAGTGCGGAAGCAATTCCCGAAGCTTTCCTCGGCTCAAGCCAGATCCTGAGGAAGAGCTTAAGAAGGCTGTAACTCACGTCGGCCCAAGTTAGACTCCAACGGTGAATGGAGAGGAGACGCCGGTTGAGAGCCTGGGCCTTTTCCATAAGGGTCCACATTCCAGGCAAATCGTCTGAAGTGAGGGAACTCAGGTTTAAACGGAGGGATTCCAACTCCACACAATGGCGCGCGGTGTAGCGTTTCCAAAGCTGATAATTAAGGGGCGACCAGTTTACAGGGTCTTGGAGGAAATGCAATAGTAAGGATATAGGGAAAATCAAAGGAAGCGAAACTCTTCTGCGGATGGTGGCATCCCGATTGGGGAAATAGCCCCTGGCCCCTTCCGGGAGCAGCCAATCGGGAAATGGTCTGTAGATGGCTTGAAAAACAGCCAAGTTCACGTAAGGTCGGCCGAAGTACAGCCGTGTGACTTTAAGCGTTTCCACCTTACGGAACCCCATGTAACGCAGAGGGTCACGAAAGGCCAATTCCTCCACCAAAGGCTTTATTATGCTCCAGCCCAGAGGGGATAAGGGCTCGGAAAAGCGCTCATTGAAAAAACCACTCGTCCAGGTTTCTCCTCCCCCTGGTTCGGTGAAAAAGCGCCAGGCTTTCTGCCGCAAGGTCATCTCAACTGTAAGGGACCTTGCCTGTAAGAGAAAAAGACTACCCCCTGCATAGCACCACTCTACATCCTGAGGACAACCGAAAAGCCTCTCAAGCGCCTGAGCCATCCGGGCGATTGAGCTAATCTCAGAAGCCGAAAGGACCTTTCCTTCACTCTCAATGGCATCTAAATCTTTAACTCGGTAACGCTCCGGCTGATCCTGTCCACTCACCAGGTTCTCCCCGGTTCCCCTTACGGCCTCAATGACAACCACCTCCTCACTGGTAATGGGGTCGCGGGTAAAGGCCACCCCCGACTTATCGGCTGGAACCATCCATTGGATGAGGATGGCTATCTCTCCGGCAGGCAAGTTGTGGAAAGAACGGTAGGCAATAGCCTGAGGGTTATTCAAAGAGGCCAAGCAACTTACGATTGCTTCTTCCAAATTTTCGGGCTCAACGTTTAGGAAAGTTGAAGCCTGCCCTGCAAAGGAAAAGTGGCCGGTATCTTCCACCGTGGCCGAGGAGCGAACGGCCAATTTGCCCGGGGGTAAGTTCCGGAGAGCCCTTCTCAATTCCTCCCGCAGGATCTGGGGGAAATCGCCTTTGCTTTCCCTTAAAAGGCAAGACGCATAGGTAGTTAAACAAAAGCCTTGCGGTACGGGAAATCCCTCTCTCACCGCTATAGCAAGGTTAGCAGCTTTAAATCCAACCAGAGAGGGATCCTGGCACCTCTGGTCTTCTAAGTTTAGAACCAGGGGTCTATCATCCATGAAAGCAAAAAATTAGCCCCTCCGGCTCGAGCCATCGGGGCAATAAAGGATTTTGAGAGAAACTTAAGCGGCCGCTTTAGCTCTGGAGAGGTAGGCATTGAAAAGCTTCATCAAACGGGATTTCCGGCGCGCGGCATTGTTCTTATGGATTGCGCCTTTCTGAGCCGCTTTGTCCAGGGCGCTTACGGCGAGCCTCAAAGCTTCCTTAGCCTCCTCAAGCTTTCCTTCAGCTAGAAGTTTACGCACCCTCTTTACAAAAGTGCGTGCCCTGGAGCGGTAATAGAGGTTCCTCATACGTCTTTTCTGAGCCTTCCTCAGTTCCTTTTCAGCCGACCTCGTGTTAGGCAAAGGCCACCTCCTCTTAAGGGATTTTAAATAATAATATATCAGCCTGCCGATTTTGTCCAGTTTACCCACTGAGGTTCGGACATAATTTGGGACACAGGTTCGCCGGCCCGCTTTTGTGCCGACTGAAGTCGCCCTCCCTGGGCCTCTGGCCTATGGGCGGCCTTCGCCGCCCGGGATTTCCGCATCGGCGAAGGCCGATGCCCGGTCCAGTAAGGGCCAAGAAAGGCCAATTTCCAATCGGCGCTCGTGGCGGCAAGAGGGCCTGTCCCAACTCAAGTCCGAACTTCAGAAACCCCTTGACAAAGGCCCCTCAATTGTGCTACCATCAAAATTGAATTTTACGAGGGGACAGCCAATGTATCCCAAAAGCGAAATTCTTTTCCCCCACCGAAACGTTTACACCCTAAAAAACTTGAGAGGTCGAAAGTGGCAGAAGCTGGTAGATAAAGTAGCCACTCTCCCGGAAACTCATGAGGAGAGCCTTGCTTTTTCCCTGCTTATTATCAGATTATGCAACTGCCTGAATTGCAATTTGGGCAGCTACAAAGCTTCTTTAGGGTGCGTAACTTGCGCCAGACGGGCGGTGGCTGGCTTCAAAGAGAACGATGATGCTTTGCTGAAACTCTTTGAGCAAGCCCGCCGGGAGGTAGCTGATTTCTTAGCTACCCTCCCTGAGGAAGAACTTCTATGCGATTCAGACTAATTTTCCCGCTGGCTTTGGCCCTTTTCCTTCCAGTTTTTTATCTCTTCCTCAAATCAAATCAGCTCTTTTACCTCACCGGAGAGGAAGAATTTCTCCCTCAGTTGAGCGCCTTCACCCAGTTTATCTCCTCCCACCTCCGCCCACCTCTCCAGACCGAGTTCTATGCTCCTGTAGCCCATGCAGGGGTGAACCCCTTCGGCATAAACACTTTTTTGGAGCAAGAAGTGGAGCCGGAAAAGCGAGAGCGAACCGTAAAACTCATAGCCGAAGCCGGCTTCCATTGGATACGCCAGGAATTCCCTTGGGAAGATATAGAAATCCATGGGAAAGGCGACTTTCAGGACCGCAGACACACACCTTACCGCTCGGCATGGGAAAAATACGACCACATAGTTTCTTTAGCCGAGAAATATGGTCTTAAGTTAATAGTACGCCTTTCCAACCCCCCGGCCTGGTCCAGAGCGGATGGAGATGCCCGTGGGACCTTCGCCCCTCCTGATAATTTTGAGGATTTCGGGGATTTCGTTTACTCAGTTGTAAGCCGCTACCGGGGCCGTATTCGCTATTATCAGATTTGGAACGAACCCAACATTTATCCCGAGTGGGGTGAGCAACCTGTCAGCCCGGAGGAGTACACCCGCCTGCTTAAGATCGCCTATATCCGCGCAAAGCAAGCGGACCCTAATGCGGTTATAATCTGTGGAGCTCTAGCCTCCACCATCGAGCTTGGTCCCAGAGACATGAACGACTTCGTTTTTCTACAGCGCATGTACGACGCCGGAGCCAAAGATTACTTCGACATCATGGCCATGCAAGGCTATGGCCTTTGGTCAGGACCCTACGACCGCCGTATGAACCCCCGAGTTATCAACTACTCCCGGGTCCTTTTCGTGCGAGATATAATGGTTAAAAACGGCGATGCCCACAAACCTATTTGGATTTCGGAAATGAACTGGAACACTGTCCCTGAAAACCTACCAGCTCCCTACGGTAGAGTAACTCTGGAACAGCAAGCTCGCTATGCAGTTATGGCTTACCAAAGGGCCCAAGAGGAATGGCCGTGGGTAGGCGTGGTGAATTTTTGGTTCTTCAAGCGTCCTTCCGATGAATGGCTCAGGGAAAACAAGCCTGAATACTTCTTCAGGATGGCAGAACCCGATTTCACCTTGTTACCTGTCTATTATGCCCTCAAGGATTATATCTCCAGAGCAAGAATCATGTATCCAGGCTTCCACCAGGAGGATCACTGGGCTGTCACTTACCGCGGTCGATGGGAAACAGGCGAGGATGAACGGGCGTCGCTTGGAAATTATGTGAAGGCAACTTCCGACAGCGAGCTAGAATTTAAGGTTAAAGGCTCTGCCCTTTATTTGGTAGTCCTCAAGGGACCTGGGATGGGAGGCATTGAAGTAGAGGTAGATGGCAAGATCACCTACTATAGCCTCGCGGCACCACAGGAAAAGTGGCAGGAATTCATCCCCATTTTCCAGGAATTCTCCTACCGTGAACACACGGTAAGGGTAAAAACTATCGCAACTCCTTCTCGCCCGGTGATGATCGATGGCTTCCTGGTGAAAAGGCCCTTTTGGCTTCCTTGATTTTTCTCCCATTTCCCACAAAGGTTGGAAGCCTTCGCACGCATTTGCAGCAAAGAGGGCTTAAAGTTATAATGTTCTCGTCCTGTAGGGATCCCGGTCAAAGCTTACCCCAATATGGTGCTTCGTGGCCTTTCTACCCCTCGGGACCCAACCTTATGGAGGCTAAGAGGGGACTCTTTCAGGGGCCAGCGAAAACAGCATAAGGAGGAAAAAATGCGGAAACGAAAAATTTTAAGTTTCATCGTCTTGGCCTTGCTGGCCCTCACCTTTGCGCCGATTGCAGCCGAGAGGGCACCTGATAGGGAAAATTTCACCATCGAGATTACTGACCAAATCCCTGCTATGTTCATCCAAAACATAGGCCAGCTGGACGAACGCGTTCTCTTTCAAGTATGGGGTATAGACAGAACCATCTGGCTGACCAAAGACGGTATCTGGGTGACCATTTTCGCGACAAGAGAGACCGAGGAGTACTCCTTCCCAGATCTCGGCACTTTTGCTGCTCCCCCAAAGCAAGCCACTGCCATCCGCCTCAGTTTCGTAGGGACCAATCCACACCTTAGAATCGAGCCTTTCGGCCGTTTAGAGACTTCAGTGAACTACTTTATCGGAAATAACCCGGAAAAGTGGCGAACAGATGTCCCAGTTTGGGCTGGGGTGCGCTACTTGGACCTTTACCCCGGTGTTGACCTGGTGCTTACGGGCGAGAACGGCCACTTGATCCTGCGCCTCTTGACTCGCCCAGGAGCCGACCTGAGCACGGTTAAAGTCAAAGTAGAGGGGGCAGAGAATGTTACGGTAGATAGAGCACACCTCCGCCTCACAACGGCAGCAGGTGAGTTCACGATACCGCTTTTTTCAGCGGAAGGGATGGATGAGGGGAAACCCGAAGTTAACTATATTGATGCCCAAACGTTTGAAATCCTTCGTCCGTTCCGAGCAGAGTCTAAAGGCCAGCCGGGCGAGGTAAGCGCGGAGAGCACCTCCGAACTCCTCTATTCCACATTCCTGGGCGGCTCGCATCACGATGAGAGCAGAGACATAGCAGTGGATAAGAACGGCAATGCCTACATCGCAGGTTTGACTTTTTCCTCCAATTTCCCCGCTACTACAGGTTCCTATGACCCAGGCTACAATGGCAGCTGGGATGCTTTCATAGCCAAATTGAACCCCTCTGGAAGCAATTTAATCTACGCCACATTCCTTGGTGGATCAGGCGATGATGGAGGCTCGAGCATAGCGGTAGATGCAGAAGGTAACGCTTACGTTACCGGTGGGACTAATTCCTCCAACTTTCCAACCATCTCCGGCTCTTACGACACAATTTACAACGGAGGCAGCGCTGATGCCTTCGTAGTAAAGCTTAACCCTTCTGGGAACAGCCTCCTCTACTCCACATTCCTGGGAGGCTCAGGTCACGAAGAGGGCAAGAGTATTGCAGTAGATAGTGCAGGCAATGCCTATATTACAGGTGGAACCAATTCCTCCAACTTTCCGAACACTTCCGGCGCTTACGACACAACCTACAACGGAGGTTTGGATGCTTTTATAACCAAATTGAACCCTGCAGGAAGCCTCCTAAGCTACTCCTCTTTCCTGGGAGGCTCGCGTGAAGAGTGGGGCATGGACATCGCAGTGGATACCGAAGGAAACGCTTACGTTACGGGCCTAACCACATCCTCCGATTTTCCCGCGACCCCTGAAGCTTACGACATCACCCACAACGGCGGTTGGGATGTCTTTGTGGTGAAACTGGATCCTTCCGGAGGCGCTGTTCGTTATTCCACCTTCGTGGGAGCTCCAAACGATGACGGAGGCTCAAGCATAACGGTGGATGCCCATGGCAACGTCTACATTACAGGGGGAACGAATTCCCCCAACTTTCCTACTACTCCCAGAGCTTACGACAGAACTTTCAATGGGGGTCAAGCTGATGCCTTCGCTGTTAAGCTCAACCCTTCTGGAGAGAGCCTTGTCTATTCCACCTTCTTAGGCGGCTCAAGTTACGATGAGGGCAGGGGCATTGCAGTGGATACAGGGGGCAATGCTTACATCACGGGTGTAACCAATTCCTCCAACTTCCCCACCATCTCCGGGTTCTTCGACCCCACCTACAACGGCGGCCTAGATGCTTTCGTGGTGAGATTGACACCTTCTGGAAGCAGTCTGGCCTATTCCACCTTCATCGGGGGCTCAAGCGATGACGATGGCTTGAATTTAACGCTAGATGCCCGGGGTAGCATTTACATTACCGGTAAAACCAATTCCTCCAACTTCCCCACAACTCCTGGAGCCTGCGACCCTAACCACAATGGGAGCTACGATGCCTTTATAATCAAACTGGGGTTTCCGCCGGATCTTTCCCTCTCTGCTAAATCAGTTAACACTGTTCAAGTGGTCCCTGGCCAAATAATAACTTACACGATAAGCCTCTACAACCGTGGTATTGGAGAAGCGACCAGCGTGCGACTGACCGACACCCTGCCCATTTACCTCACTTATCAAGCGGGATCCCTCTGGGCCAGCGCAGGGACCTACGGCGAAGCGGGAGGAGTCATAACCTGGACTGGTCCAATAGCAGCGGGTATTTCAGTAACGGTGCGTTTCAG
>JBHOQL010000010.1:0-30959 GCA_042408195.1 Anaerolineae bacterium
TCAATCCTGCTATGGTGCAATTGCGGTCAAGCTTATACTCAGTTGTTAAAGTGTTGGCTTCATTGAGAAATTCAAGCCAGGGTTTGGCTTTATATAGCCCATAACCCTTCTATTTGTCAAGTCCGCGGAGCAGGAAAAATCAAGGGTTTGTTGATTTCCGGCTGCCGGAAAAGCCCGGAGCTCGACAGAGAGTGGTAAGTCCATCCAATTAGCCCAATTTTAATCCCAATATTTGCCACAAGGGCTTGATTTTACAAAAATTCGGAAAAAGTGCCGTCTTGCCTCATTAACACCAAAAGGGCTGGAGTAGGTGAATGTCAAGTTGCCCTAGGACCGTCTGCCCTCTCTTTTGCTTTTAAAACGTTCCAGGGTATAAAGAGAAAAAGCTAAAGCCTGGAGGAAGCTATGAAAGGCATCTTGAAATTCTTGCTCGTAGTGACAGTTTCGCTCCTAACGGCAACCCCCGTTTTCTCCCAGGAGCCCCTCTGCTCCAATTTGATCGCAAACGGAAGCTTTGAAGAGGATGGGGGTTGGCGCTGGGAGAAAACTCCCAAAATCCCATCCTACACTACCGAAACAGCCTGGGACGGAAACCGCTCCATGCTCCTGGGAAACCTGGACCCCTCTACTGATACCCTTGCCTTTTCTTCTATTTGGCAGGACGTGAGCGTCCCAGCAGATGCGGCATTGGTCACCCTTTCATTCCGATACCGATTGGTCTCCTCAGACCCCCAAGTCTTTGACGAGGCCAAATTCGTCCTCCTCAATCCAGAGGGGACTTCTATTTTGGCCGTGCCATGGAGGGAAAAACGGGATACAGCTGGAGAATGGAAGGAAGTAGTAATTGACCTGACCGATCTGACAAGAGGTAAAACTCTGCGCTTTTACTTCGGAGTGGTAAATGACGGAAACGGAAATCCTACAGCCATGTACATTGACGATGTTCGCCTGACCGTTTGCTCTGTCTCTTACACACCTACTGAAACGCCAACACCCTCGGAAATGATTCCGACCGATGTTACACCGCAACCCGAGGCCACCACTACACCTTTAGGAATAAAGGTGACGCCAGAATCCGTTGCGCCATCTCCTGAAGAGGTTCCTTCTCCAACCCCGTCTCCAATGCCGGCCCGCCCGCTTCCCCTCGTAAGTACCGTAAGCAGCCTTATTATTGCAGGGTCACTGGTCACACTCGTCCTTTTGATTTTTATAGTTTATTTCCTTGCCCGCAGAAGGGTTAAACCCCGGGAATAAATATCTCGAGAGCCCATCGCCCCACCACTTGAACATCAGCTTGAAAGGGAGGAATGGAGGAAAACCAACTCCCCTCCGATCACGGTCCCCAGTACTTCAACAGTGGGAATTCTCTCGGGGGAAATGCGGAAAATGTCCTCCGAAAGGATGGTTATGTCGGCCAGCATGCCGAGGGCAAGGGTTCCGCGGATCTTTTCCTTCCCGGAGGCAAAGGCATTGCCCCAGGTGTAGGCCCTCACAGCTTCCTCCACCTTCAAGCGTTGTTCCGGGAACCATCCCTCGGGCCCGGGTGAGCCATCCAGGCGGCGCCTGGTAACGGCTGCATGGATGCCCAAGAGGGGATCGGGAGGCTCTACCGGACAATCGGAGCCAAAGGCCAGGATTGTTCCTTCTTCCAGAAGGCTCCGCCAGGCGTAAGCCCACCGGCAACGTTCCCTGCCCCAGTATCGCTCAGCCATCTCCATGTCGGATGTGGCATGGATCGGCTGCATGGAGGCCACAACCCCAAGCTTGGCCAGACGTGGCACATCCTCTGGAGCCAAAAGTTGGACGTGTTCAATGCGATGGCGAAGGCGTGGGGCTTTCTCCAACACATCCAACACGAGCTGGTTTGCTCTGTCGCCTATTGCGTGAATTGCTACCGAAAGGCCAGCTTTCGCCGCTTTCAGGACGAGCTCTTCAAGTTCTTCCCGGGTCAAGGTCAGAATTCCCAAATTGCCCGGTTCTTCAAGGTAGGGTTCTAACATCGCTGCCGTCCGGGACCCAAGGGTTCCATCGGCAAATATCTTTACTCCTCCTATGCAGAGATATTCATCCCCGAAGCCGCTTTTTATCCCTAGTTTCACGGCCGCTTCCAGGTTTTCTGCTGGGATGTGGTGGAGTATGCGCATCCTGAGCTTACCCTGATTCTTCAGTTCCTGAAGCAGAGCGAGTGACCTCTCATCCTCGCAATTGTGGAGCCCCACCAGACCTTTGCGGATGAGGTTATCCATAGCCTCTTCCAACTTCTGCAGTAGGAAAGGCGATGTGGGAGCTTCCACGAGCCGCCGTACCATCTCCACCGCTTTCTCTTTGAGGATGCCCGTGGGTTGGCCTAGCTGGTCGCGCTCAATAATGCCACCCGGTGGGTCAGGAGTGAGGGAGGTTATCCCCAGCTCATGAAGGGCAAGGGAGTTGAGCCAGAGGGTGTGGAAGTCTCTGCTGTAAAGGGCCACGGGATTGTTAGGAGCAACTCGGTCCAAATCGTGGCGAGTTGGAAAAGAGGGATCAGGCCACAGATTCCTATCCCATCCGCCGCCCGTTATCCACTGGCCAGGAGGAGTTGAGGAGGCCTTCGCTGCTACCCTTTCCAGGACCTTCTCCTTTGAATCAAGCTCTGCAAGGTCCAGGCTGGTCAGGCGCATGGCATAACCGAGGAGGTGGAAGTGGCCATCCACGAGGCCCGGAATAGCGACAGCACCTCTGAGGTTGATCGCTTTGCCTTCGGGGCTGAGGAGGGAGAGGATTTCTCGGTCTGTACCGGCCTTCAGAACCTTTCCCGCCCTCACGGCGATGGCCTGGTGTGCCGGTGAGCTTACCATATCGTAAATAAGGCCATTGTAGAGAACTAGGTCGGCCTGCATTTTTCCTCCCTAAAGGCGATTTTTAAGGGTTGAAAGGCAGCGGGAGCAGAATTCGGCCTTCTTTATGTCAGTATCTCTGAGGGAATTGGAAAAATGCATCACGCAGAGAACATCGGGGCAGTGGGTAAGTCCACAGGTGTGGCCCAGCTCATGGATTGCTTCTTTTAGGGCGCGTTCCAGAAGGAGGCTTTCATCTTCGGGTAAACCGTAGAAACTCTGGCGAAGCCTAGCTAGGGATATGATTGCTTCCCTTCCATTGAGCCTGGCCTGCCCGAAGACAAAGTTAAGACCTCTCGTGTAGAGGTCAACCTCTGTAACCCCTAGGACTTTAACCGCCCCAGGAGTTTCAAGCCGGTTAAGTTCATCCAGGAAGAGATCGGAGAGGTACTGGCGGCGGGAAGGATTTAGAGCGTAAAGGGGTATGGGGGCTTCGGGCAGGATTTCACATTCCTTCCCAAAGGTTTCTTTCAGGGCTTCTTTCAGGTGCTCCAGAACTTTCTTGTCCACCTGGCCAAAAGGGACAATCGCTATCTTCATTTTGTGCCATCTACTTCCTTCAGAGTTCTCAGAAGCTCCAGCGCCTCAGGGGGAGGATCCCAGGGCGGGAGTTCCAACAACGGTTGGTGCCTGAGGATGAGTTCCACGGTGAGGGGGGTGCATCCTAACTTCTTGGCTATTTCAGCACCTAAAATAGGATGGTAGTAGTGTACGAAAAAAGGACGACGCCACCCATCGGGCACGGCAAGCCATTTCAGTGCCCTGGGGAACGCGGCCCTTATCAGCACTATGGCCACCCTGTGCCAGAGGCGAATTTCCCCTTCTCCCTTGCCTATATCGTGAAGGAGAGCTGCTTTTAACAGGTCAGGGTGGGTCTTTCCCATGCGCACGAGGGTATAGTAAACATCAAGGCTGTGGCGTTGGTCTGCAAGGGGCATACGAGCGAAGGCAGCCATCTCTTCAGGAGTGAGGTTCTCTTTCAAGGTCCTGATATCATCTTCCTTGAGGTTAGCTGAAAGGGCTTGGAAGAACTGCCAGGCCCGGTAAAAGGCCTGCCTGATCATCCTCAGCATTGGCATTACCTCACCTCAGGAGCAGTGAAGTGATGAAGCGGAAGGGTGGCCCGAGGATGCTTCCGAGGATGCTCAGGGGCAGGACGTAATCAATGGCCAAAAGGGCGAACAAGATGAGAGGGCCGTGGGTCTCCAGCTGCGCAAGTTGCCGGAGAAGATTGTAGGCAGTGCGCCCGCGGAACATCCCAACAATTCCCATCAGGACATCGTATCCGTCCAGCGGAGGCAGAGGCAACATGTTGAAGAGAGCCAGGCCTACGTTGGCGAAGACTCCCGCCAGCAGGAAGTAGCTGAGGGCTGAAGGCAGGGGGAAGCGCAGGGCTAATGCTAGGATGGAGGCCAAAAGCAGGTTGGAAAGGGGTCCGGCCAGTGCTATGAGGCCCATACCCGTTAATATCGGCAGCTTGCGGATGTTGCGGGGGTTCACAGGAACCGGCTTCCCCCATCCGATTCCAAAGCCATAAAAAAGCGAGACCAAAAACATAATAGTGCCTAGGGGGTCCAGGTGGGCCAGAGGGTTAAGGGTAAGCCTGCCCAAATAGCGGGCCGTAGGATCACCCAGCTTGTTGGCAGCCCAAGCATGGGCGAACTCATGGATCGTGATCCCTACGAGGATGAAAAACAACATTCCCACTATATTCACCATATCTTTACCCTCCCGGGTTAATTTTACAATCTTATCCCCACTTTGGCAATTTCCGCCTCGCTCCCATCGGTTTTTTCGCCGGGTTTAATCCTCAGCACAAGCCTCCAAAAAATTGCGAGGAATTGTCCCTTGCAAATTGCTCTTAATGCTGGTATATCTTAGATAGTCTAGCCTCCTCCACTTTCCTGGGCATTGCAGCAATGGTGGGCTTCGCAGGAAGCTATGGAAGCCACAATAGTTATGGTTCTGGCCATGGATTCCACAGGAGCCGGGATTAGGAGAGCCTTAAGGTGAGGGTCCATGAGGTTATAGCGGAAATAAAATACCGTCCTGTCTTAAAGAAAGCAGGGCTGGAAAAGGTTAAGTACAGGGCGGAGCGCAATTTCATAATCATCCACATCGATGCCCTGGCTTTTGATTATCTTCTTAAGGCTATCCAGCGCAACTATATGCCCTTTGTCCGCAAACTCCTGGAAAGCGGAAACTACAAGCTCTCCTTGTGGAACTGTGGCCTTCCAAGTGCCACTCCCTCCTTTCAGGCTGGCCTTTTCTACGGAGATAGCTTCGATATCTGCGGTTTCCGATGGCATGAAAAAGACAAGAACATCCCAATAGAGGGCAAAAATCCACAATCAATGCGCATCATCCAAGAGCGGATCGCAAGAGGAAAGGTCCCGCTCCTCAGCGGTGGAGCCGCTTACTTTTCGATGCTGGATGGAGGAGCCACTAACGCATTGTTCGCCCTTGGTTCTATGGCCCACCCTTCTCAGAGCCTGAAGGGCATCACGTGGGCTTTATTCTTCCTCTTAAACCCCGTGAGGTTCTTTCGCATCTTCGCTCTATCCTTGTGGGAGTATATCCGGTGGTGGGTTAAAAATGTCATCCGCGCCCTCTTCCTTTCCCCATTGCCCTGGCCTGAAAAGCCTTTCCTCAACATCGTAGTGAACGTCCTCTTCCGGGAGATGCAAACTTATGCCTGCTTGATGGACATTTACCGCTGTCTACCTGCTATTTATACCAATTATTACGGTTACGATGAGGTGGCTCATCAGACGGGCCCAGCCTCCGAGGAAGCGTTCCGAGTCCTAAGGGGGATCGACTCCCAGATAAGGCAAATCTTCAAGATGTGTGCTCGGGAACCCTTTAACTGCTATGACATTTTCATAATGTCTGATCACGGCATGACGCCCTCGGTGCCCTTTCAGGAGGCTTACGGACAGAGTTTCGGGGATTTCATCAGAGGGCTTGTTAAGGAGGTAACCTTGCGGGAATTTTACGGCCCCGAGAGGGTGGAGTACAAGGGGCCATTGCGTAAGTTTCTGGACATTTTCCACTATGCGGGCCACTGGCTATTGAACGAGGGTGATGAGAAAGTCCCCGCAGGAACTGTGGTGGTCTCCTGTTCGGGTCCCTTGGCCCACATTTATTTTACCTCTTACCGCGAGCGCCTTCATCTGAGCCAGTTGACCACATTGTATCCGGGGCTGATTGAGAGGCTGCTGAAGCATCCGGGGATAGGGCTTCTCGCCGCAAAGGAAGGGGAAGGAATTCGCATTCTCTCCTCAAGGGGCTCTTTGACGTGGGAAAAGGGCGGAGTCCACGGAGATCTTTCTATCCTCGCTCCTTATGGTGACCCTGAGGAGATAATCGATGAATTGGCTCGCTTGGCTTCCTTTCCCCACGCCGGAGATGTGTTGGTACTGGGAGCTATGAAGAAGAAGAGCGTCATTGTGACTTTTGAAAACCAGGTGGCAACTCACGGTGGACCGGGAGGAGCTCAAACCAGGGCTTTCATTCTTTATCCCAGCCACATTCCCCTAAGGATTGGCCCTGAGACCAGGGCCAGGGATCTGTACCGCTTCTTCATCGCTCATTACAGGCGGGATCTGATCCCAGAGTTACCTGAAATTGATGTAAACTTAAAGGATATAGAAGGACTGGAGGCGGAATCGGGAATCGCTGCCGGTTTGGAGGTGAAACCCGAAAGGCTTTAATTACTCCCGCAGCCGTTCGGGATGAGTGTAGACCCTAAACCCACTTCCCCTGGTATAGCCTACTAGAGTAATGCCCCATCTTTCTGCCATTTCTACTGCTTGTGATGTAGGAGAGGTCCTTGAGATAATAAATGGAACCCCCATCCTGGCGGCCTTCACAAGCATTTCGGTGGAAATTCGCCCCGTTGTCAAAATCACTTTACCTTCGGTTTCGATCCCTTCAAGCAGGCAATGGCCTTTTATCTTGTCCAAAGTATTGTGCCGCCCAATGTCTTCGGCCACCCAAAGGATTCTCTCCCCGTCGCTTATGCCCGAGGAATGGATCCCGCCGGACTGCCTGTAAGTGGTGGAAAGGCGATACAGTTCACTCATCAGGGAAAGGACCTTCTCCGGAGCAAGGTGTGGCCCCCCTTCAAAACGAAAGTCAACCTCTTTTGTAAGGTAAGTTATCCCCTGGCCACATCCTGAAGTCAGCACCTTGCGAGTAGGGAGGAAGGCTTCGCGGTACAGGACTATTTCCACCACCTTGAAGTCCTCACACACCCGCAGTGTGGCTACGTCTTCGAGGCCGTTTATGATCCCTTCTAAGTAGAGGAAACCCAGCGCCAACTCCCTGAGGTGCCGTGGAGTGCAGTAGAGGCTTATCCAATCCTGTCCGTTGACCTTTAGGACGACGAGGGATTCATCGGGCAATAATTTCACAGCTCGCTCCAGTCGTCCATCATTGTAGCAGAGAACCTCAAACTCCTGCACTTTTATCTCCTCTCACCCGCTTGCGAGCTGCTTCCAGGGCAGCTTGATAGACTTCTTTGAGGGAGACCCCCCTTTCCTTTGCTACTCTCCGGCAATCTTCGTATTCAGGGGCCAAGTTGAGGACTTGTTCTCCTCTTCGGGCCACCTTCACTCTTACTTCTCCGAAAGGAGTGAGAACAGCCATTTCTTCCCTATTCAGTTTCCAACGCTTTGCCCTGTAAGTTCTTACCCCGATGGTAGTGCTTTCGCTGAAGATGACATCCAGTATCGGAGCAAGCGCCTCTTCCTCAAGCATGACCCCCAGCTTTACTCCTGGCCTTCCCTTCTTCATCTGGATCGGGGTCAGGTAGACATCCAAGGCCCCCGCTTCCGACAATCTCTCCATTAGGTTCTCAAACCACTGGGGATTCATATCGTCAATGTTGGCCTCCAAAACAGTAATGTAGTCTTCCTGATAGCCCTCTATTTCCTCCTTTCGGGTCCCGATGCTGAGCCGCAGGAGGTTTGGGAAAGGGAGATCCCACAGGCCTGCTCCGTAGCCCACCTGCTCTACTTTGAACGGTGGTGGACTTCCGAAAGATTTAGCCAGGGTGGTCAGGATGGCAGCACCTGTGGGGGTCAAGAGCTCCGCTTCCACATCCCAGCCGTAAACCGGAACGCCTTTAACGAGCTCCATTGTGGCTGGAGCGGGAACGGGCAGAAGACCATGAGCGCTTTTCACCATTCCATAGCCGAGGTGCAACGGTGAGACGTAAACTTCTTCTACCCCCAACATTTCAAGTCCAAGGATGCTGCCTATTACGTCCACGATGGCATCCACCGCTCCCACCTCGTGGAAATGGACTTTCTCAACCGGAATGTTGTGGACCTTGGCTTCGGCTTCCGCGAGGCGACGGAAAACTTTCAAACTCAAAGCTTTTACTCCCTCCGGAAGGGAGCTCTGCAATACAATTTCCTCGATATCCGGTAGCTTCCTTTCATTTTGAGGGCCCTCAACCTTTACTTCCACAAAGGTTCCCGCTATACCCTGTTTCCTTACTTTGTAGGCAGTTATGGAATAGCCCTTAACCGGTAGCACCCGCAGGCCTTCTTTCAGCTTTTCCAGGTCCAGGCCTGCATCCAGCAGAGCCCCCAAAATCATGTTTCCGCTGGCACCAGCAAAGGCCTCAAAGTAGGCAACTTTCATAGCCTTTCCTCAAGTGTTAATGAGGTGAGCTACGTATCCTGCGCCGAAGCCATTGTCTATGTTGACCACAACCACGCCTGGAACGCAGGTGTTGAGCATGGTAAGAAGTGAAGCGAGCCCTCCCCAATGAGCCCCATATCCTACACTGGTGGGAACGGCGACGACGGGACGGGCAACGAGTCCCCCAACTACGCTGGGGAGAGCCCCTTCCATCCCTGCTACCACTACAATGACGTTGGCTGAGAAGAGTTTTTCACGGTAAGCCAACAGGCGGTGCAGTCCTGCCACTCCCACATCGTAGAGGCGTTCCACGGGGCTGCCCAGCAGTTCTGCCGTTACTGCTGCCTCTTCGGCCACCGGTATGTCGGCCGTACCCGCCGTTATAACCAGAACAGTCCCCCGGCCCGTTTTCGGGGCTGGTTCGCCAAGGAACAATACCCTGGCTTCAGGAAAATATTTGGCTTCGGGAAATGCCTCCTTCACCGCTTCTGCAATGTCCGGTGAAGCTCTCGTGGCCATAACTCTCCCGCTCCTCTCATGGAGGCGCCTCATGATCTCCACAACTTGGAGAGGGGTCTTTCCCGGACAAAAGACGACCTCGGGAAATCCTTTCCTGAGAGCCCGGTGCGTATCCAGACGGGCAAAATCTAACTCCTCAAAGGGGAAGCCCCGCAAAGCTTCAAGGGCTTCCTCCACGCTCTTTTTCCCTTCCCGGACTTCCTCCAGCAAAAGGCGAAGTCTTTCCCTCTCCATTAAACTCCCCCCGGTCTATATCCTTTTAAGTCCAGAACGACATAAGTGTATCCGATGGCCTTCAAGGCTGAGACAACTTCTTCTGCCTTTTCCACCACTTTCATCATTTCGTCCTTGTCCACTTCTATGCGGGCAATGGGGTAGTGGTGGCGGACTCTGACCATCTTCAGCCCGATGGAAACCAGGAAGCTTTCAGCCCTCTCCACCATGGCAAGCCCTTCAAGAGTTATCGGGATCCCCTGGGGTATGCGAGTTGCCAAACAGCTCTGAGGCGGCTTGTCCCAATTGGGAAGTCCTGCCCGACGTGCCAAGCGGCGGATTTCCTCCTTGGACAAGCCCGCTTCCTTCAGGGGGCTTAGGACCCCCAGTTCTTTTACGGCCTTGGCACCTGGGCGGAAATCCAGGTCATCGTCAACATTGGACCCCTCCACCACGTAACTGAATCCCTCGCGTCTGGCCAGTTCCAGGATTCTGGAGAAGACAGCTTTCTTGCAAACGTAACAGCGTTCTGGGGGGTTTCCCAAAAACTCGGGATCATTCATCTGGTCCGTAGGGAGGAAAAGGTGGCACACGCCCAGCGTATCAGCCAACTCGGCAGCAGCTTGCCGCTCCCGGGCGGGAATAATGGGGGAAACAGCTGTAACCGCCAACACCCTTTCTGGCCCGAGCGCTCTGAGGGCTGCCCACAGGAGGTAAGAGCTATCAACTCCTCCCGAAAAAGCCACTACCACGCGTGCAAGGCAGGAGAGGTTCTCCAGTAGTTTTCGCTCCTTAATTTCCTCATCCATTACTCACACTCCTGGTCTCATTGATTATAAGCGGGGAAGTCCTTTTTGCCAAGAGGTTTTTTCGCAGTTAAAATTACAAAGATGCTCAGAGTGGGAATTAACGGCTGGTTTCTGGAAAGACCGGAGACGGGCTCTGGCCAGTATATAAGGAAACTGCTGGAAGCTTTGGCCGAAAGAGTAGAAGCTAAGGTTCTGATTCCCAACTTGCGGCGGTTGCCAGGCCCTCTCGTTAATCTCTACAAAGTTTGGTTTGAAAATTTTCTCTTCCCTTATTACTGCCTCAAAGAACAGGTGGATGTAGCCTTTGTGCCCTACATGGGCCCCCCTCTCTTTTCCCCGAAACCCACGGTGGTTACTGTGCATGACCTAATCCCTTTCCTTTTCCCCGAATATGCCTACTCGCTTTGGGTTAAGCTCTACAATGCTCTTGTGAGAGCAGCTGTCCATAGAGCTTGCATCGTGCTGGCCGATTCGGCTCACACGAAGGGCGACGTGCTCTCTCACTTAAAGGTGAATCCTGAGAAGGTCAAGGTTGTTTATCCTGGGATAGGCAATGAATTCAGACCCGTGGACGATAGGACCATCGCCAGGAAAGTAGCAGAGAACTACGGGATAAAGGGGCGCTTTTTCCTTTACCTTGGGGGGTTTGACCGACGTAAGAATCTGAGGGTTCTGCTGGAGGCATACAGGCTTTTGAGGGAAAAAGCCGGAGGAGATGTGCCAGTTCTGGTGATAGCAGGCAAAATCCCCTTTCGCGAGAGTCCAGCTCTTCTCAACCCTGTGAGGATTGTTACAGAGAAAGGGCTTGAAGGCCACGTCCACTTTACCGGCTGGGTAGCTGAGGAAGATAAACCCGCCCTTTACTCCCTAGCTGAAGCTTTCCTTTTCCCATCCCTTTACGAGGGTTTCGGCTTCCCGCCTCTTGAGGCGATGGCCTGCGGGTGTCCAGTCTTGGCCTCTTCTTCCTCTTCCCTTCCTGAAATCCTGAAAGATGGGGCAATGCTCCTCAATCCTCACGATCCAGGGGAATGGGTTTCCGGGATGGAGAATCTACTCAGAGACCCAGAGCTCGCTCAGACCTTGAGGGTGCGAGGCCTGAAAAGAGCAAAGGAGTTCTCCTGGAACTCAACAGCTTTCCAAGTCCTCAACATCCTTGAGGAGGCCGTAGAGTGTGGGCGCCCTTGAACTCCTCGGGAGTCGTTCTCTCGCAGATTTGGATAGGCGAGCTTTCAAAGGCAAAGCCTACTTTCTCCAAAAGTTCCACTGTCAGGCAAAGGGGTAAACCCATTACGTTGGTGTAACAGCCCCGTATTTCTGCTACCGGATGGAAATCCCCTTCTTGCACCCCGTAAGCCCCGGCCTTATCCAGAGCCCTGCCTGAACTGACATAAGTTTCTATTTCCTCTGGAGAATAAGCCCGCATTAGCACAGCGGAACACTTTATTCCGACAAACTCCTGGAAAGGAGGCGCAAGAATTGCAACTCCGGTGAAGACAAGGTGGGTCCGATCCCTTAACGCAAAGAGCATTTCCTTAGCTTCGGCTTCATCCTTGGGTTTGCCCAGGACTTTACCGTCAAGAACCACGATGGTATCGGCAGCGAGAATTACATCACCGGGCCTAAGCTGGCGAACAGCTCGTGCCTTAGCCAGGGCGAGACGCTTAACCATATCCTGAGGGCTTTCGCCCTCAATGGCCTTTTCTTCCACCGGCACCGATATTACTTCATAGGGTATTGAGAGTTCAGCCAGGAGTTCGTGCCGGCGCGGGGAAGAGGAAGCCAGTATGATTTTGTGCATATCGTCCCTCACTCAAACAAGCTCACAAAGCGGAATTCTGTCACGTCTACCAGCCCTTTATCGGTGAGTTTAAGTTCGGGGATGACTGGAAGAGCGAGAAAGCTGAGGGCCATGAAAGGCTCGTCTAAGACGCAACCTAGGGACTTAGTGGCCTCCAGTAGCTCCTCCAGTTCGGCCTGGACCTCATAAGCCGATTTCTCGCTCATGAGACCCGCTACTGGGAGGGGGAGACGGGCCAGCACCTGCCCATCGGCTACAGTTACGAGGCCGCCTTTCATATTTTCTATCTCTTTGACCGCTCTGAACATATCCTCATCGTTCACCCCAACCACTACAATGTTGTGGGAATCGTGAGCCACAGAGGAAGCTATAGCACCTCTCTTCAAGCCAAACCCTTTCACAAATCCTTTGCCCATGTTTCCCGAAGCAGTGTGGCGCTCAATTACGGCCATCTTCAGGATATCTCTCTCCACATCGGATACTGCATAGCCATCCACGATCTTAGCTTCAGCGATAAGCTTGCGGGTCACAATCTGGCCGGGGATTATTTCTATCACTTTAATCCTGGAAGACTGCGCCGGAATCCGGAAATCAACCCCATCCCACTTTATGTTCATGGAGCTCCGCAATGGGATAGAACGCTGCGGTCTCTCCCAAGGAATTATTTTCCCGTCTTCGGCCACCAAGGTGCCGGCGCGCCACACCTTGAGGATGCGGAAATCCTTAAAGTTATCAAAGAGGACCATATCGGCCTGACGGCCCACAGCGATAACGCCCAGATCCTTCAGGCCGAAGTACTCTGCCGGGTTCAAAGTCGCCATCTGGATAGCTAATACGGGGTCGATGCCCTGATCTATGGCCAGCCTTATGATGTGGTCAATGTGGCCTTCTCTTATTAAATCCCCAGGGTGGCGGTCGTCCGTGACGAACATCATTCGGCGGGCGTTGGTGGGAGTGACAAGGGGGAGAAGATCTTTAAGGTTTTTGGCCGTTGAACCTTCCCTTATCATAACGTACATTCCCATGCGGAGCTTCTCCCGTGCTTCTTCGATGGTAGTGCATTCGTGGTCCGAACCTATGCCAGCGGCAATGTAAGCTGCTAAATCCTTGCCGGTCAACCCTGGTGCATGGCCATCAATTGGGTGCCCTCTGGCAGAAGCAATCTTGGCCAGAACTTCGCTCTCGCCGAAAATGACGCCTGGGTAGTTCATCATCTCGGCCAATCCCAGAACCCATGGATTGCTGAAGAGAGGAGCAATATCATATGAAGCCAGTTGGGAGCCTGAAGTCTCCATATCAGTAGCTGGTACGCAAGAGGGCAGCATAACATACACGCTCAAAGGATTGTATTTGCTGGATTCGAGCATATACCTTATCCCGTCGAGGCCCAGAACGTTGGCAATTTCGTGGGGGTCTATGACCACAGCAGTAGTTCCGTGAGGCACTACAACTCTGGCAAATTCGGGGATGGTAAGCATGGAACTCTCAATATGAACGTGGCCATCTATAAAGCCAGGGCATAGGTAATATCCATCCAGGTCAAGGACTTCTCTCGCTCTGTAATCCCCAAAACCTACGATTTTTGTCCTGGCCACAGCTACATGGGTGAGGTAAATTTCCCCCGAAAGGACATTGACGAGACGGACATTCTTCAGAAGCAGGTCTACCTCCTCCTCACCTCGGGCGTACTTTATAATCTTGCTCAGTTCCATACGGTAGCGCCCTCCTCATGGGAATTTTAAAAATTATAACCTAACCGTCAAGAGCAGGCAATAGGCAGAAAGTACTTGCACCGGAGATCCTCAGTGGTAAGCCCTTTACAATCTCCTCGAAAGCTCCATCGAGTTTACCTCCCTGGCGGCTTTGGTTGAGGGATAGCCGATACCGGGTCAGGAATAGCCTTTATTCAATCCCCAATCTTCAGAGGGCATCATTAACTAATGCGTCCACCTGAAGTTTGACACCTGATTAAATCTAGGTATATAATTCCTGCCGTGCTCAAAGGAGTAACAACATGAAAGAACAACATCCAGGATTACGCCGTGAAGTAACTATTTGGGGCTCCTTTACCTGGGGCTATGCAGACGTTGGCGCTGATGTGTACGTGGCCCTGGGTCTGGTTATGGCTGCGGCCCAAGGTGCTACACCCCTCGCATTTCTGATAGCCGGCATCGTATATATTATGGTTGGCCTTGCCTATACTGAATTAGCCTCAGCTTACCCGATTGCCGGTGGAGGACAATACTTTACTCTGCGAGGGTTAGGGGATTTCTGGGGTTTGGTGGCCGGAGCCGCTCTAATGCTGGATTACACTGTGGATGTGGCCCTCTTCTCTATAGCCTCAGCAGGCTACATCAACTTTTTCTTCCCCCAGGTGCGGGAATTTGCCGTGGATATCGGGCCCTTTCAAAATGTCAACCTCATATGGATGGCAGAGACCCTTTTCCTCATCTTCATCTTGATGCTCCTCAACATAAAGGGCATAAGAGAATCCTCGCTTCTGAATGAAACTCTGGGCGCCTTGGATATGATTTTGGAAACCAGCATTATCCTCATTGGCTTTGCCTTTGCTTGGCGGCCGGAATTTTTCCTTTACCAGTTGGAGACCCAGTTCCCGTCTACTGACAAGTTCCTTTACGCCATTTCCATAGCCGTTATTTCTTACGTAGGGCTGGAATCGGTCTCACAATCTGCACAGGAAACTATACGCCCTGCCACAGTGATCCCCAGGACCTCTCTTGCTTTGATAATAGTGGTTCTCATGTTTGCTCTGGCTTTCCCTGTTGTTTCTCTGGGGATACTTCCCTGGCAGGAGATAGCTGCCCGTGAGGGTGATCCAGTGGCGCGGCTGGCTCACGAGCTGCCCTTTGTGGGTTTCCTGGCGGGGCCAATTGCAGCCGTTTTGGCTGCCACGATTGTGCTCATTTCGGCCAACACCGGAATAATGGGAGCGAGCCGTTTGGCCTACAGCATGGCTCAGTTTGGTCTGATTGGGGAACAACTTTCATCGGTGCATCCGCGGTTTCACACCCCTGTCCGGGCTATAATCTTCTTCTCGGGCGTTGCTGCCATAGAGGCTGTATTCGCTTTCTTGAGCGGTCGCAGGGCTATGGATACTATGGCTAACATGTACGCGTTCGGAGCAATGCTGGCCTACTTATTAACCACCATAGCTTTATTGGCCTTACGGATAAAGGAGCCTCATACCCCCAGGCCATACCAAGTCCCATTCAACATAAAGATCAAAAACGCAAAAATTCCTATCCCCGGAATACTAGGGGTGATCGGAACGGGGGCTATGGTCGCAATAGTGCTATGGACCCATGCGATCGCTCGAATCATAGGTCCTCTGTGGGTTATGAGCTGGATTGCTTATTATATTTGGTATCGTGCTTGGAGCGGAAAGCCCATTTTCCAGACCATTCCAAGGGATTGGGATTCGCATCAGATCCAGATTTTGGAAGAGACCGGGGAATGGGAGCTTCTGGAGAAGTTCAAGCTGGAGCTCGCCAGGCGAGAGAGGTAAAGTTCTCGTGGTTAAAATTAGACTTGCCTTGGGTTTCCTCATAATGCTTCTTGGGATGACCATCATCGTGCGGAGCACTCTGGTGGTTCTGGATAGGAACTTGGGGTTAAGCGCCCTCTGGCAGCCGCTCATTTTGGGAAGCCTTATGATCGCCTTTGGGATTCTCCGATGGCGTAGCTGGCGAGCTAAGGGTTAAAGGGGGAGGCAAAAATGGGACATCCTCTTGGAATTATTATTGCCCTTTTCTTTTTTGTAGTGCTGGTAGGGACTCTGACATGGATGCTGAGGGTGCCCAAGCCTGTGCCTCCGGAGGTAGTTCGGGCTATTTACTCTGTAGAAGCCGCTCGCCGGATACTGGTCCCGATAATTGAGGGGGTTTACTCAGAAAGAGCCGTAGAGCTGGCCTGTCGGCTTGGGGAGAAGCAAAATGCCCACATTATCCTTCTCCACGTCATCGAAGTTCCCTACACTGTTCCCCTCGATACGCCATTGCCTGAGCTGGAAGAAAGGGGCAGAAAAGCTTTGGAAACCGCTCGCTTTATCGCAGCCCAACATGGCTTTAAACCAGAACTCCATTTAATCCGTCACCGTTCTGCCTCTGAGGGGATACTGAGCGTAGCCCAACAGAGCAGAGCAGACCAAATAATAATGGGTATAGGGCTCAAGAAAACTTCTTACGGTGAAGGCATAGGGCGGACAGTGCGGGAAGTCCTGCGGCGCGCCAATTGTGAAGTAATAATCTCCAAAGTGCCCTCAGGAGGATAAAAATGGTACTGAAAGTGAAGGCCAAGCTGATATACCCTCCGGAGTTGGTAGACGAGCCCATTTTGTGGAGCCTTATCCGCGAATTTAATTTCATTGTTAATATCCGGAAGGCAGAGGTCAAGCCTGGTTCAGCCTGGCTTGAGATAGACATAGAAGGAGCCGGAGAAGAGGTTAAAAAAGGCTTTGAATGGCTTAAAGCTAAAGGCATCAAAGTTGAGATATTAGAGGAGGCAACAAAATGAAGATAGTGATTGTAGGGTGCGGACGCCTAGGCGCTTACTTGGCCCTTTCCTTGAGCAAGGAGGGTCATTCCGTTACCGTAGTGGATATTAATAGAGAAGCTTTAGCTTCGCTGGGGCCCAGTTTTCAGGGTGAAACGGTGGTAGGGACAGGGATTGACGAAGAAGTACTCCGTAGGGCAGGGGTTGAGCAGGCAGATGTCTTTATTGCAGCTACAGGATACGAAAACACCAACATTATGGCCTCTTATGTGGCCAAAGAAATTTTTGGCGTCAAGAACGTCATAACCCGCCTGGATGATCCAGGGAAGGCTGAAATCTTCCGGAGCCTGGGCCTCAACGTTATTTCTCCTTTAATGCTGGCCGCAGAGGCCATTAAAAAATGCGTGGAGGGGATAGAATGTATATTATTATCGTCGGCGGAGGAAAAGTAGGCTATCACCTCAGCCGTTCTCTCTTAGAAAGCGGACACGAGGTATTGCTTGTAGAGAAGAATCCTCTGAGAGCTGCTTTCCTTTCGGATGAGCTGGGAGCCGATCACGTCTGGCTCGGAAATGGATGCGATTCTAGTACCTTTGAGCAGATCGGCCTCAACAGAGCTGATGCAGTGGTAGCCGTAACGGGTGATGATGAAGACAACCTGGTGATATGCTTGCTGGCCAAGAAGAAATTCGGCGTTCCCCGCACCATAGCCCGCATCAACAATCCCCGTAATGCCAAGATCTTTACTCGCCTTGGGGTAGACGTGACTGTTTCTACGACGGAAATCATAGAGGCCCAGATTGAACGGGCCCTTCCCATACCCTCCCTTGTCAACCTATTGGTCTTGAAGAAAGGAGGAGTGGAGCTGGTTGAAGGAAAAGTAGCTCCTGGTTCCCCAGCCGATGGCCGGCGCATCCGGGAATTAGGCATCCCGGATGACGCTTTAATTGTTATAGTGGTTAGAGACGATCAAACCTTTGTACCCTATGGTGACACCATCCTTAAAGCGGGGGATGAAATCCTTGCAGTGGCTTCTTCACAAAGTATGGAAGTGCTCAAGCATATAATTTTAGGCAAGTGATGGAGGGAATTTTGGGCACCCTTTATGTAGTGGGAACTCCTATCGGAAATCTGGAAGATATAACCCTGAGGGCGCTGAGGATCCTTAACGAAGTGAGCCTAATTGCGGCTGAAGATACAAGGAGGGCCCGCAAGCTCCTGGAGCATTACGGAATAAAGAAACCTGTAGTAAGTTACCATGAATACAGCGGCAAAGGTCGCATCAGAGAACTCATCAAAGTCTTGCAGAAAGGCGATGTAGCTCTGATCTCCGATGCAGGGATGCCTGGGCTATCGGACCCAGGTTATTCCCTAATAAAGGCAGCAATTGAGGAGGGGATAGAAATTGTACCTGTGCCAGGGCCTTCAGCTTTAGTTACAGCCCTGGTGGTTTCGGGGCTTCCGACTCATTCGTTCATCTATCTGGGGTTTCTTCCCAGAACCCCTTCCAAGCGGAGGGAAATTCTGGAGTGGGTCAGCCGTCAACCCTGCACCATTGTCCTTTTTGAAGCCCCTCATCGCCTGATTGAGTGCCTTGAGGAGCTCCTGGAGTTCTTAGGGGACCGTCCCATAGCCGTGGCCCGGGAACTTACTAAGCTCCACGAGGAAATATGGCGGGGCAAAATACAGGAAGCTATTGAGTACTTCCAGGTCAACCCACCCATCGGGGAATGCACCTTGGTGGTGGGTGGTGCGGAAGAGAAGCAGTGGGACGAGGAAACGGTTAAAGAAAGCCTCAGAAATTTACTCGAAGAAGGTCTCTCGGTAAAAGAGGCCTCCAAGCAAGTGGCTGAACTTTCGGGCTGGCCCAAGAGCGAGTTATACCGTCTAGCTCTGAAAATAAAAGGCGAAGGCTAAAACTGCCGGTATATCCTTTAGGCTTGAACCCAATAACAGAGGAGGTAATATGCACCTGCTGGACCGGCCATCCGAGTGGGGGCAATTTGATCGGGACAACATGCTGGGACAGGTTTTTGGGCTTCCGGAGCAATGCCGGAAGGCCTGGGAAGATGCTCTTAAGCAGAGCATTCCTTCGGATTACAAAGGGGTTAGAAATGTCCTTATACTGGGAATGGGAGGCTCTGCCATAGGGGGCGATTTGGTGGCCGCGCTAGCCAGGTATGAATCGCCCTGCCCGGTTTACGTGTGCCGGGATTACCGCATCCCTTCCTGGGTGGGTTCTGAAACTTTGGTCATAGCCTCAAGCTACTCGGGTAACACCGAGGAAACCATTGCTGCTTTCCAGCAGGCCCTTGAAGCGAAAGCTCGCTGTGTGGCTGTCACCACTGGGGGCAAGCTTGCGGCCCTGGCTCAAGAAATGGGAATTCCTCTCTGGACCATAACTTACGTGGGGCAGCCCCGGTCGGCTATAGGCTATTCCCTCCTTTACTTGTTGCGGATTCTGGAAGAAGCTGGCTTGGTAGAAAGCAAGGGTAAAGAAGTAGAGAAAGCCATATCCCTGGTGGAAAGCCTGAGGGAGAGGATAAAACCAGAAATCCCTTCGGAAGAAAATCCAGCCAAGAAGTTAGCTCTGGCTCTCTACGGTTCAATCCCTGTCGTCTATGGACCTGGATTCCTGGGGGCGGTGGCGAGGCGATGGAAGGGCCAGTTCAATGAGAACTCCAAGAACTGGGCCTTCTACGAGGAGTTACCTGAAGCCCATCACAATGCCGTTATGGGTTACTCAAATCCTGCTGAGAACAAGAGTAAGTTTGTGGTTATCTTGTTGGATTCCTCCCTTGAACACCCCAGGCACGAAGCTCGCTTGAGGATAACCGAAGAACTTCTGGCTATGGAAAACGTACCCTGTTATTCCGTCAAGGTGGAAGGCAATACCTTTCTGGAGCAAATGCTCTGGAGCATTCACTTTGGAGATTTCGTAAGCTATTACCTGGCGATATTGAACGGAGCAGAACCTTCTTCTGTGGAGATCATAAGCTACATAAAGAGAAGGCTTGCCAGCGGAGAAAGTTGAAGGCGAAGAGGTGAAAGTCTGGCTCTTTCGTTTTTTCCGTTATCTCTTCCAAAGCCTTGCCCTGGTCATTATCCTCCTTGTCCCGCAGGCCTCCTTAATACCTCCTGATAAGGTTTTTGACTACCAGATTGAAAGCTTTGTTGCGCCTTCTCAATTCAGTTTCTCCCTCTGGGAGATCAAGGCTCTTTGGCGCAAATTCAGTGCCTATCCTTGCGAAGCATTCTCCGATGAGAAGCAGCTGGTCAAAGATTACTTTGCCCTGCTGGAGGATATAAGCTACAGAAAGGACCAGCTTTCTAAGCTTTATGCCTCTGAGAGAACAAGATATACAGGGCTTGCCATTTGGTGGATTGAGCGAGAGCTCAAGAACTTGAGGCGGCGTCAGGCCTCCTTAAGTCCCACAGTGGAGAGGATCCTGGAAAAGCAGGTTTCGGATATTATTAGGGAAGAAGGTCTTACCACCATCGGCTTTGTTTGGCCTCCTTTAAGCTTTCAGTTCGAAAGTCCTCCTCACTATCTCGTTATCGCTCCGCGGGACGCTTTGGTAATACGCAAAGGCATCTATCTTAAGCCGGATATGTCTTTAGGGGAGCAGGAGGCTCTGGAAAGGGAAGTAGACGGCTTATTCAATGTATCTTCCCTCGTTGTGGAGGTGGGGGGAGTATCCAGTTACCCGGTTATGATCTTGGATTACCCCTCCCTTGAGTTTGCCTTCAAGGCCATAGCTCACGAATGGCTCCATCATTACCTCTTTTTCCGACCTCTCGGCTGGCATTACGAGGACAACCCAGCTATGAGGACCATTAACGAGACAGTGGCCTCCATAGCAGGAGATGAGATTGGGATGAAAGCGCTTCGCCGTTACTATCCGGAACTTGCCCCTCCCCCGAAAGAGGAGGAAGAAAGAAAAGAACCAGTGATCTCCGAGTTCCAATTGCTGATGAGGGAAACGCGCCTGAAAGTGGAGGAGCTCCTAAAAGCAGGTGACATAGAGGGAGCTGAGAGATATATGGAAGAGAGGAGGAAGCTTCTGGTCTCCAAGGGCTATTACATCCGGAAACTGAACCAAGCTTACTTCGCTTTCTTCGGTTCCTATGCTGCCGAGCCCGGCCACCCTGATCCTATCGGAGAGAAGCTCAGGTTTTTAAGGAAGAAGGCGGCATCTCTGAAGGAGTTCATCCGGCTCGTGGAGGGCATTTCTTCGCCCGAAGGGCTGGACAGAGCTCTTGAAAGAGTTCAAAGGAGCCAGTAGAAGAAGCTGGATACCGCTATTCCGATGCCTGAGCCCACCAGAACTTCAACGGGGGTGTGGCCCAGAAGTTCCCACAGGCGTTTTTCGCTTATGGGATGGCCCTTGAAAAGTTCCTCAAGGATCTGGTTCAGGATTCTGGCCTGGATACTGGCCGCCCTTCGGACTCCGGCAGCATCGTACATTACTATAAGGGCAAAGATAAGACATATGGCAAAGGCAGTGGATGAAAACCCTTCCCACAGTCCGACGGAAGTAGCCAGGGCGGAGACCAGAGCTGAATGGGAGCTGGGCATCCCTCCGGCGCTCACCAAAAGTCTGAAGCTGAACTTTCCTTGGCGCCATCGCCATAGGAAAACCTTGGCGACTTGAGCAATGCCCCAAGCCGTAAAAGAGGAAAGCAGAATATTATCGCCCATCCTCAGGCTCAAAGGGGAGGAGAACCCACTTCCCTTCTTTATCCATCTGAAGCTGCCGGATTCTAAGCTCAGCCTTTTCCAGGAGTTCTTCGCAATAACGGACCAGCTTCATCCCTTCTTCGTATAAGTTAATGGATTCCTCCAGGGAGAGCCCCCCTTCCTCTAATTTTCGGACTGTCTCCTCAAGCTTACGGTAAGCCTCTTCAAATGTGAGGTGGTCCACGGCTTCTCCTCAGAGATTTAAGCCGTAAATCATTCCTTCGGCCTGGCGGCGGACCAGGGAAAGGTGCTTGGCAGTCTCCTTGTAGCCTTCCCTTTCCATGTACCTGATGAGTTCATCTATAAGGCCCAGAAGTTCTGCGTTCACTGAAGGGGCATTGTCTTCCAGGATGCGCTTGGTTTCCTCGGGGTAAGAAGCATCCATGAGCTCATTGACGAGCTTGACCTGGGGTGGGGCTTTGCGCTGCACAATTTCCACGGCTCTTTCAGCCAGGGAAGCGAGGGACTGGAGAGTTTCCATATCGCCTTGATCCCTGGCCCACTCCATAGAAGCGGCCAAAATTTCCAGGAAAGCCATGTTCACATTGTCGGCTCTTTCCTCTAAAGCTTTGAGGCGGTCTTCGCTATCCCAGACTTCCCGTAGCAAGTCCCAGGCTTTGGCCAGAGCGGCTCTCACCTCCGCATCCTGGCGAGCAGTTATGTCCAAGAGTTGGTCCCTCAACTCCCTGAGTTTCTGGGCTTCCTCGGTTTTTCCCTCAGCCTCGCTCTGGTCAATGCGGTTGGCCAGGTTGCGGTAAAAATCGTAATCGAGAACTGGCCTTATCCGTGCGACAGCGCTTTCTAGCTCTTCGCCTTTGAGTTCTATGAGCTCGCCTATGAGAGCTTCCCTGGCTTCTTCCATCCTTTTGTTGAGGAACTCTTCTACCTCTTTGCGGATATCCTCAAGCCTTTTGATGAGTTCTTGCTCTTTCCTCCGGTAAGCTTCAGACAAGAACCCTGAGAGGACTTGGAAGAACATGGGGTCAATAATTGAAGAGTTGGACTCTAAGATCTTGCTCCATTCCTCCTTAGGGGAAGAGAGGAGTGCCTCCACTAAGCCTATACGCATTTCCTCGGCTACGATTTCCTCATAAGGAATTTCTTCAGCCTTGATGATTTCCTCCAAGAAACTTCGGTAAGTTATAAAGACCTTGGGCTGGAGGAGGTAGGCCTTCCTCTCTTCCTGGGGAAGGGAATTTATAAGCTGGTTAGTTAAATTCCCGATGATCTTCTGCCGTTCCAGGTCGTTTGTCCCAACCTGCGCCGAGAGGTAGACGAAGGCGATTTCTTTTTCGGGATTGTAGTAAAAAATGGGAACATTCAGAGTCCCTCCCGCTCCACAGTAGGGGCAAACAGCCACATTGAGCCTTCCCCTTATGAGGAGCTCCCGTAGTTCAGGGTTCCTGGAGGCATCTACAAGATCGTGGACCACAGCGGTGAACTTCTGCTTACATCGCGGACAGGTTACCATTAAGTTTTTGCTCATCTTTATCTCCTTTCGGTAGCTTTGAAACATTATACCCCTTAAAGGGCTTTATAGCAACCCTATCTTTAGGCCCTCCGGGTAAAAATTCTTCTCCCCTCGATCTCTGACGGGATGATTTGATTCCACGTTAAAGATTTTGCCCAGATTTGCCGGCTGCGGGTTCGCTCGCGGATAGACTCGCCAAGGTTAAAGGTTCCATTCATGAGCAGGCCACAGAGGATGAAAGTTCGCCCCTGGTAACGAAGGTTGGCTCCTGGTCACAGGGTTAAACAGGATTCTAACGCTAAAGGCAGGTCCCTTTGCTCGTCTTGTTTTCCCAAGTTATAATGGTTACATGATTCCCAGTGGCGGAAGCCGAACCTCAGGTGAAATGGCTTGCCAATCTTCTGCGAGGAGGATAAAATGAGTCAGATTGAAATTAAACCTGTGAAAACTTCGGGGGAACTCAAGCGCTTTATCCTTTTTCCTTGGAAAATTTACGCTAACGACCCCTATTGGGTCCCTCCCCTAATAAGCGAGCGCAAGGCCTTTTTTAACCCCAAACGCAACCCTTTTTTCAAGCACGCTGATGTTCAGCTCTTCCTGGCTATAAAAGATGGGGAAGTAGCCGGCACAATTTCAGCTCATATAAATTACAACCACAATGAGTTCCATCAGGAGAAAGCAGGCTTCTTCGGTTTCTTTGAGTGCATTGAGGATTTCGCTGTAGCTCAGAAACTCTTGGACACCGCTTGCCAATGGGTAGCGGATAGGGGGATGGAGGTAATCCGGGGGCCAATGAACTTTTCCACCAACGAGGAATGTGGACTCCTTGTGGAAGGCTTTGATTCCCGCCCCGTGGTTATGATGACTTACAACCCATCTTATTATGCGGCCTTCATTGAAAAAGCTGGCTTTGTCAAAGCAATGGACCTCTACGCTTACATTATTCAGGCTGAAGATCTTAAAAACAATGCCGAGAATCTCCCCGAGAAAGTCTTCAGAGCAGCTGAGGCAGCCCTCAATCATCCCAGGATTAAAATAAGAAACCTAAACTTCAAGGATTTTGACCAGGAGGTGGAGCGAGGGTGGAGAGTTTACAACTCAGCCTGGAGCAAGAACTGGGGTTTCGTCCCACTTACCGAGGAAGAGTTCAGACATATGGCTTACGGCCTAAAGCCTTTTCTTGACCCCGAGCTCATCTTCGTGGCTGAAATAGATGGCGAACCAGTGGGGCTATCGGTTACCCTACCCGACCTCAATATCCCCTTGCAGAAAATTAACGGCAGGCTTTTCCCATTCGGATGGCTCAAGTTCCTTTGGTTTAAACGAAAAATTGACACGGCCCGCTTCTTCATGATGGGGGTAGTGGAAAGTTACCGCAACCTGGGAATAGACGCTGTTTTCTATCTGGAAACAGCCAAGGCTCTTCTAAGGAAAGGCTACACCCGCTGCGAGATGTCCTGGATTCTGGAGAACAACACGATGGTGAACAGGATAATCCAACGCCTTGGCGGACGAATTTACAAAGTTTACAGGATTTATGAGAAAGCATTGGCTTAAAATCCTTTACGTCCTGACAGCCTACACATCGCTAGCCCTGATATTGACCTGGCCCCTTCCTCTGCACTTTACAACCCATGTCCCCGGTGATGGCGGGGATGATCCAGCCCTTACCTGGAATCTCTGGTGGGTTAAGTATGCCCTCCTGGACCTCCGTTCCTCTCCTTTTCACTGCCGGCATTTATTTTACCCCATCGGCATAAACCTGGCCTTTTACACTCTCACCGTTCTGAATGGCTTGCTCTCAATTCCCCTCCAGTTCACTTTCGGCCTCATCCCTGCTTCCAACATTGTTCTGCTGTCTTCCTTCGTACTCTCGGCTTTTGGAGCTTACCTCTTGGCCAGAAGCTTAAACGGTTCACGCTCGGAATTGGCCCCCTTTTTGGCGGGTTTGATTTACGGCTATGCTTCCTGTAAATTCTTTTACGCCGCCCTCGGGCAGTTTAACATCGCCAGCTCGCAGTGGATGCCTTTCTTCACTTTGGCTATGCTCAAGCTTGGGAGGAAGGGCGGAGCCAAATGGGCGGCCATCGGGGCTTTTTTCCTGCTCTTCCAGGCCTGGGCCGAGATGACTTTCGCTTCTTTCCTTCTCATCTTGGTGGTTTTCTACATAATTTATGCCCTCACTTTCCGCTTCCGTCCGCCCCTTTCCCTCTTGGCTCATACGGCTCTGATGCTTTCAATATTCGCCTTGGGCATAACCCCCCTTCTCCTGGCTATGGTGCCGGACCTGCTGGCCGAAGGAGATTTCTTCCTCCGCGGGACAGGTTTCGCCGAGGTGTTCTCAGCTGACCCGATCGGCCTCTTCTTGCCCACTCGCCTTCACCCTTTGTTAGGGGAAATCGTGGACCGTTTCCCCTTCCCGCACGATAAAGGGCAGCATCTCTACCCCGGGTTTACAGTGGTTCTGCTGGCTTTGGCAGGATTGAGGAAGAGGGAGGCTCGTTTTTGGATAGCAAGTGCGGTCCTTTTCACAATCCTTTCCTTTGGACCTGTCCTCTATTTCAATGGCAAAAACACTGGAATACCCATGCCCTTCGCTCTCCTTCAAGAGGTTCCTTTTTTTAAGGCCAACCGTTACCCTGGCCGGTACAATACTATGGTTATGCTTTGCCTTAGCGCAGCTGCTTCTTTGGGCGCGGAGTCCTTCTTCGGAAGGAGCGGGAGCAAAACGAGGAGGGTTCTTTTGGTCATTTTCGTTTTGCTCGTTTTGTTCGAACATCTTTCAATACCGCTACCTCTCTCGGATATGCGCATCCCGGAGGCATACAGGATAATAGCTTCTGACCCGGAACCGGGGACGGTTATGGAGATACCTCTGGCCTGGCGGAACAGTTTCCGGATTACCGGAACTATGCATCCGGTAATCATGTTCATTCAGTATTACCAGACTTTCCACCAGAAGCCCATCCTAGGAGGAAACACCTCTCGCAATCCGGAATTCAAGTTCCAGTATTTCACCGAAGCCCCCATCATCAACACTATAATAGCCTTGGAGAACGGCCACACTATATGGCCGGAGATTTTAGAAGAGGATAAAAAGTTAGCCCTCTATTTCCTGCATTTCTTCAACATCCGCTACATTGTCATTCACCCGCGCCAGACCCCGTCAGCGCTTCTGGATTACTTGGCGCAAGTTTTTGGCCTGGAAATTCCCCCTGCTCCTGCCGAGGAGCCTCTGATTTTCAAGATCGAAGTTCCCCCCTATCCAGATCGCATTTCTCTGAAGATGGAAGAACCTGTGGCCCACTTCAGCCGTGGGGAGGGCTGGGCCCCGGTACCAACCGGGAAATACGTTTGGGTTCAAAGGCGAAAGGCCCGCTTCTTCCTAACCTTAAAGGCTGGCAGCTACTGGGTGAAGTTGAAAGTGTTTTCCCCAGGCGATGGCCAAGAGATGGCTCTGGAAATAGGTGAGCGCCGATTGGCTACTTTTGCCCTGAAAGCTGGATGGCAGGAATGCGAGGCTTTTATTCCCCCAGGGATTTTAAAAGAGGGATTAAACGAATTCACCCTTCGTTTCTCCAAACTTTTCCCTTCCCCTAACGGTATTCTGGTCCGGAGCGCTGGAATGGATGTAGGGGATTTTGTCCACATCTATGTGAGGGGTAAAGACGTGGCTCCCGATGGGCGCGGCTACAATTTGGCCTTAGTTTCGCCGGAGGGGGAGGTAATGGGCACAGTTTTTTTCGATACTTTTGCTTCAGAAGAGGAATCGGAGAGGCTGGCCAATTACCTGGCTTATATCCCCGATGGGTTCACTGTAATTATGGGGGTTAGGGATGAAGCTTCACTCAGGCTCAGTGAGAGGGCAGTTAAAGCGTTACAGGCTTTGGGAGCGAAAGTTGACTTGAGAGGATGCTTCCGTTGCTCCCATGCTTTCATTGGGATCAAAGGCCAGGGGGCAATAAGAGAAGCCTACCATCCCTTTAAGCCTGTTGGGATTTACGTCGGGGAGGCCACGAGCGAGCCCACAGTAGCTGCAGCTGTTGCGGAGGTGGAGTTTATCCCCTCCGAGCCTTGAACTCTTTCGCTCTTCGCTTGTTAACCACTTGCTGTTCCCTTCACCGGAATCATTACCGTGAAAGTGGTGCCTTTGCCCACAGTGCTCTGAACTTGTATACTGCCTCCATGGGCTTCCACAAGTTCTTTAGCTATGCTTAAGCCGAGGCCGGAGCCACCCGTGCTTCGGGAACGCGATGGCTCTTTACGCCAGAAGCGGTCAAAGATGTGAGGCAGATCTTCTGGAGGGATACCAGGCCCCGTATCGGTAATGGAGATTTCCACAAACTCTTCTGCTCCCTTCGCCGAAGAGCCTGGGGAAACCTTCCCAGCCTTCACCACAATTGTGCCTCCTTCAGGGGTGAAATTGAGGGCATTGGCCAGAATGTTGTGTATAACTTGTCCGATCCGCTGTCGGTCAGCGTAAAGGGGCAGAGGGCTTTCAACGGAACACCGGATGGTGAGGCCCTTCTCGCTGGCCTCAGCTTCGGCCAGTTCCACAATTTCGTTTATGAGCTTAGCAGCGTCAAACCAGCTTTTCTCCAGAGGTAGTTTGCCAGCCTCCGCCAGCGAGAGGATCCGCAAGTCTTCCACCAGCCGCTGGAGGAGCAGAGTCTCGTTGTAAACGGGAGCAAGGTGAGCGGAGTCCAGCGGGTAAAGACCATCCAGCAAGGCTTCCAAGTGGCCCCGTATTACGCTTAACGGAGTTCGGAGTTCATGGGCGATATCGGCCAGCATTTGGCGGCGTTTCTCCTCTTGGCGCTGCAGAGCTCTGGCCATATCGTTGAAAGAGCGGGCAAGTTCGGCCACTTCATCTCTGCCCCGGATTTGAACCCGGCTTTCCAAATTCCCCGAAGCTATCTCTGCAGCAGCTTGGCGCAGTTCCTGCAGCGGTCTGGTTATCTGGTAAGCTATAATAGCTCCCAGCCCCACCGCCAACAAGCATCCTCCGAGGATTACGAAGAAGAGGGAGCGCCTTACGCTCTGCAGGAAGGCCTCTTCTATTTCCCCCAGCACTATCTGTCTGCTCCAGGCTACCAGCACAGTGCCCACCACGTCATTCCCGACTACTATTGGGGCCCCCAGGGAAAGCTCAGTGGGAGAAAGTTCCTGGCCTACCATTTCCCCCGCTGAATCCGCCACTACAACCCCCCTTTCATCAGTGACAATTATCCGGGCCTGTCGCATCATCATCCTCACAATTATGCCCTGTCTCATCGGTCTGGGTGGCATGAATCCTATAAATTCTCTTATAAAGCTATCCACTCCTTCCCATCCGCCTTTAACGGAGTAATACTCTGCCAAAATCGGGGCAACAATTTGAGCTTGGACCTTGTGGGTGGTGAGGAGGTAAGCTTTGAAGCGGCCTCTCACTGCAATATTGATGAAGAAGGCCATGAGAATAGCTACCAGAACGATCAGGACCATAAAGCTTAAAGTCAGCTTGAGCCAGAGGCTTCGCATTTATTCCTCCGCCAGCCTGTATCCGACCCCGTAAACGGTCAGAATGTAGCGGGGATTTTTGGGATCGGGCTCAATTTTTTTGCGCAAGTTCTTTATGTGGACGTCTACTGTCCGTTCGTAACCCTCATAGGCGTAGGGCTGGATTCTCTCCAGAATTTCCAGCCTGGTGAACACCCTGCCGGGATATCGCGCAAAGAGGTTGAGGATTTCAAACTCTGTAGGGGTTAACTCCACAGGCTTGCCAGCTACCGTGACTGTTCTTTTCTGCGGGTCAATTTCAATTTCACCCACTTTTATAGTCAAAGTTGGAAACTCTCCTCTAGCCCGACGTAGAACAGCCCTCACTCTGGCTACCAGTTCCCTCGGGGAGAAGGGTTTTGTTATGTAGTCATCGGCGCCGATTTCTAACCCCAAGATGCGGTCGTTTTCTTCAACCTTGGCGGTAAGCATTATTATAGGGATGGACGATTCGCGCCGGATTATCCGGGCCACTTCCAGCCCATCCATTTCTGGAAGCATCAGGTCCAAGATCACGAGATCCGGCTTTTCGTGGCGAAAGATAGCCAAAGCCTCCTTCCCGGTGTAGGCTTTCAGAACCTGAAAGCCCGCAGCTTCAAGGTAATCGGCCACCAGGCGCGTTAGCTTTACCTCATCTTCCACCACGAGGATTTTGGCTTTCATAGCGTTTCAGCCTTCCGGAAGAAGCCTGACATAATGTCCAGGCCAGCGCATAAGTCCCTGTACCAGGTTGTAGAAAGAATAAATTTCCAGGGCGAAGGGGAGGTATCCCCCATAGCCCAGCAGAGGCATCTCAAAGATGTGGAGAAAATCAAAGAAGGGCACAGTGTAAATCCACTTGGGCCAGGACCAATAGTTCCAGAATTCCCAGAAAAAAGCGCAAATGAGCACGCCTCCGAAGAGGGCGAAGGTAGGCCTCCATTCTCCCCGTTGCCAGTATACCACCAGGCTTTTGTGGCCCAGCATGTAATTCAAGGCCTCGGCTATCAAGAAGAGGCAAATCCAAATGAAAGGGAAAAAGTAGCGGGGCCAGAGCAAGAGGGCCAGCAGGGTTATGATGCCCCCCGCCATCATTCCCCATCCCAGGGCGGGATGAACGGTCATCTTCCATCCGGTTAGCAAAGGCTTTTTAAGGAAAGAGGAAACCAGCTCCGAGGCTTCAAGCACTCCCGGGATTACGGTGGAGAAGGCGAGCGAGGCTAAAAGGAAATAGACGACGGGGTGAAGTTCTACTCCCACATAATGCCAGTTCTGAACCCGGCGATTCAGTAGTTCAAACAGCCACCAGAACGGAGCTGACAGGATGAACAACGCCACGAACATAGCTGGATCCCGGCTCAGGGGAGAGCTTCCCTTGCGTCGGAAGACCAGCGAATCCATGACCAGTATCAGGCCGAGCCAAAGGGGGAAGAAAAGGAAATGAGTCCTAGGACCTGGCAGAAGCCAGTTAAGAGGCCAACAGACAGCCAAAATTCCTAGCCCTATCCATCCCCACCTTGTCATTGTCCCAACACCTCATCAACGATTTTCCTCAGGCGTTGGGTGGCTTCAAGGATATTGGGGGCACCCATCACGGCCGAAATCACGGCAATCCCAGCGACCCCTGTTTCCAAGACTTCTCTGGCATTCTCTTCGTTTATCCCGCCTATGGCTACCACAGGGACGCTCGCCACTCTAAGTATTCTCCTAAGCCCTTCAAGGCCAATTGGCAGTCCGGCATCGGGTTTGGTGGAGGTAGCATAGACACTGCCCACTCCCAGGTAGTTGGCGCCCTCGGAGGCGTAAAGGATGGCTTTCTCAACGGTGTCGGCTGAGGCTCCAATAATTTTGCGGGGGCCCAGTATCCTGCGGGCCAGTGCTACAGGCATGTCATCATCTCCTACGTGGACGCCATCGGCATCCACAGCGAGCGCCACATCAATTCGGTCGTTGACTATAAAGGGGACGCCTCTGGCCTTGCACAAGGCTCTGATGAGCCTGGCTTCTTCCACCATCCTGCGGGTAGTAGCGCTCTTCTCCCGGTACTGGATTACAGTGGCTCCCCCTCTTATGGCTTCTTCCACCGCCTCCACTAGGGAGCGGTCCTTCAGCATTTGAGAATCGGTTATAACGTAAAGCCTGAGGTCCAAAGTATCCACCTCCTTTCCTGGTCTCGGCTTTATTATAAACCATGGCTGGAAAAATGGCTACCGGCCGGAAGATAAAGCCGATTTTCTGGAGCCTGCCAACAGGCGAGATCCTAAACCGGGGCAAGTCCAAATCTTGTGGAAGAGGGCTAAGCAGGTAAGGATCAAGATCGGGAGCAAGCCGCTGAATCCGCTTCAATTCGGCTTTGAGTCCGCCTTGGGCCTTATAACTCCCCACCCTTCCTGTCTTTGATAAAGGTGCCAAAGAGCTCTGCCAATGCACGCTGGTCCTCTGTTTCGGGACCGGAGCCTGCTTGATGCACTCTTGTCGCAGCTTCTATCAGCGGGAGATCGAGGGCTTGCAGCACACAAATGGCTACCGTTCCTGTACGCCCAATACCCGCACCGCAGTGGATGACCACGCGCTCTCCTTGTCTTAGGCACGTTGCCATGTTTTCTACGATTTTAGTCAATTCGCCAATGTCGTGGGGAACTCCATAGTCTTCTATGGGAAAAATTTCTACAGGAAACGGGAATTCCCCTTGCTCAAGTTTCGCAGCATATAGAGGCGATTTCTGCCTTATTTCGGGCAGTGGGGCGAGGCAGAAAATGCGGCTTACGCGCTTATCGGCGAACTCTTTTTCGTATTCGTCCAGGGAGAAGTAAAGGCCTGGCATTTCGCACAGGAAAAGCCGGCCTGGCACTAT
>JBHOQL010000018.1:0-40210 GCA_042408195.1 Anaerolineae bacterium
TAGCGGACATTGTCTTTACCAGCGAGTTTTTGCTGGGCGAATTTGACCACTTTCTCGTCTTTGTCCACATACATTACCCGGGCATCAGGGAAAAGCTGGTGGACGTGGCCCATCGTGGGCATGCCCGCTCCCAACACGAGAAAATCTCTTATACCTTCCTTGTAGAAATCTACTGCCACCTTTTGGCCAAAGAGCCATCGCTCAGTTACTGCCCTCTTCACAGGGCCTATCAACCTAAGCAGTCTCATAACCAACTTCTCGCCGATGTTCAGCTCCGGTATCTGCTTAGGATCTACCATCGCAGCTACCACCTTGGCTGTGCTTATCCCCATTTTTATTCCTCCGCCTCAGATTTACGCCGGGCTTCAGCAGCCAGTTCTGTTATTTCCCTAATATCTGCGAAGGGTCCGTCATCGGAAGTTATAACTCCACATATCAAGCTCATAAAAGGCACTCTCTTTTCGCCCAACAGCATGTAGCCACGTTCTCGGTCTATGAAGGAGTAAAAGGAAAGGACATGCTCTCCGAATACAGTTTTGGCTTCTTCCAGGAGAGCTTTAGCGTTGGCTTTGCGTGTTATAACCACAAAATCGTCTTCCCCCACGTGCCCCAAAAAGTCGTCAGGGTTACCAGCTCTGTCGACGATTTCCCCAAGCATTCCTCCCACAAACCGCAGGACATCATTCCCAGCCACAAATCCATAGGCTTCGGCAAACTCCCTGAAGTACTTAATCCCGAAGAGGAGAAAAGCCCAGTCTTTCCTAGGGATAAGGCTCTTAAGTTGCTCCTCCACAAGCCTGCTGCTGGGCAGTCCAGTAACAGGATGGCTCAAGTTTTCGCGGGCTGCTCTCTGGATAGCGTTTCTTACCTTAAGACGCAATTCATCCAGATCAAAGGGTTTAACTATGTAATCATCGGCCCCTAACTCAAGCCCAGCTAATTTGTCGGACCTTTCGTCACGCACTGTCAAGAAGATAATGGGGATATGACTTGTGCGGAGATTGCTCCTAAGCTGCTTGCAGACTTCGTATCCGTCTATGTCTGGCAGGTTTATGTCCAGAATTATGAGGTTGGGGTTTTTCTTACGGGTGACCTCAACGCCCTCCACGCCTTTGTAGGCAACCTCCACTTCAAAGCCTTGTTCAACGAAGTTGATTTTGAGCATTTCGGCTAGGTCCCGATCATCCTCTATAATAAGAAGTTTTGCTTTTTCCATAATCCCCGCTCCTTAAATGATTGTGGGGATAAATCCGTGCCTCTGTGCTATTTTTTCTATTTCTCTCACCCTTTCCAGGCTTAGGTCTCTGCCCAGAGTGTAATCTTCAAACTTCCCTTCCATGGCCAGAGCAATTGTTTCAGCCATGCAAGCATAACAATAACCCCGAGGAAGTCCGATATCCACACCCAATTCCGGGTTGCCCGGAGCTTTGACTACTCCCCCTCTTACCGCTAATATGTCTTTCCTGGCCCTTGCCTCGGAAGAAAGATTAGGCGGGATAGCGATATCGCAGACTATTGCTCCTTCTTTAAGGTGCTCAGGCTCCACTAGTGGGTTAACTGAGCCAGCCGCTGTTATCACTATTTCGGCCTCTCTAATAAAGGCCAAATCAGTAGTAATTATTCTCTCGCAGCTTAAAGGTAGAGATTCCGCCATCTTTGCCAGAGTCTCCATTCTCTTTCCAATTAGTATAATCTTTTTGACCTCCGGAGCAAAAAGCCTAGCCAAAGCACTGCCTATAGAACCTGCAGCTCCCAATACAGCAAGCGTAACCTCCTTCAGGTTTAAACCCCGCTTCCTGGCAGCTTCTTCCACTATCCTTGCCGATGCAGCCACAGTATAAGAGTTGCCGGTAGTTACGGGTATTGAAAGCTCCCGGGCCACCGTTATCCCTGCATCCCCTACCACGGAGGTGAAAGCTCCAAGACCCACAATCTGGGCCCCGAGCTTTTCTGCCAACCGCCCGGTGGCAACTATCTTGCGGTAAGCGAAATCAACCGGAACCTCTAACATCCTCTTTGCGGTAAGAGGGCAGGCCAAGAGCCAGCCTTCCACTTCCTCACCCGTGACCTCCGAACGAATCCCACGCACTTTGGAGATAACTAACGGGGGAAAATATCCCGAAAGGAAATGAATTAAAGGCAACGGAAGATAAGTGCCCAACAGGGGAAACTTCTTTTTGACGTCGCCCCTCGGATCTATGGGGTGAATTATAAAAGCAAAACGGGCTCTCGGCATTGCCTCTCACCTGGGATAAAGGCGCTGATGTTTGTAACCACCCCTGAATTTATGGTGGTCACTTTCTTCATAATAGACATTTCTGGTGATAACGGCTCTGTTCTCTGAGCGCACCAGTATTACATCCGATTCCACAGCTCTCCCCGGGTAAAACAAAAGCCCCGAGCCTATCCGGCAATTATGGCCAATACAGCACCCCAGGACAGGCAACCCAGTGGATTCGGGCCCATCTTCTCCCCAAACATGCACAGGCTTAGGTATAAGGTTAAAGTCGGTGAAAATTGTGCCTGCCCCCACAAAGGAATCCCTCCCCACTACGCAGAGCTGGAGGACGGCATTCTGGGCCACCATAGAGTTTTCCATAAGGACGCTCATAAACAAAGAAGCCCTGAAAGGCAGGTAACAACCATCGCCGACCACGCTCAGGAGAAGCTGGCACCCCTGCATTATATTGACATTGTTGCCGATGAGACAATTGGATATGACCACTCCAGGCCCTATAGTGCAGTTATCGCCTATGTAAGTAGGCCCTTGGATTACAGCGGTGGGGTCAATCTGGGTGTTCTTGCCCACTTTAACCAGTTCCGAACAGGATAGGAACTGCTTTCTCTCCAGGATGGAACGGAAGAGTATCCTAAGCTTCACTGAGAGTTTATCCGCTTCCTTTTCCATCCTGGCCCCTTCGGCAAAGATTCCAAAAGCCACGTTGGCGAAATAGACATGTATCCAATGTTCTATGGAGAGGAAAGCCTTGAGAGGTATATAGTAGACTAAATCACCCGGAGGAGGGGCCATGTAAGTGGGAACATGGTAGAAGCCGATTTCCCTGGCCTCAGTATCTATTACTAAGGGCTCCGCTTCCTCTTTGATGCCACGAGGGAAATACCACATATCAGCCACGTACAGATCTCCTTCACGGCGTATTCCTTTCTGGAGCAGTAAAGCGTAATTGGTTATGGCTTTGTCAGAAGGAGAAAAAGCTACCCTACAAGGCTTATTCCTCCTCCTGGCTTCAGTTATGAAGGCTTCGAAGAAATGGTGGTCAAAGTAAAGGTTGTCTTTATAGACCAGTGTTTCACGTTTGTCGACGGGGATTTCAAAGAATGAGTTTACCTCCAGTTCTTCATCACAGTAAGGAGCCAGGACGTCATGCTGGTAGAGCCAAAGGGGTTTGTTCATGACCCTCAGATCTCTGGCAGGCTCGTTAAAGGGGAATATTTTCTTTGGCTCCCTTATGATGACTTTGCGCATTTAGTCCTTTGGCGTCTTGGGTATCCTGAAACGGCAAGCGTCGTGACCAACGGCGATGCAGGTGATTTCCACCACTTCAAAGTTCTTCCCACCACTCCCCCAGCGAAGTCCCTCCTCCAGAATGCCTGCCGCTGCATGGCAACAGGGGGAATCAGTGTGGCGACCCCAGCACACGGGACAACGCTCATTCACCCAGATGAAGTGATGTTCATCTTCTTCCAGCCTGACAATTTGATCGCTGAAACGATTGAAGGTTTCAGCAAAGGCACTGAGGCCCACCCTCATTTTAACATTCAGAGGCAGGACTCTGAGGGCCAGATCAGCAATCCCTAAGACAGCCCCAAACTCTTTGAGGCCATATTTGAAAGTGGCGCCTCCAGCTTTGTAAGCCAGAACCCGACCGCTCTTTATACCGTAAAGTTTTTCAAGGGCCTCTTGAATGGCTGCAAAAGCTTCAAAACTGAACTCTTTGTTAAGGTTATTTGGGGGAAGTTTGTCTACAAGGTAAGAAAGTCCCGCCTCAGTGAGAACAGCGTTGACTCCTGCTCTTCCCAGAGCTTCCTCTAGCCCCATGAGGTAAGCTCTTGCCATCTTGTTAGGATAGAAGTAGTGGGGGGCTTTTTCTTTAAATTCCTCCATTTTTTCCTCCTCTCAGATTTGTCAGAAGAAGTTGGTTGAACCCAAGGGGGTCATCCAGCATGGGAAAATGCCCCCAGGAAGGTAAAACGTGAACCTTTGCCCCTGGTATTTTTCCCACAAGTTTTGCCTGAGCAGGATCCACTATGTTGTCCCTAAGTCCATAAATGCCAAAAACCTCAGATTTCACCTGGTCAATGTAGGGCCTTAAGTCAGTGTGGTAAAGAGAATTTATGCTTTGGAAGAAAGAGGCTAAGGTCACGCGGGAGAGATCCCTAAGCAGCATACTGTACCATTGTTGCCATAGACGGGTTGTTCTGGGAGCCATGGTTCGGAGGAGCAACCGGAAAAACCAAGGATTATTCCAAGCCACGAAAGCAAGCTGGGGGATTGCTGCCATCTTAAGCAGCATGCTCAGCGATTTCCCGTCAATGGGCGAACCTATAACTCCCACTTTCTTCACCTTCTCGGATCTGCGGAGCGCCACGCTCAAAGCCACTGTCCCGCCCATAGAATGGCCCACGAGGGACGCTTCCTGTATTCCGAGCCTGTCCATGAAATCCGAAACCAGCCAATTGAAATCTTCCACTTTGAAACTTTCCCTCCTCCGATCGGACTCTCCGAAACCCCAGAAGTCCAGCGCATAAACTCTGTAATAAGCCGAAAGCTCTTTCATCGCTTCAAGCCAGTAACCCCAGGAACCAAGCCAACCATGCAGGAGGATTACTGGCTCTCCTCGTCCCAGGACTTCATAGTGAACCACCCCTTGCTCCGTTACAACCGTAGGCAAAGTTAACCCTCCAGTACTTCTAGGACCAAGTAAAGCAGTTCAAGAAGCACCTTTTTTACACTTTCTTTATCGGTGGCGACACAGGGTATGACTTTGATGTCGCTGTTCAAACGAAGAGCTATCCGGATATCTTCTGGGGACCAGGCGTCCGGCAAGTCTTGTTTGTTGGCTGCCACCACGTACGGAGTCTTGGCGTAGCGTCGGAAAACTTCAAGGATATACTTGGCTTCCCGGAAAGTCTGAGGGCTTGTGCTGTCCACCATAACTACGAACCCAAGCATTCCCTCTGAAAGAATATCCCACATGAAATCAAAGCGCCTCTGCCCGGGGGTTCCGAAGAGGTAAAGGACAAGGTCATTATCTATTGTGATGCGGCCGAAATCCATTGCTACAGTGGTTTGTTCTTTCACAAACCGAGCTTCATCAGTGATTTTCCTTTCGGTGGAGACAACTTCAATTTCGCTTATGGTGCGGATAAACTGGGTTTTCCCTGAATTGAAAGGGCCAGTCACTACAATTTTAACCGCTTGCATTCATCCTCCCCTTATAAGCGCTTTATGCGGTCAATAAGGCGCTGCACTAGGCTTTTACTGACCTTAGGGGGTTCCTGAAGGGCAGGGGGTATACCAGGAGGAAGAACTTCTGGGCCACCAGCTGGAGGAATAATTTCCACAAGCCCGGCAGAAAGAAGACCGTAGACGATCTTCCTTATTTGGTAATCGCTCATGGAGTTATAGCGGGCGATCTGACGGATGGTGTTCCGGGGATTAATGTAGGATATAACTCGCCACTCGTCCACTGTCAGGTTTATATTGCGTATAGCAGTCCTTGGGTTTTCAGCAAACTTAAGGGCCATGTCCAAGTCCGGTATCTCCTCTTGGAGGATCTCCCACTCTTTCTGGCGCCTTGTCCCCTCAAGGATCAAATTGGCTAAGTCTATGGAAACTGTAAGGCGATCCCCATCAGGCAAGACATCGGGCTCAAAGGAGAAACGGCCCGTCTGCCAAGTGAAGAGTTCGTAAACGATCTCCAGAAAATGCTTTTGTAGGCTTTCCAGAACGTCCTCTTTAGATATATAGCCTACGCTTATGGCTAAAAGGGCTTTCTCTTTATCGGATTTGAGGTGGGAGCGAGCTTCTATTTCTCGGACCTGTTCCCGTGTGAGCTTACCTGCTCGGTAGAGGATGCTCAAAATGCTTTTTTCTTCGGAATCCTTAACAGCATATATAAGCTTGCCGCCTTTAAAGTAGAGAACGATCTTTTTGCCATCTTGCTCCAGAGTAAGGGCTCCAGTCTTACGGGCCAAGTGCACCAGATTGAAAAGCTTTGTTACATCAAAATCCTCCAATTTTCCCTTCAAAGCCATATTTTCCCCCGGGCATCAGGGCCTTTTGGGTTATATAATAGCACGAACAGCTTTCATTCGCAAATCGCTCTTTGGGTTGATTTCGGACAAAGTCTGTTTATGCTACGGTAATAAGAAAAGCAGCAAAAGGTAATGAGAAGAAGCGCCTATAGCCCGCAGAAGTTTCAATTTAACCCATACCCAATCTTACAACGAAGCCGGTCCCCATCCATGCTCACATCTCGCCCATAAAAGACCCCGTTCTCCATCTCCCAATGCTGACGTAGCAGGATTTAAGCCTCCACCCAAACCCAGCCCCAGTCACCCAAAGATGCGTATTCTTCTCCACCAAGTCAGAAGAAAATTCTTTCGCTCCCGCTCTATCTACCCACACCACTGAGCTCCAGGCCATCCCAGTTTCTCCATATAGGCCTCCGTTCTTCTATTTGCCTATGCTCTCTCGTGACTTCTTCCCAATTTGGAGCCGCTCTGTCCCCTTGGGCTCCTTACAGAAGCAACCACTCCTCTATTGCTTGTCTCAACACCAGCTGGTTCTCCTTTTTCTCCACCACTTTCTGGACAGGAAGGCTTTCAAGCGCCCGGCATCGGCACTTTCTGCCTCCGAAAGGCGCAACGCAGCCTTTGCCTCCGCTTGGGCAATCACCTAGCGCAGGCAGTGACCTACTATCATCCTTTCCTGTTCGTTTGCTCTCCCGCGATGTCTTGCTATCTATTGCCTACCCACTCCCTCAAAGTTCGTTCTATTTCTCCCACTGGAAGTCGGCTGAGCAAATACCAGAAGGTGCTCAAACGGGGAAGCAAGCAATGGCCGAAGGTCCAAAGGGCGGAAACTTCCCACCCTGCCCATTCCCCGAAGGGGCCGCTTCCCGTGAGAGAGTGGCCAGCAGTCCGTGGGGGTATTCGCGCCGGTGGCGGAAGCGAGGTAAGATAGCGAAAAGCCTTGACCCTTTGGGCTTGACAGATTGGTTGAGATAGTTTATATTATACTTGTCCTAAGTGTTCTAATTTAGAATATGCTGAGGTTACGATGGGCAAAGGACAAATATCACGGCGAGAATTCCTTCGAGCTCTTGGAGCGGTAGGAGTAACAAATTTAGTAATTCCCGCTCTTGTTTCATGTAAAAAAGAGCCTGCTTCCGTACCAAAGGAAATCACAGCAAAATATGCCTTGATAATTGACCTTAATAAATGCGTTGGATGTGGGGCTTGTGCTGATGCCTGCCGAATCCGCAATAATCTTCCCGAGGGCAAGAGCTTTATCCGCGTGTACCGTAAGGAGACCGATGGCAAAGAGTGGTTTTTACCTGTGCAATGTCAACACTGCGTAATTCAACCCTGCGCCACTGTTTGCCCGGTAAATGCCACTTATACCACCGAGGAAGGCGTGGTCTTAATCAACGAACTCCGCTGCACGGGATGCAAATATTGTCTGCTCGCATGCCCTTACCAAGCCCGTATTATAAACGAGGAAACGGGTACCGCTCAGAAGTGCTGGCTATGTCTTGATTACGTCCTTGGAGGGGGAGAGCCCGCTTGCGTGCATGCTTGCGTTCCAGGAGCACGCTTTTTTGGACGCAAAGACGATCCTGAAAGCGAGGTGGCTAAAATCCTTGCTTCAGGCAAGGCTGTCCCGCTCCACCCAGAGTTTGGCACTAAACCTGCTATCCTATTCTACATACCTATCGAAAGAGGTGGTAAATGACCCAGACAGAATGGGGCTGGCTTGTAGTTATTTACCTTTTCCTGGGAGGATTGGGCGCAGGCGCCTTTCTTGTAGCCAGCGTTATTGAATGGTTAGGTATCCGCTACAGGTACGAATTTTGCCCGATCACTCTCGCAGGCGCTGGCGTTTCCGGGGCCGCAGTAGCATTCGGTTCCTTCTTGCTCATCCTCGACCTCGGAGCTGGCAAAACCCAACCTTGGAGGATCCTCTGGATGTTTATGAATCCCTCCTCGGTGATGACCTGGGGCATATGGATATTGAGCATCTTTATACCCCTTGGGCTTCTCTACGGACTTGTGGAACTCCTCAGTCAAACTCCTTCTTGGGATGCCTGGTTCAGGAAGAAGTTGCCATGGTTTAAGGCACAATGGCGGGAAGTAAAGAGGCCACTGACAATAGTAGGAAGTGTATTCGCCGTAGCCACGGCTATTTACACCGGCGTGCTCATAAGCGCTGTGGGGCCAGCAGTGCCCTTCTGGAGTGCGCCCGTTTTCCCCGGCATTCGCATCCCTATACTTCCGATGCTTTTTCTGACTTCTGCCATTCTTACCGGAATAGGTCTTGTGTTCGGCTTAGTAGGCAGTATCACTCTTCCCGATATCATCCGGCACTATCCATTACTTCCCGTGTTTTTCCTCATCTTCATTGGCCTTGAAGCTGCTCTTGTGGGCCTTCACTTCTTGTCGGCTTCTCACCTAGGCCAAGCGGGCCTGCTTGCTGTAAACATGATAGTTAGTGGTCCATTAAGCGTGAATTTCTGGGCTTTTGAAGTTATTATTGGCTTTTTCTTGCCCTTTATTGTCAATACATATGCCATGATAACAAAGCAATACAAACCTGCTTGGGGCATTGTTTCAGGCGCGGGAATCTTAATAGCAGGGCTTTCCCTACGCTACACCGTAATTTTCGCCGGGGTTCGTGCGTTCTTGTAGGAGGTAGAGCATGCTACTTGTGAACTGGCCAAGGTGGGCCATAGTATTCACAAGCATCGCATTGACAGCTTCCGTTATAGTTACAGGACTGGTGTTGGAATCTATAGGGCATGCTTTTGCACCTAAGATTAAACCTACACCAACTCTGCCAACAATCGGCTATGCGAGGCCCTTCTCCATAAGTTGCGAGAGTTGCCATTTTAACAGAAACAAGTTAGTGGCTAGTGCAATATCTGCTGCGAGAGCCGAAGCCTCTTATATAGAACCTAGATATTTGTTAACCACTCACGGCCGCCTCGGATGTGTGACCTGCCACGGAGGAAACGGTATGGATGAAAACAAAGAAACCGCTCACATTGAACTCTTAGCTGACCCGACTACCGCTGCTCCCACTAAATGCTTCCTTTGTCATCGTTCATTGCGAGACGTTATGCCCGAGCGGGGGTTAAAAGCTCCTCACAGCTTCGTTGTCAGGACATCTATAGAAGGCACCGCTGCTTTGTATTGCAGCGATTGCCACGGTAAAGTGGGCCACGGATTTGTATCGGGGAAAGTCATTTGCTCTATGAGTGAATGCCTTGATTGCCATAGAGAGCGCAACCTCAGGATCCAACTTGAGGATTGCATTGGTTGCCATATCGGTCCCCATGATGTCGCTCAGGAGGTCAACTGCAACACTTGCCATGCTTCTATACATGTCTGGCAGGAGATCCATTACACTGCACACCCAGTGGAACTGATAGGCAAACACGCCACGATACATTGTTTTGACTGCCACAAACGGCCTAATTTCCGAGGACTAAGGTATGTATGCAGCGATTGCCATAAGCGCCCACACACTTTCGGGAGTGATGATTGTGAGCAGTGCCATACTCCCGAAGGTTGGGAAAAGCTTAAAAAATAAAAAGTTTCTGTAAGGAGGTTTGAAATGAGTAGGAAAGCGCTGCTCATCATAAGTCTGACCCTCGTAGTTTCAATGTTGCTCGCAGTGGGAGCCGTATTTGCCCAGCAACCCACTGGAGAATTTGAGGTAGTCCGCAAGGCTGTGGAAGGTTACCTGACTTCGGGCAAGGCTCCAGTGATAAGAGCTCCTGAGCTGTATCAGATCCTGAACGATGGCGACCCAGCCAATGACCCCTTTATTGTAGACGTCCGCAAGCCTGAGGATTATGCTAAGGGGTACATTGCCAACGCTATAAATATCTTCTGGAGGGACATCTGGAAGCCCGAGAACTTGGCTAAACTCCCCAAAGACAAGAAGATCGTGACCTACTGTTACACCGGCCACACTGGGCAAGTTGCCACCACTGTCCTTAATCTCCTGGGCTACGATGCCGTCAACCTCGCCTTCGGAATCATGGGTTGGACCAAGAAGGATGAGGTTGTGGGTGCACCTCGCTTTGACCCCGCTACCCAACCCGATTACCCGGTAAGCGTGGAGCCAGTGGAGGCTAAGGCTGTCTACGAATTCCCTGTTGTCAGCACAGGTAAAACTAAAGAGGAAGAGATCGTCTTCGAGGTCATCAAGGCTTACCTGACTTCGGGCAAGGCTCCGGTGATAAAAGCTCCAGAGCTGTACCAGATCCTGAACGACGGCGACCCCGCCAATGACCCCTTCATCGTGGATGTCCGCAAGGCCGAGGATTACGCTAAAGGTCACATCGCTGGCGCTATCCACATCTTCTGGAGGGACTTCTGGAAGCCCGAGAATTTGGTCAAGCTCCCCAAGGACAAGAAGATCGTGACCTACTGCTACACTGGCCACACTGGAGAAGCTGTCACCACTGTCCTCAACCTCCTGGGCTATGATGCCGTCAACCTCGCCTTCGGAATCATGGGTTGGACCAAGAAGGATGAGGTTGTGGGTGCACCTCGCTTTGACCCCGCTACCCAACCCGATTACCCGGTAACAATCCCTGCCCTTCCCGTCACCGGAGGTGAAAGGGCCTCCGTCGCAGCCTCGCTGTTCCTGATCGCCTTTGGAGGGATCTCTTTGCTTGCAGGGGTAGGAGGCCTGTTCCTCCTTCGCCGCAGAGCTGCATAAGTTTGGCTGAAACTCTGCCCCCGCAGGTCCAGAAGGGCCTGCGGGGGCTTAATCCAAGGAGGTGTTCATGGGTCGAAGGTTCTACCTCCTCTTGTTCTTGGCAGGGCTTACAGTAGCTATTTCCCTGGCAATAGGGTGTGCTCCGACTCCCACCCCTATAGCCGCCGTACCTCCCACCACTGTAGTAGCTACATTACCCCCTACTTCTACCCCAACTCCAACTCCACTGCCTCCAACTCCCACCGTTCCTCCAACCCCAACTCCTCCTCCCAGCGCTGAGAATTGCGTCGCCTGTCATACCAATGCTGAGGCCTTGAAAGCCGTAGCAAAACCCCCTCCCAAAAAACCTGAGCCAGAAGGAGAAGGCTGAGCCGCTCCACCACCTCCGTTGGAGGTGTGGCAGAAAGTACTGGTAGACAAGCAGTTTCTAGAAGACGTGCATAACTCGTACAACTGCATAGGCTGTCATGGCGGTGTATCCGGCACTCAGGACAAGGAGGAAGCTCACAAGGGCCTAATCAAAAATCCCACCGAGAAATGCGCCGATTGTCATAGAGACATCGCAAAGACTGCAGCGACTTCACTTCATAAAACGCTTTATGGTTACATTACAATTCTTGAGGCTCGGGGGGCAGATTTTACCAACCCCAACATGCAAAAAGCTTACCAAAATCACTGTGCATATTGCCACGCTGACTGCACTCACTGCCATATAAGCCGTCCTATCTTTGCCGGCGGTGGGCTGATCAAAGGCCACATGGTCAAGAAAATAGTTTCCATCATGGATACCTGTCTTTCATGTCACAGCGCCCGCGTCGGTGCCGAATACATGGGTCTGAATGAGGGGATACGTGGGAGTGTACACTGGGAAAAAGCGGGGATGAACTGCCTGCATTGCCATCCGGTTGCCGCTTTCCACGGTGACGGCACTCAGTATGCTCACCGCTACGACGGCAAACCTGTGCCCTCTTGTCTGGATTGCCACCCCAACGCCAAAGGTGGCAAAGATGGCGTAACCCATCACGTCATCCACAGCGATAAAGTTGACTGCTATGTGTGTCATGTCTCCGGGCCTTATAAAAGCTGTTACAACTGCCACGTCATAATCAAAGAAGGGATGCCGACCTTCAGAACTGATCCTTCCAAGATGACCTTTAAGATAGGCCTTAACCCTAATCCCACCGAGGAACGGCCTTACAAGTACGTGCTTCTGCGCCACATCCCCGTCGTACCTACTACGTTTGCCACTTACGGTGAGAACCTCCTCCCCAATTTCAACGCTGTTCCCACCTGGAAATACACAACCCCTCACAACATAGTCCGCAACGCTCCCCAGACCAAGACCTGCAACAGTTGCCACGGCAATGAAGAGCTTTTCCTTACAGCAAAAGATGTAGCCCCGGAGGAATTAGAGGCCAACAAATCAGTCATTGTAAAAGAAATACCGAAACCTAAATAACCCGAGAAAGCACAAAAAACCAGGGCGATGGGCCTTAGGGGTCAATCGCCCTGGTTCCTTGTTTTATAGCCCAGAACAATAGAATTAGGTTAAGCGCAAGAAAGCAACTTCCCAGGATTGGACCTCCGTAACCAGCGGGGAGAGACAGCCCGGTAATCCTGGCCAAAGCACCGGCAAAATAAATGAGGAAAGTGGTGATAGGGGGCCCAAATACCCATATGTCAAGCAAGCTATTAGGTATAACTTTGCCAAGACATATCAGAGGAGGAATCAAGAGCATACACGTATGGAAATGGGAATGCCAAGCGATGGCCATTGTCGCCGCAAGAACCCCTAAGAGAGCGATAATGAACGCTTTCCTGTAAAGTTTCACCCACAAATAAAAAGCCAAAGCCCCTGTTAAAGCCATCCCAAGCCCCGCTACGGTCCAACCCAGAAAAGGTGAAGTCAGAGCGCTCAAATGCAGACCAAGCATTCGCCAGTTCATCATGTTTCCCTGTCCAGCTTCGAAAGCACCCTTTCCAGCGTTTAACCAGAGAGAGACCATTCCGCTGAGGCCCTCAGAGCCCCCAACAAGAGCGGAAAGGAATAAAAGGAACAGAGCACCAAAAGCAAATCCTCCTATAACTCTGAAATCTCTGTACAAAAGCATGGGAAGAATTAAGAGGACCAAGATTTGGGGTTTTAAAAGCAACCCCGCAAGCCAAACGCCAGCCCTCCAGGGCTTGCCGCCTAAGAGAGCTCGTATGAATTCTCCAATGCAAATGAGGAGCCACACTCCGACCTGTCCGAAATAAAAGTTTTGGAAAACTGGGTAAGAAAAGAGTAACATGATAAAAGGCCACTTCCCATCGCCTGAGAGAGCCATCCTTTTCACAAAAAACTTAACGTAGAAAACCAGAGCCAGCAAGTTGAGGAAAGTCCAGAGGGAAAAACTGAGCAGAGGAGGTAACAGGGCAAATATGCGGAAAGGCAGGGCGAAAACGGGTAGATATAAAAAGGGATGAGGTGAAAAACGCTCCATGGTGGAGATAAAAGAAGTTCGCACCTTCATCAGTAATTCTACATTGTAAATTTTGGAGTAACCTGCTGAGCCTCCAAGGTAACCAGCACTCCAAAAAGTGAGAAAATCTAACCCCAATCCGCTGATAAAAGGGCCGAGAACAAGCAGATTATACGCTGCAGTGATAAGGTAAAAATTGAGGAGAGCGGCTAAAGCAAGGTTCCGGCGCTCCCGCGCTCCCAAGTTGCGGAAAACGGGTCGCATTTCAATGACCTACGCTTTGGAATTTCCGGCGGGGCAGGAAGAGGCCCCATCCTCTTTCTCCAAGAAATTTACCGTCCTCTACGATGACTTCCCCACGGGAAAGCACAACTCTGGGATAGCCCCTGACCCTCCACCCTTCGTATGGGCAATGGTCCACATTCTGGTGCAGGTCCCGCCAGGAAAGAACCACTTCTTTCTCGGGATCAAAGATGACCACATCGGCATCGGCTCCAGGGGCTATAGTCCCCTTTCGCGGATAAAGGCCAAAGAGTTTGGCCGGTGTTGTGGAGCAGAGGTCCACAAAACGATTTAATGAGATTTTCCCTTCCTTTACACCATAGGTAAAGATAAGTGGAACACGGGTTTCTACGCCCGGGGCACCATTGGGGATGAGAGTAAAATTGTGCAAGCCCCGTTCCTTCTGGGCGCGGGTCCATGGGCAATGGTCTGTGGCTACCGTCTGGATTTCGCCATTGCTAAGGGCTCCCCACAGAGTTTCAAGGTGCTTTTTGGCCCTAAGGGGGGGTGAAAGGACGAACATAGCCCCCTCCAAGCCTGGCTTCAAGTATTCTTCATCCGTGAGGAGAAGGTGGTGGGGGGTGACTTCAACGTAGACTTCCTGGCCTCGCCGCCTGGCATGACGGATAACCTCCATCGTTTCGGTACAACTGACATGGACAAAGTAAAGAGGCGTACTCACAACCGCCGCCAGGGCCAGCACCCTGTGTGCTGCTTCAGCCTCAGCCAGGCATGGGCGACTTACAGGGTGATAACAAGGCGAGGTTTTGCCCTCCCGCAGGAGCTGGGCTTTCATGTGCTCAATAATGGAGTGGTTCTCGGCATGGACAATGGGTAGTATGCCAGCTTTTTTGCAAATTTCCAGAAGTCTGAGGATTTGTTTGTCTTCCACCATTAGACCAGGATAAGTGGTGTAAATTTTGAGAGAGGTGTAGCCTTGCTCGGCCAATTCCATAAGCTCTCGGAGGAATTCATCGTCATCTCGGTTGCCAGTCAAGTGCAGGCTGTAGTCTATAACCACCTGGCCATCGGCCTGGTGACGCCGTTCTTCCACCGCTTGGGATAGGGTCTGAGAGCCATGGGCTTCGGCGAAGTCTATAATCGTTGTAGTCCCCCCGCAGGCGGCAGCCACGGTGCCAGTGAAGAAATCATCTGCAGAAATTATGTCACCAACTGGCATTTGGAGGTGAACGTGGACATCAATGAAGCCAGGGAAAACGTAGCATCCCCGTGCTTCTATTTTCAAAGGTGCCTCGATGCCCTCGCCTATTGAAGCGATTTTGCCGTCTTCTATGCCTATATCGGCCTCAAAAATTTCCGAAGCTGTGACTATTATGCCGTTCTTCACTACTACATCCATAAGCCTACTCCTTTCGCAAGCAAATCGCGAGGTGGGCTTTCCAGCTTTCTCGTAGTTTGCAACAGCCAAGCGTGAAGAAAGTTGTGCTTTACGCCGTGGTTTTAAGGAGCACAGGAAACGCCCTAAGAGGCAACGCTTTTAAGCAACCTCTTTACGGAGGGGAAGGCATCCAAATCGGTATGAGGGAAGAAAAGGGCTGAAGTAAATTCTTCGGTAAAGGTGTTGTCCGCAGAAAGCTCGAGGTAAGTCATTTTTTCAGCGATCTCCACCGCTTTCTCCCGCATATCGGGGCACACGAGGCACATATAGGCACCCAGAGCGGAGGTGTTCCCCAGGAATTTGAACCGATCCCATGGCATGTCGGGGAGCATACCTATATGGATAGCCTTTTCCACATTTAAATATTTTCCGAAGGCGCCGCCTATTAGAACTTGTTCCACATCGGCTATCTGCACCCCCACAGCTCTTGCGAGAGTGCGGAAACCGGCGTAGATGGCGGCTTTGGCCCTGAGGAGGTTGGATATGTCTACTTCGGTAATTACAATGTCTTTATCTCCGTGCCGGGTTTCTTCCTTCCAAGCTACCACATATTCAGGCCCATGGGGCCCAATTCGCACCCTCTTGGTGGGGAGAGAAAGATTTATACGTCCGCTCCTGTCCATAACCCCGGTTATGAACATTTCAGCCAACAGGGAAATTATTCCCGAACCGCACAAGCCTTCAGGGGGCAAGTCTCCTATAGTTCGCCATGTGGCTTCGTAGTTCTTGGCGTTTATCCACACCTCTTCAATGGCCCCTTCCGTTGCTCTCATCCCGGATTCGACCCCTGCCCCTTCAAAAGCCGGCCCCGCTGAGCAAGCACAGGATATAAGCCAGTCGAAGTTGCCCAAGACCATCTCCCCGTTAGTGCCAATATCCATAAATAAGGTCAACTTATCCGTGGAAAAAGTGCCAGAGCTCAAAACTCCCGCCGTTATATCGGCCCCCACGTAGCTCCCGACTCCGGGAAGGCAATCCACGGTGGCTTCGGGATTTATGTCAATTCCGATTTCGGATGCTTTTACTGGAAGCGGATGCCTTACGGTGGGGATGTAAGGTTCAAGGCGTATAGGTTCAGGCCACAATCCGAGGAAAAGGTGGATCATGGTAGTGTTGCCAGCCGCTGTCATCATGTAAATTTCATCGGGGCTTATGCCTTGCCTTTGGCCTATTTGGGCCAAAAGTTCGTTTATAGTCTGAACCACGAGGCGCTGGAGATGCTCGAGGCCCCCAGGCCTTCGGGCATAGATTATGCGGGAGATGATATCTTCGCCACAGGCGATCTGTTTGTTGTATTCAGCGGCTGTATCCACCACCTCCGCCGTGTTCAGATCCACCAAGTATACCACCACCGAAGTGGTACCGATGTCCACCGCCGCACCGTAGAGCCTTCTGGTAGTGTTTCCCGGCTTAACGTCAATGAGACGAGGGGGGCTCTTGCGAGCCCAATTGTGCATTTCCACTACAGCTGTTACTTTCCAATCAGCCTCTCGAAGGATTCTTGCAAGCTTCCTGAGGATGGGAAGATCCGCTATCAGGTCCTGGAGGTGGTAATGGATGGCCAGTTCCCTCTTTAGCCTCTCGAAGTCAGTGGTGTTATCAGCCAGGCTCGGCGGGTTTATTTCCAGGTAGAAAGCCCTTATGTAAGGGTTTGATGCTGTATCACATCGGAAAGGAAGAGTTATTCGCTCGGCCACCTTTTCTGCAGGCAGCCTGTGCTTTATGAGTTCTTCCTGAGGTGGGACGAAGATAACAGTTTCGTTCTCCACAAGGGTCTGGCATGCCAGGGCGTATCCTTGCTTTAGCTCTGCAGGGGAGAGGCGTGCGACGGAGCGCCGTCTCACTTCCCCCTTCTCCACCACTACTTTACACCGCCCACACCTGCCCTGACCTCCGCAGGGCAAAAGCACTTTAATCCCCGCCGATTCCAGGATTTCAGAGATGGCTGAACCTTTCTCCGCTTCTACGGTTATATCCTGAGGCTTGATGTGCACCTTGACCATTCTTATCCCTCAGGCCAAACAAAATCTCTTGAGCAAGCCCCGGATTAAAGAAGTGAACCTCTCGAGCCTAGAAGAATATCTCCAATAAAGCCAGGCAGTGACAGAACCCAGGAGAGCCCCAGCAAGGACATCAGAGGGGTAATGGACTCCGCAGAAAATGCGGGAAAAGCTGAAAAGGGAGGCAAGAACAAGGAAGGGTATGCCCCAGATAGGGTCGTGAAGAGCAACAGCTACCGCTACGGAGAAGCCTGTAGTGGCAGGATTGCTGGGAAAGGAAGAATCCCAAGGCTTGTAAAAGAGTAGATTTACCTCGTGGGTATCAAAGGGTCGAGGGCGAAAGTAGAGCAGGTTTATGCCTTTGAGGATGATGTTGGCAGTGATGAGGGAAAGGGCCGTGAGGATTACTGTGTGCTGGTAACGGACTCGCTCGCTTTCATCTTTACCCCAGAACCACATTATCACCAAGAGGAGGGCCATAGTGGTGGGGATAAAATATTCATTTACCAACAGGCGCATCAGGCCATCAAGCCAAGGCCAGTGCCCTGCCAGACCGTTTATAGCTCTGAAGAGAAAGTAGTCCATATCCGTTCACCCTCTTTTGTTCTCCGAAGAACATCTTCGGCAACACCCTCGCTCAAAACCATGCCCCACGGTTTATTATCCGGATTAATTATATCGGCATTTGGCGGTACGGCAACTGGGATGAAATGCTTGAGGAGTTCATACCTGCCCCGGAGGCGCCTCCATGCTGTTAGAATACCCCCTTCCTCAAGCCACCCGAGGCCAGGCTTTGCTTCTTCAAGGGTAGTAAAAGGCGCAAGAGCTATTACTTTGACCTTCCTGTTGTCTGATGCCAGGCGAAGGACAATATTCCCTCCCGCTCTGTGGCCCACAATGACTTCAGGATTAAATTTTTCCAAAGCTTGATTAAGATAACCCAGAGCAGTTTCACCATCAGGTATCGCCTGCCAGTGCAATACTGCAACTTTGTGCCCGAGATCGGCAAGGCGGCGGGCTATCGAATCCAGAGAGAAAGGTTCCCAAGGGTCTGGTACAAGGCAGAATTCTACCTTTTCACCAGGTTTCGCGCCGAAAAGAGCTGCAGTACCACCCACCATGCTTTCCTCGGCGTCAGGGGCAAAAGGAGGAAACCGGTTGTCTCCTCTCAATTCGGCGATGGTTGCAGAAAAGGCCAGGGCTATTAGCCCGCCGCACCCGAAGAGGGTCATTAACTCCGACCCCGCTAGGCCAGGGATGAAGACCTCGGGAGTTATGGCAAAGAAAACGGCAAAAGCCCCCGCGATCAGTAGAAGCCCCATTAAAACCTGCCAAGAACGAAAAGAATAAGGGAAAAGGGATAAACCTTGTATCTCCCTTCTCCCCGCCGCTATTTGGATTGCCCCGGTAACGGTCAGGAAACAAAGGGTAAGGTACTTAAGGGCAAGAGCCGGGCTTACGAAATTCAAAATGGGAGGCATGCCTCAATTGGCACTCCAGAAAGCTTTGAGGAAGTTAGGTATATCCACTGCCTCCCTCGGCCCTACCAGCACCTCCCAACCGGGAAGTTCATCCTCAAGCTCTCCCGATATGACGGCCACATGCCCTGGTATTATGATCTTGCGGTGCTGGATTTTTTCCTCAACAGTGTATTGCTTAACGGACTTAGCAATCTTTTCGGCATCAAATTTGCCAGCGGCCCAGGCAGTGAGGACGCTCATTCCCTCGGTATCGCACACTAAGAGCCAGGAAGGTATCCCACTGGCGGCTGTTTCGCCCGAAACGCTGAAGTAGGTCAAGGAGAAATTAGTGGTGACCAGGAGAGGAGAGTTGGGACCTGGCTTGCCAATTTCGTAAACGCCAGGGCTTACCTGAATGGGCTTCTGTGGGTCGGTGTAAATGTTAAGGCGAAGGGTGAAAAGAGGATAGAGAACAGCAGGATCGAAGTGGTCCAGAACTATTATCCCCCCATACTTAGCGATATGCTGGGCAGCTAGAAGAGTTTCCTCTTCTATAGATTGAGCATTCTTTCCAGGCATTGTAATTATCGGATAGCCGAGGGGACGGAAATTGCTCTTGAGGGCAAGGCGCCTTATCTGAGTCATCACCGCAAGGCTTCCAGCCGGGTCATTCCTCCCAGGATCGAGGACCAGGTCTTCAACCCCCGTTTCCCGGATTTGCTCCGTAAGAGTGGCCAAGGCGGAAAGGTCGCCATCAACTCGGACGGCTAGAGGGGCGTTTTTCTCCTTGGCAAGCTGGGCCATCTCCTGCCAGTTTTGAGGAGTAGCAGCGTAAAGGAGAGGACTTTTGCCTCCCTCTTTTTCAAGAGCTGCTTTCATGGCCGCGGGGTTCTCGGAAATCAGCACAAAAGGATGATCTGGGACAACGGAGCGGACAGCTTCCACACAAGAAGCAAATTTGTCTACATCCCCTGAAACATTTTCAATGGCTAAGCCGTCCGGTGAGAAAACCCTCCCAACCCTTTCCACTGAATAGCTTACGACTTCCTTGGCAAATTGTTTTACCTCGTCTAGAGGCTGAGTGTCTCTGATCTTGATGAAAATGCCCGGGGGATGGTAGAAAGTCTTCTCATGGCGGAATAGGACGATTTCGTTGCCAACTTCCACTTTTTTCTCGCCCACGCCTATAGTTACCAGGCGTATGGGTGGGGCAGAGGCTTCAGCCAGAGCCCGCTTAGCTTCTTCGGAAACGTAAGGGCATAGGGAAAGGTCTGCTTGCTTGGCCGCCAGCTTCATGGCAAAGGCAAGGCAAGTAGGGAATCCACACTCTTTGCAGTTGGTTTTGGGCAAAAGTTTGTATATCTGCAATCCTGTTAGCGCCATTTTCCCTCTCCTCTTTTGGTATTATACGACTTTGCCCTCTTTAAAGGCCAGGAAAAGAAGCGCTAGCCCCACCAGGGCGTATACGATGGTGCCTATAAGCCTTTTCCTACGGAGCAAAGCCCGCTGATACGGTTTGGTTATAGGCACTGGGGGCTTGCCCCAAACCAGATCAGGCTTGAAGATTCCTAATATAGCTGTGCCTAAGAAGAAAATAGCCCCTGCAAGAGTAATGTAAAACTTCATGCCTTATTCATAAGCTTTTGGATTTCTTGCTTAACCAGCGCAATAGTCTTAGGATGCCTGAGAGTCACAATATTAGCTCCAGCATGGAGGAGGATTGTAGCCGTTAAGGCTTCCCACATCAAGGCTCTTCTTTCCCAATCTCCCCAGGCCTCAGGGACACCCTCCCCCACCTTTGACTCCTTTTGCCGCCAGGATTCTTCTCCAGCAAAGCAAATCATTGGAACTTGGACCATAGGATCTCCCTGTAAGGCTGCCAGCCGGAGTCTTTCCATCACTGAGTAGGTATACTCAAGACCGTAACCAAGAGCACCAGTGGTTGGGTCCATAAGGACACGGTCAAGGGGCATGTTCATATCGCTTATGAGGATATTGAGTTGCTTAGCCAGGTTTACGTCAATAGGTGAGCTAGCAATCACCAGATGATTGTTGGCAAGGGCAGCGGCCACAATAGTTCGGTAATTTTTATCTTCGCAGAGACCAAGGGCAATACGCTCACCTGCAGTGGCGTCGGCCACGGCCGTAAGGAGCTCATTATCCCGCTCAGGTTGGCCTGGCCCCCTAACTATAACCGGGAGGCCCGTCGCTTCCAGAACCCTTTTGACTATTGTGGCAGCTTCACTGGGAGGATAAGGCTGACCATTGGAATCAAGGCCTGTAAGTTTTACCATGACAAGGTCGGCACCGACCTCCTCGGCCTTAGCCGCCCACTGGGCTGGATCCTTCATCGTGTCCTCTCCCCAGGTCCGGATAAGAAGGGGAGACCAATCAGCGGGGAAAACATCAGTTATTTCCAGAGCTACTGCCGGAGGGTTGGGTATTTCGCCCTCAAAATGAAGGAACGGAAGCGTGCTTTCTCCACCTACCGTTACAGTCCTCTTGCGGGTTCCTCCCTGCTCTCTCGTGGCTCCTAAGGTGACTTGCCGAATTCTACCCGTAAAGGTTTCCTTAGGGATTTCTACGGTCACAGGCATTGTAGTCCTCCTGCATCCGTTTTTCAAACCTAGTTAAGTATATCACAAAAGAGGTTTTCAAGGCAAATATCTCCGGCAAGGAGCGCAAACTGCCAGGAAGCCTGAAAGGCTCATTTCTCCAACCAATGCTATGATGGTACTCACGGACGCCTAGCACTTTAACCCTGGTCCGATAAAAGGCTAAGAGCTTTACTCTCCTAACCCAGAACTGATAGGAGTGGGCGAAACCGAAAGCCGAGAAGGCAAAGCCCATCTCGGCAATGAAAACAGCCCACCCCTTTGCACTTAACCGAATCTCATGATAAAATCAGCCCAAAAACGAGGAGGGAAAGAGCATGAAAACTGACACGTTTAGGGGGCGAGATTTTATCACCCTACTGGATTGGACACGAGAAGAAATTGAAACCATATTGGATGTAGCCCTTGACCTCAAGAGAAGGTTCGTCATGGGGGAGCCTCATGACCATATCCTCAGGGGTAAGACTCTCTTCATGATCTTCTACAACCGCTCCCTCAGAACCCGCAACTCCTTTGAGGCAGGGATGACCCAACTGGGAGGCCACGCCCACTATCTGGAACCAGAGCAAATCTACACTCCAGCTCTCCCAGGCAAAGAAGTAGCGTATACTACTGAGAGAGTCTCCGACGTAGCCAGGGTCCTCTCCCGAATGGGCCACGGAATCGCTATCCGTTGCTATGGAGAACCTGTAGACTGGGTCTATGGAGCTGCCCACGAGCTTATCCGCAACTTCGCTTATTGGGCTGATATCCCTGTCCTCAACATGGAATGCGATAAGTGCCACCCCTTCCAAGCCCTGGCCGACATCCTCACAATCAAAGAGAAGTTTGGAGGATTTTCTGGGGTCAAATTCGTAATGAGCTGGGCCTATTCCCCCAGCATCCATAAGCCCAGAGCCGTGCCCCAATCGGCCATAGTTGCCGCCACCATGATGGGGATGGACGTAGTCCTGGCCCACCCCGAAGGCTTTGAACTTGACCCTGAAATTATCAAAGTTTGCAAGGAAAACGTCAAACGCTACGGCGGCTCCTTCCAGATCGTCCACGATATGAAAGAAGCTTTCCGTGGGGCTCACGTTGTCTATCCCAAGTCTTGGGCTGCCGTGCCCATCTTCAAGCCCCCTGTAGGAGAAGGAAGCCCCGAGAAGGCTAAAGAACTCTTTGAGGCCAACAAACACTGGATATGCGATGCTGAAAAGATGAATTTGGCGCACCCTGAAGCCATTTACATGCACTGCCTCCCTTGCGACCGCGGCTTTGAGGTTACAGATGAAGTGATTGATAAAACCGAAGGCCCCGGGTGGCGCTCGGTGGTGTTTGACCAGGCCGAAAACAGGCTTCATGTCCAGAAAGCGGTAATGGCGATGGTAATGCGGTAGAAAGCAGGGCGGGGGTTTAGATCCCCGCCCCCTCTTTACGGAGGGACCATGCCTAAGGTCGACCTCATAGTCTTCGCTTCTCAGATAGCAACCCCTTCTCATACTGGCCCAGCTAGAAAAGAAAAAATGGGCGAAATCCTTATCGTTAAGGATGGAGCTATAGCCATTGAAGACGGCTTCATAATGGACCTGGGGCCACGAGATGAGATCCTCGGGAAATACTCAGCCAGAGAAATCCTGGATTTCTCTGGTTGCACTGCTACCCCTGGAATGGTAGACCCCCATACCCACCTGGTTTTCGCCGGAGACAGAGTTGATGAATTTGAGCTCAGGCTCAGGGGAGCAACTTACCTTGAAATACTAGCCGCCGGAGGAGGGATAATTTCTACTGTTCGGAAAACCAGGGAAGCACCCTTTGAGATACTATTGGAAGAGGCCCGCAAGCGGATCCGTTCCTTCCTCTCCTCTGGCACTACCACTGTAGAAATAAAAACAGGTTACGGCCTGGATACTGAAGCTGAACTTAAAATGATGGAGGTCATCTTAGCCTTGAAGGAGAAGGAGCCTCTGGATATCGTGCCAACTTTCTTAGGAGCTCACGCTTTCCCTGAAGAATTTCGGGGTAGACCGGATGAATATGTTGACCTGGTCACCGACGAAATGCTTCCAGCCCTTGCCCGCTGGGCCGATGAAAAGGGGATTGAACGGGAAGGAATTTTCTGCGATGTCTTCTGCGATGAGGGGGCATTTAATTTGGAACAATCGGCCAGAGTATTGGGGAAAGCTAAGGAACTTGGTTTTTCCCTGAAAATCCACAGCGATGAATTCAAGGCTCTCGGAGCCACTGGATTGGCGGTGGAACTGGGAGCAACATCCGCTGACCACTTAGCAGTAACTTCCGAGGAAGAAGCTTTCAAGCTGGCGTCCTCAGGGACGATTGGGGTTATCCTTCCCGGGACTTCCTTCGGGCTTGGCCACTTACATTTTGCCGATGGCAGAGGACTCATAGAAAAGGGGGTGGCATTAGCCCTTGGAACTGATTTCAATCCTGGCACATGCTGGTGCGAGTCCATGCCTTTCATAATAGCTTTGGCCTGCCGATACTGCGGCCTTTCCCCCTCCCAGGCCCTCACAGCTTCCACCCTCAACGCTGCATGGGCTCTGAGGATGGGGAACAAGATCGGTTCTTTGGAGAAAGGTAAGCAGGCAGATATCGCCGTATGGGAAGTTCCGGATTATAGATATCTCGCCTATCGGTTTGGCAATGTCGGGGCCAAAGCTGTGATCAAAAGAGGGAAATTGGTTTATCCGGATTATCCAGATAGTACCCGAGGCCCCGCACGCTTTTGATGCGGATTGGGTTTGAAGGATCGGGTTCCAACTTTCTGCGCAGCCTGAAAATGTAATGGCGGATAAGCTCTGGAGTGTAATCAGGAGAAAGCATATCCGCAATTTTCTTCGGGCTCAGAACTTGGCGCGGATGACGGGCAAGGCATTCCAGAACGGCAAACTCCTTACGGCTGAGCTTTATCAGGCGGCTACCGAGAAAGAGTTCCTGAGTGGAAAAATTCACCAAAAGAACCCCATCGGTATAAAATTCAGCTTTGGGGAAGTAAGTAACGGTACCGATGCGCCTCAAAATAGCCTTAACCCTGGCTACTATTTCCCTCGAGGAAGCTGACTTGAAAAGAACGTCATCGGCTCCCAGTTCCAGAGCCCTTATCCTTTCTTCGACTCTTCCCGGCTCCACCAGGGCCAGGATGCGGACGGGAGCGATGCCTTTTAGTTTGTGGATGAACTCCCACTTGTCTGGCTCATCGCTCCATGAGGGCAAATCTACTATTACCAGCTGGGGTTTCCACTGCCAGAAAAGAGCGGCTGCCTGGGCAAAGGTCTTTCCTATCTTGAAAGAGATGTGGTTAGAGCCCAACAGCTCGCCTATCGTGTTGAGTAACTGCTCGTTTTCCCCTGCCAGTAGAATCTTCATCGCTCTTTGTCCTTTGCTAAAATTCCCGCAAAATTTGGCGCAAGGGGGTGATTCTCCGTGAAAAGATTAACCTCGGTGTTGCTTTTTCCTCTCCTTATAACCTTATGGATTGCCGTTTTCCTCCCCTCCGAAGGCAGAACGAAACAGACTCCATCCATTCTTTACCCGACTTTCACCCCCACACCCACTTCCACTAAAACACCGACTCCCACACTGACTCCCACGCCAACCCCCACTATAACTCCCACACCGACTCCTACTCCAACGCCCACACCAGCTCCCACACCCGACGGCATTCGTAGGGAAGCGGTGGTCCCCATTTTACTCTATCACTACATCTCCCAACCCCCACCTGGAGCTAATGTAGTCCGCAGGGAAATAAGCGTTTCTCCCGAGCAGTTTGAGGAGCACCTCAGTTATTTCAAGAGCCAAGGTTACACAACCATAACTCTGAGGCATCTCATCTATCACTTGACCACAGGCAAACCACTTCCTTCCAAACCCTTGGTCATAACCTTCGACGATGGATATGAAGACCATTACCGAAATGCTTTTCCTCTGCTCCGCAAGTACGGCTTTGTGGGTACGTTTTTCATTATAACCGATTTCATCGACGAAAAAAGACCCGGTTACTTGACCTGGGAACAAGTTGAGGAGATGGCGAGGGTCGGGATGGAAATAGGAGCCCACGGGCGCGATCATTCAAGCTTGAGGGGAAAACCTGTCGATTACCTGGTTTGGCAGATCCTCGGTTCCAGACAGACCCTGGAAGCACACGGAATTGAGCCCAGGTTTTTCTCTTATCCTTTTGGCTTCTACGATGATGAAGTTATCAAAGTGCTAAAATCAGCCCATTTTTGGGGAGCTGTCACCACAGAGCCGGGCGTCGTCCATTCATCCGATGGCCTATTCACCTTGAAACGGGTAAGGGTGGATGGCACCGAGAGCTTGGGAGAATTAATCGCTAAAATCAGGTTTTTGAGCCAAAGCGATGATGGAAGTCCCAAAAGGTAGGCTCAGATACTTGACAAGCCATGCTTCCACGGCCCCAATAAAAGTTAAGACAGCATTAACAATGGAAGGAACAGGTTCCATTTCTACTTGGTAGGCTTCTTCATCAAAATGAGGCGAAGCCAGCTTCGGACGCAAACCAAGCCTTTCTCTGATGAGTATAAGGGGAGCTGCCAAGGGGAAGATAAGAAAATTATTGTAAGTCACCCTCAAAGGACGGAAACCAGCCGATTCCAGCAGAACTTTTAAGGTTCCAGCGCTGTAACGCCGGCGGTGGCGGTTGAGCACATCGTTGTAGCTCCAAAGCCATTGAAAAGCTGGAGCGGTTATGATGATAAACCCACCAGGCGTGCACACCCGATGGCATTCTCTCAAGACCAAAATGTCATTGTCGCAATGCTCGAGGACATCCAGCAAAGCGATTAGCTTGAAGGTTTCTGAGGGGAAAGGGAGCGCCTCCGCTCTTCCCAAGGGGACAATATAACCCCTTTCTTTAGCGATCAGTAGAGGTTTAATATTGTTGTCAACCCCCACCACAGCACCGTAACGGGAAAGATGGTGGAACATGTTGCCAGCCCCGCTGCCAACATCCAGCACTAAACTATCCCTGTCCTCTACTACGGAGTCGAGGACAGCGAATATTGCCTTCGTTCGGCTGGCAAACCACCAGTGCTTATCTTCCTCCAGAAGCACCTCCATGGCCAAACCACTATCGGAAAATGCGGTCAAATTTTTCCTGAATCCCCGCTGGGATTTCCCATGCTCCCTCCGGACAGAGCTCAACACAGCAATAACAAGTTATGCAACGCTCTCCATCTACCACAGGGTATGGGTCCATAGATATGGCCTGAGCGGGACAATTCATGGCACAATCTCCGCACTGAAGGCAAAGCTCTTCCCTGAGCACGGGTCGAGTCCTGCCAATGGCTTGAAGGAGCATTACCTGCTCTTGAGGAGAGGCTGCAAAAGTGGTGGGTAACTTAAAATCAGGAATTGCTGCGAAACTGCCTTCTATTTCAATCCCCTCAATCTTGCCAAGGCCTCTGGCTGCCGCCTCCGCGAGGTGATGAACTTTCGCCGGGTCAACGCCCATCATCCTGCAGGCTACAGCATCCACTGCAACACCGTCTTTCCCGGCTAATATTTTGCCCAGAGGCCTAACCTGGCCATGGGTTGGACCATTGCCCTCCATCACCCTCAAAGCGTCCATGATCACAAGGTCCGGTGGGCGGAGGGCGTAAATGTCTGCAAGCAGGGAAGCAAACTGTCGGCGAGAAGGAGCAGCCAGGTGCAGACGAGCTTTGGCCGTGCCTGCTACATAGCCGTAAAGGTTCTTCACAGCTCCCGTTATGGTGGTGAAAACATGAGTCTTCATGACTGGAACATCTACCAGGAAATCAGCTTCTAAGACGGCACTAGAGACCGGGGCTTTGGTCCCCACGGAAGGCAATAATACCTCTGTTACTCTTTCCGAAAGCCTTGTAAAGCAACCGTGACTGGCTTCCAACAGACCTGCTTTATGAGCAGTGGCCTTGGAGTCCTTTTCAACACCTCCAGGGTTGTCCCCTACCATGACTTTGGAAGCACCACGTTTGAGACATTCTTTCACTAGGGCCGAGACCACTGCCGGATGAGTAGTAGCTCCATGTTCCGGAGGCAAACCTGCTACAATGTTAGGCTTTATGAGCACGCTTTTGTCCTTTACATCCACCTCAAAGGTATCAAAAATCTTGGTTATTATCTCTTCCGCATCCCTGGGACTGGCTTCGTAGATGCTAACCAGGCTCACCGCAACCTCCGGATTCAGAATCTAATAAGGGGCGGGGGGGATCCCCGCCCCAGCTTTACCCCCTTCTCACTCTCCGATGGCCAGCGCCGAGAGCATGAGGTTACAGTGACGGTTCACCCGGTTGGGGAGATATCCTTGCTCGCCAAAGGAGAAGAAACCTATGAAGGGGGCATCACCGATCGCTTCCTTGATCTTGGGGACTACTTCCCCTATGCGGTCTCCTATGGCTACTTTCCTTCCGGCACAGTGGCTGAGGATGAGAGCATCCACCTTGGTCATGTCCTTCCGTGCTTCCCTGGCCATGTCCCCCACATCCTGGATGAGCTTATCCACACTTGTCTCCATGAGGCGTACTTCAGTCCCTTCCGGGACTTCGGCAAAGACACCGATGGAACCGTCGGGGTTGCCGGTAGCCAGGTGGACGATCCTGAAGAAGCCGGCTTCTTCGATGCCCAGAGGGGCCAAGAGGCTTGCCCCCAAAAGGTTCATCCCCGTCACCTCCTCCTGGCTCTTCCCAGTCCATTCTCTGTACACCTCCAGAGCAGGGCGATCATCCAGTTTGTAGATAGTTCGGCCTTTGGCCTTTGTGACTTTGGCCGATTTCGCCGTTGAAGAGTATCCACCGCCGAAGGCTACTCCGATCTTCCCTATATGGGATAAGGCAGCAATGCTCACGCCTTTGGGGAAAATCCTCCCGTAGCTGAAGACCTTCCATTTGCCTTCGATGGTATTATCGGCGGCGCTCCCTCCGACAATAGGGATGCCAGGGTGAGCCTCAGCAAGGGCTTCTATCACCCTTTCCTCAATTCCCGGAGAGGCCATCATTAGGAAAGCCTGAGGGGACGGGACCCTTGCTGTGGCTTTTTTCAGGGCTTTGAGGGCGTTCTTGCGGGGATCTCTTCCTCCGGGAGCACACCCTGCCCCAGCTTCCACGCCCGAGAGGAGCATAATCCCAAGAGCACCGTTCGGACCAGAAATAAAACCATCCGGGGTCAAAAGGCCTGTAAAAGTAGTTCCCCCCCAAAGAGGCGTTCTTCCTATCCTCTTGCGAACGGATTTCACAACTTGCAGAGGATCGTAGTCTACTGTAGCAAAAAGGATAGCAAGGGAGGGCTTCGTTGCTAGTTGGCTCAGAGCCTTTTCCAGAGCCTGGGTCACAGCTTCTTCGACGTTAGCTGCGGTGCTCCATGCTACTGCTGCCATAGCCATCTCTACCCTCCTTTGGGTTGTCTATTTTTATTTTACATTAGACCGTGCTTTTAAACAACTTTGTGCCTTCAGTTTCCCCGGAATTAATAACTTACAATTTGCCCTGTTTTTACCAGCGGCATTAGCGTTATGTTAAAGTGTTTGACTTTTTTGTGCGAAGACCCCCCTCAACCCCAAGAAAGAGTTAAGCCCCTTGCGCCCTCGGGTTTTGCCTGCACTCGTTGGCTCAGGTTCTGCTCTGCCAAAAACCCCGCTTGCGGAGAGCTTGTGGGAAGCGGTTGTTCCCTCTTAACTTTAAGCGGCGTCACCCTTCCGGTACCATTCCGGACGGACTTGGCAGCTAATAATTTGACTTTTGGGCTTTTTGGGATATAATCTGAAGTAAGCAACAGCTGCATCGGTGCAGTGTTAAATTTAATAAAGGACCGCAGGTCGGGAAAGCGTGACTCCCAAAGGAGGGGGTAAAATATGAGCCTTGTAGTCTTGTTTATAGCAATTGTGGTAATCCTCCTTGGTTACGGCTGGTATGCCCGCACTATTGACCGCAAGATAATTCAGCCCGATCCCAAGAAGGCCACACCGGCTAAGATGTATATGGATGGAGTAGACTTTGTCCCTGCCAGCCGTAACGTGCTTTTCGGCTATCAATTTAAATCCATAGCAGCTCTTGGTCCTATCCTTGGCCCCATCATTGCTCTCCAGTGGGGATGGCTTCCTGCGATCCTGTGGATCTTGCTTGGTGTTACTTTTATTGGTTGGGTCCAGGACTACAGCAGCATTATAGTGGGAGTCAGGGAAGAGGGCCAGACCTTTGGCGCTCTGAGCTACAGGCTAATTTCCCCAACGGCTAGGGTCCTGCTGTTGATCTATATCTACTTCTACCTCTTGATGATTATGGGGTCTTTCGGGATCACCGTTGGGTTCACTCTCCTCACTAACCCTGCCGTACCTATGGGGGTAATCATTATAACTCTGGCGGGCTTGCTTATGGGCCAGATGCTTTACCGCTGGAAGCAGGACATTATTCTGACCACTGTGGTTACAGTTTTAATCGCCTTTGTGGGCATCTGGCTCGGAAATCTTCCTGCTGTTAAGAACTTCTTCAGCGCCCTATACGGTTTCAGGGTTGTGGAGGGTAAAACCGTTTCCCCGACTCTCTTCCTCAATGTAACCCAGGCAGGTTTCATTGGAAGCCTCATGGTCCTCATATTCTGCTATCTGGGCTCTGTGCTTCCAATCTGGCGTTGGGCTCAGCCCATTAACTATGTTTCCTTCTGGATTGTGCTCCTCGGCGTTCTGGGTGGAGTTCTTGGTCTGCTTATTGGCCATCCTGGCTTCGGAGACTTCCCAGCCTTTACCGGTTTTACAAGCCCTACCAAACTTCCCCTCTGGCCTATGCTTTTCGTAACTATAGCGTGCGGTGCTATCTCCGGTTGGCACTCCCTCGTAGGCTCCTCGGGCACTGCACGACAACTTGAGAAGGAGGTGGATGCCCTTCCTGTAGGCGGCGGAGCCATGTTCCTGGAAGGTTTCTTCGCAGTTATAGCCTTCCTCGTTGGAACTACGGCTTTCGGTTCCTTCAAGGCCTATCAGGACGCGGGTGGATGGGCAAGACCTGCTCCTGTATTTGCCCAGGGTCTCGCCGTCTTCTTGAACAAGTGGGGGCTTGATGCCCTCTTGGGTAAGGGGTTCGCCGTGACCTACGGTTACGTCTTCCTCTGCGTAATGGCCCTCACCATTATGCACCTGGTGGTCCGCTTCATGAGGGTGGCCAGCGCTGAACTTCTGGGCGATCGCTTCCCCATCCTGAAGAACGTTCATGTGGGTACCATTATTGCCCTGCTCTTCACTATCTTCTTCATCTGGTTCGCTCCCTTCATCCAGATCTGGGGTATCTTCGGAGGAGCTAACCAGCTGATGGCCGCCCTGGCTCTGCTTCTCGTTACCTTGTGGCTCAGGCTCAAGGGCAAGAACTATCAGTGGACCGTTTGGCCCTTTGTCTTCATGTACGTGACTACCGTCGCATCCCTCATCTACTCGGCCTACAGGGCCTTTGGCATCGCTCTGCCTGCGGCCAAGACCTGGGATGCCCAGGTGGCTCAGATAACCATAGGAATTTGTGCTGTGATCCTGGCGGTAGCTGGCCTCTACCTGGGCTGGGAGGCCCTGCAGGCTGTAAGGAGGGTTAAGCCAGAAGTCGTCAAAGCTTCCGAATAAAAACTAAAGGACCTGCGGTCCTCGGTGCCGGGTGCCCTTCTTGGGGTGCCCGGCACTTTTTTGGAGGGGGTGTCTATGGAACCGCTTAAGATAGAAGTAATAGCCCCGATACTGGAAAGCTACGGGTTATGCGTTTCCTGCCAGGTTCTCATGAGGGAGGCTGGGCTTGGAACGGAGGGCCCAGATTACCCTCCCGAATGGAAGGAAGATTTCCGCCGGCTGGTAGATTGGGTTCTGGAGCTTGCCAAGGCCTATGGAGACAAAGTCTCCATAGTCCTCATAGACCCCAGATCGCTCCAGGGCCTTTGGAAATGCCTTCGCTACAGAGTTAGCCGCTATCCGAGCTTCATAATCCAAGGCAAAAGGCATTACGTGGGCTGGAACAGGGAAGCGCTGCGTAAGGTGATCGATTCTTACCTGGCTTTCTAAACCAGGCCACGGCCGTTCCTGAGGCGGACCTTAAAGGTCTTCCCCTTAGTTTTCTGGTAGAAAGCTGGGCGTAAAGAGTGCCAAAGGCTTCCTATTCCTACGTAACTGAACCCTCCTGCATAGAGCAGGAAGAAGGGCACGGACCAGTAAAAGCCCTTGAGCCATGCCACAATCAGAGCTAAAAGGGCGTAAATAGCTATGAGGATTTCCCCAAAGGCCACTTTTTCTGCCCTTATAGCGTAAGGGTTGCGCTCCCAGTTCCCTCTGTTGCGGTAGAGGCGAAACTTCGGAGTCCTCTCAAAGCTTCCCCCTTTATTGAGCAGGACCTCAAAGATAGCGATGGTGTTGCTGAGAGCAATGCCGACTCCCATTAGGGCTAGGATAGGGAAAAAGAGCATCTCCACGGGCCCCCTTCCCGAGCCCTTAAGCGTTGCCACAAAGTAGACAGCTGGAGGACCAAAGCTCGCGATCATGAGATAGGTGAGGGGAAAGTGAACCTCAATCCCTTGGAGGATAAGGGGCAGGATTAAGATGAGGGAGAGGAGCATAAGGGGATGGACGAGGTAATTGCCGAGGTGGAGAAGGGCTTCAAATTTGTGGAAAATTGGCCGAGGGGAGCGAAGTACGGCTCCGGAAAGTTTGAGGAGACACTGGATTGAACCCTTAGCCCACCTCCTCTGCTGATTCTTGAAGGCATTGATTTGAGGTGGGATTTCGGCAGGAACTACGATTTCGGGTAGGAACAGGCACTTCCATCCTCTGAGCTGAGCACGGTAGCTCAGGTCCAGGTCCTCCGTCAGAGTATCGCTCTGCCATCCCCCCGCATCCTCTATGCAGCTTCGGCGCCACACTCCGGCCGAGCCATTGAACCCCATAAAGAGGCCTGCCCTCTGACGGGCCAGCTGTTCCACAAGGAAATGGCCGTCCAGGGCCAGAGCCTGAGCTCTCGTCACGAGCGAATACTCCCGGTTGAGGTGACCCCATCGGGTTTGAAGCATGCCTAAGCGAGGGTCTTGGAGGAAATAAGGGATTGTAAGGCGAAGGAAATTCCGTGGAGGGATAAAGTCGGCATCAAATATGGCTATGAATTCGCCGGTTGCACTCTTCAGGCCTTCAGCCAGAGCCCCTGCTTTAAACCCATCCCTGCTGTTTCTGTGGATTAACACTATCCTCAAGCCCCGGGCTTCCCATTCTCGGACTTTTTTCTGAGCAATTCTGGTGGTCTCATCGTCCGAATCATCCAGAATTTGAATTTCTAACTTGTCCCGAGGGTAATCCAAGCGCGCCAAGGCCTCGATGGCCCTGTCAACCACGCTAGCCTCGTTATAAATCGGAAGCTGGACGGTTACTGGAGGCCACTCTTCCTCCTTGGGGCACGGGGGCGTGGGCGGATTGTGCTTGAGATATCGGAAATAAAGGGCGATAATAATGAACTGGTTCAGGCCGAAAAGGGCAAGGCTCAGAGCTAAAAAGATGTACAGCCATGCCAGCAACGTTGTTCACCTCCTCGGCGAAAGATCAAAACAGAAAACAATAATAGCATTTAACGAGATAGAATGCAAAAACAGGGCACGGAACGTTCCGCGCCCTGCTGGCCATCTATGAGCGGTCAGCAGCAAGAGCCTCAGGCCTGGGACTTAACCAAAGCTACTGCCTTCTGAGCGGCCTCGCTCATAGAAGTAGCGGTAATTATGTTAGCCTCAGCCAGAAGGCGGCGTCCTTCCTCTTCGTTTGTTCCCACCAGTCTTACCACCAAGGGCACTTTAACTTCTACTTCCTTCATGGCTTCCAGAATTCCCCTGGCTACCTCATCACAGCGCGTTATTCCGCCGAAGATGTTTATTAGTACTGCTTTGACCTTGGGGTCCGAAAGGATTATCCTAAGCCCTGCCGCCACCTGCTCCGCCCTGGCCCCCCCTCCTATGTCCAAGAAATTGGCTGGATTGCCGCCGTAGAGTTTGATAATATCCATAGTAGCCATTGCCAAGCCTGCACCGTTCACCATGCAACCAATTTCCCCATCCATCTGAACGTAGCTTATACCGTGAGCCCGGGCTTCCCGTTCGGCTGGGGTATCTTCGTATGGATCGCGCATGGCGGCAAGGTCGGGATGGCGGAAGAGAGCATTGTCGTCTATCACGATTTTGGCATCGGCGGCTAACAGGCGTCCATCCGATGTGAGGGCCAGGGGATTTATCTCAGCCAGGGAAGCGTCGTTTTCGACGAAACAACGGTAAAGCCCCATGGCAATGGAAGCAAAAGAGTTGAGGAGGGATTTATCCAACCCTATCCCCAGAGCAAGCTCCCGCGCCTGGTATGGCTTTAGGCCTAAGAAAGGATCGATGGTGGTTTTCAAGATCTTTTCAGGGCTGCGGCGGGCCACTTCTTCTATATCAACACCGCCCTCGGAAGAAGCCATCATGACCGACTTGCCCTGGACTCTGTCAATCACAACGCCCAGGTATAACTCCTGGGCTATATCCAGGGCTTCATCCACAAGGACTTTCCGCACAGGGATGCCCTTTATTTCCATTTCCAGGATCTGAGAGGCCACCCTCTCGGCCTCTTCCGGGCTGCGGGCGAGGCGTATCCCACCAGCCTTGCCCCTACCTCCCACCAAAACTTGGGCTTTCACCACCACCGCCTTGCCTAACTTTTCAGCGATGGCCCTAGCTTCTATAGGGGTTGAAGCTACTTCGCCCTGAGGAATAGGTATACCGTAGCGGGCAAAGAGTTGTTTTGATTGATATTCATGCAGCTTCATCGCTTGACCTCCTGAGGAGCTTTTCCATAGCTCCGAGGATTTCAGAGGGCGTTATTACTTCACCATCGGTTCTGTTGTAACCTATGGCCTGGGGGAAGAGCCGCTGCACTTCCCGCAACATCTGGCCTTGGTTCATCTCGACCACAAGGACTTTATCCGTCCTTTCCCTCAGAGCTATGAGGTCTCTTTCGGGGAAAGGCCAGAGGGTCTGAGGGCGGAAGATCGCTGCCCTAATGCCTTTCTTACGCGCTTCCTTTACCGCTGCAAGGGCGCTCCTCGCTGTGAAACCATAAGCGAAAACCAGTACATCTATGTCTTCCTCGCAGAACCTCTTATCCACTTGAACTATTTCATCTAAGTGATTGAGAATTTTACCCTTGAAGCGGGAAATGAGGGAAGCCTGAGCCTTGGCACTGACCGTCCGCCGGTATCCCCATTCGTCATGGGTAGAGCCGGTGACCAGGACCTTGTGGCCCTGTCCGAAGATGGGCATTGGAGGTACTTCCTCTCCGCCGAAGGGGGGGATCCTTTCCCCCGGAAGCGTTCTAACCCTTTCGTAAACTTCCACTTCCGGCGGTATTGTCAAGCCCTCCCTCATGTGGCCTACTGCTTCATCCGCCGCTACTATGACTGGAACACGGAACCTTTCAGCGAGGTTGAAGGCGCGCACGGTAAGGTCAAACATTTCCTGCACTGACCATGGGGCCAGGACGATAATTTCGTAATCCCCATGGGCCCCCCAGCGCAATTGCATCACATCGCCTTGGGCTGGTCGGGTGGCTTGGCCCGTGGCAGGCCCTACCCTTTGGACGTCCACCACCACAATGGGGGTTTCGGTCATTATGGCGTAGCCTATGTTTTCAAGCATAAGAGATATACCCGGGCCACTGGTAGCAGTCATGGCCTTGGCTCCGGCCCAGGAGGCCCCGATGCAAGAGGCAATGGAACCTATTTCGTCTTCCATTTGGATGAAAACCCTGCCATCCCCAAGTTCCAGGAAGCGGCGGCAGATGTAGTGCATGATTTCACTGGCGGGGGTAATGGGGTAACCGGCATAGTAATTACAGCCGGCAGAGATAGCCCCCTCAGCACAGGCCTCGTCACCCTGCATGAAATACCGCCCCGCCTTGAGAGGCGTTCTCCGGACCGTCCATCCTCCTTCAGGCATCACCCTCTACCTCGTAGACGGCTATGGCTATATCAGGGCACCAAAACTCGCACAGCCTGCATACGGTGCACTTTTCCAGGTGAGCTGGAATGACGGGGTGCAAACCATTAACGAAGCAGGAATAATCCACTTCCAGCACCTTCCGGGGGCACATCTCCACGCAAATGTAACAGGCTTTGCACCAGTCAGTATTGATCTCAATACGAGGCAGAGCCATAGCTACACCAATCGGACACTTTCAAGCTCTTTGAAAGCAGCTTCCAGTTCCTCGGAGGCCTCCTTCAAGAGGGAAGAAGCCCTCGCGAGCCTTTCAGATACGCCCTTGATTCCTGCTTTCTCCGCTCTGGCAGCCCATTCCGCAAATTTCTCCGCATGCTCGTTATTGTGCTCGATCCAATGGCTGATATATCCCCGGAGCAGTAGGACAATTTCCTGCATTTTCCCCCTCACTTTACAGCTCTGACGATCTGCTGGACAAAAATCACCTCGGGCACGGCTCCCTCAATAAAGAAAGTTTCGTTGACCACCGTTTTGGGGACGCCGTGGACATGGTATTTTATTGCCAGGTGGGGGAACTCAATGGCTTCCACCATATCTGCCCGGACAAGGTCGCTTTCGATCGCCATTTTGTGGGCCAACCTGACCGCCATAGGGCAGTATGGTCAAGTAGGAGTAACGAAGACCTGAATGTGGATAGGTTTAGTAAGGGTTGCCAAAGCCTTCTTGCTGGCTTCCGAAAGGCCCGATTCCCCACGCGAAACGTCCACAATGTCTTCCAGAAGGGTGGAGAATTCGTAACCTGACGGGATGCCATAGAAGCGTATCCCGTAATCCTTCTGGCCGATCAGAGCGATGGCAGGGATTTTGTCCACCTTGTACTCTTCTGCTTTGGGCTTGTCGGTGATGAAATTGTAGATTTCAGCGGTGATTTTGGGGGAAAGCTCGGCGATTTCCTCCACCAGTTGCCTTGTTTCGGCGCAGTATTCGCACTCCAATTCCTGGGTGAACATCACCAAGCGAACAGGATTTACCAGGTTTTCCTCGAAGAATTTTTTGATATGTTCCCTTTCTCTAGCTGGTATGAGAGGCATGTTTCCCTCCTTGTAAAGCAGGATTCCTTTGGAGCCAACGGCCCCTTCCCTAGATCCCTCAGCCTACCCTGAATGAGGAACAAGAGGAGCTCACAGTGCCAGCACCGCCTCTGGAACTTGTGAAGCCGAAGAGGGAAATTTTACGCCTGACATTGCGGCTCTGGCACCGCGGGCACTCCACTTCATCAGCCTTCGAAGCTGAGAAGACAAAAGCCTCAAAGTTCTCACCGCACTCTGTGCATATGTATTCGTAAACAGGCATACCTTTTCACCTCCTCAGCGGGATTTATACCTACCGGGGGTATAAGATTACACCAAAACGGTTTGTCTGTCAAGGTCATGCCTGTTTCTTTACAGCTGCCTCCAGAAGTTGGACTGCCGCGCGGCTTTTCCATTACTGAACCCGCTCCTCCAGTTCCTCCAGCGTGCTATCGGGATGGCTCTGAGCCCGGTGCAGCAATTCTTCTGCAGACCGAGCAATTTCAGCCAAAATCCCTTGCATTTATTGCTCCTCAATTCAAGTCCCCCTTATGAGCGGACTCCAAGGATAACAAATCATTCCCGGTTTTGTTTTCCAGGACCTATCCCTTGGATCTTCTGCAAAGGAGTACCCATGCTTTCCCGGCTCTTATTTTACACTATAGCTTCTTTTTGGGAAAATGAACTCAGAAGGTCTCCTGGGGGAGACAAATGGTGAAGGAGCTACCGGAGCCTACCTCGCTTTCCACCTCTATTTTGCCTCCGTGCAGGCTTATTATTTCCTTGGCTATGGCCAATCCCAGCCCAAGACCTTGTTGTTCGGTCTTTTCCCTGCCTACTTGCCTGAACCTTTCAAAGAGGTTGGGGATTTCCTCTGGTGGTATACCGATGCCTTTGTCCCTAACCGTTATCTTTACGCAATCCCCCTCTTTCCGCAGATAAACGCTCACCTCCTTTTCATCTCTTAGGGAAAACTTGATGGCATTGTCCAGCAACCGACCCAGTGCATCAGCAAAAAGGGGCTCTAAGAGGCGGACAGGTGGGATGGGATAGGTTGTATGGAACTCGAGGCGAACCCCACGGCTTTCGGCCATGGGACGGTATTTATCTACAACTTTCCTAACAATTTCTGCCAAGTCCCACCGCACTTCTGAAAATCGCTCGACCTGCTCCTTGGTCTTGCCCGTGTCCATCTGCAACAAAAGCAGGAAATCTTCCACCAACCTAATAAGCCGGTCTGCTCCGCGCTTGATTTCCAGGAGGTAATCCTGGAAGACTTCTGGGGGTGCGGACTTTAAATCTTCCAGAGCAAGCTCGGTATAGCCCACCACGTAGGTGAGGGGTGTCCTAAGTTCGTGGCTAAGGGCGGTTATGATTTGCTCCTTTAGTTTTTCCACCTTTGCTTCTGTGACTTCACGCAGAGTTCTGGCCCTTTCCAGGCGGGAGCGAACTGCCACCAGGAGTTCTCGGATATCAAAGGGTTTGGTTATGTAGTCTTCAGCTCCCATGGCTTTGCCTTTTATAATGTCCTCACGGGTAGCTTTTGCGGTGAGGAAAATGAAGGGGATGGGCACCCATTCCGGACGGTTCCGGACAGCTTCGTAGAAGGCGTAGCCGTCCATCCGGGGCATCATTATATCAGCTATTATAAGGTCCGGGCAGGTTCTTTCCATGATCTCCAAAGCCTCCAGACCGTCACGCGCCGTAAGGACATAGTAGCCTTCTCGCTCTAAGAGGTCTTTTATGCCATAGAGGAGGGCAATATTGTCCTCTACTACCAATATTGTTGCCATTTTCTCCTCCGCAGGCATTATTTTACTCGAATGCAGGGTTTTGATTCATCCACCTGTGCTGGCTCCGAGTTTGCCTAGCTGAGGGTTACCACTCATGTACAGGGGCAGGGGATTATTCCTCACCCCTTTTTGTTTTCTTAGGAGCACATCCTCCACATCCCCTGGCAAGGGGCTTAGCCCCCCACCCTCATTTTCTCTTATCCTCATTGGCTCCCTGCCCCAACCAATAGCCCCAAATTTGAGCGGATTGCGGGGTAAGGCAGTTCCCCTCCGGGCGAGTCTCGTCGGTAAAGGCCCCAAAACCCGGAGAAAAGAAACAAACCCATCCTTTTAAGATGCTGGTAAAAGGTGTGTTCCAGGTTAAAGTCTCATTAGGCCTCAGAAGAAAGTAGTGGGAGCATTACGGTGAAGGCGGTACCTTCTCCCACTTTGCTCTTGACTTTGATCTTTCCCTTGTGAAGGTCCACCAGCTCTTTCACTATGGATAAGCCAAGCCCTGAGCCTGAAATTTGTTGCGCTCGTGCTTCCTCTCCCCTGAAGAATCTTTCAAAGATGTGAGGAAGTTCTTCTTCAGGTATACCTAAGCCATTATCCGTTACCTTTATCACGCCCCACAATTGGCCATCTTCCTCACAAATATCGACGGAAACGGTTATGCGTCCTCCATCAGGTGTGTAACGAATAGCGTTGTCCACGAGGTTGGAAAGGATTTGCTCCAGGCGATGGGAATCGGCCATTATGGTAGGGTTGTCTGGTGAGGGGATAAACTCCAGCCGATGCTGCTGCCTCTCGGCTCTTGGACGGTGTTTTTCTAAGGCCTTTTCAACGAAGAGGTTGAGTTCCACAGGGCTGAGCTTGAGCACTACCTTGCCCGTCTCAATATTCGCCACTTCAATAATATCATTTATTAGTGTGGCAAGTTGGTCTATCAGGTGCAAGATTTGCTCAACGTAAAATTTTTGCTTTTCAAGTGGAGACATGCAGACAAGCTCGGCGTAAAGTTTAAGGGCAGACATTGGAGTCCGCAACTCGTGGGATATGTCAGTTATGAGTTTAGATTTCATCTTATCCAGGACTTTGAGATGGGTGATTTCGTGAAGGATGGCAAGGGACCCCGGATAACCGGGCTCAAGAGGGACTATTTTAATGTGCAAATCACCTGCTTTCAGTTCTTTAACAGTTTCGGGGTAGGCTTGAGCGTTGTAGGCCATTTCTCTAAGGGTTTCTTTAAGGGATTCAGCCTCCTCTGGAGAAGCAAGCTTATGCAGCCAGGCCCACGCTACGGGGTTCATCTCCAGGATTTCACCCCGAAGGTTCAAGAGCAAGTAACCATCACTTGAACCTTTGAAGATGGCATCGAGCCAAGCCTGACGGGCTTGGAGGTGTTCGGTCCTTTCCCTGACAAGTCTTTCCATCTGGTCAGAGTACTCCTTGAGTTCCACCAGCATTCTTGCTCTATCCAAAGCCAGAGCCAGGTAATCGGCAAATATCTGCAGGCGCTGGAGGTCTCTGGAAGTGAACTGGAAAGGCCGAGCTCCGTCCACGTTCAGAAAGCCCATCACCTTTCCACCGATTTTGAGAGGTGCGCACATGTAAGACTTTATCCATTCAAAACCTGATGCTTGTACCCACAATGAAACGGCTGAGGTGTCCGGAACGAGTAAGGGTTCACCCGTATTGTAAACGGTCCACAAGGTCTGATACTCGGAGAGGGGGAAGTGAAGCCATTTGATTTTTTCCTCTACCTCCCTTTTTTCGTATCCTTTGTGACTGACTACTTGAGCATAATCCCCTATCACGAACATCAAGTTGAAAGCATCGCCTGGGATCACCTGAGCTACCTTTTCTAAGACCTGGTCAAAGAATTCCTCTGGCGATGTAGCTTTGAGGGTTAAAGCCACTGTCTCCGCCAGGACCTGATTGAAAAGGCGCTCTTCCCTTTCATTTTGATAAGCCTGATCCTTGGCCAAAGCCATAGCCAGGACATCGCTAACCCGCTGAAGGAAGTCAACTTTACCTTCCCAGAAGGGTTCAGGACGCGTGCTGACCAACGCCAAAGCCCCTATTGTTCTACCTTCAAAGCGCAGAGGGAAAACGATCCTGGACCGGTAACCAGCTCGGACAAGAGCCTTTTCCACTGGGAAAGAAGAATATTCTTCCAGGTCAGTAGAACAGTTAATTTTACCGGCTAAGATTGG